>CAYZPA010000112.1:0-14428 GCA_964479855.1 uncultured Pirellulaceae bacterium
TGCCACGATCACGATCAGCAGCGTGACGGTCGATGAAGACAGCGGAACGGCAATCGTTACCGCGACTCTCGATTCTGAAGTTCAAGGCGGTTTGACGGCAAACGTCGTGCTCACAGCTGATTCGGCTGACGGGTCTGATTACACAATCGGAACGGCTTCGCTTGTGATGAGTGGTGTCGCCGGTGCGGCGGGAGCAGTAAACATCGTCGTCAACATCACAGATGACGCATTGGTTGAAGGACTTGAGTCGTTCACCGTGGGTCTTGATGTGACGGCAGCTGCCCCAGTGAACGTGGTCGATGGTGTTGTCAGTATCACTGACGACGACGGTCCGGCTACGATCTCGCTAAGCCCGGATGTTACTGTCGACGAGACGGCTGGAACGCTCACAATCGTTGCAACACTAAGCGAACCGGTTCAGGGTGGGGTTACGGCAGATGTCGACCTCTCCGCCTTGACGGCAACACTTGGTGACGACTTCTCGGCGGATACGACATCGATTTCCTTCGATGGCACGCCAGGAAACTTGACAGCGAACATCGTTGTCAACATCCTCGATGACAACATCGTTGAGCTCCCAGAAACGTTTGAAGTTTCACTCAGCAATGTGACAGCGGCGGTTCCGGTTACTTCGGCAGACACGACTACCGTGACGATTGACAGTGAAGATACGGCAACGCTGTTCTTTGACTTGGTGAACGCTGACCGAGATGTGGATGCTTCCGAAACTGGCCCGGATAATGGAACGCTGGTTGCGAGACTGTCCAATCCGGTAGATTTCGGTGTTCAGGCTGGTTACTCAATCGGTGGTTCGGCATCCAACAGTGCCGACTACAACTCGATTTCGGGTGCCCTGTTCTTCGCGGCAGGGGTTACGGAGATTCCAGTCGATATCATCGTGGTCGACGACTTGGACATTGAAGGCAATGAAGAAGTGACGTTGCAATTGACCGACATCCTGACGCCGGGATCCGGCGACCCAGGAGACGGTTTGGTCACGATCATTGATACCGATACGGCAACGATGTCAGATACTGATACCGTAAGTATCGAAGACAATGATACGCCAACGACAACCGGTATCTTTGCCAACGGTACAGGATGGGACTCAGTTTTCCGCAACCGTGTCGATGGCGCCTTTGATGCTGTTGAAATTGGTTACGAATTGACAGGCCGAGCTGATCCGACTGAAACGCTTCCTTGGATCAATGTGGACCAGTTAGTCGTGCAATTCGATGCGATGGTTGATGCTGCATCTTTGGACTCGTCAGACTTTACTTTGAGCGGTACACCCGGTTTTGACGTTAGCATCCCTGGAAATGCTTCCATTCCAACAATAACCACCATTAGCGTTGGACCAAACAACACTGTTATTGTTGGTCTATCACATGCTTTGGAGGCTTCGATACTGACTCTTGATGTGAACGCATCAGGGATCAGCTCCAATGGACAATTCGGTTCCGATTCAAGTATCGAATTTAGGGTACTTCCAGGTGATGTTGTCGATACGGCTGCGAATCAGGTTCAATTTGGGGACTTCCTCGATACCGCTGGACGTTTTGGTGCACAGATTACACCGACGTTCACAAACCCGAGTTACTCGTTTAGAGCAGACGTCAACGGCAGCAATGTCATTGACTTTGCTGGAGACGGGCTGATGGGAATCCTTCCAAGATTGCAAGACCAGCTAATCCTTACTGCTCCGAGCAGCCAAATCACAGCTTTCAGTTCATCACTTGGCAGCGACTCAAATGCAGGGAATGCTTCACAGTCGCAGCCTCTAAAATCCAGCGTTGACGCGGGAGAAGAGAGAAATCTAGCAGGGCATATCACGGATGATGTTAATGGCTCTAACACTGACAGCTTTTTCGAAACGTTTGAAGAAGACACTATCGAATCGTCAAATGAAAATCTGGGATTCGTGAAAGACCTTCTTGAAGTGTCAAAAAAATAGCCTAACGACTTATCCTCATCGGGCCGCGAGGCTTTTGCGGCCCGATATTTAACAACAACTTGGAGTAATGATGTTATGAAGAAATCAATTTTCGCGATGTGCCTTTGTTTTGT
Source organism: uncultured Pirellulaceae bacterium (assembly GCA_964479855.1). Classification (GTDB taxonomy): domain Bacteria; phylum Planctomycetota; class Planctomycetia; order Pirellulales; family Pirellulaceae; genus Mariniblastus. Next base: position 2,068 of record CAYZPA010000112.1, read on the forward strand.
TTTTTTGCTGTCAGCTGTTAGCGACGCTGATCTCATAGTTTCCATCGAAAACGTTTCCACGATCGCTGGCACAGACAACGTCTCTGTTGGATTGTTCGTCGAAGATCCGGATGGATTAGCTGAGTTGTCGGGCTTGGAACTGCCGGTTGACTTCGGCGACACGAACGACACGGGCATCACTGCTGGCTTTACCTTCGTTGAATTCAATCCAATTAATCCACTGGATAACACTGGATTCATTACCACATTCCAAACAGGCGTGCCCACGGATGCTGACTACAACGGACAGCTGACTGATGGAAATGCTGTTGGTCCGGTTGCAATAACGGGGCCTCGCCAACTAGGTGAATTCGTCTTTAATGTCTCTTCTGGCGCTCAAGTAGGAGACACGCTTTTGCTGAATTTCGCTAACCCCGGAAGCCCAAATCCGGTTTTGTCTGTTATCGGCAACAACTTGGGCAATGTTCAGTTCTCTGACGGTTCGATTTCTGTCTCAGCTGTTCCTGAGCCAAGCTCGGCGGCCTTGGTAGGGATTGCGTTGGCTGGTTTGGTTACCTTCCGACGTCGACGTGCCTAAGTTCGCTTGACCAAGTGAGTATTTTTTGATTCGAAAAGCCGGCCTGCCCATTGGGCAGCGCCGGTTTTTTTTTCTCATCGTCACTCAAACAGGGATCCAGGGTGAATCGGCGTTTTAACAAACCCGTAAAACGTTACTGCCATGGTTGCAGCCGGGAAGACTATTTCAAAAATGTTCCGATTCACTGGAGCATGTTTGCCGTTTTGGTTGTTCTGACGTTGGGACTGGTTTTCTTCATCCGCCCCAAGTCCTGCATCTGCTGTAGCCGAATCCGAATGTTCTAACCAGTATCAATTACAAGTGGAGCTGAACTGGCATTTGGGAGTATTTAAGCCCGGATTATTCACGATGCGTGGGCGTCGACTTGGAGAAAGCTTGTTTCATTGGGGTATTGCTACAGGTTTGTGGTTTCAACAGGTCACCCACGACGTGAAATTGGCGAATTTGCAAAACTTGTCTCCGCGTCCGGAGAATCGCTTCAAAGTGCAAACCAGACGCCTGTCGTCGTGAATAATTCCGTTTAGGGTAGTCGCCGGTTTCAACAAACCGAAACCAGTCTCACGCGTTGCCTTGGCTCGGCGTACCCCACGCAGCGATTTATCCACTGTCAGTATTGCTCGTTTCGATTAGTATCTGACGATTGACTCCAAATTGCCGAACGAGCCAAGAAATTTAACTCATGAATCAAGGAGAGTTTGCTGCTTTGTTTGCGGCGCTGCTGTGGACTTTTTCCAGCATGCTTTGGGGGAAAATTAACCTGCCGGCGTTTACGCTTAACGCGTGCAAAAACTGCATCGGCTGCGTTCTGATTGTTGGCCATCTGATCGTCTCCAGTCTGATTTTCGGTGGCGGTGAATTCACGACCAGCTTGTCTTCGTGGGGTTGGCTGGGAGCCAGTGGCTTGATTGGCATTGTTGTTGGCGACACGCTGTCTTTTCGCAGCCTACAAATTCTCGGGCCGAGAAGGGCTCTGATTGTGGCCTGCTTCAGCCCGCTGTTCGCAACGGTGCTGGGCTATCTTTTCCTGGAAGAGCGGATTGGACCGGTGGTGTTTTCCGGAATCCTACTCACGATGGCGGGGGTGATTGCCGTCGTTTCCGATCGCCGCGCCGATGTCGAATCTCCGGGACTCATGCCTGGAAATTTCGGTGCTGGAATTGCTTGCGGGGTCACGGGCGCAGTTTGCCAGGCAGTCGGTGGGCTCTTTTCAAAACAGGGCATGCAAGACTGTGGTGCACTTGAGGCGACGATGATTCGATTGCTGATTGCGGGTATCGCGACGGTGGCGTTTCTGATGGTACGAAAAAAAGATCGAGCTTCACTAAGCAAACTGTTTCAGTGGACCTACTTGCAGTTCCTCCTTCCAGCGACGGCGATGGGAACGTGGCTCGGAATCTGGTTTAGCCAAAAGGCTTACAAGTTTGGTGACTTGGCGGTCGCTCAAACGTTGCTTTCGACCTGCCCGCTGTTTGCGATTCCCGTTGTGTGGTTTTTCTACGGGCACAAGGCCAGTCGATTCGCCATCGCGGGAACCACGGTCGCGCTTTTTGGAATCTGGTTGACGGTCAGTGCGGGTTCAAAATAAGAAAAATACTACGCCGAATACCGCGCCAAATACCTCAAGCGAATGAATCAGAGACGAAAGTGTTCCGGTGACCAACGGTCACCAGTGTGTGTATGCAATTCGCGCTTATCGGCGTTCGTTCGCGGTTCGAAAAACTTGCTGAAGGAAGCTTCCGTTGCGCTGATGTTCTTGACCGCGAAATAAACCAAACAAGCGAAAAGACATGATCCTTGATGCGTTCATCTGCCATGATTTTGGGCTCGCCGCACGGAGACAAAAATTGCGCAGACAAAACTTAAGCGGGCTTGAACTTGAAGCCGGACTGGCCTGAACTCTGGCGAGCCCAGCTACCCACGGTAACGTTGAACCCAAATCGCAGCCAATACCTAAGCACCGCAGTCACGGGCGTTCGTCCGCAACCAATCCCTGCCTTGAATTGCAGCAGCGAACCGTGGCCATAAAGCCACCGCAGAAAGCAAAATCAGGAAAGCGGCAAACTACCGTGTCAAAGAAGCGTATTATCGCTCACGATAGACGATTCGACCCTTGGTCAGATCGTAGGGAGAGAGTTCCACGCGCACTTTGTCGCCGGGAACGATTCGAATAAAGTTCTTTCTCATTTTGCCCGCGACGTGCGCAAGGACTTCGTCGCCGGTCTCAAGCTCTACCCGGAAGCGGGTGTTGGCCAAGGCCTGCGTGACGGTACCGTCAACTTCGTAAGATTCTTCTTTTGGCATAGAGCCCTTTCAAAGGAGGATTGAATTTCACCTACAATATATTGACGAACTCAAAAAAGTCCAGTTCGATCAGGACCGACTTTGACATCCGAACACGCTTTTCTGGGCGAAAACTGCCACAGGACACTGACTCAATGGTCCAATCACCGCATCGCACCCTCTCCTTGCTGGATGCCGTCTGCATCATCGTCGGAACCATTATCGGAGCCGGAATTTTTCGATCAGCCTCCGACGTTGCCGGACTGGCTGGAAATACCTCCACGATGGTCTGCCTGTGGATCGCGGCGGGTTTCATCGTTTTGGTTGGAGCCGCTTGTTTCATCGAGCTAACGACTCGATTTCCGGATGAACCGGGAGGCGATTACGTCTACTTGAAACGAGCCTACGGCCATCCGTTGGCATTTATGTTTGCGTGGGCTTCGTTTTGGATCGTCAGGCCAGCGAACATCGGCATCATGGCGGTCGTCTTCGCCGAACATTTCGCTCATATTTTGACACCGTGGACAGGAGTCGAATTCGTCTCCGAAGCGACTTTGAAAATCGCCTGCGCGGTGGTGGCCGTAACAGGCCTGACGGCAGCCAATCTGATCGGAATTCAAAACGGAAAACGGACTCAGAACGTCCTAACCATCGCCAAAGTCGCCGGCATTTGCCTGATCATTCTGCTGGCGTTCACTCATCCCTATTCGGGGGCGGATTCCACGACAGATTTGAATTCGCAGCCAGCGGCCGAAGTAGTTCCGGATTCGAACGCACCGGAGGACTCGTCAGCCGATGTGCCGCCGGCCGATTCCAATTCAGCAAAATCGGGCTCCTTGGTTTCCGCGTTCCAATCGCTTCAGAGTCTGTGGTTGCCGTTGGTTTTGGTGATGTTCACTTTCGGCGGCTGGAACGATGTGGCTCTGGTCGCAGCGGAGATCAAGCAGCCGAAGCGCAATCTGTGGCGCGCTCTCATCTTCGGAATCGGAATCGTGACGTTGGTGTACGTCACTTTTAATATCGCTCTGGTTACCGGGCTGGGTTACGAAAACATGGCTGCCTCAAAATCGGCAGCGATCGATCTGGTTGGAACGGCATTGGGCAAAGGACACTTTCTGGGAGATCGCAGCAAGGAACTGATCGCGGCTCTGGTTTGCATTTCCTGCCTTGGAGCCATCAACGGCATGATTCTGACAAGCCCGCGAATTTATTATGCGGTCGGCAGAGACTATCCCGCGTTTCGATTCCTGTCCGGTTGGGATCAGGCAAGGAACTGTCCTTGGCAAGCGATCATTTTGCAGGCGATTGTGACGTTGCTGTTGATCGGGATTTGCAGTCGTTACGAAAAAGTGTTTTTGATTCTTGTCGTTGCGTCGGCGCCGTATTTTTGGAGCTTCCTTGGAGTCACGGTTCTTTCGTTGATCGTGTTTCGTCGTCGGGACGGCCAAGCCAAACCGAATTCGCATTTCCGATTGCCATTGTTTCCACTGGAGCCAATCTTTTTTGCCGTCTTTTGTGCGGGTCTGACATGGAACTCGATTCAGTATTTGATCGGCGAGGGATACAGCTACGTGGCGTTGGCGATCGGAGTCTTGATGATTGTGGGCGTGCTGCTGGGATTGGTACTGAAACCAAAGGTCGATTCAGCGGTCGAAACGAACGCGAATTGAGCTGATGAAGCGAACGCGAATTGAGATAACGCAGTCGTTAGCCCCGATTATTCACGAGGCGTGGGCGTCGACGTGGAGAAAGCTTGTTTCACTGGGGTATTGCTCCAAGTTTGTGGTTTCGACAGGTCACCCACGACGTGAAATTGACGAATTTGCAAAACTTGCCTCCGCGTCCGGAGAATCGCTTCAAAGGACAAACCAGACGCCTGTCGTCGTGAATAATTCCGGGTTAGCTGAGCGACGACGTTCAGCCTGAATCGCATGTCGTCGCTTCGCGACTTTCATTGTTGTGGATCGGCCACCCCGGGTTCACACCCGGGGCTATCGCATGCCGTGCCTCCGGCACTGTGGAGTGATTGACGCCGCGTCTCAGGCACAGCCAAACGACGGCAAGCCGGAAACTGTTAACGCCCAGGGCTATTCATGTCGTCGCTTCGTGACTTTTATTGTTTTAAACCGGCCACCCCGGGTTCACACCGGGGCTATCGCATGCCGTGCCTTCGGCACTGTGGAGTGATTGACGCCGCGTCTACCGTTCGTAGTCGCCCATCATCGCGCCGTCGCTTCGGTTAGCCAGGTCGTTCAGCAAAGTGCCCGGGATTCCGAGTGACATTTGCTTTACAGAGCCGTCTGCCATTAGAAAACCTGAGGTGCCCGGATGTGGACTGCTGAAACCGCCAACATCAGTCGCCTTCAAATTCCCCATCGAGTACTTGGCATTCCAAGCCTGTTGGGCGAGTAGCTCGCTTCCGTTTCGCAACGTCGATCGCGTTCCAGACAGCCAACCAAGATCGACTGCCGCAGCGGCCGGTGCTTTTTCTCCGATCAGAATCGTATTGCTGCTCCCATCGTAAATGTCGCCGTAAGTCACGGCGCTGTTCAAAAACAGCAAGCCGTTATTGTCGGTGTCGATCGGAGCTTCGACTCCATGATGACACCCAGCATAGTGGCTTAACCCGATTGTTCCTGCAGGATTCATCGCAATCGCTCGCGAAGGGCAGGTGTAGGGAGGAATAATGACCGCCCGCGCGGAAGCATTGATCGCGGCGTAAGCTCCCGCATCCACGTCGATCGCGTCGGCCACCCCATTCTGTTCGATGAAGCGAAGAAGCTGAACGAAAAAGCCAATGTGCTGGCCGGTTGGAACGTTCTGAATGGGTCCCGTTTTCTCAATGACTCCCGGCGGCAAGTGGCCAAACGAGAACTCATAGTTGTGCATCGCCAAGCCGAGCTGCGCGAGATTATTGGAGCACGCGGTTCTTCGAGCAGCCTCACGAACCTGTTGTACCGCCGGCAACAACATCCCGATCAGGATCCCGATGATTGCCACCACGACCAACAATTCCACCAGCGTAAAGCCAGACCGAATTGGCGAGCCGCTATTCTTTTTCCTGTCCATCATTTACTTTCGTTTCAAATTGAAATTTTGATCGGAGTTCATGCCGAGTGACAAGTTCCGGACGATCCAAATCACCGATCGACGCTACGACTTCCACGATGACTGCATCGCCGGAAGAGCTTCGTTTCGCCGACACACTTACACTTGCCGGCTCGTACCCTGCAATTTCAGGCTGGTACGATTTTCCATCAGCGAGCCGCAAGACTCGGGCTTCATCCTTTGACTCGATTGCCGAAACGGCTTGATTCATTCCCGCTTCTGCCAACCAACGTGTTTGTTCCATCTGCAATTCGCGGGCCATCTGTCGCCGATGACGCAGGCTGGTTTGCATCGCCGAAAACATGATTGCAGCGATCACACCAAGACAGACCAGGACAGCAATCAACACAACGCCGCGACGATTTGGATTGGCTCGACTGGACGTTCCAAAGATTCGATATTTGGAAGCACGGTCTGAAGTACGGTCCACTGAAAAGAAATCACTCACGATCGGCGTCCTCCTTGCTTGAGGCATTTCGTAAACGTGGACCAACTCGAATTTCAGCATCGAGCCTTGCTTCGACCGGCAACTTTTTCGAGACCGTCATATCTGAAAAGCTTCGTCCAATTTCCAACGTCACCCAATTCGGAAGTTCGCTATCGTCGAACCGAAGTTTCGCATTGGGAGCGAATTCAAAATCATCTCGATACGACAGGCCTCGGTCGGAGCCGTCGTCCGAAACGTGAACCAAATTCCCATCGACAGTAAACTTTCGTTTCGCCGGTTCAGCTTCACCGTCACCAGCAAGAGTCACAATCAACGCTCCATCAACCAATTCGATGGCGGTGCCGTTTCGCACGTCACTGCGAAGCTGGCTCGATAGCCGAGCGATCGATCGATAGTGCTGCTCTCGATCATTGACTTTGATCGAATAACGCATCGATTGATAAATCCAGATCGATACCATTGACATCAGCATGGCAGAAATCGAAGCTACAACCAGCATGTCAATCATGATGTAGCCATGACTCATCCGCCGACGTTCAGCTTTTTCAAAGCAGTTCATTTCGAATCCTCCGCCTTGGGATTTGCCGTGTCGCCGACCTGCAAACTCGACAGCCAGCCGGACAATTTGACGGGATTGCCGACGTGCTTTCGTTTCCAGTTAATCTGCAAGTCGATCCGCGTCCCAAGATCATCCTGCTGAATGTTCCCGCTGATTTCTGGTGCGACAAGCGTCGTTCTGCACGACTCCGACGGTTGCAGGGACTCGATTCGCTTCTCAGCTTCCGCCTTCGACAATCGAGTTAGCTCGTCCAGTTGATTGGAAAGCTCGCTGATCGCAAACTGATGTTGCTGGACGTCTGCCCAGATATGGTTGATTCGAAAAACGAGCGTCGACGCGAAGCTCATCGCCACCACCATGACCACACAAGCGATCAGAGTTTCGACTTGAAGGACCCCGCTTCGAGTGCTCACCGGTCTGGTCAAACACGACCTTTGAAAACCGGGAACTTCCTTTGCGACTGAAAACATCAGACCAGCCCCTGCATGATGGTGATCAGAGAAGAAAAGATTGCGATCGCCAACAGGATCGTCATTGCGCCCAAGATAATATGAATCGACCAACCAAGCACCTTGGTGAAGGCGACAGACCGTTCCTGAGAATTCCGATGACGCCGCTGTGACGCATTTCGCAAAAGCCACGCTTGAGTTTCCGGATTGCCGGACATCATCAAGGCCTCGCCTTCCCGTTTGGAAACTTTACGCTGCTGAAAAAGTTCCGGAACATCCAACAGCCTTGTTTTGTCGTGCATCAAAACCGATTGAGCCTTCCATGCCAGTTGCTGCCGCTGCTTGACTCCTCGCGACAAACGGACTCGACGCCAACTTCCTGGCATCCATCGTTCAAAATAGCCTCGGATTGCTGCGATGCCGCCGCGCACAAGATAAACAATGAACAGGACCATTGCGATCAGAAACATAAGCGGAAACAGACTGGCGATCAGGTGCGCAAGGTACATGGCCAGCTGCATGGAACGAGGTAACTCGAGCCCGAACTCTTCGTACATTTTCTGAAATTCGGGAACGATAAATAGCATGATAAATGTCATGACGCTAACGACGAAAAGAACGCGCCAGATGATTCGCCACATCGACGCCGCAAACGTTTCCTCATGCCGCACGACATTCGCCTGATCATTCGTGGTCTGTGACAACCATGCCCGAAAAAACGAATCCAGCGATCCGCTTTTTTCGGCGAAAAGCAAAGCCTTGGAACACTCCTCCGGCAACAAGGGGTTTCTTTCTTTCAGGATCGCCAAAGCATCTTTTTTCGAAGCAAGTTGTTCCAAAAACCAGCGAGTTGCGAAACTCTGTTTTTCGATCGAGTACGCATTTGCAATTGTCTCGATATCGATTCCTTGCAAGCGTGACATCGCCAACATCGTCACCACAAACCGTTGATCGGGAGCCAACTGCGCAGCAAGTTCGCGAACGGTTTCTTCCGCAAACATGGTCTGTCGAACCGTTTCAACACCAACCGCCATTACATCATCCCTCCGGGCATTCCGCCGCCTGTCAGACCACCGACGATTGCGAATAAAGGAGCGAACAACGAAAATACTGCAATCACGATCGCAGCGACCATTAGCCAGACATAAACCGCCACGAACAATTCAATCCACCAGTGACTAATTCCTGATGTTGAATCGCGGTACCACGTCGCGACCTGTCGAAGTAATCGGATTTTCACAAGAACCGGCTCGGCCAGCAAGGCGTTGTCAGCAACGGCAAATTTTCGTCCGCCAAAGAAGCTGGCTACCTGCTGCTGATTCGTACGTCCACGTTTCGCACGACGTCGCAGCCAGTTGCGTCCCGAAGCAGCCGATGCCGTCTCGATCGCCAAAGGTTGCGGTAGGCCGGACTCCAGCAGCAAGCTTACATGAAAAAGGAATCTTGCCGCCAAGGTTCGCTTGCGTGCCAATTTTACATCCAACCAGCTTTGACCTGCTTCGCGATTCTTGTGTCCGATCCAGTTCAAGCAATAGAAAAATGCGGGAATTCCGGTAGTCAGCAAGACGATCGCAACCGTGTAGTTTCGCACCAATCGCGCGGTGCCCAAAACCAAATTCGTCACTCGAGGCAGTGCGATACCAAATTCGGTATACATCTCCTCAAACGATTCGATAACGTAGAAGCTAAAGAAAATCGCCGCAAACACGGTCACAACGCTCAAGAAAAATGGATACAGCAACATCCGTGACAGGCTGGCCGTTGCGGATCCATGTCTGGCAAGGGTGCACAAGCCTTCATGCGTGGCTCTGGCAATATCGTGCTGCGTGATTTGATGGTCGTCTGGAAGGTCCAGCAGTGGATTGCAGATTGCAAGTACTTCCGGTCGAGAAATCACGCCCTCATATCGCGCCGGCCCGCGCAGAAACTCACAGACTGCCATCACCTGCTTGCTCAACGTTCCGCCAATCCCTTCGCTTTTGATATCCAGCTCTTCTGCGATTTGATTTTTGATCTGGTGAATCTTGTCCCAGCGCGAAGCCAACAGGTTCGATCCAATCGAATCGCCTTCGGCATGTTCGCCCGCGATATGCTCGCCCGTGAAATGATCTGTCATACGCGTATCCTCACCGCCAGATCGTACAAAAGCGAAACGAAAGGCCCGTAGACCAGCAGCGTGTAAATCAATGCGATCAACCCACAGATTACGGTCACCAAGAGCAACGGACCGTAAGATCGTGCTGACAAATATTGCCGCTCGGCAACCATTTTCAAATAGTCTGTCCATTGTGACGATTGAATCGCGTCGTCATCCATGGTCTCAACAACGTGCAAGATTTCTGCGCGACCGAATTTGTCGACGGCCGCCAACCGAACTCCGATCGTGGCCGCTTCCCGCTTTGGAACACCGCTGGCGACCAGCATCCGCATCGCTCGAATTGCGGAAGCCATCGTCTGATAGCGAACGTATTGCCGGCCTCCAATCCACCAACCCATTCTGGCGATTCCACCGAGCAGCATCCAGACAATCATCGCCGCCAACAGAATCGCAAAGAGCGCAGAAACGTAAGGCACCATTCCGATGACGTCGAAGCGATTGGGCAATCCTTTCGCGCCGGCGAATTCAATCAGATCCTGTCTGACCATTTGCATTTGCGGCGCCACGTAACGATGAAAGACAACAAGCCCCGTGACAGCAACGGCCGACACGCAAATCACATAGAACATCGATCTTCGAAAGAGCCGCTTGACACGTCGCCAAGCGTTGACTCGTGTCGACAAACCTTCCAAGACTGGCAACATGGATCCGGTATGCTTGTAAGTTTCAATCGCGGCTTCGAGCCGATCGTTGCTGCGGACCGTGCTGGTTTGCGAGCCCGCCGACTCAAACGATTCAAACGCTTCAATGTCCTTGAGCCGTAGTTCTGCGCTCGGAGCCCACTTTTCACCGCACTCGATCGAGACTCCGGCAAAAACAGAAGCTCTCAAATCCTGATAGAACTGCTGCATTTCCGATTTCATAGATCACGTTCCGGCCAGTTCAATTTCCGTAACGTTTTAACGGCTGGACAAGCCCAATGCAAACAGAGCTCCTGATGCGACTTTTCGAAGCCAAACGACAAACGAATACGGGAAGGGAAATAAGCCTTTTCTATTTCGACCCCCACGCCTCGTGAATAATCCGGGGTCAAAACTCTCTCCGAATAAAGATCGATTGAACTACCGCACTCACGCAACACACCATAAGCAATATTCAATTACAATTTCCGACGTGTTTTCAAATCAGGAAATTGAGCGAAGAGTCAAATCGGCGGCCCGCACTTTGGTCACGGTGGGCGCTCTGATGCCTTCAGAAGAATCGCTCGCGACCGAGGTTCAGGATGCACTTGCAGCGACGGAGCGTGGCTATTTTCTTCCTGACGAGGACGAACGAGTTCGCACCGCGTTTGCCCAGTACCTGAGAACCAGAAAAGCGCTTCACCAGAACCTTGCCGAACTCCGCCCGCTGGTTTTGAAAAAACGAAAGGTGCCGGCCGAGTATCATGCGCAAGTTTTCACCGTCGCGTGGTGCACGGCCTGTCTTCTGGTTCGATCAGGACGCTACCTGATCGATAACTTTCGCAAAAATGATATCGTGCGCAGTAAGCTCGACGAAGCGGAGCCTCGATTCGGTATCGCTCGCAAGGAATTTTCCCAAATCTACAAGTCGCTGACCTCGCCAAGGAACATTTGGATCTTTCTGACGGGCGTCAAACAGGCGGAAACTTCGCGGGCGGAGATCGAATCTCTCAGTGACCATCCCGTCGTCGGCCCAATTGTTTCAATGTTGCAAGCCGAAGAACCGTGGATCGAATCGAGTGCCCGCTACTATACCAAGGGACGTTTCAAATATCGTTGGCATTCGTTTTTGCGTCGGCACCAATCGGGTTATCGCAATGTCAGTTTTGCGATTTTCAAGCTTTCAGGAAGTTTGATTGCGGAGCTTCGACTCCACTGGAAACGCAAACGGGTAACGCCGGGAGTCCAACGAAAGATTGCGAAACTGTTACAGCCCGGCGACGTGATTATTACTCGACATGACGACGCAACGACCAACATTTTCCTTCCCGGATTCTGGCCGCACGCCGCGTTGCACATCGGGACGGCTCAGCAGCGGAATCAGATTGGCGTCGCGATGGAACCAGAACGGGCGAAACGTTGCACAGATCCGATTCGAATTCTCGAAGCTCGCAAAGACGGCGTTCGACTTCGCGAACTATCGGATACGCTTTCGGTCGATTGCTGCACTGTGCTTCGCCCACAACTGGAAACGCAAGACATCGCGGCCGCCATTTCGACAGCGTTGACTCATGAGGGCAAGCAGTACGATTTTGAATTTGACTTTCGCCGTGCCAACAAACTTGTTTGCACCGAAGTCGTCTATCGATCGTTTCACGGTGTCGGCGATATCAAGTTTGTACTTTCGAAAAGGGCAGGGCGGTTGTGCCTGTCAGCGGAGGATCTGATTGACCTGGCCATTGAAGGCAACGTCTATAAGCCCGTTTGCGTTTACGGCGTGAACCGAAATCGCTTCCATGGTGACGAAGAGTCAGCGCGAGCCGCTTTGCTGGCGACACGCAACCGCACGAAATCGGTCCCGGATGACTCAACCTTGAGCGACTCGGCGTGTTGATTTACTGGCAATCTGACACGCAAGTATTGATGTTGTACCAATACAAGCCCGACGCGCAAGCGAGTGGGTCTTTCCGGGATTCCAAACTCACTCGCCGGCGCGTCGTGCTGGTATTTCTAAATTTACAGATGTTTTATCGCTTAAAATGCGAAACTTCATCTCAAATATGCAACTTCAAAACGCGTTAGCGAAGAAACACGGTCCACTCGCTGACCGGGCTGTTGATTAAGTTCGTTTCGCAAAGGCAATCTCGCAATGGCAACCCGAC
>CAYZPA010000113.1:0-13813 GCA_964479855.1 uncultured Pirellulaceae bacterium
CCTTTGAAAATGAGTCGCTTGCTGGGGCAGAATCTTGAGGCACCAAATCCGCGTTTTCCAATGAGGAATTCGGTCTTGGCGAAATCGCAGGAGTCGGCAGCGATGTTGCAGCAGGAGTGAGGCTAACTTCCGTGTCGGGTTTACGCTTCAGTTCAAGACTGTTGGCGGTCAATCGCGAGACCGAAGCCATCGCGTTCGCGTTCGGTGACCGGCGGCGTTTCTTCTTGTGCGGTGCCGATTCGATCGGAATTTGAATTTCATTTTCGCACTCCGGGCAGAGACAGAATTGCCCTGCCTGTTTCGCTTTCACATTAAGCTGTCGGTCGCAATGGTTGCAGTGGAATCGGATGCCCATTCGTTTTGCCGTTTTTTGAATCGGCCACATTTCAACCCGGATTATTCACGATGCGTGGGCGTCAAAATTGAGAGCGCTCGTTTCATTGGGCCATTGTTCCAAGTTTTTGGAGTTTCGACAGTTTACCTACCACGGGAACTGGTGAATCTGCAAAAACTGTCGCCACTTCAGGAGAATCGCCTCAAACATCAAACCAGACGCCTGTCGTCGTGAATAATTCCGGTTCAATTAGAGGGTTCCCACCAAACCGATTATACACAAGCCAACGTCGCTTTAATCCAGCTTCATCTGTTTGGACACGATTTCATTGTCAAAATAATTTATCGACATTCCCGCATCGATGACGACTCGTTGAGCATTAACTCCAGACGATCGCGGGCTTAGCAGGAAACACGCTGCGTCGGCAGCTTCCTGAGTTTTTAAAGCCTTTCCTCGCGGAATGACCTGTTCGGCAAACAGGTAGGCGTCGACGTAACCGGGGATTCCAGCAGAGGCAGATGTTTTGAGCAATCCCGGAGCCACCGCGTTAAATCGAACGGAAGAAAACTTGCTGAAGCTCTTTGCAAGGAAGGCGAGTGAGCTGTCGAGAGCCGCTTTCACGGGAGCCATGAAACCGTAATTTTCGCTGGCCATCGTCGTCGTCGAAATGGAAATCGTTACGACCGAAGCATCCTCTGCCAGTAGCTCTTTAAAGGCGTTGCTGATGGCGATGAACGAATAGCAGGAAATGTCAAACGTTCTCAACAGCTGCTGTTTGCCTGTTTCGTGGAACGGTTTGATCCCGCTTTCATCGTACGCGGCGAAAGCGATGGAATGAACGAGCCCTGCGATCGGTTCTGGATGATCCGTCGCGATCTGGTCGCGAACGGCTTCGATCTGTTCTTCGAATTCAACATCGCAAACATAGACGGGGCGATCGGCAAGCATTTTTGCTGTCGATTCACGTCGAGCCTCGCTGCGAACGACATAGATGACTTTCGCGTTGTGTTCTTCAAGAGTCTTGCCGATGTGCCATGCGACTGACTTTTTGTTGGCCACGCCGAAAACGACAACCGTTTTTCCGCTTAACTGCAAGAAATCCATACTGGCGAAACTTTGGAAAAATGAATTGAAACTGAGATAGGCTGCCAAAGTGGAGCAAACTATGCGGCACGTTCGAAAGGTCCGCTATGCGAAAGAATCGGTTAACTGGTTTCCGCAACAGTGCAAGTGAACGAAAGGCGAGCCGCGACTTTACCGTCAACTTTGGCGACACCCGTCAAGTAAAACGCTGACGAAACGACATCGTCAATTTTGACTGACATCTCAATCGTGTCGCCGGGTTTGACCATGGTTTTGAATTTCACGTCGGACATTCTAGTCAGAACAGGAACGCCAGTTGACTCTTGCATTTTCGACGCCAACAGAACCGCTCCCGATTGCACGGTTGCTTCACAGAGGATCACGCCCGGAGTGATCGGTTGATCCGGGTAGTGCCCTTGGAAGAAATACTCGTCAGCACGAAACGTTTTGCGGCAAACGATGGAGTCTTCTTCCTGGCTGACAATTTCGTCGACCAGCAACATAGGAGCGCGGTGCGGAATGGCGGCGTGAATTGCTTCGAGGGACATGATTGCGACCGAAAAGGAGCTGCGAAGGTTTAAGAAGTGCGAAGTTTGAAACGGAAACTGGAAAGACCGAAACGTTACGCCGGCATCGAGGCGCTCGAAAGCTGGTTGATCACATCGTTCGCGACGATCACGCCATAGTTGATCGTGCCCAGCCAACCCGACATGATGATCCCGCAACTGCCCGCGTGATAAAGCCCAGTTACCTGTTGAGGCAATTGGCGGCTCACCGCGAGCCCTTCGAACTTGGTGCCGAAAGAAGCGCCGTTAATGTGTTTCGTGTAATGCTCGAACGTGATCGGAGTCGCCGCTTCGGCATGCGAAATTCGCTCACGACAATTCGGCACGTATTTTTCCAAAGCATCGAACGTCGTAGCGATCAGATCTTTTTTGCTGGCTTCGTATTCTTCTTTGCTCAAGTCCGCCCAGTCCGAGAAATTTGCGTTGGTGCTGGACACGATTAACGTTCGTTCTTTTCCGTCCGGTCGCGTGTCCGGATAGTAAAAAGAGAACGTGCGGCTGGTGATGTCTCGGCTAAGCAGCAGGTCCGTTTGAAAGCGTTCCGCGGTGCTGGAAAACAGCAGGTCTCCCGTTTCGCGAGGAACCGTGTCGTCCGGGTTCATCGCCATGTAAACCTGAGTGCTGGAGTTATTCAGGCGAACTTCACGAGCGTCATCGACGAAAGACGAATCGAAATGGTCTTCGCCGACCATGTTAAAGATCGTCGACCGCAAATTCGCATTGGAAACGATGGCTTTGCATTTGATCGTTCGGCCGTTCACCACGACGGACTGAACCGCGTCGTTGGCGACGTTTATTTTCTCCACGTCGCAATTGATTCGAATGTCGCAGCCGTTGCCCTTCAGTTCTTTCTCCATCGTTTTGACAAGCTTGTCCGTTCCGCCCTGGAAAACGAAAACGCCTTTGGACATAAAATTTGAAAACACGATGCCGTACGAAAGAGCAGGATCTTCCAGCGTCGAACCGTTTGCGTAAACGATCGGTTCCATCAAAAGTCGAACCACGTCTTCGCGGCCGGGGAAAAATTCCTCGAACAGGTCACGCGTGGTGCGTTCCTGGTCGTCATAAAAGTTCATACTGCGAGCCGTATCAAAGAACTTTGAAACGGTTTCTTCCTGAACATCGAACTGGGTCGTCAGCAGGTTGGTGAAGTCCTTTCGGTCGAAGGTCGTCGTCAGCGAGAACATCGGATTATCGAATCGAACGCCTTTCAACTGCACAATCGAATCGGCAATTTCTTTTGACCAATAGCGACGGCAACTCTTGACCATCCCGTAAGGGAACCCGTGCAGTGAGATGTCGAAAATGTGTCCGCCTGGGCGTTTGAACCAGGTCGCCAGTCCACCGAGTTTATAATGCTGTTCCAACAACAGAACCTTCATGCCATCGCGAGCCAGAATGTTGGCTGCGGTCATTCCTCCGAGCCCACTGCCAATAACGACGACGTCATATTCGTCGGATGCACCTTTAAGGAAATCTTTTGGCATTTTTAAACGTGTGGGCTGTGTTGATCGGTTCAGAATTGGGTGGCTTGGCGCTGTCGGTTAGAATATTGGATACCGTAGAAAAACTCAACGACCAACCTGTTTTGCACTTTCGACGTCGAGGATGACGCGGCAGTCGAAAGGACGCTTTAATGGGTGGTTCTGCAGGTGGTGCGGCATTTCCCATGGCCCGCTTACCGTCGATGGTTTCGGACGCATCAATTGGGGCCAACGCGTCGGTTATTGAACCGGAATTATTCACGACGACAGGCGTCTGGTTGGATGTTTGAGGCGACTCCCCTGAAGTGGCGGCAGTTTTTGCAGATTCATCAATTCACCTCGTGGGGGAACTTTCGAAACCACAAACTTGGAACAATGCTCCAATGAAACAGGCCTTCTCAATATTGACGCCCGCGCATCGTGAATAATCCGGGTTGAAATGCGCGTTAACTCTGATTGTTGCAGGTGTTGTGTACGGGCTAATTCTCGGTCTAATCTTTGCGAGCCTGAGTCGCTTGTGACTCCGAGCGGCGGAAGCAACCGCAGCCGTTTCCTTCCATTCAAATAATTGCTACTTCTGAATCGACATGGACAATACCAAAATCGCAAAGACCTTGGATCAGCTTGCGGATTTACTTGAATTCACGGGCGCGAATGCGTTTCGACTACGAGCTTACCGCAACGGGGCTCGTGTCATCCGCGATCTGCCAGAGTCGATTCAGGCACAACTGGAATCCGGCAACGACATCACCAAGCTGGATGGGATCGGGAAAGGCGTTTCCGAAAAGTGCAAGGAGCTATGTGAAACCGGCAAACTGCAGCAATTGGAAGATCTGTTCCAGGAAGTGCCGCGAACCGTTCTGGATTTGCTCAACGTGCCAAAGATGGGGCCCAAAAAAGCGGCAGCCGTGTTCAATGAGCTGGGCGTTGAGAATCTTGACCAGTTGAAGGCGGCTTGTGAGGCAGGGCAAGTCCGCGAATTGTCTGGTTTTGGAGCGAAGACCGAACAGGCGATCCTTGATGGCATCGCGATCGCTGTTGAAGCGAATAAGCGTATCCTTTGGAAACACGCGGATCGCATTGCCGATCAAATTCGAATTCACATGGCAGAATGCGCAGAGATTGGCCAGCTCGAATTCGCCGGAAGCTATCGCAGAGGAAAGGAGACAATTGGTGATCTCGACATTCTGGTTACCTCCACCAATGCGACGGCCGTCATGGATCATTTTTCAAACTTCGCCGACATCACTTCGACTATCGTCCGAGGCGATACGAAAATGTCCGTGCGACTGGAAAATGAATTCCAGGTTGATCTTCGAGTCGTTCCCAAGGAATCATTCGGCGCTGCATTGCAATACTTCACCGGATCCAAAGAACACAACGTCGTTGTCCGTGGCAAAGCGAAAACGATGGGTTTAAAGGTTAACGAATGGGGTGTCTATCGCGTCGACGGTGACAGCGAGGAACTTGTTGCTGGCGAAACGGAAGCCGATGTCTATGCGGCGCTCGAGATGCCTGTTTTCGATCCTGAAACCCGCGAGGCACGACGCGAATTTGACTGGGCGGCCGACGGTGATTTGCCGACGCTCATCACCGTCAAAGACATGCAGGGTGATCTGCACATGCACACCACGGCCACTGACGGAAAGAACTCGATCGAGGAAATGGCGGAAGCCGCCCGAGCGATCGGGCTGAAGTACATCGCGATCACCGATCATTCCAAACGGGTCGCGATGGCCAATGGACTGGATGAAGAACGTTTGCTGGCCCAATGGGAAAAGATCGACGAAATCAACGCTGCTGCCGACGATTCGTTTGTCATTCTGAAAGGTATCGAGTGCGACATCCTTGAGAACGGCGACATGGATTTGCCGGACGAAGTGTTGGCTCAGGGCGATTGGATCATCGCCAGTGTGCACTACGGCCAATCGCAACCGCGTCAGCAAATCACGGACAGGATTCTCGGTGCCTGCCACAATCCAAACGTCACCATGATCGCTCACCCGACAGGTCGATTGTTGAATAAGCGAGAGGCATACGATGTGGACATTGATGCGGTTTTCGCGGCGGCGAAAGAAACGGGAACACTGCTGGAGCTAAATGCGAACCCGGTCCGTTTGGACTTGAATGACCGCTATCTGATGGCTGCCAAGTCGCATGGGATTCCGATCGTGATCAACACCGATGCCCATCGTGTGGCTGGCTTTCACGATATGAAGTACGGCATCAAACAAGCCCGCCGCGGTTGTTTGACGAAAGCTGACGTCGCGAACACAAGGACGCTGGCTCAATTGAAAAAGCTGATTGGAAAAAAGCGAAATTCGTAAACGGATGGGCGGACTCATCATCGAACGCACCCAGAAACGGAATTCTTGAAATTGCCTCCGAGATGAAACTTACAGGGGACATGCTATGGTTGGAGCCCCTACATTCTGAGTCCCTACATTCGGGCCGACCCCGATAATCGAGCCTTGCAACGATGCATCGAATGCCAAGCTGTTTGAAGCGATCTGGCAGCATCATCGCAACAACGTAAGCTTGCAACTCATTTAACCGATGTCGCAGCAAACCAGAACCATGGCTCAGATCGACGAACAGGACAGTACTTCCACCATTGCGATTTGGCCGATATGCATTGCGCTGTTCGGAATTCCGGCAATCGTAGCGGCGTGGCAAGGCGATTCTGTTTTGGCGGGTTGTATTGCGACGGTCGGAATTGGAGCATGGGCGGGGTTTCGCATTGGGGCGTTGAGGGTTCTTGCCACCGTCGGGTTCGTATATGCCGCCCTGCATTTCGTGCCAGGTTGGAGCCCGCAGTTTGAGTCTTTGTTCAGAGATTGGACTGGATTTTCCGGGCTGACAAATCGAGTCACAACCTACGCCACCGTCGCCTTTGTGATCGGCCTCGGAATCGCGATTGCGGTTTCAGTTGTCTCAAGGTCGCTTTTCAAAAACGGTTCGTCAGCGGATTCCAATAATCGTTGGGTGGGATTTTTTGTCGGAGCAATCGAAGGCGTTGTGGCCGCGCTCCTTTTTCTGGGCGGCTTGCAATTGGTTGAGCCGATGATCTTGCAGTCGGCGGCGAGTACAGCTGAGCTCAAAGCTTCGCCAAGTGAGTCCGATGACCGTTCGTCGTTGCTATCGATTGCGAATTTCGTTTCCGATTCCGTCCTTGAGATCAATCAACAGGCGAAGACCAGTTACATCGGTCCCGTGTTGCAAAAGTACAACCCTTACGAAAAATTCCCCGAGCTCAATCGTTTATCCGAAATTCAAAAAACGATCCAGCTGGTCAATCAGCCTCGAGCTGTCGAAGGTCTTCTGAACTCGCCAGGCTTTCGGAATTTGCAGAGCAGTCCTGAGATTGCGGCCGCCGTGAAGGCGATTCGCTCGGATCCAAACATTGCAGAGATCATGGCATCCAGCGAGCCGATGGGAATCGACCAGGTCATGACCGTCATGAACAGCGACGCAGTGCTGAATCTCTTTGACCAAGCTGAGTTCATGGAACGGGCTGCAGAGATCTTTCGCGAATCCGATTTGGCCATCGAGACGGTTGAGCTGCCTTAGGTTGAAAAGATCGCCTGCGATATTTACTCAGCTGCCCGCCTTCAACCGACAAAGTCAGCTCCTGCGCCAATAAAAAAAGCGACGGATTCAATCCGTCGCTCTTCGTAGTTTTCATTGTCGCGTTTGGCGAAATTAGACACCGAACGAGTTTCCGCAACCGCAAGTCCGTTTGGCTTGTGGGTTGTGGAATTGGAATCCGCGTTGCTCGATACCTTCGTAGTAATCGATGGTGGTACCTTCAAGGAACAGAGCTTCCTTACGGTTAACAACGACGTCAACGCCATGCTGTTCCATTTTGATGTCATTCGCTTCGTCGTAATCAGAAACGATGTTCAGGCTGTAGTTGAAGCCACTGCATCCGCCGCTGCTGACGCCAATCCGAAGCACGACGTTGTCGTCGTAGTCACCTTCTTCGATGAATCGCTTGACTTCTTTTGCAGCCAGTTCGGTCACAGTCACGCTAGTACTCGCTACGCTCATATCTGTCTCTCCAGTGTAAATATCGCTTGAGGTCTCGACGCGGATCCGTCGTGTAGTCTTACCTCAAAAAGGTTGATTTGTTTCCCGGGAATGGCAATCTGAAAGTTAAAACCCTACCATTCTTTGCCCGTATCGTCATTTTTTGTAACAGACGATTAGTTGTCCATAGCCATTGGTCCAAAACGCTGTCTTTTCCGTATTAACGGACAAATAACCGGCAATAAGGGGGAGTGTTTGGGTAAACCGAAGCATGGACACTCAATTCACACCCAGCGAATGCCAGACGTCACCGGCGGTCGCTGTTGGCTTTTGAGCGATTCCAAGTCGGTTGATGTATTCGATCGCGACCGTCAAAGCCCGTTCCGGCATCTCGAAATCCTCGCTCCAGTGCGTCATCGAAAACCAGATTTCGGTCTCAGTTACATTCAGTTTGTAACGCTCCGAAATCAGGTTCACGGCTTCCAGATCATTGGAAAGTTCCTTGCACTGCTGATTCAAAACTTCGAAAAGTTGCTTCAGCTGATCTGGTTCGTCACGAATCAATTGCTCCGAAACACAAATCACAAAAGCCGGCCAAATCGTTTTCCTTTCGCCAACGATTCGGAATTCGCCTGAATCGACGTAGGGAGCTGTCGTGAATTTTTCCCAGAAGAAAACGTCAGCGGTTGAGTTCGCCAGAGCTTCTCTTCCGCCTTCCAGGCCGCCCACGATTTCGAATTGAGGGGAATCGCTAGGCCAGCCTCTTTCGGAAGCATCAACGATCGACATCAAATGAGAGCCAGAACCCTTTCGGCTGATCGCGTACTTGCGACCGCGAACCTGATCGATTGAGAGAATGTCGCTGTCCGCGGCCACATGAATTCCCCACAACAGTGGCGACTCGACGAAAGTTTTAACGATACGGCTAGGATTCCCGTCAAGAACTTTGGCGATTGCACCTTGAGTCAACACGACGGCGATGTCAGATTCTCCTTTGGCGAGCGATTCCATCATCGCACCCGTTCCGCCCGGAAAATCTGTCCACTGAATGTCGAATCCGGCTTCGGAAAATCGGCCATTTTCGATGGCCTGATGCCACGGGAAATTAAAGTGCTCGGGAACCCCGGCGACTTTCATCTTTAACATGAAAACGAGCTCCAAACCTCACTAACCAAATCGTTCGTCACGAACGCGTTTGCACCGCTCGAAAAGCTCGTAGAGCTGATCGCTTTCACCGTGCTCGATCAAACGTTCCACTTTTTGCAGCTGCTCGCGATACTGAACAACCATTTCGAGAATTGCATCGCGATTCTCAAGACAGATGTCTCTCCACATTGTCGGATCACTGGAAGCGACTCGCGACGAATCCCGAAACCCGCCGGCTGCAAATTCAAAAATTTCCGACACGTACGTGGTGGTCGCGACGGATTCAACCAGAGCATAAGCCAGAACGTGAGGCAAATGACTCGTGGCCGCGAGGACCCTGTCGTGTTGTTCCACGCCCAACGATTCGACCGTCGCTCCGCAAGCCAACCACATCTTTCGGACAACCTCGATCGCATCGGGATCCGTGTTTTCGTTTGGCGTCAAAATCACTTTGTGGTCGACGTACAGATCACCATCTGCGTACTCGACCCCACTTTTTTCCCGTCCTGCAATTGGATGCCCAAGAACAAAACGTCTGGGAAGCGAACCCAACGCTCGGACAGCCGATTCCATGACGGATGCCTTGCAGCTTCCACCGTCGGTGATGATGGTGCGTTGAGAAATGCAGTCCTTGATCGAATCGAGCACTCTTTCGATCGCTCCGACTGGCGTACCCAGAAAGATCAGGTCGGCATTCTCTGCTGCCTCGCACGGGTCGAGCGTATATTCGTCTATCACGCCAAGCTCTACGGCCCGCTGCAAATGATGCTCACTTCGACTGCAGCCGACGATTTTTTTGCAGAAAGATTTTCGTTTCAGCGCAAGAGCGAGCGACCCTCCGATCAGTCCGACACCAAAGATGCACATTTTTTCCATAGCAGAGAGTTTACTCGAACTTTTGGTTTTCGACATCGTGTCGGTCAGAAGTGTGCTTTTCACGGCTTGCGCGGGAAAGAGATGAGCCACCGCGGTGCTGCGCGCTCAAGAACTTACGCGCAAAAAGAAAGGGAGCTCATTGGGGGCTCCCTGACTTTCTGAAATTTTCTGCACGAGGTGCTCGGGGTCTCGGCAGGCAATCATCCTTGATCGCCCAGCGAGCTTATGCGGCGGCGTTGAGAACCATTCCGGGAACTGGCTCACGAACAAGTTCAATGAACTCGTCAAAGATTCGAAGGTCGAGTGCTGAAGCGGCTTCATTTTCAGGATGGAATTGAGTTCCGATCGCGATCCAATCCTGCATTTCGCTTTCGATCGCTTCGATCACACCATCGGGGCAGCGAGCGGTAACCGTAAATCCACCGGCAACCTCATCGACTGACATGTGGTGGCGACTGCTAACGCGAATTTCGCCGTCTCCGTAAACACGCCCCATCAACGAATCAGGAGTCACCTCGAGGCCGTGACGATGGTTGGGATCCTGTGAATCTTTGTGAGGAATCGCAGTTGGCAGATCTTCTGGAATGTGCAGGAACAGGTTGCCGCCCATGGTCAAGTTGAGCAACTGCATTCCGACACCGATCGCAAGAACCGGAGTGCGAGTCTCTGCGATCAAAGACATCAGCATGCGATCAAATTTCTCTCGTCGAGCGTCCATCGCACGAACCGAAGGATGCACCATGAAACCGTCGCGACGCGGATCAAGGTCGGCTCCGCCTACCATCACGAAGCCATCAAGTGTCTCAAGCAGTTGAGAAACATCATCTTCGTTGGTGGTGGGAGGAACGATGACAGGAATCCCGCCAGCTCGGGCGATACTGTCGTAGTAACCCGCCGTTACTACAGAAAAAGAAGGCTGGTTGCCTTGAGCTTGACGAAAATCTGCGTTGATGCCGATGATTGGTTTACGTTGCATGGTTGTTCTCCTGGTTAACGCTCGTCTTGAGCATGGAATTCACGAGTTAAAAAGATCGTGAACGTGTTACGTGTCGAAAAGAATCGATCACGCTTAAGAGAACTTCTGCATGGGAGTTGCGAGTACTTCCTGACTCGACGCTTGCATCTGTCCGTGAGCAATAAATTTGAACTGGCATGTTTCAAAATAAAATTGACCAGTTCCGACGTGCCCATCCTAAGCTTGGTCGGCTTCTCTCCTAAAGTTGAAAGTGTCGTAGATCAGCTACAACGAGAGGTAGTTTTGACCGGGCAAATGCAATGTCAACGCAAACAGACGATCTTCGAGGATAAACTTCTGCCAGCACCGCATGTTGTACGGCTATCATGAAAGTGCTATCGCTTTTTGGCCTTGTTTTGGCTTCAGTCCCATGAGGAAATGCGGGCGAGATCTTCCGTTTGAAAATGAAAAACCCCAAAAAGGCCAACGTTTAGCCAGTTTTGAAATTTTTTGGTGTTGCGCTGCAGGCTTCAATTTTTAACTTTGACCACGAAAAGACGTACTTTTTTATGAAACCGGTCTACCTGACAAGCGAATACTGTGAACGACTGGAGGAGATCGTCGGAGCCGAGCATGCTGAATCGGTTTTTCGTAGCTTTGAAGTCGAAAAAACGACTTCGTTTCGCGTCAATCCACTTCGCGGATCCGTCAGCGAAACGGTCGAAGCTCTAATTTCTGATGGGCTTTCGTTGCAATCGATTGACTGGTGTCAGAACGCTTTTTACGTGACCGCAGCCGAGCGCGATCGCCTGACGCATAGCCCTTTCGCCGAATCTGGGCACGTTTATGTGCAGGGGCAATCGAGCATTTTTGCAACGTTGGTGTTGGACCCAAAACCCGATCAATGGAATCTGGATTTGGCTTCCGCTCCCGGTGGGAAGGCTTGTAATATGGCGGCCATGATGGAAAACCGAGGCAAGCTTTCGGTCGTCGAACCCATCAAGCCACGGATGTATCGTCTGGCGGAAAATTTGAAGCGGCAGGGAGTTTCAATCGCGAAAACCTATTTGATGGACGGCAGAAAAGTTGGCCGCAAAGTGCCCGACCGATTCGACAACATCATGTTGGATGCTCCTTGCAGTGGCGATTCGAGGATTCGAAAAGAGAAGCCCAAGACGTGGGAGTTTTGGAGCGAAAGGAAAGTCAAAGAGCAGTCTCGAAAGCAAAAGGGGCTGATTGAATCTGCGTTCACGGCGCTCAAACATGGAGGCACCCTGCTCTATTGCACCTGCAGTTTTTCTCCGGAAGAAAACGAAGCCATCGTTGACCATCTGCTGACGGCGACCGAAGGTGCCGCAAAGCTCCAACCGATTGAAATGCCGTTCGCGAACTGGCAACCCGGTTTGGAATCCTTTCGCGATGCGGAATTTGATTCCTCCATGTCGTTGACTCGGCGAATTTTGCCCAATGAAAACTTCGATGCATTCTTCATGGCAAAGTTTTCAAAAGGTTGGCCAGACGATGCGTGATGCTCATCTCCATCTCGCAGATTCGGCTTTTTCAGATGCGCCCGATGCATTGTTGGCGCAGTTGAAGAACGAGGGTTGGAGGTCGCTCGTGGTGAACGGCACCAGCGAAAAGGATTGGGCGGAGGTCGAACAACTTTATGCAATCGAACCGGAGCTTGTGATCCCCAGCTACGGTTTGCACCCGTGGTTTGTGAAAGATCGAAGCGACCAATGGATGGAGCGACTTGAGGGGCTCATTGCAGATGAACCGATCGCCTGTGTCGGAGAATGCGGGCTTGATCGATGGATCGAGGGTCATGATTTGGACGACCAACGCAGCGTTTTGGAACCGCAAATTGAATTGGCGACACGATTGAATCGCCCTCTGACGCTTCACTGTCTCCGGGCTTGGGGGCCGCTGCTGGAAGTTTTGCGTCGAAGTGAACTTCCGCAACGAGGGTTCCTTGTTCATGCCTGTTCCGCCTCGCGCGAGACGGCTCATCGGCTCCTCGATTTGGGAGCGCGGTTTTCGTATTCGACTTATTTTACGCACGATCGGAAGGCATCGGTTCGCGAGCTGTACGCGAAACTTCCGCTTGATCGATTGCTTGTTGAAACAGATGCGCCCTCGATGGCTCCACCAGCGGAGTTGAGTAGATCGCCGTTAAGTTATTCTTCGGCATCAGTTGATTCGATCAACCATCCACTTAACCTGTCGGTCGCGATCGATTCGCTGGTCGAAATTCGTGATGAGCCGAAGGAAGAAGTGCTGGCTCAGTTGGAGCGAAACTTCCTTGATTTTTTTGGCGTGTGAAACGCAAGGGGCATGCGAATGCGTGGAGTCGCGAGGCCGATGATCATGCGAAGTCGATGATCACGCAAAGTCGATGATCACGCGAGCTGTTTCAGGATCTTGTTGCCTCGATTGCAAAAACCGGGAGTGCCGTTGGGTAAGCGGGAGATGATAACGGTCTTAATCGTTTCAGCTTCTTCCGGAAATCGCTTCGCTCGATCGGCGACAAACTGCATTGCGAAAACGGCGATCCCAACAGGAAGGTCAGGGTCCATTGCCCATTCCGTGAAAATTTTGACAAGCCGTTTCTCGAGCGGTTTGGGCAGTTGGATCTCAAGTTCGCTGAAGTACCTTGCGGCGTTTCTGCGGATGGCGTCATGAATCGGTGCTTCACAGGCGTCCGCCATTTCAGACCACCAAGGTCGTAGCATTTCAGGTTGAGCTCTGCCGAGGTTGCCAACGACTTGAGCAGACCGCTGAGCCACGATTTTCTCTTCCCCCAGAAAGCATGCCATAAGCTCGATGATCGCGTTGGGAGTCTGCCGCACGTACGATTCGACCAGGTCCGCGTTGGGTCGCGAGTGTTTTTTCAGCAATTGAGTACGAATGTTCATAGGCGAGGGAAATAGAGGTTTTGCCGATGGCGTGCTTTCAAATAATTCGCAAAGTGTCGAAAAAGCGTGGGTTAAAGCGTCGATCTGGACAATTGTTGTCCAAATTTCGCAGGCCGAGAAGTAATTGATTGAGAGGCGATTCGGAAATTGGGATGCCAGATTTGGGAAAGCTGGAGCGATCTACGAATGTCTAACTTGCAAGGACATTGCCTCTCTGGCGGTCTCAGATTACCGGGCAACGGTTTCCACTTCCACCGTTTCCCGGTATTTGGGACGGCGAATTCGATTTAGAATTTTTGCCCGGCCACCGCATTGATCCGGAATTATTCACGACGACAGGCGTCTGGTTTGCCCTTTGAAGCGATTCTCCGGACGCGGAGGCAAGTTTTGCAAATTCGTCAATTTCACGTCGTGGGTGACCTGTC
>CAYZPA010000114.1:0-13791 GCA_964479855.1 uncultured Pirellulaceae bacterium
GTCAACTCAGCAGCAAGCAATCAAGACCTCTGTCGGGCTTGGTGAATAATCCGGGCTCATGTCTGGCAGGTTGAACTCAAATCACCAGATCTCGACTTGGCGATGGTCGATAGGGTTCGGCGGATGATGTCTGTGTTTAATGATGATCGCACCTACGCCGACGTAATTACCATTACTCACACGATCAAATCGAAGGAACATCAGTCCCTTCAGGCTGTTGTGTTTGATCGAATTGCGCTGGCCAGAACTCTAAGGAAACACAGTGAATTTTTCGGCAAATACGGCATCACTGAGTCTAGCCACCCGCTGCATGTCGCAGTCACTGTGGAGCATCTGCCCGTTTTTGATCGAGAGCGTGGGTATGGGTATTTGTTTGGCTATCCGGATTATGCTGTTGATTTTTTTGTCGAATCACAAGCAAAATGGCTCGCAAACAAAGAGTTTATCAAACGAGACTTCGTCCGAATTGAGACCTTTGGTCCAAAGGGAATCGTATGGGCGGTTCCAAAAGGCGAGACTTCTCACACTGACAGTTTAGAATTTGTCCGTAAGGCCGAACGAATCAATAGTGCCTATCGAGAATTACGAGAACAGTGTGGTGATGATCACGTCCAGCTTCTCTCCAAAGTACGGCAATGGAAGGCTTCAAACATTGGCGACACGGAAAAATAATGCGTAACTCGCGGTATAACGGATGAGTGTCTGACTTCACGAGTGCGCCAGAGGCAGGTTGATCGTCGAGAGACTTCTCTTTGAATGAAAGCGTGTCGTGGTCCTTTGAATCTCGCCGGAACTCAAACTCTTTGTTAAAGAAGCCAAAATCAATTGCGACACGAAAACAAGCACCGATATATCTCAGTTCGTTGTCCACCAGAAGTTGTGAATTCAACCGTTTCGTGGTTGTTTTCGGATGTGCTATAATTGCAGTTCACGAAAAAGGGCTGTCCATGAACATTGAAATAGACTCACTTAGCGTTTCTGAAAAATTGGCGTTAGTGGACCAGATTTGGTCTTCTCTCAGTCGCGATATTGAAAACGTGCCCTCGCCGGAATGGCATCGAGCAGTGCTCGAAGAACGTATGCGCAGGCTTGAATCTGGTGAAGCGACTACATCGTCTCTTGCAGACGTTAAGGAACGCTTGAAAAAACGCCGTGATTGATGTCAGGGTTTCGGACGATGCCGAATTGGACATGTGCAACGGCATCGATTACTACGAAGGTCGTGAGCAGGGCTTGGGGCACTATTTCGAAACGAGCGTGCTTGCTGATTTGACATCACTCGAGTTTCTGGGAGGAACTCATGCGGTGAGGTATGGGCTCCACCGAATGCCAGCAAAGACGTTTCCGTTCTGGATCTATTACACGATGGTTTCGCAAGAATCGCTTGTGGTTGTAGCCATCATTTCACAGTTCAGAGGTGACGCATATGTCGAGGCACGGCTGAGTGGTGGATGACAGATGAATATTTGACTTCGTGGATGCGGCTGAGGCAGGTTGATCGGCGAGTGAATTTTCTTTCAGTGTTGAACCCAGATTATTCATGAGGCGCGGGCGTCGAAATGACAAATGCTCGATCCAATGGGCATCTTTCGAGGTTGGTAATTTCGACAGTTCACCCGTGATGTGAAATTGACGAAACTTCAAAGCTTGTCTCCATTTCACGAGAGTCACTTCAAGCGGCAAACCATACGCCTGTCGTCGTGAATAACTCCGGTTGAAGTGTCGTGGTCTTTTGAGTCTCGTCGGAGCTCAAATACTTTGTTCAAGAAGGCCGAGTTGGCTCTCACTCAATCCACTTGCTGCCGTTTTGTGTTTTGATTTTGACCACCGCATAGCATGAGGGCACCTCGGCGCTGGACGTGCAAAGACTTTCTCACTCAGATACAATCTGTCTGAGCACATCGCATGCAGCGACAAAGTTCAACGCACGATCTATCGTTGCGCATGCACACAATCAATCGCGATGCGAAACCAAGCCACGGTAGATCGCGTTGGTTATCAACTCCCCGTACCAGCATTGGCACCTTCGCTTACCGTATTTGAAAACGAGATTGCGGATAACCCTCAACAACCAAGGCAGATTCTGCTGATGGTTCAATCGACTGCATTTCGAAAATAGACCTATTGCCTTGGAATAACGCAGAAAATTGAGTCAGAGCATTGAAAACATGAAAGAGTCGAACCAACTGGATCACGAAAGAAAACGACTTGCTTCATTGCGTTCGCTGAACCTGCTTGACACAGGACCGGAGCAGCGGTTCGACGAGCTTGCCGAATTGGCGTCATTTGTAGCGTCCACTCCGATCGCTTTGATTTCACTCGTTGACGAAAACCGCCAATGGTTCAAAGCTTCGGTAGGCTTGACGGTTTCAGAAACGGATCGTAGCTGCTCTTTCTGTTCACATGCGATCGAAAACGTTCACTGTCCGCTAATCGTAGAAGACGCGACGCGAGACCCAAGGTTTCAGAACAACCCACTGGTAACGAGCACGCCTCACATTCGCTTCTACGCAGGCTTCCCGATTCTTTCCCCTGAGGACCGATTGCCGATCGGCACCGTCTGCGTCATTTCAAACGAACCGGGATCGCTCTCAAGTCAGCAGATCGACGCGTTGAAGAAAATCGCAAATCAGGTGGAGCAGCTGCTGTCGCTTCGATTAAATCTGCGGCGAGCTAAAGATTTGGATGTCGTCGCGAGGATGAGCAGCTACGCGATGGATCACGCGTCGGACGCTGTCTTTTGGATTCGCGAAGATGGGACTTTTTCGTACGTGAACCAGCAAGCCTGCAACTACCTTGGTTATTCAGTCGAGGAACTGTGTCAATTAAGCATTGGCGACATCAATCCGCACTACGAGACCGATACATGGCTTTCGCATTGGCGGGACACCAAAGCGAACGGCACGCTTGTTTTCGAAAACACGCATCAACGCAAGGATGGTTCAACCTACAACTGCCACATCACCAAACACTATTTGAAGTTTGAAGAAGCGGAATTCATTTTTGCCACCGTTCGCGACGTAACCGATCAGAAAATCGAACAAAAACGTCTGGCGGACCTTGCCGCGTCAAACAAAGCTTTCGTGGACCTGCTCTCTTTTGCCGACGGCGTTTGGGATTGGACCGTTGGAAGCGACGACATCATCTTTTCGCCAGGCTTTCGAAAGATTTTGGGCTTTGATGGAAAAGACACTCAGTCGTTTTCCAACACGCGAACCGCGCTCGATTCTCGATTGCATCCCGACGATCGTGATCTGTTCTGGAGTGCCATTCAAGCGTGCCTTGGACAGAAATCGAAGGACGAGGTCGAGCCGCTGATGATAGAATTTAGAATCGAGGACAGGCATAGCGATTACCTTTGGATGCGTTGCCGGGCGACACCAAGTTTTGACGCCAACGGAACGCCAGTTCGAATGATCGGGTTCACTTACGACATTTCGTCTCAAGTAGCCGCTCGAGAGTCACTTTTTCGTCAAACGACCGAACTTGAGCACCTGATTGACTGGATGCCGCAAGCGTTGATCTACGCCGATACGACTCGCCAAATCACACGGATTAACGGGGCGTTCCGCGAGATGTTTGGCTACGACGACGAAGAAGTCATGGGCCAGAAGACTCTCATGCTTTACAGCGACGAAGAGGAATTCGCCCGGACAGGTCGAGAGCGTTTTAACCTGAGTGCCGAAGAAAAGAAACTTCCGTATGAAGCCTTTTATCGACGTAAGGACGGCACCGTTTTTTGCGGCGAAGCCATCGGTTCATCGCTGAGAGATGCCAAAGGCGACCGCGCCGCTTTTGTGGCTCTTTTGGAAGACATCACCGACCGCAAGGAAGCAGCGCGGACGGTGCGAGAAAACAACGACAAAATTCGAGGCATCTTCGAAAACGCCCATTCGTTCCTTGGCCTGTTAACCGTCGACGGAACACTTGCTGAAGTAAACCCTAGCGCACTTCGATCCATCGGAGCAAGCCGAGAAGAAGTCATCGACGTTCCGTTCTGGGATACGCCGTGGTGGGAAAATTCACCGGAAACCCAATCGCTTTTCAAGGAAGCCATTTCGTTGGCAGCGAGTGGAACCGTTAAACAGTTGGAAGTGACGCACGCTACGAAAAAGGGCAAGACAAGAACGCTTGATTTTTCAGTCTTCCCGGTTTTCTCCGACGGTGAGGTGATTTTCCTGTTCGCAGAAGGCAGAGACATCACTGCCGAACGGCTTGCGGTTTTGAAGCTCGAGCATTTGAACACGGAACTAAAACAATCCAATCGGGAGCTCGAACAATTTGCCTACGTGGCATCGCACGACCTGCGATCCCCACTGCGGGGCGTGAAAAACATCGTCGGATTTCTCAGAGAAGATGAAAAAGATCTGTCCGAATCTTCCATGGAATTCCTTGGCGAGCTTGAAAATCGGGTCACTCGAATGGATGAATTGCTAAACGATCTGCTGATCTATTCGCAGGTCGGAAATCCTGGTGGCGTCCCGCAGATGGTTGACTCGAAAACGCTTGTGAATGAAGTTTTGGAGTTGTTGGATCCGCCCGAGGGAATTCAACTTGTTGTTGCCGAATCGATGCCGGCAGTAAAAACTTACGACACGCCGTTGCGACAGGTTTTTTTGAATCTGATCGGCAATGCGATCAAGTATCATCACAAGCCTGTCGGCAGGATCGAAGTCAATTTTAAAGAAATGCGAGACTGGATTGAGTTCGCGGTTTCTGATGACGGTCCCGGCATCGACGAGAAATACCATCAGAAAATTTTTGCGATGTTCCAAAGGCTTGAAAACAATAGCGACATCGGCGGCAGTGGAATTGGACTTCCCTTGATTCAAAAAATCGTTCGCAGGTTCGGCGGCGAAGTGACGCTGCAATCGAAGCCGGGACAGGGAAGCACGTTTCGATTTACATGGCCCAAAAATACAGCAGTCGAGAACGCAGAATGAATTCCACGGTAGTCAATATCCTCCTGGTTGAGGATGACAAACTTGATATCGAAGCGACAAAACGCGCCTTCAAAAAGGCCAAGATAGCCAACCCCGTTTTCGTTGCAAAAAACGGCGAAGAGGCGCTCGATTGTCTACGCGGTGAAAATGGACAACCCCAGATCCAAGCTCCCTACATCATCCTGCTCGACCTCAACATGCCGCGAATGAACGGCCTTGAATTTCTGCAGCACCTTCGTGATGACCCTCGTTTGTCAGGCTCCGTTGTTTTTGTGCTGACGACGTCCGACGCCCACCAGGACCAGTGGGCAGCTTACGACAAACAGATTGCGGGCTACGTCGTGAAAAAAAATGTCGGCGACGATTTCATGAAATTAATTTCGATGCTTCAATACTACTGGAATGTGGTCGAGCTTCCTAATGGCCCCAACCATTAGCATCACACTTGCAAATTTTTGACAGTTTCCCCTGCTAGGCTTAAACGATGGTCTTCCTATTCACCCGGATTATTCACGATGCGTGGGCGTCGACCTTGAGAAAGCTTGTTTCATCGGGATGTTGCTGCAAGTTTGTGGTTTCGACAGGTCACCCACGACGTGAAATTGACGAATTTGCAAAACTTGCCTCCGCGTCCGCAGAATTGCTTCAATGGACAAACCAGACGCCTGTCGTCGTGAATAATTCCGGATTCAAGTATTTTCGTTTCGCGTTCTGCCTGTTGATCGTACTGGGCTTGCAATGGTTTTCTCAGAAAGACGGGTCGGCTCAAGAAATTTCGATCGTCGTCCTGGGCAACGCACAGGATGCCGGATATCCGCAAGCTGGTTGCAATCTCGATTGCTGCAAAGTTGCATGGGATGACGCTTCTCGAAAGCGGATGGCAAGCTGCATCGCTTTGGTCGATTCGGTCAATCGAAAACGAGTCCTATTCGATTGCACGCCAAACTTTCCGGAGCAGCTGAGGTTGCTGGACGAAAAGTGTCTCGCGATGTCCTACTTCAAGAAATCGATACCAAACAAAACAGGCATTGATTCGATTTTTCTAACGCATGCTCACATCGGCCACTACACCGGATTGATGCATCTTGGTCGGGAAGTCATGGGCAGTACCGGGACCGATGTGTGGGCCATGCCGCGGATGAAAGACTTTTTGAAGAACAACGGGCCGTGGAGCCAACTGGTGTCGCTCGAAAACGTGCACTTAAATTCTCTTGTGAATTACAAGACAGTAAACCTGTCAAACAACGTTTCAGTTACCCCCCTGTCAGTACCTCATCGGGATGAATTCTCGGAAACGGTTGGTTTTCGGATCGAAGGCCCAAACAAAACTGCCTTGTACCTGCCAGATATCGACAAGTGGTCAAAATGGGATTCCTCGATCAACGACGTCATTAAGTCTGTCGACGTCGCGTATGTCGATGGAACGTTTCTTGACAATGGCGAGATCCCGGGACGGGACATGAGCACGATCCCGCATCCATTTATCGCTGAATCGATCAAGCAATTCTCCAGCCTCGAACCTGCTGATCGAGCCAAGATCCGATTCATTCACCTCAATCATACGAATCCGGCTCTTCAAAGTGACAGCCCCGCACGAAGGACGATCAAGCGCGCGGGCATGCGAATCGCGGAGCAGGGCGAAGTCATCAACCTGTGATTCTGCTGCCTATGCCGATTGAAAAACCTTGGCCAGCAGTTCGAAAACGGCTTTGACCGCCACCGCTGCAATGGAGGCAATGCTGACCCACAGAGCCACATCGTAGAATCGAGTCGGCTTCAGCCTTTGATCCATCCGACGATATCGAAAATCGATTGCGGCATAAACAACAAGCAACAAAATGAACGTGGTGATGACTCCGCCGACAACCACCATGAAGGCCGGCTCTTTCATCGCCAGAAAGAGCACTCCCCAAGCAACCGGAAATGCCCACGCAAAACAGGAGATCGCTTTGGCACGGTGCTTTCCATTTTCAAATTCGTACAAACCAATTTTACCGAACGCGTCTCCAAAAAGTCGAGTCCATGCGGCAAGAGCAGCGAAAAGCGTCGAGAACAGAACGACGAACGCTCCGATCAGGAAAATCGAATTCGCACCGCCGCCGAGCGTTTCCGTGTAAATCTTTGAAAGCGTTGGAACAAGTTCCGTCTTTCCAGGAACCATGCCTCTCGTGTTCAGGATCGCGGCTCCCAACAGGTAAAAAGCGGCCGTGACCACGGTGTAGATCACCATCGACAATAGAGCGTCGAGGTACATGACTCGCATCCAACCTTTGGCTCTCGCAACCCATGCCTCGGTTCCATCATCTGGCCCGGTGTGTCGAGCGTAGCCTTTTTCAATCAGCCAATAGGTGTAGACCATGATTTCGTCACCACCGACGCCGGTGATGCCAAACGCCGCCACGGCAAAGATGACTGCATGCGAAGGAAGTTGAAAGCTCAATCCATTGGCAAGGTCGCTGGTCGTGACGGCATCATCGGTAAACTGCAGCATCAACAGCGAGGCCAAAGTAAAGATCGTGAACAGCCCGATCATCACGACGGCTGCTTTCTCGATCAGCACGTAGTAGTTCAGCGAAACCAGTGCGGAAACAATCACTCCCAGCGCGACAACAAATATCCAAATCGGCATCGCCGGAAACGCGATGTGCAAAATCAGAGCGACACCTCCAATGATGCCTCCCATTTGCAAGTTCTTGATTATCATCAGCACAAGCCATGTCCAGATCGACCAATGTGCTTTCCCAATTTTGGGACCCGGCAGACGGTTCATTGCGGTCATCGTCGTTTCGCCGGTAGCAATCGTATGGCGACCGAATTCGATTTGAATTGCGACTTTTACAAGGCAACTGACCAGAATCACCCACAGCGTGACAAACCCGGCTTTCGCCCCAAGGCTTGTCGTCATGATCAATTCGCCGGAGCCTACGATCGAGGCGGACAGGATTAGGCCAGGCCCAAGGTGCTTCATCGTTGCGGCTAGCGTTGTCGGCGGATCAATCGCTGCGTCAGCGGATAGTACGTAGGGATTTTCGCTCATCAATTTTGCCTGGAATTACCCCGGATTATCACGAGGCAGGGGGTCGAAATGGAGAAAGCTTGTTTCATTGGGGCATTGTTACAAGTTTGTAGTATCGACAGTTCAACAACGACTCGAAATGAACGAATTGGCAAAACTTGTCGCCGCTTCAAATGAATCGCCTCAAAGCACAAACGAAGTGGCTGTCGTCTCGAATCATTCCGGCTAACGAACCGGTCGATTCAGAATCTGTCATAATATAGAAAGTCCTGAATCCGGAATCGTCAAACCCATGGAAAATTTAGCCTGTGAACTTTGCGGCCGAGTCACGAAACGTGGCACGACTGAACATCACTTGATCCCGAGGATGTGCCACCGAAACAAATGGTTCCAAAAGAATTTTACCAGAGAACAAATGCAGCGAACGGTTTCTCTTTGCAAAGAATGCCACAACGCGTGTCACCGCTTTGTCCCGAAAGAAAAAGAGCTCGGACGGCACTACCATTCACTGGAATTGCTCATGTCCCATCCCGAAATTGGCAAATTTGTTCGCTGGGTTAGCAAACGGAAGTAACGATGACCCCGGAAATCCGATCATGATTCTGCACATCGATATGGATGCGTTTTACGCGTCGGTCGAAATCCGTGACAACCCAAAACTAAAAGGGTTGCCTGTCGTCGTTGGAGGGTCACCGAAAGGTCGAGGTGTTATTTCCGCCGCGAACTACGAGGCTCGAAAGTTTGGCGTTTACAGTGCGATGCCGTCTTCGATTGCGATTCGAAAATGTCCCAATCTGATTTTTGTGAAGACGCGAATGGACTATTACGCGAAAATCTCGAAACAGATTCGTGAAATTTTCTTTCGCTTTACGTCCCTCGTGGAGCCACTGGCCCTGGACGAAGCTTTCCTTGACGTTTCGGGAAGTGAAAAGCTGTTTGGTGACGGACCGACCATCGCCCGCAAGATCAAAGACACGATTCGAGACGAGCTGAATCTGACGGCTTCGGCTGGAGTCGCTCCCAACAAGTTTCTTGCCAAACTGGCCAGCGATCTCGAAAAGCCCGACGGACTTGTGATCGTTGACCCGAACAATATCGAAGAATTTCTGGACCCGTTGGAGATTGAACGCGTCTGGGGTGTCGGCAAACAGACCTTAAAAAAGTTTCAACGGCTAAACGTACGCAATATTCGGCAGCTCCGGCAACTGGATCTCGATTCCATGAAGCGGCTCTTTGGGCTCAACGCGGAACACTTCTGGCGTTTGGCTCGCGGGCTCGATACTCGCCCCGTTGTTCCAGATCGAATTGCCAAATCGGTCTCTCACGAAACGACTTTCTCTCACGACTTAACCGATCGCGAATCGCTGCGGGCATGGCTGATGGAATTGGTTCAGCAAGTCGGACGACGGTTACGACGACATGAAATCCGGGGCCGCACCGTCAAGATAAAAGTTAGATTCTCAGATTTCCGCACCATCACAAGGTCAGTCTCGCTCGCCGAAGCTTCTGCTTCTACCGGTGACCTTGAGGCCGCCGTTGATCAGCTTTTTCAGAAAGTCGACATCGACGACGGTGGTGTACGGTTGGTCGGCATGGGCGTTAGCAATTTGAGTTCTGCCGACGTTCAGCAACAGCTTTTGTTTGAATCCGAAGAACGATCTCGAAACCATCGGCTGGATGAAATGAAAGATCAGTTAAAAGATCGTTTCGGTCACGACATCATCCGCCGCGGCACCAGCATCGAACACGGCATTCAGCGGCGTCCCGATCCACGAGTCAACGACTCCGAAAACTGAACCCGGATTATTCACGAGGCGTGGGCGTCGAAATGGAGAAGGCTTGTTTCACTGGGTTATCGTTCGAGGTTTGTGGTTTCGACAGTTCATCCACGACGTGAATTGGTGAATCTGCAAAAACTGTCGCCACTTCAGGGGAATCGCCTCACACATCGAACCAGACGCCTGTCGTCGTGAATCATTCCGGCTCAATACAGAAGTCAGCCAATCACCCTTGCTGATTTACCCACTGGGCAATCGCGTCGCAAAGTTGCAGCAATTGATCATGTTCGATGGTGAACGCAGGGGCGAGGTACACCGTGTCACGAATCGGCCGAATCCAGACGCCGCGATCAATAAAGAATTGGCTTGCCGCACCCACGTCGACCATCGATTTCATTCGGACCGCTCCGACCGCTCCAAGGCACTGCACCTGCGAAACATTTGCTGTGCTTTCGAGCGGCATCAGATTTTGCTTCAATGCCACTTCTATGGCGGCGACTTGCTGAAGCCGAGGTTCGTCCTCGAACAACTTTAGCGACGCGATCGCTGCCGCGCAAGCAATCGGATTTCCCATGAACGTCGGTCCGTGCATCAAAGCGGACTCCCAGCGATCGGAGTGAAACGGTTCGTACACCCGTCCCGTCGCGATCGTTGCTGCCAAACCGACACTACATCCGGTCAACCCTTTCCCAACGCACATGATGTCGGGCGATATCGCGGCTTGCTGATGAGCAAACATGCTTCCCGTTCGGCCGAATCCCGTCGCGACCTCATCCACGATCAACAATACGTCGTGCTTTCTGCAGACGCGTTCGATTCGCTGCAACGATTCCGCCGAGTGAAATCGCATTCCCGCCGCCATCTGAATAAGCGGCTCAATAATCACAGCGGCAACGCGATCTGTGTTCGCTGAAATAAATACGTCAAATTGAGCTTCCAGTTCATCGCTATCAGGAATCGACTGAGGAAACTGTTCCAACAGAAACCCTTTAAAGTTCGCATGCATGCTGTCTTCCGGATCGCAGACGCTCATCGCGCCGGAAGTGTCGCCGTGATAGGAATTTTGAAAACTGACAAATCGATTGCGGCGAGTCTGCCCGTTTGGCGATTGATTGGCCCAATGCTGGATCGCCATTTTCATTGCGACTTCTACAGCAACCGATCCGGAATCGCTTAGAAAGACACGGCTCCCATCGCCGGCAAGACAACCTGCAAGTCGACTCGACAGCTCAATTGCTTTTTGGTGAACGATGCCTCCCATCATGACGTGAGGCATTTCGTTGGCCTGTTCGGTTATCGCTGCAACGATTTTCGGATGCCGATAGCCGTGACAGGCCGTCCACCACGATGAGATCCCGTCGATCAGTCGTCTGCCATCGGCCAGCTGCAAAAAGGAACCTTCGGTGGCTTTCACTTCGATAGGTTGTCGCGCCGTTTTCATTTGCGTGTACGGCATCCAGAGCGTTTCCCGTCGTGAAAGAAACTGGGGCGAGGATTCGGAAATTTCAGGTTCGCAATTCATTCAGGAAACAAGCCGGCTGGGCTGTTGAGGATCGGGATGGCATTGGTTTGAAACAAGCCTGATAATATTCTGGTAACGTAGGTGACGCCATCGGCGTTTTAAGTTTCCATCCTCGATGTTCATCACAATCATGCTAA
This sequence comes from uncultured Pirellulaceae bacterium, assembly GCA_964479855.1. Lineage (GTDB taxonomy): Bacteria > Planctomycetota > Planctomycetia > Pirellulales > Pirellulaceae > Mariniblastus. The sequence goes on from CAYZPA010000114.1 coordinate 11,397, forward strand.
AAGCCTGCCATTGTTGCGGACTGATTCACGAGCTCCCTGCGGTTGAACCCGATCAGCGAGCGGTTTGCACTCGTTGCGGCAGCAGATTCACCGAACCCGCGAATCGGGACATTTCTGCCAGTCGCACCGCCGCGGCAGCCATTGGCGCCTTCATCCTGTTTTGGCCGGCGATCCTGTTGCCGATCCTGAGAATCGATCAGCTGGGGCTGACTCATCAGAGCAGTATTTTGAGTGGCACGATTGAGCTGTTTCGACATGGGAGCTTTTTTGTTGGGGCGGTCGTGCTGTTTTTCTCAGTCATTTTTCCGCTAACGAAAATCCTTCTTCTGATCGAGCTCAGTTGGCTCGAACTGCTACATCGAAAGCACAAAGCCTTCACGCTTCGCATGATGGAACAGCTTGGCAAGTGGAGCATGATGGATGTGATGCTGCTCGCATTTCTGGTCATGCTGGTGAAGCTTGGTGACATGGTCGAGTTTCACTTTGGACCAGCGATCGTTGCGTTTACACTTTGCGTCGCGATGAGCATGCTGGCTTCACTCTCGTTTGATCCACACGCAATTTGGGAAGATTAACGCACCGACGTGGCTGACTTAAAGAATCGCACTGCATCGAACAAAACTCCAACCGACACTCAACTTAATCATGCCAGACTCCAAAGTTCCAACTCCGCCAACGGCCAACATTCAAGCAAACGACTCCGTCGCTCATCAATTGTTTGGCGGTTCGCGATTGTGGTTGCTGACGCTCTTGTGCCTGATCGTTTCAGCTGGTTTGGTTTGGTGGTCTCTCCCTCAGCGTGGAGTCACGATCAACATTCAGTTTCCTGAAGGACATGGACTGCAACCTGACGATACCGTTCGATTTCGTGGAATCGAAGTTGGCACTGTCGAGTCTGTCAAACTGGATAACGCACTGGACGGAGTCGACGTTGAAGTTTTGCTAAAACCATTCGCAGACCAATTGGCCACCGAAGGAACGCGATTTTGGATCGTCCGTCCGGAGTTAAGCCTGACTAGGATTTCAGGTTTGGAAACTGCCATCGGTCACAAATACATCGGCGTCTCGCCCAATACCGATTCTGAAGATGGAGCAGCGAAAACGACTTACCGTTTTCGCGGACTTGCCGACGTACCTGTTGATACTCTTTCGGAAGACGGGCTTGAGCTAATCCTACGCGGCGACAAACGTTTCAGCGTCAGCAAAGGATCAACGGTTACGTTTCGAGGCGTCGAAGTGGGAACCGTTCTGGATGTGGTTCTTTCCCAAAACGCAAGGCACGTTGATGTTCGAGTCAGAATTTTCAATCAACACGCACAACTGTTGACTTCGGAAACGAAATTCTGGGCGACCTCAGGATTGGATCTCGATTTCAAATTCGGATTCAATGGAGGATTCAATCTCGACACCGAATCACTGGAGACATTGGCTCGTGGTGGAGTCTCGATGATCACGACCGGGCAAGGAAAGTCAGTTTCACCGGGCGATGTGTTCACGCTTCACGCATCATCAGAGGACGCATGGTTCACTCAAGCCAACAATTTTCGCATGACGAAGATCGCGCTAAAAGGAGCCGTTCCGCTGAGCGCCTCGTGGACCGCGAAGTCTTTATTTGGCAGCAAACAAAAAGAAGTTCGCTTCAATGGGCTTGCGTCGAATATTGATGGAGTTCGTCAGTTCATTTTCCCGGCAGACATCATCTCAGAGGGACGGGAGCTGGATTCATTTCACCTACAAGCTTTCGGTAAACCGGTATCGCTGGAGTCTTCTTCTGAAAAAGCGATCGGTCCGCACAAGGTCGTGCTTCTTCCTTTGCAGTCACAGGAAGCCAAAGTCGACTTTTTGATGGAGCTGCACGATGAAGATGCGATAAGCGATTGCCTGGCGGTACGTGTCTCCGACGACCTAGAAACCAGTTTCCATCTGCCCGTGAATGCGTCGTCGATCAAACCCAATTTGGAAAACCCTGAAATCTGGGACTTGATCGATTTCAACGGAGATCGAAAAGTCTGGCATGGCTCACCGGTCCTGTCGGCCAGCGACGGAAAACTAATCGGCATCCTATTGATCGAAGCTCGCAAAGCACAAATTATTCGAGCCGCTGCCATCGGGAGATAGGGCTGAAGCGAGACAGAGCTGAAGACTGCACCGACACTGAGCGAAAACTCAGCTGCCGTTAGATCAGGACGGAACTGAACCTTTGCCAAATCGGCTTCCCGGCTCGAACCGCGCCCATGCGGGTTTTGAAGTTGCGCGTTTGAGATGAAACTCGGCATTTTGTGCCATAAGACGCTCGTAATTTCAGAAACGCGAAGCGTTTCATTACAAGCCCGACGCGCAAGGGCTTGTTGATTTAATGAGCCGTTTGGGCGTTAGCCCCGGTTGAAGCGTCGTT
>CAYZPA010000115.1:0-13474 GCA_964479855.1 uncultured Pirellulaceae bacterium
TTGTCAACAACTGGACCTGTCCCCGTTTTGTCCCCCGTGGACCTGTCCCCGTTTTGTCCCCCGCGATGCAGCATGAGGCGGATCGAAGGTCTCAGGGCTACATGCATTCTCCGGGATCGAGCGTGTTTGTTGGATCGGGCTGATTGGATGGAGTTCGCGAAGGTCGTGATTCAGGTTGCTCTTACAACCGCTACGACTGACTTCAAGGTAAATTGGGTGTGATCGAGCTGTCGAAACGACAGGGTCGGGTTTGATGCTGCGCGTCGGATTGTGAATTGGCTTGGTGATTGCCTTGAGTCGATGTTGTTTCGTGTTTTTGATGGCTCATTGCCTGGTGAAATTCTGACGATTCGAGCCCAAGTTTGATTCTTGAACGAGTAAAGTTTGGCTGGCCCTGTTGTTCCGATCTGAAAATTTGACGCTCCCAGTTCTAAGGCTGGGAGCGTTTGACTTTCTGACAACAAGCAATGATAGATTTGGGCTGCTAACGCAGCGTCGGTTTTGAGGTTGAGATGTCCAACATTCTTTTTTACGTCGTTGTTCGCAAGAGCATTTGTGAACCATTCATTCCTGAATTCTTGTTCGGTGAATTGTCCAGTAAAACTCAATCGATTGAAGGTTCTCGCACACGACACTACGCGGTCCCATTTCCCTCAGACGATGTTGCCGTGCTGAGCAAGAACACCGCCGTGATGCCAAAAATACTGGGAAGTCGCGACCTCGTGGTATCGAAAGAGTTAAAGCAAAAGCTTGAGCCTCTCGCAAAAGTAAAATGGAGATCGGCAGTCATCGGAGAGCCGTTCTTTCTGGAATGGGGCAACAAAAATGGATTTGAATTGTTTGACGAATTTCACGAGAGGGAAATGAGACGGTGCGTGGCAACCGGTAAATCTGAATACGAATGCGTTGATGATCGAACTACTGATCCTGGGTTAGCCTATCTGAGTATCGTTAAGGAATACGGCACGCCTAACTTTGAATCTGCAGCTGAATACTTTGAACTGATTCAAGTTCCTTCAACCTACATGATAAACAACGGCAGTTACGACGACGTCGTTGCGATGGACTTCGACAGGAGGCCAGAGCCTGTTAAGTTCGTTCGAGCGACAAGTGACTGGAACAAGTGGTTTTCGCTCAGTTTGCTTCAAACTCATGGAATCGTACGTTTGAAATCTGATTTCACAGCGGTGTCTCCCAGTGTATTTGCGGTAATGGATGAGAGTTTCGAACGAGAGTATTATGATGTGATTGAGATTCACGAGAGTGTTTATCCGAAAGTTTAACCTTGTCGCATTCAGAATCCCCTTACCAACCGCCTAGTCAAACAGAATCAGGAACTTCTTCCCAGCCCTTGAAATTCTGGGAAAGAAAAGGGGACGCAGCTGGGTGCCCCCCTTTTTTAGCACTGGTGTGCCCCTTTTTTACCACTGACCTCAGTCGATAAAATACTACGGCCTTTCCATCAGAGGATTTTGAGAACCTAACTTTAAACTTCCTTTCTGCATAAATTTTTGGAATCTATCGCAATGGACGAACCTCTGAATCAAGTAACGCGAAGGGAGGCGATCGCATTGGCAACTCTAGGCTTGGCCGCCTTGCCAACAATTGGTTGTGGCGAAGGCGAAAAAAAGGCGCCCCAACCAGTCACCGATTCAACTGACATCGAACCAACAGAAGTCGAAAGTAACAAGAATAAGGAAGCAACCATGCGAATTCAATATCTGGAAGTTGTCACCAAGGACGTCGATGCCGCTTGCGAAATTTACTCGGCGGTTCACGGCGTGACCTTCGGGGATGCCGACCAAAATCTGGGAGGTGCTCGAACCGCTGCAATGAAAGATGGCGGAATGGTGGGAGTTCGCGCTCCGATGCATGATGGCGAGAAACCGGTAACCAGAGCTTACATGCTGGTTGACGATATCGAAGCCGCGGTTGCTGCAGCAGAGAAATCTGGAGCCATGATTGCGGTGCCGCCGATGCAGCTTCCCGGTCATGGAACCTGCGCGATCTACATGCTTGGCGGAATTGAAGCAGGGCTCTGGCAAAACCCGGCTTAGACGCTTTGACCTGCAACGAAATGACAAAGAGACTCAATCCCGGAAGAGGCATGCGAGATCCGTTTGTTCATGAAGTCGGTGGCGTTCTGAGCGCCGACATTGCGGTGCCAGATCATCAGCGTGAGCTTGACTTCTACTCGAAAGTTCTGACCACCGGTACCGTTCCATTTTGGCGCCACGATCTGTCCAACAATCTCGGTGCACCGGTCATCGGATTGGGAGCTCGCACCTCCGAGTACGAATCTTTGCCACTGCAATGGATGCCTCACTTTCAGGTCGCCGACATTGCATCGAGCGTTTCGCGGGCGATTGAGTCAGGTGGCTCTGAGATTATGCATGGCAAAGACGACAACGGCCAAAGCCAATGGGCAGTTCTTGCTGACGAAGATGGAGCGGCTTTTGGCCTGATTCCGGTCGTGCATGGTAATTCCGAATCACCAACCAGTAGTAATTGCGTTGGCCGGATTTCGTGGCTGTCGCTAAGCGTGCCGGACGCCAGGAAGAGCCAGGACTTTTATCAAAAAGTTATCGGCTGGAAGCCTTTTGTAGAATCTGGTTTCGAAGAATCTGGTTTCGAGGACTTTGAGATGCGGCTTGCGAGTGGAAACGCGGCGGCGTCAATCTGCCAATCAAGAAGTGAATCACCTCACATCCCATCGGTTTGGCTCATGCACTTACCCGTTGGTGATCTTTCAGAAAGCCTAAAGCGGGTCAAGGAAAACGGAGGGCAAGTCGTCGCAGAAGACTTTGCATCTGGAACCGCTGTTGTTCGCGATCCAGTCGGTGTCTTTTTCGCGTTTCAAGCAGGCTGAGGCCAGGCTGAGGCCAATGACGAACTTTGCGAACAGAGCCTTACAGGCACCGTTGTTGCCGGTCCCAGTTCGCGGCGAGGGTTTCGATCGGTGTTTGTATGCACATTGGGCCAGCCATAAATCTTTCCCAGAAAGCGCAAACGAATCGCCAACCAAGCACCAACCAAACCGAATCTGAAACCGTAGCAGTAATTTACGGCTTTCCGGCGGGGGTGTCGCCATCGAGTCGTTTTCGTCGTTAGACTGGAATATCTGCAACGACCTACATCGAACCTGAAATATGCCCAACGTTATTCAAGTCCACGAATTGACCAAGCGATTCGAGCTTCCGGATCGCGAAGTGGTCGCCGCCGATGCCATCTCGTTTCAAGTCGGCGAAGGAGAAGTCTTCGGCTTGCTGGGGCCAAATGGAGCCGGAAAAACGACGACGATGCGGATGATCCTTGGCCTGCTGACGGCCGATTCTGGATTCGCTGAAATTCATGGCCATCGATCCGACACAGAGCCCGAAGAAGTCAAACGTCGCGTCGGTTTTGTTTCCTCATCGGCGGGCGTCTATCAGTGGCTTACCGCGCACGAGATGCTGAGCTTTTTCGGAGACGTTTATGGTTTGAGCCAATCCGAATGCGATCAAAGGATTGCCGAACTTTCGGACTTGTTGGGATTCGAAGAGTTCCTGCATCGACGTTGTGCCGCACTTAGCACCGGCGAAAAACAACGCATCAATTTGGCACGAGCCATGATTCATGATCCCGGCGTGATGATTTTTGACGAACCGACGCTTGGATTGGACGTGGTCGGAAGCCAGATCATTTTTCGGCACATCGATCTGCTTCGCGAACAGGGCAAAGCAGTTATTCTTTGCACCCATCGGCTCGAACAGGCGCAACGCGTGTGCTCGACTTTTGGATTGCTACATCAAGGCCAACTGGCGTTCGGGGGCACCTTGTCTCAGCTACAACGACAGACGGGACGAAAAGACCTTGTCGAAATCTTCGTCGACATCATCGATGGCAAGCTTCAAAAAGCCGCTGCTGTACCCGACGGATAAGCTTCAGATGCAGCCCTGATTCCCTACCGCGACAACATTTCCTAACGTTACGAGATTCGATTGAACGATCAATCAAAAACGCAAATTCGGCGAACCGGCAAAACCGCTCGGCTAAGGCGACTGGCCACCAAAGAGCTACGTGAAACATTGCGAGACCGACGGACGATCGTGACGCTGATCATGATGCCGCTGTTGGTCTATCCGATCCTTAGCCTTGTCTTTCAGAATTTTCTGATGTCGAGCCTTCCGGGCTTGCCAAATGATGAACCGACTCAGTTTCGTATCGCTTACGCGACGAATCTTCCGCCCGAAGAAGAGGAAAAGTTTCTGTTTTTCCTGATCGGGCTGATGGATGCACAAGACAAGCAGCGCATCAACAAAACGAACGACGCGGACGCGGACTCTACCGACGCAACAGCGACGCAATCGGCTGCCGAAGTCGAGCAACTTGGTTATTCGATTTCGCAAGGTGAATTCAATGACGTTGCCGAAATGTCGAAACACAACTGGTTCACCGTAGGCGAGGGAGGCCGAAAGAATCTGACTCAAGCCGTCGCTCAGGACGATGCAGATGTTGGCATTGTGATGAAAGTCAGGAACACGAAACTGTGGCGAATATCGGATCTTGAATTTATTCGTAGGCGGGATCAAGTTTCCACCAACGCAACCAATTGGATAAAAGAAAAGTTTCATCGGCTGAACGAGTCATTGGCTCAGCAAGCCATCGCGAGCGCGGGTTTGGGTGAAACGTTGCCGATCAGTGAACCGCGAGTCAGTCAAATCAAAATCGAGGACGGTACGTCGGGAGCATCGACTCTGGCGTCGCTGATTCCATTGGCGTTGGTCATGATGACAATCACTGGAGCCGTTTATCCGGCGATCGATTTGACGGCCGGAGAGCGTGAACGCGGGACACTGGAAACTCTGATGGCGGCGCCGGTTCCACGCATGAGCATTCTGTTCGCAAAGTTCATTGCGGTGGTGACGGTGGCGGTGCTGACGGCGATTCTGAACCTGATTGGCATGTCCATCGTCATGTGGGTGTTCCAGATGGATCAAATGCTGCCCGGCGGCGGCTTCACTTTCGCGATCGCGATTAAAGTGTTTCTCTTGCTGGCCTTATTCGCTGCATTTTTCGCGGCGTGCTTGTTGATGGTGACCAGTTTCGCAAGATCGTTCAAAGAAGCTCAGGCTTACCTGGTTCCGATCATCCTTCTGTCGCTTGGCCCTGGCTTGCTGGCGATGTCTCCTTCGGTCCAACTTTCTGGCCTGACGGCAGTTACTCCGATGATGAACCTGTTGGTGCTGGCCCGCGACGTGATTCAGGGCCAGGCGAATTTTGGATCAGGTTCGATCGCAGTGATTTCGACTCTGGTTTACGCTTTCGTTGCGATTTCGATCGCCGCAAGAATGTTCGGTGCGGATACGATTTTGTATTCCCAACAGGCGAGCGTCGGCAGTCTGTTCGTGCGTCCGAAACGAGTCGCTCAGTTCGTGCCGGTTGTCGCCGCGTTGTTATGCCTGGTGTTGCTGTTGCCGGTGAACATGATTTCGCTGGGCGTATTGGGCAGAATGGCAAAGTCGCTAGAAGGTCGGTTTGACGTTTTCTGTTTATGGATGGCTGGCTTTACGCTGCTTTCATTTTTCGTGATTCCTGCTTTTGTAGCATGGACGCGAAGAGCTAACTTTTGGAGCGCGTTCGGCATCCGCAAAACATCCGCGTTGTACTTCGTTGCCGCAGTAATTTTAGGATTGAGCCTGTGGCCGATCGTCATGTTGATGGTGGAAGCAACCTATCAGGTCTACGGAATGGTCGCGGGTGAGGCGGCGTCGAGTTCGCGACACGAAACGCTTGTGAAACTTAGCGAGCAACAAGTCGTAAAGTTCCGGCAACTTTCACCGGCGATCATTGCGTTGTGTTTTTCGTTATTGCCTGCGTTCTGCGAGGAATGGTTTTTCCGCGGCATGCTGCTGAGATCGCTGGCGAAAGAGTGGAAACCATGGACCGCGATCCTGACTACGGCTGCTCTGTTTGGTGTTTTCCATATCCTTTCGAACAGTGCGATTTCGCTTGATCGATTTTTGCCAACGATGCTGATCGGAATTTTGCTGGGCTACATCGCGTGGAAATCAAATTCGATCTGGCCGAGCTTTGTGCTGCATTCGATCCATAACGCGACGGTTGTTTTTCTGGGCTATTTTCAGCCACAGTTGAGCAAGTTGGACTGGTTCCCGCAGGAAGCGGAGCGAATCCCTCCGTCATGGGGGCTGATCAGTATCGTAGTCGCGTCAATTGGAATTGCTCTGATCGTGAAAGCTCGAAAACGCGATTGAAGGAAACCGTTCGAGCGAAACCATGGGATATAATTTAATCATGTTCCGCAAAACCGCTCTACTACTTTTCCTTCTGATCCGTTTGCCCTTGGATTTAACAGCAGAAGAAATCCCTGTCGACTTGCCGCCAGGTTTTGCCATCCAAAAGGTTGCCGGCAACGAACTGGTTCCCGATGCTTCCTGCATGACGATCGACAACGACGGACATCCCGTGGTTTCAGGGCCGGGTTACATTCGTCGGCTGTTCGATAAAGACGCTGATGGCGTTTACGATTCTGCAGAATCGGTCGTGAAAGTGCGCGGGATCGCTCAAGGACTGCTCTTTGACGGTTCTGATTTCTGGTACACCGCCGATCGAAGCCTTACGAAAGTAACGTTTCGCGATGATAGTACTTCAGAACGCCGCACGATTACTTTTCTTACCACCGATGCGGAACATGGAGCTCACGCGATACGCAAAGGACCCGATGGCTGGTTTTACGTTCTATGCGGGAATGCGACCGAGATTCGACCCGAGTTTTATTCGCGAGCAACTTCACCGGTCAAGAAACCGCGAGCTGGTTTTTTGATGCGGTTTCCACCACCGACTGACAGCGATACGCCAGCGTCTTTCTCGGCAGAGATTGTTTGCCACGGTTTTCGCAATCCTTACGATTTCGATTTTGATGCTCGCGGCAGAATTTACGTTTACGATAGCGATGGCGAGCGTGATGTTTCGCTTCCGTGGTATCGCCCAACGCGTGTTTATCGCGTGGAGCCCGGTGGTGACGCAGGCTGGGTATCAGCCAGCTGGAAACGCCCGTCTTCTTTTTTCGACATGCCCGAACTGGTTGGCCAACTTGGACGCGGCAGCCCGACCGGCGTTGCTGCCTGTCAGAACTCTGGCTTGGGAGAAGATTACGATCAAGCAGTTTTCGTCGGTGACTGGACGTTTGGGAGGATCGGAGTCGCGAAACGAAAACCGAATTCTGAAGAGTTCCAGGAAGTTGAAATATTCGCAAAACCGAAGGGCAATTTTGGCTTCGCGATCACCGATATCGTTTTCTGTCATGACGGAAGCATGTTGGTTTCGACGGGTGGACGAGGAACAGAAGGATCCGTCTATCGAATCTCCAAGGTCGACGCGCTGAAGCAGACTGAGCAGAAGCAGGGGCTGAAATTGCCGGCGGCCAAACCGATCAACGAAGGAATCCTTCGGCAATTTTCAACCACGACTGACGAAGCAGAAACGGTCGCCGCCGCCATTCGCAATACACGATGGGAGTCTTTTTCCAGCGGTGCTTTGGAAGAACTAATTCGCGTTGCCCGGGAATTCGACGATCGAGAGGTTTCCATTTCGATTATTCAGGCAATGACCGAAAGTCCTTTTGCTTTAAACAATCTGGACGTCGCAAAGGTCAACGGAACGGCGGGTCTGATTGCGGAACTTGCTAAGGACGCGATAACCGACAAAAGAATGCTTCGAGCTCTACGGCATTTGATCGATTCGACTTCGAGTATTCCCGATCTCAACGAACGGCTTCTTTCAAAAACATCACCGCTTCATCGATTGCTTATCGAGCCACCGCACCCGTCCATCAGCGACGAAGCACGCGTCAAACAAATTGAACAGCTCGCTACATTTATGGGTGACTTGGAAATCGAACAGCAGCAGATCGCCATCCGCGCGATGCAACTGTTGCTTGGCGGTTGCGGTGGAGATCGCATGTTTGCAGGCCACGTCGCGGCGCGCCCTTTGCCGCTTGATGAAGAGGCAAATCGAACGGCAGCCTCCATGATGCAAACGCTTCTCGACCGCCCTGAGACCGCGTTCGAAGCAGCTCGCCTTGCTGGCATGCTCGAACTGAACAGCACGCAATTGCGGTCCAAAGTCGTTCAAATTACCGTCAATGAAGTAGATCCAGTTGATCAAATCCATTGGCTAAATTGTGTTGCCAACATGAGAGGATCTCTTTCGCCCGAATCCGTTGCGACCGTTGCCGAGCGCCTGATTCGGGTGAGGTCGAGTATCGAATCGGCGTCGCTGCCGGTCGATCGAAACTGGGAACCGCGAATGCAGCAACTTGCAAAGCAACTCTTCGCCGAATCCGCGATTGCAGATGCTGTCACCAGTCATCCGGAATTCGGCGGTCCGTCAAACATCTGGCTCTTTCGAGCTTTGCCACAAATAAGTCAACCGGCGGCTCGAGCGAGCGTCGCGAAGTTTGTCGATCAAAATCGCAATGCGGTTACTGCATCGCAACTGCGAACACTTACAGGTGATTTTCAATACGATTCACTGGTTCGCAGTTTTTCGGACCAACCAGAATTTCTGGACATCGTCGTTCAGGTGATCGCAACCAAGCCAACCGCCAACGACCGAAAAGTATTGCTTCGAGGGATTGAATCGACATCAGCAAAGACTCGCAAAGCATCAGCCGTTTCCTTGCGTCGAATCAACATCGCGACGCCAACCCATGACGAAATCGCGGCGGTGCTTTCGGCGGCACTTCGTTCCGGGTGGAGCGATCCAGAAATTTCGGTCAAAGATCAGCTTGTCCTGCTGCTGCAGCAATGGAGCGGACTCGAATCGGCATACCGACCACGGCAGTATCGACCTTCAGCTGATTTGATCAAGCAACAAAAAAGCAGCCTCGATGCACTGCAGCAGGCATTATCTCAAAACGGACTTCTTCCAAACGACTTCGCAAATCGCTCGGACGTTTCGACTCGAATCTCATCCATCGACTTTTCTGCAGGAGATCCCAAATCCGGGAAATACACCTTCACCAAACTGCAGTGTGGCAAATGTCATCTGCAAGGAGGCCAAAATTCCGGGCCTCGTCTCGATGGAATCACGGCTCGCTTCTCACGCGATGACATTTTTCAATCGATCGTTGCTCCGAACGACATCGTGCCCGAAAGATATCGCGCGACGCTAATCGAAACCGCCGATGGTGACCTTGTGAAAGGAACCATTGTTTACGAATCGACCGACGGGATCATGCTCGCGACCGAAACAGGAGAGATCGTACGAATCGATTCACAGGATATTGAATCGCGACGAGTTTCAAAACTGTCGTTGATGCCGAGCGGTCTGTTGGATCAAGCCAGCGATGCCGAGATCGCGGACTTATGGGCTTATCTACAAAGCCTCTAACACAATTACCGAAGCTGAGTTTTCTGTTGGACCGCTGTCCGTTCAGGCGAGTTCAAATTGATCCCGTCATTGTTAAAAAGCAGAGGCGATGCTGCCGTCCATGCTCCCAGCAATACGATGCAGGAGCCAAAAAAGCCAACTGCTTTCCTTGCCGCACTGCGACCTCGGGAAGATTCAATTTGTCTCACGACCATCGTTTCAAAGCACCATCCGCGATTGGCGAAAGCGACTTGCAGCATCGAAACGCCAAGCCCAAAAGCAACACTGGCAACTAAAAGATCGCGGGCAATCATTCGCAAAAATCCAATCGTGACACTCAATCAAACGATTTGCATTATACTCGATGTCGTTCGGTAACTCATTCGGGAAACGCACGGATTCATGTTTCGATTTTGTCTTTTTTTCAGCTTTCTGGTCGTCTCAGTAAGCTCATTCTTTCCTGCCAGTGTTGAAGCGCGGCCAGAATTCCCGACCGTCGCATGGAAGGCTGCCAAGTATCTGAAAGATTCTGGCAATGAAATCAAGTATGACTCTGAAGGCTTTGTCGTCGAAGTAACCCTTGATGACGTTCCATCCGGATTTTTGATGGGGCAGTTGTCGGTATTTCCAAAACTTGAATCGGTGAAGGTAGAATCGCGATACTATTTTCAGGATTCCAATATGGGTGGCATTCGCAAGCTGCAAAGCCTGAAAAAATTCGCCATGGAAAATTCCCGATACTGCACAGCATCCACATTGGAATTGCTCACCGAAGCGCCCGCTTTAACAGAAGTCGAACTGATCCATTGCTCGGAAATCAACAGCCTGCACGAACTCGCAGGAATAAGGAACCTTGAGACCTTGCGTTTGGTTCCGGACGACGACATTGAACTTGGGCCGCTTGCCGAATGCCGCAAGCTTCGCCATCTAAATTTCAAGGACGCCGGTTCGATTGATGACAAATGGATTGAACCCATTGCAGCGATGTCGTCCGTCGAATCGATGGATCTTTCAGGGACTTCGATCAGCGACGAAGGAGTTGCGAAGCTCGCCAACATGCCGAACCTGAAAATTTTGAAGCTCGAAAACTGCAGGCAATTCACCGGCGTCGGATTTGAATCTTTCGCTGACAATCATCCTTTGGAGGAGCTTAACCTGCGAACCGCTGGAATCACCGACGAAGGTCTCGCGTTGGCAAGCCGCTTCAAGAATTTAAAAAAATTCTACACGTACAACAATCGTCAGGTTCGTGGACCGGGCTACCAGTGCCTTTCTTCGATGAAGAAGCTGGAAATTTTAAGCTGTCCCCAAACAGCGATTCGTGATGAGCACCTGAAACTGATCGACGGAATCGAAACGCTGAAAGTCGTCTGGCTTTATGGCAACAGAGGCATTTCTGGACGCGGATTGGATTACCTTTCCCAGTCACTGGAAATCCATCGCATCAGCCTGAACCGATGTCCTCTAATCGACTCTCCCGATTTCGAAGTGATCTGTAAATTCAGGAATTTGCGAGACCTTTACATTTCTAAAACCAGAATTCGCCCTGACGGAATCGAGCAACTTTGCCAACTTGAAAAACTCCAAAACCTCAACATTTCAGACAATATCTGGATCGATGATGAAGCGATCGCAAAGCTATCCAATTTAAAAATTGAAAACCTCTTCGCAAAAGATCTCCCGCGAGTGACCGGCAAAGGCGTGTCGACTTTTCCCAAGTTTCCGAACTTGAAGAAACTCTCGTTGACGGCGAATCGAAAATTTGAAGGCTCGGACTTCGCCAATCTGAGCAAATGCAAGAAGCTGGAATTTTTGGCTGTCGAATCGGTCAAGTTCATTCCGCTCGACTGCTTGGCCGCGATACAGCGAATCCCAAACCTTAAAACACTGGAACTGAGCAACGGAAAAGTTACGCTGCTGCAACTTCAACAACTCTGCGGCATGGAAAAACTGGAGGCCCTGAAGTTCGAATTCACCAATCGCAACAGCGAACAGCTAAAGGCAATCCTCCGCACGTTCCCGATGTTGAAACGAGAATAACGTTCCGGTTCTAACACGTTTGACAGTCGTACGGCCAGTTTTTTGACCGCCAGAAAAATGGCCGCTTCATCGGGATATTGGGCCTACATTTCATTGATGGTTTGCCGTGTCGGAACACAAGTTCGCGATCAGCGGTCCCGTCAATTGCCCCGACTCTCGCCTGTTGACGATCGCAACTGAATCATGTTTTACCGAACGCGGCCACGTTCCATTCGAATCATTTCGAAGTCGTTTCTTTTCGCCCTATTCGTTCTGGCGGGGCACTGCGCGATTTGCACCTCCGTTTTGAAAGCACAAGCTCCGAACATCAACGGCGTTTCTCTTTTGGATTCAAGCGTCAATCCGAAAGCGACTTATCTGATCACGACCAACAAGGGCCGAAAGTACGCGGGTCGGATCGAGATCAAGGTCCCTGAATTTCTAGTCATGACTCGACGCAATGGTCGCATCGTCAGGTTGACTCCGGATGAGATCCGAACGATCAAAAAAGTCGCGGACAATTTCACTTCGAAGACTTTTTTACAAATTCGCGAAAAGCTGGAAAAGGAATTTGGATCAAAATATCAGGTTTCGCAAACAAGGCATTTCCTGGTCGTGCATCCGCCCGGCAAATACGAAACATGGGCTCTTCCATTTGAGCAACTCTTTGAACGATTCAAAGCTTATTTCAAAACACGCGGCATGACAATTTCTGAGCCAGAATTCCCGATGGTCGCCGTCGTGCTTCGAAGTCATAAAGAATTTCGCAGCATGGCCGACAGAAAGTCTCTGTCACAGGGCGTTATCGGATACTACTCCTTGGACAGCAACCGCTTGATTTCGTACCGCCACAATTCGTCATGGCAGGACGACAAATCCAACTGGGCCGATACCATGGACACGATCATTCATGAGGCGACTCATCAGACCGCGTGCAACACCGGCGTTCACTCGCGAATCGCGATCAACCCGCGATGGGTGACAGAAGGGCTGGCCACCATGTTCGAAGCCAAAGGTGTCAACAATTACTTCAAGTATCCTGACCCGGTATCAAGAATCAATTGGGGGCGGCTTGAATCATTGCGTCAGTTCTACGACGAAAAAGCAGTCGCTGGCAACCTTGAGAATCTGGTCAGCACCGATCAACTCTTTCGGACTCAACCCGAAAAAGCCTACGCGTTATCATGGGGACTCACGTCCTACCTGGCGGAACGAAACCCACACCGCTACGTGCAATACATCGAACTGCTTCAGAAAAAAGAGTTTTCATCATCACTGACGCCAGCCATTCGACTTAAATGTTTCGTGCAGTCCTTTGGCAGCCCTGAATCCGTCGAGGCCGGCATGAGACAATACATTGACAGGTTGCCCAATCGCAAAAAAAGCGTTGCCAAACGCTAGTTTTAAAACTTGATTCAGGACTGGTGGTCTGTCTCGGCTCAAAAGCGGAGTTTCAATCCTAAGCCGTTTGAGCGCGTTTGGGCGAAAGCCGCGGTTTTGTGCGGGGAACCGTGGCTATCGCCAAAACGGCTCACCCAGCAATTGAGTTGTCACAAAACCACTAGGTTTTAAAAACCCGCAAACGCTCCTTTGAAAACTCGTTTACCAACGCATCGAATTTAACTTCCAGTGGCGATCTGTTTTCGTCCTTTAGTTTTTCCTGTTCCAGTTCATGGCCGAAAGTCCAGTGAAACTCAAGGACATCTTTTTCTACGACAATGGTCCCTTCGATTCCGTGTTCGTTGCAGTGTTTGATGAAAGCATTGAGTTCAGGTTCCAGTTGCATCAGCATTTTTTCAAGTTTGGCGGCTGATTTCGGCGAACGGGGAACTCGAGCCTGCCACTTCTCAAATTCGCCCAACACGCGATGAGTAACGAACACCTGACCGATACCGTAAAAGAACCAGTACGGTCCTCGAAAACTGGAAACCAACGCGTACGGCTTCGGCAGCCACGACTTGTCACTGACGCAAGCCTGAAAAATTAGATGGCGACCACCAAATCGTTTTACGACTTTGTTAGACGATTTCATCTTTGATGACGTTGAACTCATGCTTTCACGATTCCGAACAAGATTCCTGAC
>CAYZPA010000116.1:0-13423 GCA_964479855.1 uncultured Pirellulaceae bacterium
GATTCGTTTCTGGAGATGGGAAGACGGAACACCGTCGAAAAGATGGCTCCTCATGTGACGCATTTTGGTGTGCACGATCACGGCTTCAACAACGTCAGCACCTACGGCAATTTGCTGCGTCTGATGAATGAAGGCCGCATTCCCGAAAACGAATGGGAGCGAAATTTCTACGTGATGGCACTGCAGGCTTCGAGCGCCGTGCAAGCCAAACGCTGGACGGAACTGCCAACTGGCGGCTACATCTATTCGTTCAATGGACCGCACTCGTTGTTCGCCGATACGATTCGTTCGCTACGAGTCTTGGCTGTTGGACATCAGCTTGGTCATGCGGTCATGGGCGAGCACGATAAACGAACCAGCCTCCTGGAACGGCTGGTGCAACACGCTCAAACGACAGCGGACTACGCGGTCTACTACGGAGAAGGCAGAGATTTCTACGACGTCTGGGGACGGACGGCACACGAAAGCATCTTCAACCTGAACGATGGAAACTATCGCTGTCCGAATTCGCAGCAAGGATTTTCTCCTTTCACGACTTGGACTCGTGGTCTTGCCTGGATCATGGCAGGAGCGCCAGAGCAGCTGGAATTCCTGAAGACGATTGACGACGCGGAACTGGAACCTCTTGGCGGTCGCGAAGCAATCGAAGCGATGCTGCTGAAGATGGCGAAGGCAACTTGCGATTTCTACATCGAAAACACTGCAACCGATGGAATTCCATACTGGGACACCGGTGCTCTCAATTCGCACAAGCTTGGTGACGACGTTTATCAGCGTGAGTCAGATCCGTTCAACGATGCCGAGCCGGTCGATTCATCAGCGGCAGCGATTGGGGCTCAGGGGCTCGTGCGGCTCGGTCGTTATCTTGACGAACCAAAATACACGCAAGCCGGGCTGACCGTGATGGAGACGTTGCTGAGCGATAAGTATTTGAGTCTTGATGAATCTCATCAGGGTTTGATTCTGCATTCAGTTTACCACCGCCCCAACGGTTGGGACCACATTCCGGACGGGCAAACCGTTCCCTGCGGTGAGTCCTGCATGTGGGGAGATTATCACGCTCGCGAAGCGGCACTCTACATTCAGAGGCTGGCGAAGGATGAACCGTACTACAAGTTTTACCTGTAAGCCGAGCTAGAAATACCAGCACGAAGCGTGAGTTTAAAATTGCACATTTGAGACAAGATTTCGCATTTTACTTGATAAAACACGTGAAAACTAAAAGATCGCGAAGCGTTCCAATACAAGCCCGACGCGCAAGCGAGGGATCGGGAAATCCTCGGAGATATCCGCTCGCTTGCGCTTCGGGCTTGTATCTGTGCAACTTCAAAACGCGGGAGCGAGTGTGTCGCCCATGCTATTCAACCGCTCATTGATCTGCTTTTACGTCTCAGCCGAAACTCACTCGCTTGCGCGTCGTGCTGGTACTGAGAAAACGAAAAGGCATCAGAGTGATTGAAACAACTTCAGGAAATTTTTCATGAGCAAGAAAGTAGCACTCGTCACTGGCGGTGGTCGCGGTATCGGATTAGGAATCTGCGAAAAATTCGCAGCGGAAGGATTCAACCTCGTGCTCAGCGGTCGCTCGGATGCGTCCAAAGTTGCCGAAGCGGTCGCGAAGCTGGAAGGGCTCGGTGCCGGAGTTCTTTACTGTTCGGGAGACGTTTCGTCTGCTGAAGACCGTGCGACGATGCTTGCCGAAATCAAAGAACGGTTCGGGCGGTTGGATGTGCTGGTGAATAACGCTGGAGTCGCTCCGAAGGTCCGCGCTGACATTCTCGAAGCAACGGAAGACAGCTATGAATGGATCATGAAAATCAATCTTCAGGGCCCTTACTTCCTGACTCAGGCTTGTGCCAACTGGATGATCAAACAGAAGAAAGACAACGAATCGTTCGGGGGCTGCATCATCAATATCGGTTCCATTTCGGCGACGGTCGTTTCGCCGAACCGAGGCGACTACTGCATTTCCAAGGCTGGCTTGGGAATGATGAGTTCACTTTTTGCGGCTCGGTTGGGCGAGTATGCAATTCCTGTCTACGAGATTCGTCCCGGCATCATCAAGACGGACATGACCTCCGGCGTAACGGAGAAGTACGACAACTTGATCAACAACACAGAGCTACTGGTCGAAAAACGGTGGGGCTTGCCGGAGGACATCGCCAAGGTTTCCGCAGCGATGGCGCGAGGCGACATGCCCTATGCTTCCGGCCAAGTGATCTACGTCGATGGCGGACTGACGATGAACAGGCTGTAGGCTCTTGAAGATTCGGAAAAGCAAAATGCTCGAAGGACTACTCCAAATAATCCTCGCTCCCCTCTCCCCGAAAATTCGGCCAAAGTTTGATCAAGTAACAAATTCACTCATCCGAATTCACGGGGAGAGGGGAGCTTTTTAAAATTTGGGGCGAGCTGCAAAAGACTTAAGAAATCAAAACAACAGAACCAAAATCAATTCCTAACCGAAACTTACACGATGGCGAAATCCAAATACACAAAAGTCGCTCAACTAAAAACCGTCGAAGCATTTAAGGCTCGGCTTGAGGAGCTTGAGATTGAGTTGCCGATGGATGATTCAATCATGACCACCGAGCAAAATTCGCCATTGGCGGAGCCGCTCGTGGTTGGCGATTTCAAAGTTGGCAACCGATGGTGCATTCATCCGATGGAAGGCTGGGATGCCAACCGTGATGGCACTGCATCGGAACTGACCGAGCGACGTTGGCGCCGATTTGGTGAAAGTGGCGCCAAACTAATTTGGGGCGGCGAAGCGATGGCTGTTCAGCCTGACGGTCGGGCAAACGCAAACCAGTTAATGGCACTCGAAGCCAGTCGCGAATCAATAAAGAATTTGCGTGAGACTTTGGAGTCCACTCACCGCGAAAAGTTTGGCACCACCGATGACTTGCTGGTTGGAGCTCAGTTGACTCACTCGGGACGATTTTGTCGGCCCAACACCCATGAACTCGAACCACGGATCGCCTATCACCATCCGCTGCTTGCCGAAAAATATGGCCTCGATCCGAAAGATGATTCGATCATCTGGACTGATGACGATCTGGAGAAACTGATCGACGCGTACGTCGCTTCCGCAAAGCTCGCCAGCGAAATCGGTTTTCGGTTTGTCGACGTGAAAGCTTGCCACGGATACCTGCTGCATGAATTTCTTAGCGCACGGACTCGTCCCGGCAAATTCGGTGGTGACCTCGAAGGCCGTTCGAAAATTTTGACCACCGTTATCGAGCGGATCCATAACGAGATTCCGGGCTTGATGGTTTTCGTGCGGCTAAGTGTATTCGACATCCTGCCTTACAAGACGAGCACCGAAGTTGGCCAGCCGATGGAATCAGAGACTCCTTATCTATACGGATTCGGAACTTCGGAAAAAGATCCTCTCGCTTACGATCTGACCGAGCCGCTTGAACTGATCGGCATGTTGAAAGAAAAAGGCGTCGCGGCGGTCAACTTGAGCTGCGGCAGCCCGTACTACAATCCACACATTCAACGACCGGCAATTTTCCCGCCGTCCGATGGATACCTCCCGCCCGAGGATCCGCTGGTCGGCGTTGCAAGGCAAATGGAAGTCGTGCATCAATGCAAACAAGCTTATCCGGACCTCCCGTTTGTCGGTTCAGGATACAGCTACCTTCAAGATTACTTGCCGCACGTGGCCCAGGCAGCTGTTCGAGAAGGTTGGGTCGATTCGATCGGTTTGGGGCGTATGGTGTTGTCGTTCCTGGACTTGCCCGCGAGCACGTTGGAGAATGGCGAAATGAAACGCAAGCTGATCTGCCGAACGTTCAGCGATTGCACAACCGCGCCGCGAAACGGAATCGTTTCCGGATGTTATCCCTTGGACAAGTTCTACAAAGACATGCCGGAGGGAAAGCAGTTGGTCGAGCTGAAAAAGGCTGCGAAAAGCGGCTAGTGCTGGAAGTTGCAAATAACCTTTGATGGGAAACATGGAAAATCGACTTCCTGCTCGGAAAAAATCGATAAACGATGTCAAGCGTTAACTCCGGTTTTTTGCACTAGACGAAGACAGAAAAACGGATCGATCGGTTCACCGACTAAGCCCCACGCGCCGGCGAGCCAACAAGCAAGCTTCTCCAGCGACTTCGAATTCACTGCAGTTCTTAGGGCGGACATCGTAGTGCCTGCATCGATACGGATTCGGCTCACTTCCATCACCATCGAGCGCGACACAAACACCGTCTGGGCGAGGGACACAATGCTCGCCGTCGTCACGCAGTTGAACAAGTTCCGGAAGCAATCTTTTGAAAGGATCGTCGTTGGCAACCGTTAACAAGTCAAAGCCCTGGCGACAGCACGCGCCACATGAACCACAGTCATCGATCGTAAACACAGGTTCCCATTTTTCACATGCTGGTTCCTGTGACTCCACAAAAGGCAGTTCCTCACACGATTCAGCATGTTGACGACAGCCAAATTTTGGCGACTGTGTATCAGTCGCTGGAATCGAGACGAGCCATGCACACGATCCGCATTTCAGGTCAGAGCGTTTCGACAAAAGCGAACCCAGCCGATGACGTGGCCTCGAAGCACTCCAAAGCGAAGTGCTATCGGCGAAATCTCGAACGACATCGGCAATCGCTGCCGTCGCCGAGAGTGCCCGATCGATCACCTCTTTAAACGGAGAAAGTCGAGCCAGATGAGCCGCGTTCTGCGCGAGTTTTATCGCCGGGTCATCGCCTCCCGCAAGCGGATCTTCCGTCAGCGCATCCCAGTAGGGTCGCCAATCGGTCGTCACGGCCATGAAATCCCGCAAACCAAATGGCGTTGCCAGCGCCGCTTGGACTCGAATCGCAGCGTACTCAAAAACCAAATCTCGATCGTCGACATTGGAAAGGCCCCAGTCTTCCTGCTTGTAACCGCGACGTCCTGCCACCAACCAGTGGCAGATTTCATGAAAGATCATTTGAGCAAGGCAATCGTCGGCATCAAAATGAGAAGCGTCACAAATCGTGAGCGTTCCGTTTCCATCGTAAGCCGCGAAAACGTCGGCGGACCTTACAACCGTAAGCCCAAGGTCTGCCGCCGCACGAAGCCAAACCAGATCGACCGGGTCTTCGTATCGATGAATAACGTTGCGTTGGGACATATTTCGTCGAAAGAGTTTTGAGAATGCGAGCCTTTTTATGGCACGTTTTCCAGTTTCTGGTAAGCCATGATTTGGTAAGCCGTAACTGAAAATACCCAACAGGTTTGTCCAAGCGGATCGAATCCCATGGTCGAACTTGTGGATGTCGAAGCTAATTTGAAATTCAAAGCCTGTTCGCGAGGCCAAACGGTTCGCGAGTGAATTTAGGTTTTGCGAAGCAGGTGCATTCCGTCACGACCACGGTAAGTCAGCAACAGAGAATTGACAGCTGCTCCCTCAGCAAAGACGGCTTCAAAGAAATATTCTTCGCCCGGCCAAGGAAACGCAAAGAACAAATCGAAGTCATCCAGCTCCAAACCCATTTCGTCGTAGACATCCCCTTCATGCGTTTCGACATGTTCCACCTCACTGCCGAGTTCCAAAATCCCGGACATATCGCGAGGAACAAAACTGCCGCAAAAGAATTCGGTCGCAATGCCGAATTCATCTGCAAGCTCGTTGGCTTGTTGCACCAGATTGGATTCGATCTCAACGCCAACGGCCTCCATTCCTCGCAGTGCCGCCAGCATCGCAGCGACGCCAAACCCACTTCCCAGCTCACAAAACCGTCGCCCAGTCAACAAGTGATTGTCGTCAATCCAAGCCAGTGATTGCTCCAGCAAGGCGAAGTCACACCGAACAAAGTTCTCCGTGACCGAATCTGCTTCGAGCATAAAAGATTCGATGCGGTCATGAGCGATTTCGATCAATCGAGCAGCTACAGCAGAGGGACGCTGTTTCTGAATTGAATCAGGGATTTCTATCGGCTGGAGTTGGTTCATGATGACAGACCTGAATTCAGAGCGCGAGCAAAATCTGAGAATGGCTTCCTTCGATACTTCATTGCGATGCTCCATTTTGGAACTTCGACGCTCAGTTTTTTGAACTTCGACGCTTGGTTAGTCAGTCTTCAAACGCAACGGATTTTCGAATCGTCTTCGTTAAAGACGAACATCTTTTTCTCATCCATTGAAACGACTTCCCTGATTTTCTCAAGCGTGATGGACTTGCCATTCGAATTTGCGTTTTTGATAAGCTCGTCGACACTTGCCCATCGTTCGTGATCGAGTTTTAGCCCGATTTTCTCTGGATGGTGCTTCAAAACGAAGCTTAAATATTTGCTGATTTTGGTAAGTCGATTGTTCATCCGGGCAGTTTAACCAACCCGGCCCGAATCGTCGCGGCTGCATTGGGACGATCGAGAAGATTTCCACAAATGCAGGCGGCTCAAAAATCGCCTCGTAACCAACGATCTACGTTTAACTTCAAAATTGAAATACTGCTACGTGTTTCAACCCGGATTATTCACGAGGCGTTGGCGTCGACATGGAGAAAGCCTGTTTCATTGGGGTGTTGTTCCAGGTTTGTGGTTTCGGCTGTTCACCCAAGACGTGAAACTGACGAGTTTGCAAAACTTGCCTCTGCGTCAGGAGAATTGCCTCAAAGAGCAAACCAGACGCCTGTCGTCGTGAATAATCCCGGTTCAATTGGGAAAAACCTGCGTTGAAGTTCAAGCCAATCACCAATTCAAACCGACCGCGAATTCAAGCCAATATGAATTCAAACCTACCGTGCCGCTACAAGTGAACCGGCACCGAGCGGACCTGTTCGCCCGGCTTAGGCTCCAATGGCGGATCGATCCATGGGATCGTATCGGCTTCACCAGCGGCGTAGGCTCCTCGAACGATACTTTTGAAATCGCGACAAACTCGCATCAACGCATCACGCGGTGTGGCTCCGGTTGCCTGTAAATTTTCCAAATTGGCAACCCGAGCGATCGAGCTGCCCGATTCATCTATCGAGAGGTAAACCAGACACGCAAATGTTGCGGCGGCCGACGGTTGATTCAGAGGTAGCGAACCACCATTTTCGTTCGATGACATAATTCTTCAGGATTGAATTGGAGAGCTTGGACGAATCATGTTTTATCCGATCGCAACGCAGCAGCAATACGTGCTCAACTGGTAACAGCCGAACACAGCAAACGGTTGCAACCATCCTGTTCATCTCCTTCATCCTGTCGGATAATCGGGCTCAATCAATTGACGATCAACCAGCAGT
Source organism: uncultured Pirellulaceae bacterium (assembly GCA_964479855.1). Classification (GTDB taxonomy): domain Bacteria; phylum Planctomycetota; class Planctomycetia; order Pirellulales; family Pirellulaceae; genus Mariniblastus. The sequence goes on from CAYZPA010000116.1 coordinate 7,223, forward strand.
AAAACATTCATGTCGCCTCCCGACAAAACCAAATCGAACGACAATTCATCGACGCTGTCCCGATTTTTCGGTGTCTTTCGCTACAGCAAAGAAGCTCTGAACCTTGTCTGGACCACCGACAAACGACTGACGCTGCTGATTCTGGCACTGACGATTTTCGCTGGTGTAATTCCGGGAGGCATCGCAGTCGTCGGGAAGTGGATCATCGATACCGTCGTGTTGGCAGCTGAAACTCAAACGTCTGCCGATCGGTGGAAGGTCCTGTACTACATCGGCATCGAAGCCATCTTGGTTATCCTGATGGCGGCGGCTCAACGAGGGCTGATGATGGCAAACTCGCTGCTACGAGCCTTGCTTGGACAACGAGTCAACGTGATGATCCTAGAGAAAGCTCAAACGTTGGAGCTATCCCATTTCGAAGATTCCGAGTTTTACGACAAACTGACTCGCGCGCGACGCGAGGCTTCTTCCAGACCGCTGAGCCTGGTGACACGAACCTTCGGCTTGATTCAAAACGCCATCACACTGGCGACTTACGGCTGGTTGCTGATTTCATTTTCTTGGCTTGCCGTCGTTTGCTTGATTGCAGCAGCGATCCCTTCGTTTTTCGTCGAGACCTATTTTTCGGGAGCGGCGTTTCGGCTGTTTCGGTGGCAGGTACCTGAAACTCGTTTGCGAAACTATCTGGAATGGTTGCTCGCTCGAGAAGACTACGTGAAAGAGCTGAAACTATTCGGCACCGGCAACCTGTTTTTGGGTCGCTACCGAGAAATCTTCAAATCGCTCTACGCAGAAGACAAAGCTCTAACTTTGAAACGAGGCATTTGGGGGTTTCTGTTGGGCGTGCTCAGCAGTGTCGCCTTCTACGGGGTCTACGCATGGATCGGATGGTCGGCCGCGTTAGGAAGTATTGGCATCGGTTCGATGACGATGTATTTGTTGATCTTCAAGCAGGGACAATCATCGATCGCTTCGATGCTGACGTCGATTGGCAAAATGTACGAAGACAATCTGTATCTGTCGAACTTGTACGAGTTCCTTGAAGAACCGATCGTTGCAGTCGACGGAAACGCGACCTTTGGTCCTGCTCCGGGAGACGGCGTTCGTTTCGAAAACGTGTCGTTCAGCTATCCGGGGCAGACGATTCCCGCTGTCGACAACATCAGCCTCCATCTACGACCCGGCCAGAAATTGGCTCTCGTTGGGGAAAACGGATCTGGCAAAACGACGCTGATCAAATTGCTGACGCGGTTGTATGTTCCGTCTCAAGGTCGCGTGCTATTGGACGGTCTGGATTTGAAGGATTGGAAACTGGAAGCTTTGCGAGACCGAATCGGCGTGATCTTTCAGGACTTTGTGCGCTACCAACTGAAAGTCGGCGAAAACATCGGCGTTGGCGATGTTGTCAATGTTGACGCTCGCGATCAACAGCAAACCGCTGCCGAAAAAGGAATGGCTCATCCATTTATCGATGAAATGCATGACGGCTACGACACGCAGCTTGGCCGCTGGTTCAAGGACGGTCGCGAACTGTCCGGCGGTCAGTGGCAAAAGATTGCGTTGTCGCGAGCTTTCATGCGCAAGCAAGCTGACATTCTTGTGCTTGACGAGCCAACCTCAGCGATGGATGCCGAAGCGGAAGCCAAGATCTTCGATCACTTTCGCGAGGCAACGCAAAAGCAGATGGCCATTCTGATTTCCCACCGCTTCAGCACGGTCCGTATGGCCGACCAAATCGTCGTGTTGGCCAAGGGGAGGATCATTGAACGCGGATCACATGAGCAGTTGATGCAACAGAATGGCCACTACGCACATCTGTTTGAGATTCAGGCAAAAGGGTATCAGTAAATTGGCTTCCGTTTGAATCGGTAGAACGGCGGCTTACTGACGCTCGATGAAGCTTTCGAAACCACCAATTGCTTTCCTCAGCATTGTCTGTGATCGAATTCATCCAGGCAAACTTCCGCCCCTTGGCCTGCAGCACCCATCTTCTCTAGCAACGAAAGCAATTCAGATTTGCTCATCGCGCCGATTTCTTGATCGACAACATAACCGCCTGACAGTAGAGTAGAAACATTTCTGTGCTCTCTTTGATTGGAAAAGCCGAATCAAATCGGGCAATCCATGCGGATAAGTTCACCACGGAGGACACAGAGTAACACAGAGGAATCGCGTCTTGAACTCTTTGAACCTCTGGGATCGGTTAATGAGCTGCGTCCCCTTATTTTCCCGTCGCATCAGCTGAGGATGGCACGCTGTTCTTGGACGAAATTGGCGATCTGCCTATGAGGCTTCAACCTGCATTATTGAGATTCCTTGATTCAAGGACTTACTACCGAGTGGGTGACGAAAAGGAAAGGGTTTCAAACACTCGAATTGTTGCCGCAACGAATCGAGGAGTAGAACGGCTGATAGAGGAGGATCAATTTCGTAGAGACCTTTACTACCGTTTGGCAGAGTGTGTGATTCAAATCCCATCACTCACTTTGAGAGATAACGACGCGGTAATTCTTGCGAAGCACTTTTTAGCCCAACACGAAACGAGTTTCGAGTTAAGCGATGGTGCTTGTGAACTCATATTGGCTCATGATTGGCCCGGCAACGTGAGAGAATTGCAAAACGTGTTAAACGCGATAACGATGTTCATGCCCAAGGGCAATACAATAATTGGACGCGATGAGTTTGCACGATCGATTGGAAGATTCGTCCACCGAAATCAGAATGGCAAACGGAACACTGCGTTGCGTCAACCAGAAATTGCATTGAAGGAAAAAATAATTGCATGGCAAAAGATGCGGGAAGACGAACAGCCTCAACATGCCGAATTGCTACGCAGCGAATTAAAGAAAACACTTGAGCAATGCGAGCACAACGTAACAAGAGCATCTAAATTGCTGGGCGTGTCACGTACCACTCTATACAAATATGCTGGTCTTCTAGATATTAGCGTCGACGGTGGCTGATATGAACAAGCTTTGGTTCTCTATGAATCCCCCGCAAGCATAAGCGACACAAAACCACTGCACTACTTCCACTCTGTCGAACGATCCTTATCGTTGGTTTCAAATATTGAATCCACAAGCCTAACGCAACCAGACGTCAAACGAGCTAATATTTTTAGCTGGTTTTCACATGAACTACTTTCGGAAGGCGTCGGATAGTTGACCGTGTGTGAGACTTCACCCCAAACTTCATCCATCAGAGTTCGAACTTGAATTTCGCAGGTTAGGCGGCTTCGTTGATTAGCCTCAACTACATAGTGAATCGTTGTGTACATGGAATCGCGAGAACGAGTCTCAATCCCATAGCCAGAGAATAGCGAAGCGAATTCCTCATCCCAACAATTTGCAGTGGGTTCTTCGACCAATTTGTAATGTTGTTCATCAAAAATGCCAAGCAGAGATTTGTGAATTTCACCGACCTGAGTGGTATGCAAATGAAGGATTCTTATGCCTGCCAAGTCGTTGATACGTTGATACAAGTTTTCAGGTGAAATGTCGTAGTCTGCGCCAGATGACTTTGCTTCTACTAACTTTCGGATTAATTTTCCTCTGAGGTGGTCTGGATCCTTGACTCGAAATTTAAGCGAATGAACATTGCACATCAATTCATCGTCGTTTTGGATTTGAGCAACTATGCTTTGAGCGAGTGCAACAAATTTCTTGCGATCTTCAACAAAGAAGTCGACAGTTGAATCCACAACTTTTAGCTCGGCCTTCGTTGGTTTTTTTGATTTAGCCATTTCGATTCTCAACAGACTCGACCGAAGAGATCTCACTCGGTCTCTTCAACAATTTTTGTAGCAATTCCGCCAAAGACCTTTCGCGCGGCATTTTTTGCTTTTTCGTTGGGTGACGATGAGTCCCATATCGCAACTCCTTCGCGCTGAGCAACTTGAACTATCGAAGCAAAATCTCGTACAGAGCCAACTACGGGGTCTTCAGATGCTGGTGGTGCTAACGATTCGTCAATTTCTCGAAGTACCGACGAAACAGATTCAAACATCTGACGCTTCAGCCGTCGAAGGTATTTTCGCGGCTCACTCGCCATTTCTTGACCGTACTCTTTGAATCGCTGCGGAATATAACCCAAAAACACAGGCTCACCGCACATCATTTCGACGTCATCCGGCGCTAGATCCACGATAGTGTTCCAATCGATAATCCAACGTTTTAATGACTGACCAAGAGTGCTTAACGCTCTGACAGAAAATAAATCACATGCGACCGGCACCATAAAATAGTGTGAATCGAGAATAAGTACGCGATTCAAAGATCCGATATTAGGGCCAGTGTCATAAAAGACATAATCGAAATCATAGTCTTCGCAAATTACGTCCACCAAGCTGCTTAGAGAATTTGTCGCTCGCAATCCACCAATTCTTCGCCGAAAGCTGTCCGTCCAAGCTTCGCTCAAAAATTCTTCATACTCTGACAGTCGAATGTCTCCGGGCAGAAGAAACACACCTCCAACTTCTACTGGAGCAATTGGCAATACACCTCCAGTACCGTTATAAAGCGACCGCATGGCAGTCCAAATCGTCCGTCCTTTTAAAGTATCAGAAGTGTTGAGCAACTCGTCAACTTTATCATCCGGTAGCAAATATGACGTAAGGTTGCATTGAGGATCACTATCAACCAGCAGTACCGATTTTCCGAGCGCGGACAGCGCGGCTGCAATATTGATCGTAAGGGTAGTCTTCCCTACACCGCCCTTGTGGTTATAAATTGTCATTCGTATAGGTTCGGAACCCATGTCAATTCTCTACTTCAAGTGGTGCAAGGTAATGCTGGAACTACTTTTTGGATTTTGAAGTAGACCTTTTTGAAGACGATCGTTTCTTACCCAGCCGCGATTTGACTTCACGAGCTGCCGTGGCATCTGGAAGAGCTTCTATATACCTTTCGCCCATTGCAGAAATTTGTTTCTTGCCCTTGCCAGCCGATACAAGCAAGCCAGCATTAGTCGCATTGGTTACCGCATAAGTAGAATTCGAAAACTTGTGCTGAGCCGCTTCAGTATTTAGTTTCGTAATGTCAGCGGTCTTAAAAAACTTGGTCTCGCGATAATGTGCAAGGTAGTATGCAAGGCAGGCAACCCTATCTACGTCTGTCTTCGGTTGCTTTTGAAACAAGAAGTCTTTAGGGCTGATTTCACCTCCGCCGCCAAAGTGATGCTCTCTCGAGGCAGAGCTTGAATCGATATTCGTTCGAGCAACGGGTTCTGGCGAAGCAAACCCCACATTTCCTAAGTCGTAAAACGTTGAAACGGTCCGCAAGATCCTAGTTCTAGTTTGATCTTCGAAGTTGATCAATTCATCGATTACGATTTGAACAGCGTCCCTCACTCGGCGTTCGTCATTTTCGTTTTCCGCCATTGTTTTCCTTCAAACCTCAACCTTCCTTTTTGAATTTTCATTAATCATTCTATTAAAAAATAGCCTTTGCCCACAGGCCAGAAATGCCAAAATATTCGGCAAAAACGGCCAACAGTTGAATGTTTGATCATAGAAAGCAGTCAATCAAAATGGAAATCGCTATTGAAGGCTAAGTCATTCTAGAGTCGCAAGCCTTAGTTTTCTGTACTGGGAAACAAGCACAGGCCCAATTCTCGTGACGTTGATCATCCTGAATAGGGGATCAGGCTTCCTAATTGATCCGCTGTCGACTCACTCGTTTACGCTTCGTGCTTGTAATGTAGGTGCGAGTTGGGGCAGTTCGCTGACTCACAATCCTACGGATGTGTTTCAAACCACTTCAAGATGTAGGCAACATTGGCCAGTAGATGACTCGAGAAAGCAAAAGGTGTCAAGAAAGCAAAAGGAGGTGTCAAGTGCCTAGTCATGCCCTCAATCGTGGCAATGCTCGCAACAAGATCTCGTTCACCGACGGTGACGATGAGGCCTTGAACGTGTCATCCAGCAAAGGCCTTGTACCGTACCCAGTTGACCTGATCGCTTCGCGATAGAGCAACGTTGTCTGGCTCACAGACTGCCTACTTACCGCCTGTGCCGATAGGGCTTCCCGGTGGCTGACGCAAAATTTTGTTCTCAGGCGAAGTTGAAAACGGACGTTCGAGAACCTGCTTTGCGCGACGGCCAAGCATATTGCAAAAAGCCAACTCGCTGGAAGAACTTTTGGCGCTGCGATTCTTTTGGGTCGCAACATCGGTTAGACAAGCAGTGACAGCGCTGCGAACATC
>CAYZPA010000117.1:0-13312 GCA_964479855.1 uncultured Pirellulaceae bacterium
GAATAATCCGGGGTAAGACGTGGAGGTCGTCGGGCGTCGAATCTGTACAAGTTTGACTTCAAAAAAAACCACCGGAATATCGGAGAAGCCATGCGAAAACGAATCTTTCATATCATCGGTGTTGCCGCCATTGGGATAGCGGCCTGGGCTTACTGGTCACTCTCGAGCACACCCGCTGCTCCGGCTCCGATCGCGAAAAGCGCGAAAATAGAAACGGCAATTTTTGCGGGCGGATGTTTTTGGTGCGTGGAAGCGAACTTTGAAAAAGTCAGAGGAGTGGCTTCCGCCGAGTCCGGCTACACTGGCGGCCGAACAGAAAACCCGACCTACAAAGAGGTTTCAAGCCAAAGCACTGGCCACCTTGAAGCCGTCCGAGTTACCTACGATGCGAACCTTGTTTCTTACAACGATTTACTGGAAGTGTTTTGGCGGATGATTGATCCGACCGACGCAGACGGCAGCTTTGTCGATCGAGGCGAATCGTACACATCGGCCATCTTTGTTCGCGACGAACAGCAGCGCGAACTGGCGACTCAATCAAAAGACAATTTGGCGGCATCTGGCAGATACGAAAGTCCGATCGTGACTCCCATTCGAGACGCGGCCGAGTTCTACCTTGCCGAAGATTACCACCAGGATTACTACCGCACCCATCCTGCAAAGTACAAAACCTATCGTTATCTCTCTGGCCGTGATAAATACATCGACAAGACTTGGGGTGAAGAAAGTCACTGGGTTGTCAAAGGCAACGACAGTGGAAAGTACTCCCGCCCCGAGACAGCGGAAATCCGAAAGTCGCTCACTCCGATCCAGTACGACGTGACGCAAAACGAAGGAACAGAACCTCCGTTCAGCAACGATTATTGGGACAGCAAAAAAGACGGGATCTACGTTGACATCGTTTCCGGCGAACCTTTGTTCAGCTCGATCGACAAATACAAATCAGGAACCGGTTGGCCTTCCTTTGTCAGGCCACTGGTCCCCGAAAACATTGTTGAAAAAGTGGATCGTGGCTTGCTGTCGACTCGCACCGAAGTCCGCAGCCGCTTCGGTGATTCGCACTTGGGCCACGTTTTCAATGATGGACCGGCGCCGACCAATCTTCGTTACTGCATCAATTCGGCAGCACTGCGCTTCATTCCGGCCAAGGATTTGACCAGGCAAGGCTACGAAAAGTTCGCGAAGCTCTTCGAATAAACCGTTTTAACCCGGATTATTCAAGCGTGGCCACATTCGCGACCGCCTGCTCCCGTCAACGAGCATCGGAGACGCTTGAAACTTGCTCAACGTTCACGAACAAGTTTTCTTCTCAGATCCGGGATGATCGATACTGGCACAAACTCGGCCAACTGTTCGTCGGTTGCCAGAGGGGTGAGCTGCTTAATAAGAGAACTGGAAACGTGAGCAAATTCTCCATCGGCCATCAGAAACACCGTTTCGAGATCCGGATTCAGTTTCCGGTTGGCCATCATCATCGTGAATTCGCCTGCGGTGTCAGTCATGGGCCTGACGCCGCGCACCATCACCGAAGCCCCAACGCTGTGCACAAAATCAACGGCCAGCCCCTCAAACGACTGCACTTCGACATTGTCCAGATGACCGGTCACTCGCCGAGCCAGCTCGATTCGCTCGTCCGGTTCGAACAAGCCCCGCTTTTCGCTGTTGAAGCCGATTCCAACAATCAGCTTGTTCGTAATTCTGCAGGATCGTTCGATCACGTTCAGGTGCCCCAAAGTGATTGGGTCGAAAGATCCGGTGTACACCGCCAAATTCAAGACACTGCCCTCTTAAAAAAGATGGAATCGCCGGCGCAGTCCAAATAATCGCCACGCGCCACCGGTACGTCTGACATCAACAGAAACAAACTGGAATTTGCCGGCGTGACACCCGATTTACGGCAATTATACTGCCATGGAAGGATTTTGCGGAACCACTACCTGTGGCAATCGCGTCAATTCATGTAGTCTTTCCAATTCAAGTTTTCACCCACCGTTTCGATCCAAAAAGGGAAATATCCGTGCAGAAAGGCCTTTGCATCATTGCACTCTCGATCGCGGTGGTGATCCTCGTACTATTCGCCGCCGACCTGATCCTTGGTCTGAGCGGCCAAACCAGTCTCGCGCCTTTCAAGTACGCCAGTATGGTGACGGACATTGTCTTCATTGTCGTCTCAGGGATTCTGGCGGCAATGAGCTGGTTCACGCTTCGCGAGCAAGTCTAACCGCTCTGGCTTTCCACAAGATCCTACGGGATCGGTCGCTGCGGAAATCTTTACATCCGTCATAGACGATGCAGACTTGCGACATCGAACACGGTAAAATCAAATTCGTTCGAATGTTTGGAGCCGTGCAATGAAGCCAATGGAACGACGCAAACCCAATCGCCGCACTGCTTTGAAGTTCGGCTGCGCCGCATCAGCTGCCATCGGATCTGGGCTGGCTCCTGAAAGCTCACTCTTCGCTGGCACTGAACCCACAGAAGACTCAGATGCCGCCATCGAAAAAGGGCTGAAGTTCCTGGTCGGAAAACAAAGCCGCATTGGTGGCTGGGCTGACGAGAGTCACCCGACTGCAATCACATCGCTGGCCGGCACAGCGCTGATTTGCAATGGCTCGACGACGACGCAAGGCCCGTACGCCAAACCGATTCGTAGCTGCGTTGATTTCCTGTTGAGCAAAACTCGCCGCAACGGACTCATTGGGGGCACCCGAGAAGATCGCTACACCTATGGACACGGGTTCGCGATGCTGTTCCTGTCGCAAGTGCTCGGCGAAGAAGAGGACATCGATCGTCGGGAAGAACTTGTCGACGTGCTGCAGCGAGCTGTCAAATTCAGCGTGAACGCTCAAACCAAAACGGGCGGCTGGGGTTACGTCAGCAGCAAAGAAGATACCTTCGATGAAGGCTCAACGACGATCACTCAAGTCCAAGGCTTACGCGGTTGCCGCAATGCAGGACTGGTTGTTCCCAAGGAAGCCATCGAAAAAGCGAAACAATACATTTACAAATGCCAAAATCCCGATGGCGGCTTGAAGTACTCGCTGAAATCACCTCCCGGAGATTCTCGCGCAGCGATCACGGCAGCAGCTCTGGCGGCGCTCTACAACGCAGGCGACTACGAAAGCAAATACATTCCGCCGATGTGGAAGTACTGCAAACAGAAGCTGCACAACGTCAATTCGCTGTCGAACGATTTTGGGTTCTGGTACTACACCTATCTGTATTATGCGCAAGTCGCTTACCGCCAAGGTCCTGGCGTTTGGGAGCCGTTCAAAAAACAGCTTTCAAGAAAAATCCTGAAGGATCAAGAGGCTGACGGCAGCTGGAAATCCGAAGGCATGGGCGACATTTATCCGACGGCGGTCAACCTGATTATTCTGCAACTGGATTTTGGTTACCTGCCGATTTTTCAGCGGTAGTTTCGTCAACCAATCAGTCCTCAGTCCAGAACACCGCCAAGCTCAACCGGAATTATTCACGACGACAGGCGTCTGGTTTGCCCATTGAATCGATTCTCTGGACGCGGAGGCAAGTTTGCAAATTCGTCAGTTTCACGTCTTGGGTGACCTGCCAAAACGACAAACCTGAAACAATACCCCAATGAAACAAGCTTTCTCCATGTCGACGCCCACGCATCGTGAATAATCCGGGCTCAAGAGTTTCTGGCAACATGTTCGCGAATCGCATCGACAAGCCCATCGATGTTGTAGGGCTCCGCTTCCGCGTGAACTTTCAAGCCAGACTGGATCGCCGCTGCCGTTGTCGCAGGACTGATGGAAACGAGCTTGACTCCCTGGGATCGAATCAGATCACCGAACAACGTGGCAACGTTTCCAGCGATTGCGGAGCTGGTGAGCGTAACCCAGTTGATATCTCCGGTCGCAAACCGCTGAAGGATTCCACTTTCGGCTTCGGTAACGTCCACGCTTCGATACATGGCAACCTGTTCGAATGCGACGCCAGCATCTGACAATCGTGAAGGCAGCACGTCGCTTCCTCGATCGGCTCGCAGGATTAAAACGGGCTTGGTCAATTGATGATGATTCGCGAATTCAATCGTCGCATCCGCCATCGATTCACTATTGGAGTGCTCAGGGCTGAAGCTTACCGAAAAGCCGGCTCGCTGCAGCGCCGCTGAGGTGCCTTTCCCGATCGCAGCGATGAAAGACGAGCGACTATCATCGAACTGCCGTTGATTCACGCGGGATGTGAAGCTCCTGACGGCGTTGGAACTGAGGAAAATTAGCAGGGAAAAGTCGGCGATCCGCGCGAGACAGTTATCCAATCGAGCCATATCGGTTGGTGGCTCAATCCGAATAACAGGGTGAGCTAGGACCATTGCTCCGGCGTTTTCCAGCTTTTGCGTCAGCTCCTCGCATTGACTAGCGGCTCGGGTGACCAGCACCGTTTGACCTGATAGCGGACCTTTTTGGGGTAATTCGGGCATCGTTGGGAGCATTCTGGGGACGGTGCAGCGAATACGCGTTCAATCCACGGCTGTTTCAAGGGGAATCGGCAGATTCGGCAGAATTTAGCTGTGGACAAAATCGGGGTTTGTCGACATATTTGTGGACCGAATAAACGCAACAGAATTTTAGAATCTAAACGTCAATGCCTAATTCTCCCAGTGCCAGCAAGCGGCTCCGTCAAAATAAAGTTCGTCAGGAACGCAACAAAGCCACCAAAAGTGCAATGCGGACTCAAGTCAAGAAAGTCGTCGCAGCGGCTGAAGCTGGCGATGTCGAGAAAGCAGAAGCTGAATTCAAGCTCGCTGCCAAGAAGCTGGATCGTGCTGGCGTAAAAGGCATCATCCACGCGAACACCGCTGGACGGTACAAGTCACGCCTTTCGAAAATGATCAAGAAAGTCAAAGACGCTGCAGCAGCCGGCTAGGTCCAGTTGGGCCATCTGAAGTAAATCGATCGCAGCACTTTGATCGAGGCATTTTGCAGCGAAACCGAACTTCCGGGTTCGGCCGGTAGCAAACCATTGGAACCGCTCGCCAAATTTGGCGTGCGGTTTTTTCGTTCAGCAATGGATGAGTGGGCTCGCCAAACTGGAATGGCTTGCCAAGGATTCACCTTAATGATACTGATCGCTGGGCCCGACGCCTCGCCTGATCATAGGCATCATTTTTGCGAGTCGTTTTATCTTTGTTTCTGCGCGTTTGGCTTTTGCGATATAGTCGGCGCACTCTCGCTGCACTGCTGACGTCATCTTTCCAAAAGCTTCCATTGCTTTGCGATCCGCTTTCAACGCAGCATGCAATTCGGGCGGAACTTCCACCGAACGGTTTTGATGCTTTCGCGTAACCGGAGCTTTTGCCAATCGCGAAACTTCAATTGCCTCGTTGACGTAAGCTTTGATTTTTCGAACTTTAATTTCTTTCGCCGACTGCATCCGCCACTGGCGCAAGGCTTTTGTTTTGCCGTCCTGAGCGTTAACCAGAACGCGATCGGGATCAGAAAGTGATGCACCTTCGAAAAACCACAATCCAAAGTACGACTTGAATCCGCCCAAGCCCACGACGTTTTTCCCATCATGTATGAAGCAGGGGAAGTTCCATTTGATTGCTTCGCCCAACTTCATCGAAAGGAGAATCTCGCGAAGTCTGGCAACCTCTTTCTGCCAGCGTTCACGCGTTTCGATAAACTCGTCAACGGATTTGGGGCGCAGCATTCGTTCATCCAATCAGACAAAATTGAACCGGAATGATTCACGACGACAGGCGTCTGGTTTGATGTTTGAGCCGATTCTCCTGAGGTGGCGACAGTTTTTGCTGATTCACTAATTCACGTGGTGGGTGAACTGTCGAAACCACAAACTTGGAACAATGCCCCAATGAAACAAGCCTTCTCAATTTTGACGCCTACGCATCGTGAATAATCCGGGTAAAATCGAAAACCAAGCTTAGCAAACAATCAAACGGCTTAAAAACCAAACAGTGGACCGCTACTTTCGCCTGCGGTTCGGATTAGTTTGCTTACGCTTTCCTTTGACCGAAGTCGCGCGACCGCGGCCACCGGGAGCGGGACGAGTAACGCTCTTTTTGACCGGCGATTTCCTGCGTGACGGCTTCTTCTTTTCCAGCTCTTCACGACGAGCGTTCTGTTCTGCATGAACCTCGTCGATCCCTTTAGCTTTTCCACGCGAAACCGATTTTTTACGCTGCGGCGGCTTGCCAGAAGTGGCTTTGATCAGTGCCTTCAATTCAGATCCAGACAGTTCGCGATGAGCACCCGTTGGCAAATCTTTCAGCTTGAGCGGACCAATCGCAACGCGTTTCAGGACTCGAACCTTGTGGCCAATTTTCGCCAGCAAGCGCCGGATCTCGCGGTTGCGGCCTTCGGTTAAAGTGATTTCAATCCAGCTACTTTCTTTTCCTTTGCGAATGAATTTGGCAGACGTCGCCTGAGCCTTTCCCTCTGCCAGATAAACTCCATCGACAAGCGTTTTCAAATCGCCGGGCTCAGGGCGGCCAATGACTTGAACGTGATAGACTTTTTCGATGCCAAATCGAGGATGCGTCAGACGATGAGCGAGGGTGCCATCGTTGGTGACCAGAATCAATCCTTCGCTGGACTGATCCAAACGCCCCACGTTGTAAACCCGTTGAGTGGTTTGAATCAAATCAATGACACGAATGCGGCCCGAAGGATCGCTGCTGGTGGAAAGCACTCCTTGCGGTTTGTTCAGAATAAAATACTGAAGCCGTTCGCGTTTCAGTTCGGAACCGTCGACTTTGATTTTCTGCTTGTTGGGATCAACCTTCGTTCCAAGCTCAACGACGATCTTGCCGTCGACTTCGACTCGGCCTTCTTCGATGATCGTTTCGCATTCACGTCGCGAGCCAATCCCAGCTGCCGCCATGACTCTTTGAAGCCGCAACGTCGTGTCGTTTGGGTCGCTTCGTTTGGGACGACGAGCTTTGCCTTTGAAATTCCCTTTGCCAGATCCGGCGGCGGACTTTTTGGTAGAGCCCTTCCCTGCTTTGGCCCAGGCACTGTTGGAGCTGGTGCCTTTCGAGCGAACCCGGGACTTTTTTTTGCTGCCTTTTTTGCTGCCCTTGCCGGCCCCGGCACCAGACCTTGCTCCCGCTCGCCCTCGGCCTGCGGAAGAAGCTGATTTGCCTGATTTTGATTTTGTACGTTTGATAGCCATTGTCGTGTCGTTACTCGTTTGAGCTCAGCTGCATTTAAACCCGGATTATTCACGATGCGTGGGCGTCGACATGCAGGAAGCTTGTTTCATTGAGGGATTGTTCCAAGTTTGTGGTTTGGACAGTTCACCCACGAAGTGAATTGGTGAATCTGCAAAAACTGTCGCCAATTCAGGGGAATCGAGGGGAATCGCCTCAAGCATCAAACCAGACGCCTGTCGTCGTGAATAATTCTGGTTAAAGCGAGCCTGTCGAAAACGCGTAAAGTTCATTTAGCGGACCTGATCGTCCCGCTTATTTACCCGGAATCGACGGCAAGCAGCCATCGTAGCAGCGAATCCAAGAATACAGTCGATAATTGACAGCGATTCAACGCAGAGAACGACTTTCGATGAAAGCAATTAAGCGGATCGACTCATCGAACGCGGCAACCATTAACGCGAACGCGGCAACCATGAACGGTCAGGATCTTTCGGATTCAGATAATCGCAGCCCCTATTTTCAGCAGGACTGAATTTCGCTGAACATTAGCCAAATGCGGCGCATGGGCCGGGGAAACTTTGTGAAATTTTTCCCAAAGTCTAAATCAAACGCTTGTTGGTCACTGGTCGCTCCGATAGCCTAACAGTCCAAAGGTGTGGGGCTCGGAAAGAGATCAGATGTCGAATTCGCTGAACGATCAAGGCGACCGCGACACGGAACTCGGCAAGAGCCAAGACCGCATCGCCGACACGCGTTCTCCGATGGCAAAGGCGCTTCATCGCGTCACGCAAATCACCACGATGAGTCTTTCGTTTGCGATTCCGATCGCGGCGGGGAATTATCTCGACAGCTACCTCGACACCGGACTGACTTTCACACTGATCCTATTTGTGTTCGGAGCACTTGCGGCGGCCGTTCAATTGCGAAAACTGATTCGCGATCTCGAACAGGCTTCCGAAGAGTCCTGAATCATCTCTGAACCGACGCTGAATGACCGCCACCAGTCAACTTACAGATACTCCTGATCCGGCCATCGACGATCAGGCTGCCTGCTGCGATATCGCCTGTTTGAGTATCGCCAAATTCGGACCGTCCAAGCCTGGGTTCGCCGGTTTGGTAAATCGCTGCTTGATCATGACGTTGGTAATGGTGGCCGCTGTTGGAATTTTGATTGCTTTGGCGAAGGCCGGCGTCGTGATTCCGGGCTTATCGGTTGGCTACATGATCGCGACGGGGCTGTGCATTTGGAAAGCCATGTTGTTGGGGTTATTCTTCGGGGCCTATCCGCCGGGCAACGACAATGCAATGATTCGGCTAGGACTGGCGACATTCTGTCGCACCGGAATTCCGCTACTCGTTGTTTTGGTAGGCCTTGATTATGCTACGCGACCTGATTCAGCAACCCGTTTCCTGTTGGCCATTTATATGGTCGGTTTCTTTTCCAGTTTGACGCTGGAAGTCTGCAAACTGAGTGGCTCTGACGTTCCACTGCAACAACCTGCGAGAGGATAAACGTGCGTTTTTACGACGAAAAACAAGACGAAGATCATAAAGACGGCGAAGACGCCACTGCGCACGATCATTCAGACACAAAATCACATGCTGACGACGAAACCGCGGATCACGCTCATGAAGCGAGCGGAACAATCCTCCACAGTGATCCGACGCCTGAACAAGCCAATGATTTCTTCATGGACATGGGGCATTTGTTCCACCATGTTCAGGATAGCTACGAAATCGAGGTTCCTCGATTCATGGTGGACACGGCGGGCAAAGAAGCTGCAACCGTTGCCATCCCCGATGTTTTGCCCGGGCCGGCTCGTTTCAGTAAGTTCATGCTTAATGAATTGATCGTTGGTTTGATCCTTGTCGCCCTGTTCATGTGGCTCGGAAAAAAGATGAAGTCTGGCGACCGTCCCAAAGGTCGAATCTGGAATCTGCTCGAAACATTTGTCGTTTTCATCCGCGACGAAATCGCCAAGCCGACGATCGGCGATCACGATTACAAAAAGTTCATGCCGTTTCTGCTGACACTGTTTTTCTTTGTGCTTGGCTTAAACTTGCTTGGCATGGTCCCTTTTATGGGGTCAGCAACGGGGTCGCTCGCGGTGACGGCGGTACTCGCTTTTTGCACGATCTGCGTTTCTGCTGGTTCGGGCATGAAGAAAATGGGCGTCGTTGGATTCCTGAAAGCTCAAGTCCCGCACATGGAACTGCCTTTCAATTTGGGCTATGCCCTGATCCCGCTGATGTTCGTGATTGAGATCTTTGGCTTTCTGGTGAAGCACGGTGTTCTCGCGATTCGACTTTTTGCGAACATGTTTGCCGGGCACCTTGTATTGGCTATTTTCCTTGCCTTCATTGGGGTCACCAGTGTCTCGGCATGGTTTTACCTTGTGGCTCCGATCGCTGTTCTGGCTTCGGTTGCTTTTAGCGTGTTGGAGCTTTTTGTGGCGTTCCTGCAAGCGTACGTTTTCACGTTCCTTGCTTCGCTGTTCATTGGCTCAGCGCAGCACGCTCACTGATTCGATTTTTACTTTCACTGTTTATGAGCCCTGATTTGGGGTTCTGTTGATAACTAAATATACCTCTGAACCTAGTTCACAATTGACGGAGATTTTTTCATGTCCAAGTGGTCGATGTTTGTCGCTTTTTCTGTTGTTGCTCTCATGTGCTCGCCAGCAATGGCTCAAGGCGACACTGCTGCACCCTTGTTTTCAGGTCTTGCATCGGTAGGTGCTGGCTTGGCAATTATCGGTGCTGGTTTGGGCATTGGCAAAATCGGTGCTGCTGCCTGCGAAAGCATGGCTCGCCAGCCAGAAGTTGCTGGTAAAGTTCAGACAGCCATGATCATTGCTGCGGCTCTGATCGAAGGTGCTGCCTTCTTCGCGCTGATCGTCTGCCTTGGTGGTAACTAGTTTTTCTGAGCAGCTTTTTTCTGCTGCTCAGAAGTTCTGACGCCATTGAGTTAGTCAGGTTTGTGGTTTCGAGATCACTTCTGTCTGGCAGTTAGTCAATTTTGTGCTGGAGTTTGTTCATGTTTGGGCATTTTCAAATCGTTGCTACCTTCGTTCCATTGCTCGCCGAAGCCGGCGGGCATGATCATGCGAAGCCTAACGCGCTTAACTTTCCAGTAGACCTCGCCGTCTACACGTTGATCGTATTTGGGATTCTGTTGGTTGTGCTTGGCAAGTTTGCGTGGGGCCCCATCATGGAAGGCCTTGATGCTCGCGAGAAAAGCATCAGCGACGATATCGATTCGACGACCAAGGCTCGCGAAGAAGCGGAATCGAACCTGAAGCAGTACGAAGAGAAGCTTGCTGGTGCTCATGATGAAGCGGCTGCCGTTCTTGCGGAGGCTCGTCAGGACGCGGTGACAGCCAAAGAACGAATCCTGGCCGAGGCCAACGAAGAGGCGATTCGAACTCGAGATCGTGCGATGGCTGATATCGAGTCTGCGAAAAATGCGGCGGTGCAGCAGCTTGCTGAATCGAGTGCTAATTCGGCGGTCGAGCTTGCAGGAAGTATTGTCGGACGTTCGCTCGAGAAAAGCGATCATGCGAAGCTGATTGAGGATTCTTTGAAACGATTCGGATCCTGAATTTAGCCTTAGTTTCGATCTTTTTGGTTCGTCATTCTTTCGCCGGGTAGGCCGAGAATTACCGGACTGAACTGGAGAATTCAAGCGATGGAAGAAAATCAACAACCTACCGTCTTCGACACCGACCAGCAGCAGCTGGGCGATGTGTACGCAAAGGCTTTCCTTGGTTTCGCGACGGACTCGGGCAAGCTGGATGCGTTGATGGGTGAGCTTGGTGAAGCGGTTGGCGTTTTCAATTCGTTGCCGAAACTCCGTGCCATTCTCGAGTCACCTCGCATTGACGCTGACGAGAAGTCAAAACTTCTTGATAAAGCGTTCGATGGTCGTTGCAGCAACGAGCTTTTGAATTTTCTGAAGCTTCTATCGCAGCGTGGACG
The DNA here is from genome assembly GCA_964479855.1 of uncultured Pirellulaceae bacterium. Taxonomy (GTDB): domain Bacteria; phylum Planctomycetota; class Planctomycetia; order Pirellulales; family Pirellulaceae; genus Mariniblastus. The sequence goes on from CAYZPA010000117.1 coordinate 11,120, forward strand.
TTTCGACTGCCTTGATTCGGTGCTCGCTTCGGCTGAGAAGGCTCACGATGAAATGGCAGGACGAATTAAAGCGACGTTGACCACCGCCAGTGAAGTTGATGCGACGCTTCGCGATTCAATTGAGAAAAAGCTTTCGGGAATCCTTGGCAAACAAGTCAATCTTGCATGCGAAGTTGATCCGGAGATTGTCGGCGGCATGGTTGTTCGAGTCGGCGACACGGTTTACGACGGCAGCGTGGCTAACCAGCTTCAGCAGGTTCGCACGAAGGCGGTCAAGAGTGCGGTTGATGCTTTGCGAGATACACTTGATCGCTTTGTGACAACCTAGAGCGTGGTTGCGGCAGTCTTTGGCTCTGCGATCGTTGAGGAATAACGGCTTTTGGCCGTTAAAAATAACAAAACATTGTAACGACGGCTCGGCCGTAAACGTTGAAAGCCGACGACTGAGTGTTGTCGCTAAATATCGAGGATAACAATGAAAATTAGTGCTGACGAAATCGCATCGGTGATCCAACAGGAGATCGCAAACTTTGAAAGCGATATCGATGTACGCGAAGTCGGAACCGTTCTGGAAGTTGGCGACGGTATCGCTCGAGTCCACGGTTTGACGAATGTTGCCGCTGGTGAAATGGTCGAGTTCCCAGGTGGAATCATTGGCCTTGCCTTCAACCTCGAAGAAAACTCAGTCGGTATCATCATTCTTGGTGACTACCTGAAAATTAACGAAGGCGACCAGGTCAAATCGCTCGGAACGCTGCTTTCAGTTCCAGTCGGTGAAGCGGTCGTCGGGCGTGTTCTTGATCCCCTTGGAAATCCGCTTGACGGAAAGGGACCGGTCAACAGTTCGGAAACTCGTCCCGTCGAAATCATTGCCGCCGGTGTTGCCGAGCGTCAGCCAGTGAGCGAGCCAATGCAGACTGGCTTGAAAGCCGTCGACGCGATGACTCCTGTGGGTCGTGGTCAGCGTGAGTTGATTATTGGCGACCGCAAGACGGGTAAGACTGCGGTTGGTATCGACGCGATCGTGAACCAAAAGGGCTCTGGCGTTAAGTGTTTCTACATTGCTGTCGGTCAGAAGGATTCTTCTGTTGCTGGCGTGATCAAGGAACTGACTGAGCGTGGAGCGATGGATTACACAACCATCATCGTTTCCGGTGCCAGCTCCCCTGCTCCGCTACAATACATTGCTCCTTACGCCGGAACGGCGATGGCTGAGCACTTCATGTACAACAACGGTCACTGCCTGATCGTTTATGATGACCTTTCAAAGCAAGCGGTTGCTTACCGTGAATTGTCGCTTCTGATGCGTCGACCACCGGGCCGCGAAGCCTACCCTGGTGACGTTTTCTACTGTCACTCTCGCTTGCTTGAGCGTTCCGTGAAACTCAGTGAAGAACTTGGCGGTGGCTCGATCACCTCTTTCCCGATCATTGAGACACAGGAAGGCGAAGTTTCGGCTTACATTCCAACCAACGTGATTTCGATCACCGACGGTCAGATCTACCTTCAGCCCGACCTGTTCTTCTCGGGTGTTCGTCCTGCGATGAATGCCGGTATTTCGGTTTCGCGTGTGGGTGGTGCTGCTCAGGTGAAGGCGATGAAAAACGTCGCCGGTAGCTTGCGTCTTGACCTTGCTTCTTTCCGCGAACTGGAAGCTTTCGCTCAGCTGGGTACGGACCTCGATCCTGCAACGCAAGCCAAACTGGATCGTGGTTACCGCATGGTTGAACTGCTAAAACAGCCTCAGTATCAGCCGCTGAATGTGGTTGATCAAATCATGGTGATTTACGCCGGTACGAATGGCTTTATCGATGAAGTTCCTGTTCAGGACGTTCGCCGCTGGGAATCTGAGTTCCTTGAGTTCGTTCACACCAAAAAGAAAGACGTCTGGGACTTGCTTGACAAGAACAAAGACGTTGGATCAGCGATGAAGAAAAAGGATGATGAAACCACCAAGGCCGTCATCGGAGCTCTCGAAGAGTTCAACAAGTCGTTTAAGTAAGTAGCATGTTCGAGCTTGCTGTGGCGTCAGTCGTAGCAAGCTTTAACACTGTGGCGATCAAACGCCGCTCATTCCGCAGTCCGCATTCCCAATTCCGCAATAAGTCATGGCCAACGCCAGAGCATTAGACAAGCGTCGCAAGTCCATTCGCAATATCAAGAAGATTACGCGAACGATGGAATTGATCGCGA
>CAYZPA010000118.1:0-13303 GCA_964479855.1 uncultured Pirellulaceae bacterium
CCCAAAGGCAAGCGTCATCGAAGTGTGTGATCTCAAGCTGCCCTTCGCATTCGCGGCAACAGCCATCTTCAAGATCGACCAGCATTGGTTTCTCCCTTTTGGAATGAACGAACCGCAATTGCGGGAACGCCAAAAGTAGCGTTCAAGCCCACATTGCCTGTCGGCGAAAGTACGCGCAAGTTTTTGTTGCAGTTTCCAAGCGGCTACGGCAAGCTGGAATCCAATGCCGCACAAACCAAGCGACATCAGCGGGCTACCGAATCGCGAGCTGCTGGCAACGTTGTTACGTTCAGATCAAAAGGCTGAAGAAATCTTGAAAGCTATGACAATCGAGGAGCTGGTTCTTGCTCACCGCAACGAGCTTCGTCTGACCCCAAAGGCTTACGAACGGCTACAAGCGAGTATCGAGTTAGGACGCCGTATCAATGAAACACGAATGCAATACGACTTGATTACCAGAATTTCATCTTCGTCTGATGCGATTGAGTATTGCCGTGTCCATTTTCGACGTTTAATCACAGATGCTTTGCAGGAAGAATTTCATGTCATCACCTTGGACACGAAGAACAGAATTTTACGACCACATCAAATAACCGTTGGCACTTTGGATGCATCACTTGTTCATCCGCGAGAAGTCTTTCGGCCTGCCATTAAGGACGCGGCCTCGTCGATTCTTCTGGTGCACAACCACCCTTCGGGCGACGCGACACCAAGCCGCGAGGACTATCAGGTAACTGATCGTTTAACTGATGTTGGCAAAACGATTGGTATCGACGTCCTCGATCACATCGTCTTGGGCAAAGAAAAATGCACGAGCATTCGAGAATATAGGTAGCAACTGCTCTCGAGTCTCCAGAGGACAATATAAATCTGAAATTACTTCGAGCGTTTCGATTTCAAGCAAGTCACCGCACGCGAGATCTTCGCCGGCGTTTGATCCATCCGATCTAATAACAACCAGCTTGCCGGCATCCCCCGGCATCTCAGGCGGCACTGCGACGCAGCCGCGTCCCGTTGTCACCAACTCGTTACGAATAATCAATAAGGCAGGTGAACAAATTCAACTTTTGGACGGCGTTTTCTGAAATCCTGCAGTATGCCTTTCTCTTTTTCAGTCAATTGCCCACGTACTGCAAGCGTTTTCAGGTAATGAAAGTTTGTAATGATTTGAATTTCCCGATTGCTAAGATGCCCTGCCCGCACAGAGACCATCTTGACTCTGCCAGTCCAAGGAAGGCCAAAAAGGTTTGAACTCTCAACAGAAACTGTTGACTCCCCGAAAAGTTGTCTCATCCCAAAATGGTCCTGAGCATCACTTTCATTCGTGTCGTTCAACGATTCAATCCATCTTTCTTCAGCTTTATAACCGTGAATAAGCTGCCCTAGAGCTCCAGTTATGACCGCGACGACTGTAATCGATACGAAAAGACTGGCGAGACTAAAATTTCTATGAATATGGCGATCTTTCAAAATGACTCTCGGCTTAGTGAATGAATTTTAATTCAACTGCTCAGTGTTCCTGAGGCAGCGACCTGACTCCGTTATAAGTTCCTCCGCTAAGTCCAAAAAGCTAGTCTCCCCCCCCCCAAGAAAAAAATCTCGGCAGAAATATGGGCGGTTAGAGCGTTCTATGTAGGAATTTTTGGCCACGATCTGTGCAATGACACAAACCGTTGCAACGATAGCGATCTTGAAAGCGACCTGAAGCATAAGCAAATGCGTTTTCGTATTTCGAATCGCTACCTTCGCGTACGTTGGAAAGATGATCTAGTTCGAATAAAGCCTTGACAGACCTGCCGAGCACCGGACGATTAGGCGTTGTGGGGCCATACGCCGGTTGACCATGGTGTGTTTTATGTTGCAACGGAGATTTTGGATCGTTACAATTTTTAGATGTTCAACTGAAACACTTGTTTTTGAAAAGGTATCTGATGAAAGTAAATAGACGACTAACTAGTGCTGTGGCAGACCTTGGGTCATTTGCCATTCTTACTCTGATAGGTGTTGGGCTGATTTCCTTAGGAGCACTTGTTTCTACAGCCCAAGTCGATCCCGTAGATCCCGTAGGAGTTGGAGACGGAATTGGAACATCTACAACTATTGACGGAATTTGCCAGCCGACGTCGACGGACTGTGGCCCGTTCCTAACGTGCACAGCTCAAACAGCGACCACTTGCGGTTTTAACGTGACGTCGAAGTCCTACAAGATTTTTGCCGTGGTAGTCCCCGGGAAATGTATTGCGGGTGGAATCAGTGTCCAGTGTACGGAACACGAAAAATTGATCTGTGCACAAGGGTCGAAGTATGCCCAGGCTGGCTGTGTTGGGTTTCTATGTGGGTTCAATAGGGTGGCTTCAAATAGTTGTAAGCCAGCGCTCCCTGGCGGCACTACACCAATTGAACCAGTTGGCACAACCTTGCCGTAGTCACTGGTAAACTGTTTCGTTTTGTCGAGGCGTATGCATTGTACGTCTCGATTTGCGTTGCTCGGACTAACCAATTGTTCCATCCTCGGGTTTCCCAATGCTGTTGTGTATTTTTGAATTTGGATCATCAAAGAGATTAAAAAAATGGACGGCACGCCGTCTCGCCGGAGGGAGTCGCCTCACAGTGCCTAGCATGATATTTCTGGGACTGTGGAGCGTGAGTTTGTGTCAATTAGCGAATTGTCAAGATCAAGTTCGTCAAGTTGAAATTGCTTTGGAGGGAGCTAGGTTCTCAAGTTCAATTGAAGAATTTGACGCAAATCTAACGTTTAGATCCGGTGTGTGTGAGACCGCGGAACAAGCACTTGAAGGTGAGTTCGAATCACGATCGGCTGCCGAAATAAAATGGGGCAAAAGCACTGGGAGCCTGTACTGCTCATTTTGGCCGGAGAAGAAGTACAACACGGAGCAGAGTCGTTCCTTCTTTGAAATGCAGTACCTGTCGCATGATGGAAATCAACTGTTCTTCTCGCCCTCTGCGAAATCCATGATGATTTGCTCTCGCCGGACCATACCAATGGACAATCCAGTTCCCGTCCCGAAGTTAGAGAATTTTTCGCAACTAGAACGGAGCATTGAAGCCAAATCCAAATTCTCGATTGATACCAGAGTCATTTTTGGTATGGAGTTGTTGGTCATCAAGATCGGAGAAGGGGAAAAAGCGATCGAGTTTGGCTTTGACGGAAATAAATCATTTTTTCAACGGTATTATTCAGTGCCAGGGGTTCAGGTTGTTGTTCCAGAGTGCTTGGAAACTCCTTCAGGCAGTTGGTTCGCAAAGCGGTATGTTGAGATAATTGACATTGGTAAGGGGAGAATCCAAGCAAATGAGTTTCTAGTGGATAAGATTTCATTCGACGCACCATCGAGGCAGAAATTTGAATTTTCGCTTCCCGCCGGAACACAGTTTCACGAAGCAGGTTTTCCGAATGGTGTCACATTTTATGAAGAAGACGTTGTTGTTTCCCTAGGTAAAATCGAGTTGATCCTTGAAAAGGTCAGAGAGAATGAGAAAATTAGAGAAAGGCAGATAGAAGGTCTTCAAAAGAGAGCGGCTGAATCAGAAGTCGGTGTGATTGACGCCCCAGAATTGGATCTTGGTTTTTCGTTGACAGTTGTTGGGTTTTTCGTTGTTGCGGTTTCGGTCTTGTTTCGCATTCAAAAATACCGTTCAAAATTTATCGCTTCAGCCCGTAAAACTTTATGAACTGTTGTAGTGCTATGAACTGGAAAATTACCCCTGTGACTCTATTGGTCGCATTTGTCGTTTGCTCGTCTTTTACTATTTGGCTCGCCACGAATAAAGTTGAAGGCGGCAAAGTTTTAGCGCTGGGCGAGAATCCTCAATTGTCCCTAGGGCCTTACATCTACGATCCAACTGTCCCGAAATCAGTAGCAGAATCTGTCATAGTGCAAAACCGAACGAAAGAAGTCGTTCAAGTTGAGGAGATTTTCAAGTCTTGCGGTTGCATTGAAAATTTAGGCATTGATCGTAGACCGCTTGCACCGGGTGAATCAACTCAAGTCAGTTTCGATGTCACTCCATCAGGCTCAGTTGGCGCCAAACTCGTGAATTTCATCTTTCAGGCCGAAGGTGGTAAGCTGTTTCCCTGCAAGTTTCGGTTGCTTGCATATCCATGCTTCCACCTTGTGGAAGGCGCAAACTGGCATTTTGGGGACGACGATGTTGGTTCCGGAAATGAGATTCGGAAAACGTTCACGCTGAGAACGTACGGGGAAGACGCTAATGAAATTCTTGAGCTAATAAAGGCAGAGTGTATCTCTGACGGTATAAGCGTCAAACTTCAAAACGTCGAGGACAAGGTAGAAATTCCTACGAACGTGCTACGCAGTGAATGGGGAATCAAGCTTACTGTCTCTGACACAATACAAGGACGATCGAGCTCGATAGTGAAACTGTTTTTTAAAAATGCTTTAGGCCTTACAAGAACGAAAGACGTTACGATTTCCACAACATTTGATAATCGCTTTTTCTCTAAGCCTTCTGGAGTATTCATTACGGGGAAGGACGATGCGTCGTTCGCGAAGACCGTTATGATCATGTCCCGTGACCGTTCAAGTTTCATTATCGATCAAGTACTAGTTTCTTCAGATCAGATTTCCGTGAAATTCGACGACATTGATTCAGCTACGCACAAGCTTACGCTGTCTGGCAATGCTGTGGATTTCGGTGATAGCATGTTGGAAAAGTTGACGATCAAAATTGCCGGTCAGGAGGATCTGGTGGTCAAAGTTGCGGGAGTTTTCCGTCACAAGGCCAATTCAAATGAGCAATGATCGTCCAAAGCACGAGCAGATCTTGACCGGCATTAGAAGTCGACTCCATATCTTGGTGGCTGGAGTATTAATTGTTGCCGCAGCACTGAAGTCTTACTCGCTGATACACATCCCAAGTCCGTCTCAATTGTTCTTCGGTTCATTACTGCCCTCCTGGCTACTGGTGATTTTGGAATTTGTAGTCGCCGGCATGTTGTTGGTTTTCCCAAATGCAATCTGGCTACGAAACTTTTGCATCATGTTGTTTTTTGCATTTCTTCAATATTCAATCTATTTGATTTTTATTGATGACGGATTTTGCCATTGTTTCGGATTCGTAAGTTTTCCCCCAGTTACGATTGCCACTTTGGACTCGCTGTGTATTTTTGCGCTCATTGTGAAACAAGAGGCCTCAAGAAAAGTCCGGTTTGATTTAGCGATGTTGTCGACTTTTGTGTTGATCGCACTCGGTGTGTCATATCAATTTCGGCCGATTGACATTTCGGAATTAGAGCGTGGAGGGGTGAACAATCCAGTTATTCTTAAGCCCAACGAATGGGTTGGACATGAACTTCCGGTATGGAGAGAGGTTGGTGGATACGAGGAGGCTGTTGTTGGCGCTGCAACTTTGATTTTTCATCAGAAAGAATGTCCGAAATGCAACCTTCTATTGTCTCAGCTGACAAGCTTTGAGCAGTCGACCGCAACAATTGTCTTAATTGAAGTTCCTCCCTATGCCAATTCTGAACATGCCGACACAAGTCTTCCAAAGCTCCGATTGTCTGACGATTACGATTGGTTTATTCAAACGCCTTCAGTTGTTCTTGTCGATGGAAAAAAAGTATTGAAGTTGTTTACAGATGCAGATGTTCAATTGTTGAAGTTTATAGAAAGTGAGCAGTAGTATGATGGTTACCAGTTTGCGCACGTTGAGTGCGAGTTTGTTGTTATTGTTTTTCGTTGATAGTTCATTTGCCCAAAATGAGTCAGCGAACTCTGTGACCGAATTGAGATCTGACACAGTAGCCACAGTTTCAATTCTTCAGTCGGCACTCGATCCAGCAATGGCATTTGAACTGGAACTCGTGGATGATCAACGGAAACAAATGTCTGAGCTCCATAGGGAATTGATGGGGTTGATTAATGGGTATGGGCAGGCAACTTCCGGTCCAGAAAAGCAAGCTCTGTTATTTAAGCTTCACGCCTCCGCCCTCAAGGCGCGATCTGAGACGGACAGGATACTTTTGCCACATCAACGGAGGCGAATTGATGAGCTGAAGTTTCAGAATGGCTTGTCAAAAGACAAACTATCAGTGGCGTCCTATTGGATACTAGATCCTAATCTGAAGAAACGATTGGAGATTTCTGCTGATCAAGAGGAGGTGGTTGAACAGAAGTCTAAAAAATTATGGAAGGAAACTCAGCAAAAGATCCAGGATTTAAGAGCTCAAATCAAGAAAGTACACACTGATGCTCAACGGAAATTGCTAGAGGAACTAAGTCAGTCCCAAAGGAAAAAATATATTGAGCTAATCGGTGAGCCACTTTTGAGGAAGTGATCTCGTCGAAATAGATACAAGCTCGATTGCGTTTGCGTTGGACAGTGAGCTAGACGGCTGGAGAGGGAGGGGGTATGCCTTTAAGCTGCTGCACTTTAGTTTCTCTCGTACATTTGCAGGATCTGGTGCGGAATAAAGCAAACCTCTCCTCAGCTTTGAGTTCCCCAATATCTGTGATAGGGTCCGTCCCTCCCCGACCCCACTGAATCTCGGCCTGTTTAAGGTCGCGTTTTTTGGCGATCAGGGCGTCGAGCGATTCGACCGCCGTTAACACTCGCTAGAGGCAGATCAGTTCAGCAAACTATGATTCAAATGAGAATGCGAGAAAAGCGTTAGTCGAATAAGGAAGGCTCACTTCCAACTTTCATCGTTCGCTTCTTTTTGGATGGTTGAACTGCAACGGGGCGAAGAATAGCTGCAACGCCGTATTCGCCATTCGGGCCGCGTTGGTCAACAGGCGTTGGCAAAGGGATCGCCATGATCGCGTACAACCCAGACGCGGCTCCCAGCGTAAGCTGTTGTTCACCGTCTGCCGCCTGTCCCGCAGCAGCTGCTTCAAAAATAGGCCCCGTGTTCTCGATTGATTTGTTAGGCGGCAGAAAATGCCCCAAGGATCCAAAAGCGTTGCTCGAAATGGAATAGTCAATTCGGAGAGCGAGCGCGTCGCGAATTTGATCTTCGGTTGAGGCACCGAAAAGATTTTGCTGAGCATCGTTGTCGACTATCCCTTTTTGCGCCGGTTTTAATTTCCAGTTAAAGTAGACAGCGGCTACTGAATCCGCTGAAAGCTCCGCGTAGCGCCGAAGAGTTGCTTCTCTGGAACCTTGGTACTTGTTTGCCAACTGACCTAGTTGGACTGCGCTCATAACAGCCTGGGATTCGTCAAGAAACCATGGTTGTGGAAACAGCAGTTCAGCAGCCCCAATATCGCACAACATTTCAAGATATTGTGCAGGATCAGTCCTGTCTCTGTAGCGAGCATCTGTGCGGCACCATCCCGATTGCTCGTACTCAGGAAAGAAGGTGTGGCAAATTTCATGAGCGATGCTGAATCGTTTGCGAGTTTCTGGGCGGTCGGGGTGAACTCGCATTTCTACGCCTCCCTCTTGACGAGGAACAAGTTCTGCATCAGGACTCTGGACTGGCAAATCATCGCCAGGGTGAATACTGCGAAGACTGGCTAGCTCCATGACATCAATTGGCATCTCTGGCTCACCGAAAAACTCAGTATAGAGCTGTAGCAGTTCTCTGGCCTTGAATCGAATCGCAGCCTCGGGAGACTCCAATCCAGTTTCTCGCACAAGGTCATCAATGAACTTACGAATTGAAAGCGGTTGATTCATTTCGATGGCTTTCGGGAATTGTTGGCCATCAAAAGATAGAGCTGATGCCATTCATCAGGCGTCTGAGGTTGTCCACCACGAAATCGAGTTTTTGCCAAATCTTGAAGATCGGAATCAGAAAGCTGCTGCCCCAAAGCCTTGAGGCGGTCACGCAGCGCCACAAGCGCAGTAGGAAGCTCAATCTCCCCTTCTGTCGTTTGAACGGTTGGAAGATTCAGCAACTCGGCAAGGGTTCGTGACAGTGCTTTGGCAATCTGCATCAAAACAGCTGCAGATGGCTTTTTAACACCATCGGTATCTCGCTCAAGCTCCCACAGATAGGCCTTGGAAATACCGGCGGCTTTGGCAACTTCATCCAGTGAAAGCCCCTTTTCTTCACGAAAACGCCGCAGGTTAGATGCAAGCGTTGAAGGTTGCTTTTCTTCGGTTTCGGGTGGCTTTTTCATGGAGTCAGTTTATCACGCTAACAGGCTAAAGCAATACTTTCCGTTCGTTATAGTTGACGGCTCGATAGCGAACGGGTATGTTCACTATAGATATACGAATTTTTGAGGTATTCGAGAACTGAAATGAGAGCATCCCCAACTCAATCAACGGCGAAGAAACCAGTTGAAGTCACTCGACATATCAGCGCGCCCGTTACAGCAATGCTGTGGGGGCGAGCAGCTGGGCGATGCCAATTTCACGGCTGCAACAAGGCACTTTGGAAATCCGAGGTCACCAATGAAAAGGTAAATGTTGCCCAACGTGCACACATCTATTCATTCAGCGAGGGTGGCCCTCGCGGGCACGAGGAAATCAAAAAAGAAGTGCTGAACGATTTTGATAATCTGATGCTGGTCTGCTACGGCTGCCACAAGAAGATTGACAAAGAAACGGATGGCGGGCGGTACACAGCAAAGTTACTCAAGGAGTGGAAGCGAAACCACGAGGATCGTATCGAACTTGTAACCGGCATCGACCCGTCAAAGAAGAGTCATGTCGTTTTGTATGGCGGGAACGTTGGGGATGATAATGTCAACCTTAACTTTGCCGATGCAGCCTCGGCGCTCTTTCCGAAACGGCACCCTGCTGAAGATCGCGAGATTGGACTTAGCTTAAGTGGGAACGTCGCAAGGGACGACACGCGACGGTTTTACGACATTGAAGCATCGAATCTGATTGGGGCTTTTAACGAAATCGTTCGACCAAGTCTTCGCAACAAGAAAATAAAACATGCGTCAATCTTTGCATTAGCACCTCAGCCCTTACTTATTTTGCTTGGAACATTGTTCAACGATATTTCAGCTGCGGAGGTGTTTCAGCGACATCGCGAGCCTGAGCCGTCATGGGTGTGGGCGAAACGAGGAAGCAAGCTAAACATCGAAGTACACAGACCATTCAACACCACCGAGAAGCCAGCGTTAGTGATTGCGATGAGTGATTTCGTTGACGACCGCAGGATCACTGATGTACTCGGTGAGGATGTTTCACTTTGGAAAGTGACCGTCACACACCCCAGTATGGAGCTCATTAAAACACGTGCCCAGCTGACAGAATTCAGAGGCGTGACCCGTGACTTACTCGGTGAAATCAATCGTCTCCATGGCCTAGAGAAACGGCTGCACGTTTTCCCAGTAATGGGAGTTTCCACTGCAGTTGAACTAGGTCGCATGCGAATGCCAAAGGCGTCAATGCCATGGCAAGTCTACGACCAAATTTCAGGACGCGGGTTCGTACCCGCACTTTCTATCCCTTTCGAAGAGAAGCTATGAATACTCAGATCCAGTATGCCAGCGACTTATTGAATTTCGTTGTTGAAAAACTCGACATTCCAAAGTCGCTTTACGAAAAAGCCGCCGCACGTCACCGATCGCTTGGCGAATGGCTATGCCGTGACAGTTCACTAGTCAAAGATTTCAATCCAGACATTCGTCCACAAGGCTCGTTCCGATTTGGAACTGTAAATCGCCCGCTGGATGAGAATGAAGAGTACGACTTGGATAACGTTTGCCTACTTCAAGACTTGTCAAAGTCCAAGCTGACACAGCGACAACTGAAAGAGCTGTACGGAAAGGAAATCAAGGCGTACGCGGACGCGAAAGGGATCTTGAAACCAATTGAAGAATGCAAACGCTGTTGGCGATTGCACTATGCCGATGAAGTGAATTTTCACCTCGACACACTTCCTTGTGTTCCTGAAGAGCAACATGTGATCAACCGAATCGTCAGGCTGGGAGTAGATGCAGACTTGGCTCGGCGCTGCATCGCAATAACAGACCAACGTCATCCAGAATATGACGCGATTACGCAGAACTGGCTGAGCAGTAATCCACGCGGCTTTGCAGCTTGGTTTGAATCCAGATGCAAACTTGGTCGAACTCGGATGGCACTAAATGAAGGTGTGCGTGCATCAGTTGAAGACGTTCCACCCTACGAATGGAAAACAACGCTTCAACGGAGCGTGCAGGTACTAAAGCGTCATCGCGACGTAATGTTCAAGAACCATTCGGAGTTCGCTCCGATTTCTATGATCATCACTAACCTTGCAGGCCATGCCTACAACGGCGAGGCTGATTTGTTTGAAGCTATTAAGCACATCGTTGCAAGAATGCCGGACTTTGTTCGTTCAACCGCCCCATATGTACCCAATCCAGCTGACTATGCAGAAGACTACGCAGACAAATGGAAAACAGACGCTCGATACGAGGAAAATTTTTGGAAATGGCATTCAGCAGTCAGTGCTGACATCAACCGAATTCCAGATTGGATACGGGGGCGTGAGCTAAGCCAAAACACCGTCAAGGCATTCGAAATTTCTGTTCCAAATTCGATGATTCCAAAACCCAAGATACAAGCAGCCGCTCAAAAGGCACCTTCAATTATTATCCCCTCTGCGTCGAAACCATGGGGCTAATGCCTACTTTATATCGAACTCGCTATCTTGAGCTTGAGGTAGATGAGTTACTTCACTTGCACCCTCAATTGAGGTTGGTGCCCAGTGACGGGCCAGCTGTGGTCGTCGAAGGGATAATTGCTTTCGATGCCATTGGGCCAACCGGAGTCAAGATTGAGGATAAATACAAGATCAAGCTGCGGATGCCGCTCGATGCGAAAAATTCCTTACCTATGGCGTGGGAGACAGAAGGTAGAATCCCTTCAGATTTTCACAAACTGGAATCGAATTCGCTGTGTCTGGCGTCACCCATCAAGATACGAATGAAGTTGGCGGAGTCACCGTCGATGGCAATTTTTGTTTCAGAGTTTGTGGTTCCATATCTTTACGGCTATTCGTATTTTGAACAATTTGGAGAAATGCCGTTTGGGGAGTTGAGCCATGGAATTGAAGGCATTCGGGAACACTTACGCGAAATGTTTCAATGTGACACGGCGACATATCCAGAGATTTTTCTAAAACTCGCGTCACTTCAAAAAAGAAGAGCCAATAAAATTGCTTGCCCGTGCCTGAGCGGAAGGCGACTGGGCAAATGCCACAATAGAATCGTCAATCAGTTGCGTAAGATCTATGAGCGAACTTGGTTCAAAAATGAATTCAAGAGATTTGAAGTGCTGAAAGATGCCGAAGAAGAGCAATTTAATCAAGTCGCAAAACTGAAAAGCTTGCTTGGCATGCCGTCGACCAACAAACGACAGTAGGCATGGTATTTCGGGATATAAGTTAGTTGATTTGCAGACGCAGATCCGGCAAATTGATTTTCAAAAAGCTCGGCATCTGTTGTTCCGAGTTGGAAAGTGACTTGATTGCCGACGTTGCCGAGTATCGCAGCTAGGATTTCTTCTGGAATCTGCTGAGCGTACTGATTGGCAAGTATCAAATGGGTACGGTACTTGCGGGCTTCCGATAGAAACGTGGCAATTGAGGGTGTGGCGAAGTTTTGAAACTCGTCGACGATGATACTGAAATCTCTGCGTTCTTGTTCAGGGATGTTGGCACGGCTCATGGCAGCGAGTTGCAGTGAAGTCACGATCAACGTGCCTAGCAAGTTGGATGCGTTTTCACCTAGACGGCCTTTGCTGAGGTTCACGATCAAGACTTTGCCGTCGTCCATGATTTTTCGCAGGTCAAGCTTTGCCTTGGGGTCGCCAAGGATGCGTTGCAACTTCGGATTGGTCAGGAACGCACCAAGTTTGTTTTGAAGGGACGCAATGAATGCGGTGCGGTCGTGTGGTTTCCATTTGCCGAATTCATCCAGCCAGAAACTTCGGACGACGGGATTGTCGACACGAGCGATCACGGATTTGCGGTACATGTCTTCGACCAGAATCCGCTGAACGTCCATCAATGTAGCGTTTGGCATCTCAACCAACGACTGCAAGCAGTTCCGAAAGATGTGCAGCATTCGTGGAGCTTGCGATTCATCGAAGCCGAACACTTTTTGAAATGACGTAAGCACTCCGTCCGCGATCAAAGTCTTGTCACTGCCCGGTGGAACGTATAGCGGATTGAATGTGGTTCGGTTCAATCCGTCGGAGGGATCAAAGTAGACGATGTCGTTTTTGCGATGCTTGGGAACCATTCGGAGTGTGCATTCTGCCAAGTCGCCATGTGGTTCGATGACAGCGAATCCCCTGCCGGCATGGAGGTCTTGTTTAATTACGCCGCTTAGGAACGTAGTTTTGCCCATGCCCGTTTTCCCCAAGCACCAAAGGTGCCTGCGACGGGCTTCAAGATCCATGCCGAACTTGTATCGCTCATTGCGAAAGCAAACGCGGCCCAGCGTGACGACGTTGGGGCTTGAGCCATGCCGAGGCAAATTGGGCGGCGGCTCGAGTTCTTTGAAGCCGCTGCGTTGCAGGCGTGGAACGTGCGTTTCAACCGTCGGAATATGCCACAGCGTTGCGATCTCAGGCGTGGACAGCAGGAAGCTGGCCCTCGGTTGTCTCTCCACAAAGAAAGCAGCTGAGAAGCCCGTTAAATGCGAAAGTGCCGCCTTGATGCTTTTCAGTTTGCGGCGGTGAAGTTCCGGGTTCGGTCGGTCGGTCGTTGTTTCGACGCTCAGTGAAGCCGAAAAGAGATGTTTATCAAGCTTGAAGGCAGCGGATTCGGGAACGGATGACCTTGAGCGAATGATTCGGCGAATGGCCCAACGTTTGAGCTGCTGATTGAAACGCGAGCCAGAGAAGTTACGCTCGAATGACTTTTTGATGAAATGCAGACGGAAGTTTGCTTCTATAAGCCGCGAATTTCGCTTGGCTCTTGTGGCTTGTTTTCTCTGAAGGGGTTTCAGTGTCAGCCAGATCGTGTTGGTCACACGTCCGGATTGGCCGGACTTGATAACTTCCAATAGCCCTTCGATTGGATCAAACGCGTCGCGCGAATGCTCTTCAACGAACGATTGGTGCAGCTTCAACGGATAGACATCCGGGGACAGCCGAAGCCAATTAACCGATTGGTTTGCAGGTGTTGAGTTTTCGTTGGTTGCGGAATCGTCATAGGAGATGACTTCGCTCTTTCCACCCGGAAACGCGTTTTCCAGTTGAGCCGCGATGACCCGTTGGCGACGAGCAGGAACGTCGATCAAGTAGACGATCTGCCCGCGTCGCGATTGAATGCCGAGTCGAATCCCCTGTTCGCCTACCAACGAAATCCAGCTTTCAAGATAGCCTTCCAGAAACGTAGGGCCGCGTTGGTTGTCCG
>CAYZPA010000119.1:0-12411 GCA_964479855.1 uncultured Pirellulaceae bacterium
AAGATGAAGCGATGGCAAAAATTTTGATTGTCGCTCAAGATCAGGTATTGATTGAGAATTTGAAACGGGAACTTCCACCCGAAAAATCTTTTAAGGTTGCTGTAGCTGCCAGCGGATTCGAAGCTGGTATTCAAGCTGAAAGCTTCCACCCGGACTGCATCATCACTGACTTTTCAATCGGAAAAGTCGAAGCGATGCAAATCTGTCAGAACCTCAGAAAGAATCCCGATTTTTCTGAGACCATTCTGATTGCTTTGCTTCCGGATGACGGTCAACCTGTATCATTCGATCGTTCTGCGATCAATGAGACATTCAAGAAGCCGTTCGATGCAAGCCTTCTTGCAGAACGACTTCGCACTCTGATTGGCTCCGTCAAAGAACTGGTCTAGACCACCAGGAGTTCGCCGCTCTTCTTTGAGAACGCCGAAAATGAGTCGCCGGCTTTCGCACAAGCCGCCTGCTGAAAGACCTCAGCAGGCGGTTTTTTTATTGCACCGGCGGAGCCACGTTGACTTGATCCAGTTGCTGGTCGACCATGACCAGCGATGACAGGTTGCTCATCGATTCGTCGGCGGAATCTGTGGGCTGAAGCCGTGATTCGGGTTTTCGTTGACCTGCCGATCCAATCCCCATCTTCTGAATCGATCCGATCAGTTCGGAAACGACATTGGGTTCGAACTGATCCGGTGTGTTATCAAGAATTTCCTGCAAGGCGTTCTGAATGGACATTGCGGATCGCCATACCTGGTGGTGAATCATCGAATCGAACGCATCGCAAACCGTGATGATGTCGGCGCTGATCTGGATGGCGGAATTAAGCGCTTCATTTCGAGGCTCGCCGGCGGCGCGGGCGTGCATGGTCTGTCGATGGAGTTTTACAATTTCAGAGATGTCGTCGCACTTGAATGCGGTCGCGATGATATCGGCGCCGATGTGATCCCGTTTTCTCAGGATGTCGATTTCCTGCTTGGTTAACTTCCCGGGCTTCTGCAAAATGGATTCGGGCATTCCGAGCTTGTTGATGTCGTGAAGTAAGGCTGCGATTTCCAGGCGGCGAACGTCTCCCGAATGCAATAGGCTTTTCCCAAGTTCAACGGCGAGGTCGGCGACCCGCATCGAGTGCCGGGCTGTGTCGGGACACCTTGTCCCAAGCGTGGACATCAGGCGACTAACGGTTGAATACGGGATGTCCGTTCTTGAGGCTTCTTTTTTCTTGATGGCTTCCTGTTCCTGAAGCAAAACACTGCTGTCACATTCATCAAATCGAATGACTCGGTTGCGACCACCATGTTTTGCTGCGTAGAGGCTTTCATCCGCCTGATCCAACAGATGTTGGCAATCCATCGGCTTGAATTCCCGGTTGGAGAGCCCGACGCTGGTTGTGATTTTCTTGTCGTCGATGTTCAAATCGCGAATCGCTTCCAACACCTCAACGGCGACGGCATGCGCAGGATCGACTTTCATGTTGGGAATGGCAATGACGAATTCCTCTCCGCCGTAACGACACACAAGGCCTTTTTCGCCAATGACGTTGCGAAGCGTTTCGCCGACATGCCGCAATACTTCGTCACCAAAGCTGTGGCCGTACGTGTCGTTGATGGACTTGAAATGGTCGATGTCAACCATCAACAGGTTCAGATCATCCAGCGAAGACTCTTTCCACATGTTCTCGTATTCTTGCCAGAATGCCCGGCGATTCATGCACTGTGTCAGCGTATCGTAGCAAGCGAGAAACGTCAGTTGCTCGTTCTGTCTTTCGATTTCATCCCGAGACTGTCGCAGTGAGATGTTCGATTGAGCCAACTCGGAACGCTGTTTTTCAAGCTCTGTCACGTCGTCGAAACTCACCATGGCGCCACGGCATTTTCCGTTGTCATTATGAATTGGAGAAACGTTAACGAAGAATTTTCTGACTTCGTTTTTGGATTCCAACTGAAGAATTTCGCCAGCGATTGCCTCCGGATTTTTAAGGCAACGACTCCAGGGAAGCTCGCCCTGATTTTCGGAATCGTAGCTCCAGCCAAATTCGTCCAGCGTCTTGCCGAGCGTATTTTCCAAATTTTTGCCGATGATTTCTTCGAAGGCGACATTTGTGTGAGCGATCTCTCCGGTTTCGCTGACCAGAACAAGGCCCTCGGCAAGCGAATCGAATGCTGAACGAACTCGTTTGGGCACGACCTTGGTTGGACTCAGGTACCTGAAAGACCGCCCAAGAATCCACCACGAAATAATCGTGCATGAGGAAAAGATGAAAGCGATCAATGGATACGGGAACGGGACCATGTTGGTGAAGTGGGTGCCGTGCTTCGTAGACGCAAATTGAATTTGAAGCTGTCCCCATTTCTTTCCAGATGCGGAAAGATCCAGTGATTTTCTGTCATTGAATGTGAAATGGTCGGAAAGCCA
Organism: uncultured Pirellulaceae bacterium; assembly: GCA_964479855.1. Classification (GTDB taxonomy): domain Bacteria; phylum Planctomycetota; class Planctomycetia; order Pirellulales; family Pirellulaceae; genus Mariniblastus. Next base: position 2,407 of record CAYZPA010000119.1, read on the forward strand.
ATTGGTTTCATGGTTCTCCGTACTGAAGATGTATCGCTCGTTGCGATAGATGCCGATGGACATCACCTGATCATTTAACCGTACGGTTGATTCGATAGACTGTTGAAGTCGACGCCGGTTTCCGCCTCCCAATTGCCCGGTCACGGTCGCGGCGAAAGTTTTCGCGATCGCCAAACGTTCACGATTGAGCGACTTGATCGGATGCGGGATGACGTTCGCTCCCACAGCGATCCAAACCAGTGTCGACGCAGCGAACCCGATCGCGAGAGCGATTCTTGGAGCTGGTTTGATTTTGAAAAGTCGACGCACGATTGGTCACGCAAGGGGATGGGGTTTACTCCCAAAAATTTAGCTTTCGCCCAACAATAAACCGGACAAACACGCAAAACCGCAGGCATTTAGTTGGTGGGTTTGCAGCCCTTTGCCCAATTAAGCCACGCAGACGTTAATCTCCGAAATATCCCGCTACGTCTTCTGTTGGGGTGGTCTCTTTATGAATCTGAAAAGAATCAAGCATTGGGAGTGGGTCGATCGTTCTCCACGATGGCAATTGAGCCAATGCTGCTGCCATAAGGACGCCGCCTCGTAACGTCCACAGAATGTATCCTGCAGAACCAACGGCGGTCAGAGCTCCGAAGGTGACTTCGGTTCGCGTAAAGGCGATTTCAATTTCTGCTTTTCCAAATTCGTCCAATTGCTCGAACAGGTAGTTGGTGTCAAACGCGACGTAAGCATCAATATAGCTGTCGAGACGATTTAACTCGCTCTGGCTTAGACTGCTCGCACGTGAGCCGGTCAGATAACGCAACGCTTCCGCAGCCATCTCGTCGCCGGTCACTTGGATGCCGGCACGCGTGAGCACGGTTTGAGATTCGCCACGACCATCACCTCGCTCCGAAAAAAGATCCTCGATCGTCCCAGGCGTTTCTTCGGCTGCACTTTCACCAGATTCATTACGCTCAGAGCCGTTGACTTGATCTTGAATGCCAACCGGGTCGGCCGACGAAGAATCTGAATTGTCGTTTTCGGTTTGAGTATCCTTCTCCATCGGATCATCCATTTCAGAATCGGTTGAATTATCCGGATCGTTCTCGTTCTCGTTTCCAGTAGGCTCATTGGTTGGTTCGCTGCCCGGATCTGTTACGACACCCGGTGAAAGAATCAAAGTTACGGTTACGGTGTTGCCCTGAGATTCCGCATCGGTCGGAGCGTACGTGAACGAATCAGAACCGGTTGCTCCAGGGTTCGGCGTGTACAAGAGATTTCCATTCGGGAGGACGGCGATCGTTCCCTTTTGCGGCGGGTTCACAACTACGGCCAACAAAGGCTCATTTTCGATGTCGACATCGTTTGCGACAACATTCAATTCGCTCGGTGTCTCCGGGCCAACAATTTCGTAGGTTTCGGCAACTGCGGTCGGCGTATCATTCACGGCCTGCACATCAAGATTGACAGTCGCATTGGAAACTCGTCCATCGGCACTGGTAATCTGGTATTCGAAAGTATCTTGTCCAAAGTAATTCAATTGCGGAACGTAGCGGAACGAGCCGTCGCTTGCCAATGAAAATTCGGCGGCGTTGTACGGACCAGACACCAATGAAACCGTGTTAGAGAAAGGACTCAGAACATCGTTTGACGTGACGTTGTCCGTCAATTCAGTGTCTTCGAGGCTTGTGTAGTTGTCAGAAACTGCGTCGAGCGGAGCCGGATCGATGAAGATCGAAAATTGCTGCACCGAAGTCAAATTGGTCCCATCGCTGACGGTAAAGTCAAAACCGTCAAGGGTGGCCAATGCAAGGTTTTCGTACTGAATTAGTCCGTCGTCGATGTCCTGCTGTGTGAAACTGTCGCCGACTGCCAAAGCGATGATATTACGAGTCAGCAGACCGTGGTCGGGGATTGAAACCAGCGTGAATTGAAGGGACGCATCCACGTTGTCGACATCCGTTGCCTGAAGTTCGGATGCAATGATGGTTCCCATTTGAGCGGAGTCGACGATCAACGGTTGGTTCTGCGAAATGGTTGGAGCTTCGTTCTCGTTGACGATCGAGACGTAAAACAATTGAGAGCTCTGGTCTCCAAACCGATTGGCGGTAGAAATTTCCAGCTCGTAAACATTGCTGCCATCGTTTGACGTTGGAGCTTCGAAATCGAACGGTCCTGTCGATGTAAGTTCACCAGTTGCACTGTCGATTTGGAAATTGGACGCGTCTCGCCCACCCGTGATGCTAAATTGAGTGCTTGATGTCGGGTCCGTGACGCTGATGACTTCTGACAGAATCACATTTTCCACCAGTGTAATGTTCGACGGCGTCGTGATCACTGGAGCAGAGGTGACGATATTGATCTGAACTGTTGCCGTCGTTTCAAGTCCTAGCGGATCGCTCACGGCGTACGTGAACGTCACGGGCGTGTTGTCGCTGCCATCGTGGGTGTACGTTAGTGAGCCGTCCTGATTCAGATTCAAAGTTCCGTTCGATGGCGTTGAAACGAGTCTAGCTTCAATTGAATCGCCGTCCGGATCAGAGTCATTGCCCAGCAGGCCAGTGATCGCATCGATCGAAATGGTCTCGCCAAAATTTACCGAGTAGTCATCATCAATTCCGATTGGTGCCTCGTTGAGGTCGTTGACTGCGATGGTCAGTGTTTCATCGAAGCTGGCTCCCTGTTGGTCCGTTGTGCGAACCGTCACGACGTATTGTGACTGCGATTCAAAATTCAAAACGCCGTCACTCAGGATCAATTCATCGCCATCTGCTCCTCCGATGCTGAAACTTGCTGAATCGGCACCACCGACAATCGAGTAGCTAAAGCTGGCTCCTGAGTCAGCGTCCGCAGATGTCAACGTCCCGACGGTGACGCCGCCAGTCGTGTCAACGTTTTCATCGATCGAAAAGGTATTTGGAGCAATGTCGGTAGGAGTGTCGTTGGTTCCCGTGACCGTAATGGTGACGTTTGATTGTGAAGTAGCTCCATTGTTATCTTCCACTTCGTAGGCAAAAGTAACGTCGCGCGTTTGGCCAGCAGCAAGGTCCTGAAAGTCAGTACCAGGGTCAAACGTGTAACCACCGTTTGATTGAACGACGACGTTGCCTTCAACCGTATTGTTGATCAATGTGAACGTGAGCGAGTCGTTCGTATCTGCATCGGCCGCAACAAGGGTACCGCTGATCGAAGAGCCATCTTCTATCGCGTTGTTGGTGCCGCTTTGAGCGATTGGCGTATCGTTGGTACCCGTGATCACAACGGTAACATTCTGAGTCACCGAGTCCGTTCCAGTTCCGCTGTCATCGGCAACGGTGATCGTGTAGGTTGCAGTGACCGTTTCACCCTCGGCCAGGTACTGCGTCAAGCTGTTGGAGACACTGAAGTCCCAGTCAATCGTACCGTCGTTGGTGCCAGTTTGCGTCAGGCTCATGGCCGAATTCAAGGCCGCTACCAGCCCTGCCGGAATGGTCGGCCCAGTTGTCGCCGTTCCCGTCAACGAAACGGCTGATCCGATCATGTCTGTGCCATCGATGTCTGCAAACGTGATGCTGCCATTATCGGTCAAGTTCGGCGTCGACGCATCTTCAGTCACTGCGCCCGTGACATCCACAACGGTAACCGTTGGAGTATCGTTCGTGCCTGTGATCGTCACAGTGACGGTTTCCGTATCCGAAAGCGGACTCGCCGCGTCGTCGGTCGCGCGAACAACATAGGTTAGAACAAGAGTTTCTCCGTCGCCCAGGAAGTTAAAGGCCTCACTGCCACTATTGAAATTCCAGGTTAACGTGTTCGTTGCTTCGGTGTTGTCAAGAATCGCAGTCGGAGAGACGCTAAGAAAGCTCTGCAACGTTGCGTTATCAAGTGATACCGGTAAGCTGCCCGCGCCGGTGCCCGAAACGGCCACGGAATCAACAGCGGCGTTCACGCTGTCCGGGACGTCAGCGTCGGTCACTGTCAGCGTGCCGCTGTCGCTCAAGCCCGAATCCGTTTCGGTCAGATTCGATGAGGCGGGACCGCCAACGATCACAGGAGCATCATTCACATTCCCGACGTCAACGTTGACAGTTCCAAAGTCAATCCATGCTCCGCCGCCGGTACCCGTGTTACCGTTGTCGGTGACTTCGACTTGAATCGTGTCCGCGTTGTCGCCCACGGTGTTCGCTGTGCCGTGCAGGTATTGGATGTTGCTGGCGTTATTGAGATAGGTGTTCAAATCGGCTTGCGAACCTTGCAACGTTACCTGTCCTGTCCCGTTGGTGCCGATCGTGATGCCCGCGCCAGCAGCGACCGTCAGATTGCCGCCGGTGGACGTGGTCAGCCGAATCGTCAGCAGGCCACCGCCATGATCCACGTCATCCAGGTCGACCGCAGAAAGGTCGACGTTGCTGCTGACATCTTCGGTGACCGCCAGGTCAGACGGCAACGAACCGCTGTTGCCTGGATCGTCGTTGACCGCCGTGACGGTGATGGCAATGGTATCGCTGTCGGTCGCGGCGTCGGTGTCGGTTGAAAGGACGGTCAGCGTGTCGCTGCCATTGAAGTTCAGGTTGCCTTGGTAGCTTAACGATGCCAAAGTCGCGTTAATGTCGACCAGCGAGCCGGAAAGCGTGAGGTCGCTGGAGCCGTTGGCTCCCGCTGCAACGGTGGCGGCACCGGAAAGAGACACATTCAGCGTTCCGTTGTTGACGGTCAACTGAACCGTTGAAAGATTGTTGTCGACGTCAATGACGCTGATGCCGGTGATGTTGACCGAGGTATCTTCAGCAACACTTTGCGCCCCCGGCACCGTGTTGACCGGAGCGTCGTTCACGTTGGTAACGGTGAAATTAAAAGTGGCTGATGTGTCAGTGCCAGTGCCATCGTCGACGGTGAAATCGAACGAAACCGATGAAGTTTGCGAGCCATCGTGATCGTAAGTCAGTAACCCGGCGTCAATGTCCGCCTGCGTAAACGTGTCGTTCAGTCCGAGTGCCGTGCCGCTCAAACGCAGCGTTCCGTTGGCAGCAGCCGCATCGACGGTGTAAACCAGTTGAACGTCCGTGTTGTCCACGTCGGTCGTGTGCAGCATCGCCGCGGTGATCGTGGTGCCCGTCGAGCCTTCCGCAACCGTGGTTCCGGTATTGGTCGCAAGGACTTCTTCGTCGTTCACTGCCGTGATGTCAACGTTGGCGGTTCCCAAGTCGACGAAATTGCCGCCACCGGTTCCCGTGTTCCCGTTGTCGTTAACTTCAACCTGAAGCGTATCCGCGTCGTCGCCAAATGTATTTGGTGTGCTGTGCAGGTACTGGATGTTACTGGCTACGTTCAGGAAAGTGTTCAAGTCGGCTTGCGTTCCCGTCAGGGACAACACGCCGGTTCCACTTCCTGTGACCGCAATCCCGCCACCGTTAGACGCCAGCAAATTGCCGCCTGTCGATGTGGACAGCCGTACGGTCAGAGTTCCACCGCTTTGGTCAACGTCGCTTAAATCGATCGCCGACAAATCGACGTCGCTTGCAATGTCCTCGACCACCACAAGATCGCTCGACAGCGAACCAGCGTTGGTTGGGTCGTCGTTGATCGCCGCAACGGTGATGTCAAAGCTATCGCTATCGGAAAGCCCTTCAGCATCCGTTGTCAAAACCGTCAGCGTGTCGGTGCCGTTGAAGTTTAGGTCGCCTTGGTATTGCAAGGTCGCTAAGGTGCTGTTGATGTCGGCAATGGATCCGGTGAGCGTAAAGGTGGCCGTTCCACTGGCTCCGGCGGAAAACGATGCCAGTCCTTGCAAGTTCGCCGAGATCGTGCCATCGCCAACCGACAGTTGAACCGAAGCAACATTGCCGTCGGCATCGGCGACGCTCACGCCGCTGATTGCGAGCGTCTGGTCTTCGTTCACGTTCAGCCCTGCCGGCACGGTGACAACAGGAGCGACATTGATGTCTTGAACAGAACCGAATTCGGACGTTCCAACCGCGTTCAAGGTCGCCGTGGCGGTAATCTGAGAGGCGTCGCTCACCCCCGACACGGTGAGCGTGTTGTTGAAGTTTCCGTTGGCATCAGTGGTCAGGAAACCAAGGTAAGTTTGGCCTTCGCCACTTCCGTCGCTAACAAAGAACTCGACGCGAGCGTTCGCAAAGTCCGCGTCATTCGCAGCCGCGCCAACATAACCGGATACACTTAACGTGTTGCCAATCAAATTGGCCGTGTTGATGACGGGCGAGTCGATCAGTTGGTTGGTCGAACCTGGTGTCAAGTCGCCATCGTTTGCGGTAACTCCGTCGCCGAACGAGGTCGTAAAAACGGTTCCCGCATCAAGATCGATTCCAATACCCGCGTTCGAGAAAATTGAGTTCTCACTGAACACGTTGTTCGTCGGGTTGCCGGCCGCGTTCGTGCTGAGAATGCCTGCGCCACCGTCGCCACCAAATCCTGTTGTGCCAGTAACGACATTGCGACTTATGGTGTTGTCGTAAGCGTCGCCGCCGACACCAATGCCGGCCGTCACCGTGTTGAAAATGGTGTTGTTCTCAATCAAGTTGTTGTTGGCGTTGTACCACAACTCGATCCCTTTGCCGTTGTACGGATGCACAGCAAACTGAATAGCGACGTCGTGAATGTAGTTGCCGCGAACGGTGGCGTTTGCCGTATCAATGGTCAACGCGTCACCCGCGGTGTGGCTTCCTCCAACGAATGCGATCTCGTTATTGACAAACGTGATCGGATCGCTGTTGCCGCCTGCCAAGCCATTGAAGCGAGCGCCGCTGGCTTGTGTGTAGGCGATATAGTTGTTCGTAATCGAGGCCGCACCGTTGACCAACAAGCCAGTCCAACCGCTGCTGGCGCCCGGATCGCTTCCGTCCGCACGTGCGCCAATAATGGTTCGCGAAATCGTTGCCTCGCCGTTGACTGCGTCCGAACTGGTCGTGACTTTGATCTGAGCGCCGGTCGTTCCGTTGTTGTCGGCTCCGTAAATCGCGAAATCGGTGGTCGTCACGCGATCGGCCGAGATCACGATCCCGTCGTCAGCTCCGTTAGCAAAAATTTCCAACTCTTGTCGTTCGACGGCGTCCAGCGTCAATCCATCCACGCCTACCGTGTTGGCCAAGTTCGCATTGCCTGTATTCAAATCGCGGACAGTCGTGCCATCGGCAGAATCGAATGCCGTTCCGTCGATGGTCGTGCCGTCATCGATCAAGTCATTCAAGTTACTGTTGAGAGTAATGGTCCACCAATCGCCACTGGCTCCCGTCGAATTCGTTCCCACACCCGGAACGAAACGCATGGCGTTGTCGCCAGCGATTGCGTTGGCATTGTCGATGAACTGGCGCAAGCTGCCTTGAACGCTGCGTCCCTCGCCACCGACATCGTCTCCGTCCCGGACGCCGGTGACGACGTTGAAGCTAAACGCGCTGTCGATGTCTGCGACGTCTGATCCACTGACTTGAACTTGAGTGACATGTTCGGCGGTCAACAGGCTGCTGGCATCATCCGAAACGTCGCCTGCTCGCCCACCGAAAAGAGCACCGGCGGTGGCGAGGAATCCAGATCCGCTGGCGGCGCCCGAAACGCCGTAAGTTTGTTCAGCCCAAACGTCAGTTTGGGAGTACGTTGCGTTCAGCCCACTGGCTGGTGCGATGGTGCGTGAATCGACGACCACGAAATAAGTATCGTCCAACAGGCTGGTGAACGAGTAAAAACCGCTGCCATCGGTGGTCGTCGTCGCGAACAGCGTGTCGCTTGCCGAGATCGTATTGTTTGCGTCAGAGTCTTGGTACAAGTAGACGGTGACTCCGCCCGAGCCAACCGCATCCGTCAGATCCGAGTCTCCGTTTACATCTTCGAGGATATTTCCTTCCACGCGGTAGGCGTCGTTCACATCGATTGTGATCGTGTTTGCCGTTGGGTCAATGTCGGATCCGCCATTGGCCGTGCCGCCGTCGTCGACGACTTGAAAATCGACGGTTGCGTAGCTCGCGCCGCTGGCTCCTGAAACGGGCTGAAACTTCAGACGACCGTTGTCGATGATGGTCGCCGAAACGCTGTGAGCACCGGTGATCGCTTCGCCCGCATCAATCACACCGTCATTGTCCGCATCGACGAATAAGGTTCCGGCTGAAGCAGGGCCACTGAACAGAACGCTCGCAAGGCTGTCACCGTCGATATCGCTAAACCCGAAATCAGCGGCGGCAAAGACGTATGTCGAATCTCGCACGGCCGCGACCGTATTGTCGGCTCCAGACGGAGCGTCGTTTATCCCGGTGATGTCAACGTTGACCGCGCCGAGTACCTGATTGGCTCCGCCGCCGGTCCCGGTGTTGCCATTGTCGTTAATGGTAACCGTGATCGTGTCGACGTTGTCTCCAAAGGTGTGTGGCGTACTGTGTTGGTACTGGATGTTCGAGGCGGAATTGAAGTAAGCATTCAATTCGGCCAACGTACCGGTGATCGTCCGAACGGCTGCATTACCGCCGAAGGTCAGATTTGCATCCGCCGCCAGCGTCAACGCTCCGCCTGTTGAAGTTGAAAGCGTTACCGTCAAGTCGGATCCCGCGGCGTCGACGTCGCTGAAGTCAACTGCCGACAGATCGATGTTGCTCAAGACGTCTTCGTTAACCGTTACGTCGCTTGGGAGAGTACCCGCGTTGGTCGGATTATCGTTGACCGCTCCGACGGTGATGGCAACCGTGTCTGAATCAGTTGCCGCGTTGCTGTCCGTCGACAGCACGGTCAGCGTATCGCTGCCGTTGAAGTTCAGATTGCCTTGGTAGCTTAATGATGCCAAAGTTGCGTTGATGTCGGCCAACGAACCAGACAGCGTCACATCATCGCTATCGTTGGCTCCTGCGGAAACCGTTGCGGCCCCCGAAAGAGTCACATTCAGCGTTCCGTTGCTGACGGTTAACTGAACGGTTGACAGATTGTCGTCGTCATCAGCAACGCTGATTCCGCTGATATTGATCGAAGTATCTTCATCCACATTTTGAGCACTCGGCACCGTGTTGACCGGCGCGTCGTTGACATTGGCAACGGCCAAACTGAAAGTGGCTGATGTATCAGTTCCGCTGCCGTCGTCGACGGTGAAATCGAAACTGTCTGATGAGGTTTGCGAGCCATCGTGATCGTAGGTGACCAAACCCGCGTCAATGTCGGCTTGAGTAAACGTGTCGTTCAAACCCAGTGCCGTGCCGCTCAAACGCAGCGTTCCATTGGCGACCGCCGTGTCGACGGTGTAGATCAACTGAACGTCGGTGTTGTCTACGTCGGTCGTGTTCAGCATCGCGGCGGTGATCGCGGTACCGGTCGAACCTTCGGCAATCGTGGTACCGGCGTTTGTCGCCAGCACTTCTTCGTCATTGACCGCCGTGATATTAACATTGACAGTGCCAAGGTTTTGGTCGGTGCCGCCGCCGGTTCCGGTGTTGCCATTGTCGTTGACCACAACGGTAATCGTGTCGGCATTGTCGCCAAAGGTGTTTGGCGTACTGTGTTGGTACTGAATGTTCGAAGCGGAATCGAAATAGGCATTCAATTCGACCAGCGTTCCAGCGATGGTGCGAGCGGTCGGTGTTCCGCCAAAGGTCAGGCTTGCATCAGCGGCCAGCGTCAATTCACCGCCGGTTGATGTTGACAGTGTCACGGTAAGATCGTCAATTGCCGAATCAACATCACTGAAGTCAACTGCCGAAAGATCGACGTTGCTCAGCACGTCTTCGATGACCGTCACGTCACTTGGCAACGTGCCTGTATTGGTCGGGTCATCATTGACCGCCGTGACGTTAATGGCCACAGTGTCCGAATCGGTTGCCGCATCCGTATCGGTGGACAGGATGGTCAGCGTGTCGCTACCGCTAAAGTTCAAATTGCCTTGGTATGCGAGGCTGGCAAGCGTCGCGTTGATGTCGGCAAGTGAACCGGAAAGCGTTAAGTCGTTTGAATTGTTGGCTCCCGCTGAAATCGAAGCGGCACCGGAAAGAGTCACATTCAACGTTCCGTTGCCGACGCTCAACTGGACCGTTGAAAGGTTGTCGTCCAAGTCGG
>CAYZPA010000120.1:0-11826 GCA_964479855.1 uncultured Pirellulaceae bacterium
ACGGCTCACTCTGCGATCGCTAATCAACTTTGGTCAATTTCGAAACGCGTCCTGTTCTAACCCACTCTGCAACGAAGATACTTCCTTCGGCGTCGAAACAGGCGTCGTGCGGATGGACGAATTGACCGTCCGTCCATGATTCAGGCTTGGCTCGAAGGTCTTTAACTTCGTCCAGTCGCGACAATCCGTTTCCAAGTCGAGCCACGATCTTGTTGTCTTTGTCGAGCAACGTGACGCGAGCTTTAAGTTCAGAAATCATCATTAAATCTTGGTGGATGTCGATGTTGGCCGGCAAGCCATAATCTTGCCACGTCTCGATGTGATTGCCATCCATGTCGAGCACCTGAACCTGATTTCGGCTGCGATCGGTAACAACCAAAGACTTGTCACGCCCCGGTCGACTGTCGACCCAAATGCCGTGAGCAAGATTGAACTTGCCGCCTTCTTTGCCCGATCCACCGAAGCAGCGTACCCACTTCGCATCGCGGTCGTATTGATGAATGAAATAGCTGCCGTATCCGTCGACCAGTAAAAATCCTCCATCGTCAAGGAATGCAAAATCCGTTGGTAAGAATCCCTTTCGATTCCATGACGCTTTCGTGGAAGTGTCTTCGCCTTCCGCATAGACACCCGACTCCATCGGAGCTTTCTTGTACCACACAATGGTTCCATCAAGCGTCATTTTCGCAAACGACTTGATACCTTGGTATGCGGCGACGTACAGGAATTCCTCGCTGCCTTCTTTTCGTATTTCAATCCCATGTCCGCCGCCCTGGAACTGGGAACCAAACGCGCGGATAAACTTACCTGTTGGATCGAACACAAAAATCGAAGGATGATCTTTTTGATTGCCGCGACCTTCGTGAATCACATAGAGATTGTTGCTCGAATCGACCGCAACGTTGTGCGTGGTTTGCCAAGTGTACTTGTCTGGCAACTTGCAAAACGCGTGATCGATTTTGTATCGGAAGTCGCCTTCGCCAATGATCATTTCTGATTTTGTTGCTGCGTTCTTGCGTTTGCTGGTGTGCAGAGCGGGTGCGGCGTGAACGGATGCGGTCGCTGTTGCCGCCGCAAAGATGCTCCCTGCCGCAACGAACTGTCGGCGAGATATTGACGTAGAAATCCTGCGGTTGGCTGTTTTGTCTAAGGGTTTTCCTGTTTTGTAGTCAGACATGGCGGCTTTCCTGTTGGTGGTGGCTAAGCGTTAAAAACGTGCTGGCATCGTATTCTAGCGAAAGAAATTCATTATGTCTCTCTTTACCCGTTCCCGCCAACATGTAAAGTTCGAACGACCTGCAGCGTCAGATCGGTGGTTAAAATAGTCGATGAGCTTTTGATCCACGTAAGTTTCAACCTTGTGACGAGGTTTTGGCGTTGAATAAATCTTTTATTTGCAAAAGCCCTTCGACCACGGAAGGAAGACGGCGATGGCATTAAATCAAACGCGAAATTCAGTTTCGCTTTCTCTGGCAGTCTGTTTGATCTTGAGTTTTTGCATCTGCGAAAGCGGTTTTGCTCAAACTGCAACTGCGCCTGGCGATGCTTCGTCGACGGTCACCAGAAGCGTCGTCGACTCTCGAACATCAAACAATTCAAGCGACGCGGTTTCGCGGTTAAAAGAAATCGAAGCGAAGGTTCGTCAAGTCGTCAAAGAAAATACTTCCGCCTGTGTTTCTGTTTCGATGGTTGATCCCGACGGATATGGAATCGGAGCCGGAAGCGGAGTCGTCGTCAACAGTAGCGGTCTGATCTTTACCGCCGGGCACGTTCAGGTTCCAGGAAGTGAGTGCACCGTTTTGTTCGCCGATGGGCGGACGGCGCGAGCAAGACTACTTGGGCGGAATTTGAATGTTGATTCAGGGATGGTTCAGATCATCGACGAAGGTCCATGGCCATACGCGAAAGTTGGAAAGTCAGACGATTTGAAGGAAGGAGACTGGGTTGTTTCGCTTGGGCATTCTGGTGGATTCGAGCTTGGGCGAAAACCGCCAGTCAGAACTGGCAAATTGTTGGGCCGAAAAGGCTATCAACTGCTCACCGACGCTGTGTTGATCGGAGGCGACTCCGGTGGTCCGCTGTTCAATCTCGATGGCGAAGTCGTTGGCATTCACAGCTCAATCGGCGATTCGATTGCAGAAAACCGCCACGTCAGAATTGAGCTTTTTAAACGGGACTACAACAGGCTGATTCGTGGCGAACGATGGGGGCAGCTTCCTGAACTGGCTGACACCGACGGCGGGACGAAGCCGCCAAAGATGGGAGTGCGTCTGGATTTGGAAACCGCCGAAGTGAAACTTGTTCAGAAGCGGTCGCCGGCGGCAGACGTTGGGATCGAGCCTGGTGACATTGTGCGTCGATTTGATGGCATCAAGATTGAAAGCGGCCGACAATTGATCGCTTTGATCCGCGAGAAAATATCGGGCGATGTGTCTGCCATTGAAGTGGATCGCGGCGGCCAGATTTTGGAGATGGAAATCCGTTTAAAGTAACACCGCTGAAAGATTCTGTTTGATGCTGATAGATGGCATTCGTAGAAGATCAGGGCGGTTGAAGGGCAAAATAAAATGAAGTTGATCAATCAAATGAAAGCCTGTTTGCTGTTTGCGGTCGTTGTCATCGCGGGCATGATGCTGCCATCGAACGCGATCGCCCAACTGCCTCGCGATGTACAGGATATGTTCGAGGCGATGTTGCCGGATCTGGATGATGATTTGAGTGAGAAGTTCGCCAAGGCGATCGAGGATCAGACGGCAACGGTTGAGTTCTCTGCCGAGCAGTTTTTGCGTTTTCGCAGAGATCCCGTGAATCCATTCGAAGGACTCGATCGAATCAAAGTCGAGAAAGGCAGCGGCAATATCGCGTTGAAATTTGAGCTTCCGAGCATCCGGAATCGTCCGGTCGGTCGATTGGAGCGGCAGGATTCTCAATTGCTTGAAAGTTTGACGCCGGCGATTACGTCTGTTGTTCCTTCGGTCGTTGCGGTGATGAGCAACAATCGGCAAGTGGCTTTGGGGACCGTCGTCGATGAAAATGGTTTCGTCGTGACCAAGCTGTCGGAGGTGCTGAAGAAGAAATATCTGAAGTTGGTGACGAGTGACTCGCGAGATCACGAAGCCAACATCGTTTTCGAAGACGAAGCGAACGACATTGCAATTCTGAAAACAGATTCTCGTTTGAGTCCGATTGTTTGGAAGGAGCCCGTCCGCATTCCGGCAGGTTCTTTTTTATTGATGCCGGCCCCCAATGGCAAAGCATTTGCAATGGGCACTTACAGCGTCGGGCCGCGTTCGACTCGAACCGGTAAACAGGCAAGGCTGGGTGTGAATCCTGATGTTGTGCCGGGCGGTGTGTTCGTCGATGAAATTTTGCCCGGAACGTCGGCCTACAAAGCCGGCATGCAAAATGGCGACGTGATCACCAGCATCGATAGTAAGCCGATTGTTGATGTGAGCGCGTTGGTCAATGCGATTCGGGAACGAAGTCCGGGCGACAAAATTGCGATCGAATTTAAGCGTCGAGGAGTCGCGATGTCGACCGAGGCCGTGTTGGATTCATTCAATATGTCGGGCGAAAGAGCGAAACGATATCGCATGATGAGTCGCCTTGGTGCGATTCCCAGTCGCCGCGGCGACGACTTTCCGTCTGTTTTTCAGCACGACGCTCCGATTTTTCCCGAGCAATGCGGAGGCCCTGTTGTGGATCTCGCCGGGAACGTGGTCGGCGTGAATATCGCTCGCAACGGACGGGCGTCGACTTATGCGATTCCGATCGAAAAGGTGCAGAAGTTGGTTCGCGAACATCTGCGAGAATCGGTAGCGGAGCGCGAGTAGACGCAGTGTTCTACATTTGGGTTGCGATTTCGATCTTGTTTTTTAGCCAATCGCAGGCGGCCAGATACAAATAGCTTCCCATGGATTGCCGGTTCGTTTTGAAGAATGCAAGTCCGCGTTGGCCCGAGTGCAGCGACTTGCTGATTTCGTCATCCAATGAAAGTTCGGCTTCGAAACGGGGCGAAAGCAATTCGAACGCAGGTTCGCCATCTGTTTTGTCGCTGGCCGCTTTGACCGGAAGTGAACCGCCAGCAAACGCGCACAGCGTCGGATAGTTTGGAGTCACGGTGGCTCTTGGATTGATGCTGTTGAATCGCGAACGAAAAACAGACATGCCACTGATTAGAACTCGGATCGGTTGGCCCTCGTTTTCCTTGACCGAATCCAAATCTTGCTGGTCGATCAGGACAACGATCTCTTTCGTTTGACGCCTGGCCATGTTGACGATTGGATCGCCGGCTTCGACAAAGCTGCCTATCTTATTGCTCAATTGGCGCTGAAAAACGAAACCATCAAAGGGCGCTTTGACTTCCAGTGACTCAGCCATCAGTTGCTTTTCGGCGAGCTGTTTCTCGAGTCCAGCGAGTTTCTCTTGCTCGATCCGCATCAGGCCCATTTCGCCGTCCTGTTTGTGCATTCGCACTTGAATTCGGGACGCTTCGGCCTGCCATGAAAGGTTGGAGACTTCGTCGAGCAGTTCTCTGTTGCGAAGCCGCGCGATGGTTTGTCCTGCTTTGACCGTCGATCCGGACTCGACCAAAATTTCATCAAGGAAGCCAGACGATTCCGCTCGCAAAACCGTTTCTTTTGCGAACTGAACGATCGCCGGTGCGGACTTGGTCGCCGGTGCCGAAAGCGCGAAAAAGAAAATGGCAGCGACTGCTGAAAGTACAGCGACGCTGATACCAACACGCTTTGGACAAACTTTATGCTTGGCCTTGCTGCCGAGCGTTTGTTGATACTGCTGGTACAGCGGCATTCCGATCCAGAGTGCTCCTCCGATCACGGCAAGGAATATTCCAAAGTTCGGCATCAGCACGCTGGCTCCGATCGTCAGACTCACGGCGATCAAAAGCTTCCAGAAAAATGCCATCGTGCCATAGATCGCGCAACGGAAAAATTCACCTTGAGGAATGATGTTGGGTGTCAAAGGAATGCCAAAGAACATTGACTTCAAGCGGTCACCAAACCATTTTGTTCCTTTAGGGTACAAGTTCGCGACGCCCAGTAAGTCGGAAAGAATAAAGTATCCGTCGAATCGCATTAGCGGATTCGCATTGAAAAGAATCGTTGTCACGCTGGACATGATGAACAAATTGAACGCGGTGTCCGCGACCAGTCCGTCGGTGCGACTCCAAACGATCACTGAAATGAACGAGATGAAAAGCTCGACGTACATTCCAGCAGCGGCAACAACGATTCGATGCCAGCGGCTTGAAAATCGCCACATCGAGGTCACATTGACATAAGCCATCGGTGTGAAAAGCAGGAACAGAACGCCAGCCTCGGGCACTTCGCCGCCGTACTTTCTGCACGCGATTCCATGGGCTGCTTCGTGAACAACTTTTAGCAAAAGCCAAAACACAAGAAGCCAAATCCAGCCCGATCCGGAAAGGATTCCTGCCGATGAGGAGCCCATTTCATCCCAGTGAACGAAGATGGTGCGCAGCGCGATGATCGCGGTGATGATCCAGATCGCGAAAGATGGCTTCGTGAAAGCCAGCTTTGCGACCGGGAAAATGGCGTGCAACGCTCTGGTCGGATTGAATAGTTTTACTTTGAAGGAGATCGGATTCAGTTTTCCGATCAAACCGGCTTTCTTGATCGATTTAAGCTGAGCGTTGATTCGCTTGCTGCTGTCGATCGAATCGCTGTAAGCCAGATTCGTTTGGACCAGCCATTGGCTAACCTGTGCGGCAAAATCGTCGGTGAAGCTTCCTTCGTCCGATTCGGCAACGATCTGTTTGATCGATCTTTTGCCATCAATGTACGAAAGGAGCCGATATTCGGTCGTTCCGATTTGGAAGAATTTATTGCGAACCGGATCTTCGACGACAACGAATGTCTTGCCTGATTCGTCACGTGTTTCAAATTTAAGTTCCTGTCGCAAATACAAAACGGCGTCTAGCCATTGAGCGTTTGGATCCTGTGGTGGAGCTGTTGGTGCGTTCATGATTGCTCCGTTACCAAACCGTCCAACATCGAACAGATTCCCACGCGTTGTGGAACAGGTTCCAACCCAACGGTCGCCATGAAGTATTGACTTTGGCGGCGCCTTTCATGCCCGGGCGAATCGGAACATCCACATCGGACAAGTCAACTTCCGCGACAAAAACGGAATCGTCGTTGATGACTTCTGCGCTCGGATGGACCGTTCGAATCTTGCCGGTGAAGGTTTGGAAAGGAAAGGCGTTTAATTTTATAGCGACTGAATTGGAATCGCTGACGTATTGGATTTCGGATTCGGGAATCGCGACTTCGGCCAGCATGTTTTCAAGGGGAGCGACTTCGAAAAGCGTCTGTCCGATCTCCATCGAGGCTCCTTCTGCCTTTTGAAGGTCGCCACTGATCACGATGCCGTCGTAGGGACTGCGGATCTCCAAACGTGAAAGCTGATCGCGAAGTGAATCCAGACGAGATTCCAACTGGTTCATTTCGCTGCGAGCGATCTGCGATTGAGCGACTTCTCCCTGAGCCAGTGCAGAGTCGCGACGACGTTTTGCGCCATTGAATTCTGCTTTGACGCCAGTGAGTTCGTGGCGCAGTTGCTGGCCATCCATCCTTGCAAGAATTTGACCTTTTGAAACGACTTCGCCAGGTTCGACAAGCGTTTTCTCTAATGGACCGGTGTAAGGCACGGCCACAAATCGTCGAATTGCGGGTTGGATCTCACAGTCACAGTGGACTCGGTAAGGCGTCGGCACGCAAAGAATTGCAAACGCGATTCCAATTGCGATCAGAGCATTGCGAAACCATTTCTTTCTGGGAACTGATTTGACGCGATCGATGACGGATTCGACAAGACCAAGGTTGGCTCTTCGGATAACTTCCAGATGAGCGCCGTTGACGGTTGCAAACTGCTTCAGTTGTGCCAATTGCGGATCTGAAAAGGTTTCACAATCACTTGCGATCAAAAGTGATCCGGTTGGGCTGCCGTCATGATCGGTAACGCCAATCGTGATGCAGGAAGCGAAGCGGTTTGCCTTGCAGTAGGCTTCCAGCGGAATCGCGACTGCCGGATCTGGCCGTGTCGATGCCGTCAACGCGACGGGATCCTCTTTTCCGATACCTTGCGCGGCGGCAGCCAGAATAACTTTGGATGACTCACTGTGGACGTCGAACTGTTCCACTTCCGAGATCGCAATCAGCTTCCCCTGTTGAGCCGATTTGCCCTCGCAGAACACGACTTGCGTCGCGGAAAGCATACGTCGAAGGTGGTTCACCAGGCAGGTCGCTGCTTCGGTCGTCGAACTGGTTCGATCCAGAACACCGCACAGCGCGAGAGCGTCGCCAATGGCTTTGGCATGTTGAGCCGTACGCTGCAATTCGGTTTGTTGTAGCCATTTTTCGATCGCTTGCGAGGCCAGCGTCATCATCCATTGCTGCCGCAACGACGATTGGTTTGTTTCAAGGAAGCAGCCTGCGATGGCCATCGTGTAGTGCTCGCCGGTTGCAATCGGTGCAGCGATTACTGAATGATTTGCGTTTAGTTGAGCGACACAAACATCGCCTGTTTGGAATGAAGCAGAAACAAGCTGCCCGAGACTATCGCCAGCGAGTTGTTGTACCGCAGTCGCATTGTCATCAGAGATCGGGTGAATGTTGACAGAACCCGATTCAGGATCGAACTGTCCAAACCAGACGGCTAAACATTGGGTTTCCGCTGAAATGATGTCTGCGAGGCCGCGCGCAAGTTGTTGCAATTGCGTTGTGCTTTTGACGAGCGATCTAATTCCTGAGGCAAGCGAATTGGATTCGAAATCCGCTTTACTGGCCTTTTTCGATGGAGCTTGCGCGGGAATGTGGCGCGGTTGATCTTTGGCTAGAGACTGCAAATCAATCGCGCAGGTTCGCTCTGGATTATGCGTCGACTTGGTCATTGTTGTTCAGTTTGTTGGGGAGACTGTGCAGGACAAAAATCCCGCTTTAGATGTTGAGCGTGCAGATTTCTCCGGCTCGAAAGACATTGCCTTCATTTTGGAATACCAATTTGACTTCCACCGTTTGGCTTTGAGCTTCCGTGCTGACGCCTTTTGAGTAAACGGTGGCTACAACGCGTTGGCCATTTTCAAACGTTAGTTCAAATTCTTTGCCAACCTCGAATTCTCGTGCTTGTGAAACCGGTATCGCGAAAGTCGACAACAAACGATCCACTTGGATGATTGTGACGATTTCAGGGCGAAGCGGTGAAAGGAATTCGCCTTCGCGACGATGGACTTTGGAAACAACGCCATGCAGTGGAGCCACAATCGAACGACGGGAAAGTTGAACTTCGGCGCGTCGTTGCTCGATTTCGCGAACGGCTTTTTCTTCGCGAGCCGCATTGTATTTCGATTCGGCGATCGTCAGTTCCATTTCGCTACGAATCAATTCGCTGTCGCTGGCGTGACCGCGAGCCTTCATTTCGCCGAGTCGTTTGCTGATGAGGCGGCGTTTTTCAAGCGTTTTTTGGGTGGCTTCGAGTTGACTGCGGGCATTGGCCATTTGGATCGCAATGTCCAGTTGGATTTGCTGAACGCGATCATCAAGCCTTGCGATGACATCACCTTTTTTAACTTCGACGCCTTCATCGACCAGCAATTCGGCGATTGCGCCGGCCTCGTCGCTTGAAAGGTCAATGCTTCGAAACGGCTCCGTGAAACCTTCGATTTGAGCGTGTGCAATGTTGGCAGATGTTAACAGAGTCAAACAGGCACACAACGATATCCATCGAGTGCTGCGCAAAACGTTTGGCAAAGTTTTGAATGTGCTTGTAAACATGTCTCGTTGACCATCATTCGAAAAGTGATTCTGGGGCTTCGACCCGTTTGAAAGGTAGCTTATGCTTAACCCTAACAAGTAAGTTGCTGCAAAAATGCGGGGGAGGGCAGGGTGAACGTCGTTAGAATCAGGAAATTTGGCAGGACCCGCCCCGAATCGACGGGAGTGTCGAATGACTGAGCCAGAAATCGTTTACGAACAACGCGGCGTGATTGTGATCAACAAACCGTCGGGGGTACTAACGCAGGCTCCGCCTGGGATCGACAGTCTGGAATTGAGATTGAAAAGTTTCCTGATCAAGCGAGATTCTGCGAAGTCGAAAATCTACCTGACCCCCATTCATCGACTCGACCGTCCCGTTTCTGGTGCGATCGTTTTTGCTCGAAATGTTCGAGCCGCAAAAAGGGTTTCCGCTCAATTTCAACAGCGGTCCGTCATTAAGAAGTATCTGGCGTGGGTTGAAGGCAATCTGGTTGACCCGCAAGGTCAGCTGGATGACTTTATGCGAAAGATTCCTGACGAAGCTCGTTCCGAGATCGTTGACCAGAATCATCAGGACGCGAAGCATGCCGCGTTGAAGTATCGTGTTGTTAAACGGACCGATGAGGCGAGCTTGGTGGAGATTGAACTGCTGACGGGTCGCACGCATCAGATACGGCTGCAGTTTTCGGCTCGTGGCCACGCGATTTTGGGTGACGAGCTCTACGGTTCAAGCTATCTGTTTGGAGAGCAAACGGTGGATCTGCGGAAGAGGCAGATTGCGTTGCATTCGACGCATTTGAAATTTCGACATCCGATTGATGATGAGGACGTAGAGATAAGCGTTTCGCCGCCAGAAGCTTGGGAACGGTTTGGTGGTGATGGTGAGACCGCAAGTTTGTTGAAGCGGGTAGATTCGTAAGCGCGCAAAAAAACAGCCCCGGCTTATGATGCCGGGGCTGCTGATTCAGACCAGAATACTTCCTGGGTTGAAAACGTCTGACGCGGCCGAGGGCGGCGTCATGATCTTCAACTAGTTGCAACCGCAACCGCAAGAAGGAGCTGCTGGAGCTGCACATCCGCATGAAGCAGACTTGCAACCACATCCGATGCCTGCGAACAGACCGCGGATTTTGCCGATAAGGCCACGAAGACGACCACCAACTCGTGAACCAAGTCCACATCCGTTGCCGCATCCGTTAGCGATTCCGCCACCGATGATTCCGCCACCGATACCGTTAGCCATGCCACCAGCGATGATTCCGCCATTACCGAATCCGCCATCGACGATTCCGCCGTTAGCGATTCCAGCACCCATTGCGTTGCCACATGCATCGTAAGATACAGATGGAGCAGCGTTAACAGTTACAGGAACTTGCTCTTCGATAGTGCGTGGAACGCAAACTGTTACTGTGTAAGGAACCTGCTTGCTGACAGTTCGTGCCTTCTGAACAGTCTTCATGACTGTTGTTGGAACACATACTGTGTAAGGAACCTGACGTGAACGAGTTTCGCTATTCATTCGAGTGACAGTTGTAGGAACCTGACGCTGACGAGTTTCGCAAACCATTGTTGTAACAGTCTGTGGAACCTGTCGAGTGCGGCACTGGTTAACCATGTTGGTTACCGTGTAAGGAACCTTGCGGCAACGAGTTTGAGAAACCATCTTGGTGACTTTCTGACGAACTTTGCGAGTTCGTGTTTGAGTAACCATTCGAGTTGAGCAAACTGGAACCTGACGAGTCTTAGTTTCGCAAACCATGTTAGTTACGCAGTAGTTCTCGACTCGAGACTTCTGCTCTGAAACCATGCGTGTAACGCAGTAGTTAACAGTTTTTGTCTGTGGTTCGCAAACGTAAGTTGTTTCGCTGTAAGGAACTTCTTTGGTACGAGTTTCGCAACGGAAGCTTGTTACAGTGTAAGGAACTTGCTTCTGAACAGTGTCACACTTGTAAGTTGTTACCGTGTAAGGAACTTGCTCACAAGACTTTTCGCAACGGTACTTGGTTACGCAAACTTGCTTTGTTTCGCAAGAAGGAACCCAAACCTTGCGGCAAACAGTACGATCTGGAGTCTTGCAAGTGGTGCAAGTTGGCTCGCAACCGCAGTTGTCAGCACCGCCACCGAGAAGTCCACCGCCAAAGAGTCCGCCGCCACCAGAACGCTTGGTGTACGTTCGGCCAGGAATGACTTTCTGGACAGTCTGGAAACTTCCACCACGAACCTGAACGTTCTTGGTTTCAGTGTAAGGAACTCGGTTAGTTTTCGTTACTGTTCGGTAACGAGTCTCTGTTACAGGTGTACGAACTGTTTCGCTAACAGTACGCATACGAGTTTCAGTTACAGGAACTTTCACTGTGTAGTTGACAGTGCGAGTCTTGTTAACTGTGACAGGACGACGAACCATGGTAGTGATTGTCTTCTGACGAGTTTCTTTAACAGGACGGCAAACTGTGTAGTTTACAGTACGCTGCTTCATCTCACGAACAGGACGCTTAACTGTGTAGCTTTCGGTCTTGTAAGTGGTTTCGCGAACAGGAACCTGAACGGTGTAAGGCTGATCAACGCAAACGGTTGAGCAAACTGGAACCTGAACCGTGTAGTTCTCTGTGCGGTAAGCTGTAGACTGAACAGGAACCTGGACAGTGTATCGCTCTGATCGCATTACAGTGGATGTCTTTGGAACTTTAACTGTGTAGTTTTCAGTTCGCATGACAGTTTCCTGAACAGGAACCTGCACTGTGTAGTTCTCGGTTCGGTACCGAGTTTCACGAGTGTTCGTGGTTACTGGAACCTGAACAGAATCGTAAACAGTTTCATTAACGGTGCGGTAACGAGTAACCTGTTGTTGCTCATTAACTACGCGGCGAACAGTTTTCATAACTGTGTAGCTGCATCCGCATCCTGCTTCTGGGGCAGCAACGCCCACGGTGTCGTAGCTTGCGCCACCACAACATTGGGCCCAGCTGAAGCTGGCCGACATCATCGCTGCAGCAAATGCTGCAGAAGTCAGCAGACTTCTAACCAATTTCAT
>CAYZPA010000121.1:0-11770 GCA_964479855.1 uncultured Pirellulaceae bacterium
TAACAGACCGAACATTTTTCAGTTGTCCAATGCAATGAGAGAGATACTAGGAGCCAAATTAGCAAGCCGGAAGTGACCCCGAGTATTTCGCTGCCGACAATCCAGACGCGAAATCGATTCTGAACAAGTACGGTGTCATTGGGTACCGAGTTGGATTGTTGGACGAGCCTTCGACACCGTACGATCCGGTTGCTGGTGCCATTGCGAATCCTGATTGGTTCGACCACACGTCGGATTTCTTTGCTGGCTTTGCGGATAACGCGTCGTTCGGTTTGACGTATGCCGGACGGTCCGGAATGAATTACTTGACCGGCTCTCAGAACTTGACCAACTACAACGGTGCTGCTTACTCAGCGGGTGGCTGGGTCAGGAGAAAGGAAACATAGGGGTCCAGATTCGTGGCTTCAGTTTTGGTATCTTAGAAAAACCAAGTCTCAATTCCGCAGCCTTTGTTTCGGACGATCTGATGCCGACTCTTCTCTCATACTTGAAAGCGCTTTTTCTAATCTCGGTCGCGTTGTTGGTGTTGCCCCTGATTCCAATGGTTCTGGTTGGCAGTTCGATGCTTTCCCAAAACAAATCGCTCTTGCTCTCTTCACAACAACAGCAAGAGGATACGCAACAAAGGGAAGCTTCAACCGAATCGACCAAGCCGCTTTCCACCTCCAAGATCCGCCAAACGATCCGCAAGGTTCGACCCTTGCATACGAAGCTGGAAAAACCAAAGCCGGGCCAGTGGCTGGAAACTCACAAAGAGAAAGGCCAATCATTCAATCAGTATCTGCGAATTCGACCAAACGTACTGACCATCGAACGCAGTAAGCTGTACGTGCAGCCGATCGGCGACTTTACTGAAACAGACCAGAAACTAATCAACACCAGCGCGGAGTTCCTTTCGATCTATTTCAATTGCGAAGTAGAAATTTTGGAAACAAGGCTCGAAGACAGATTTCCTGAAACTGCTCAACGAAAACATCCGCAGTGGGGCGTGCATCAACTTCTGACCTCTTACATTTTGGATGAGGTGTTGGCGCCTGAGCTGCCATCCGACGCGTTCGCGACCATCGCTTTCACGAAATCTGATCTCTGGCCGGGTGAAGGCTGGAATTTCGTATTCGGATACGCCGCGTTCCGTGATCGAGTCGGCGTCTGGTCATTGGCTCGATTCGGCGATCCTGAGGAAAGCGACGAATCATGGAAACAGTGCCTGTTGCGAACGATCAAAGTCGCCACTCACGAAACTGGCCACATGTTTTCGATCGAGCATTGCATCAAGTACCAATGCAACATGCAGGGCAGCAACAGTCTCGACGAGTCAGACGAACAGCCGCTCTACCTTTGCCCTCAGTGTCACGCCAAGATTCTGTATGCGACGGGAAGCAATCCGATCTTGCGGTACCAGAAACTGATCGATTTTTGTGACAAGTACAAACTGACAGAGACGAAGCGGTATTTTGAAAAAGCAAAAGCCGCCTTGGACTAAGCGGCTTTTTATGAAGACCGCTTTGGCCCAAACGGCTTTGTGAAAAGACCGCTTTGGACCAAGCGGCTTTTTATGAAGACCGCTTTGGCCCAAACGGCTTTGTGAAAAGACCGCTTTGGACCAAGCGGCTTTGTGAAAAGACCGCTTCGGACCAAACGGCTTTGTGAAAAGAACCGCTCGGTTTTAACGAGCGGTTCTGGAAAGCAGTCAGATTCAAGACTCACGTTTTAGAGTCTTACTTTTCGCCAATCAACTTCTTCACGACTTCCATGAATTCATCGCTGTCGGGAGAAGTTCCGCTGCCGAAACGCCCTGCAACTTTGCCGTCTCGATCAATAACGAACTTCTCAAAGTTCCATCTGACCGCACCAGCCGCTTTTGGCTTGGTATCCTGCGCCGTCAAATGCTTGTACAGGGGAGCTGCGTCATCACCTTTGACATCAATTTTTGCAAACATATCGAACGTGACGCCATAGTTTTCCTGACAGAACTCTTTGATTTCTTCAGGTGAGCCTGGCTCCTGTCCACCAAACTGATTGCATGGAAAGCCAAGCACGACCAGGCCGTCATCTTTGTGGTCATCGTAAAGTTTCTGCAGCGGAGCGTATTGCTTGGTATAGCCGCACTTGCTGGCGACGTTCACCATAACGATGACTTTGCCTTTGTAGTCGCCAAGTGAGACTTCTTCACCGTTCAGTTTCTCCATCTTGAAACTTAACGCTTCCGCAGCATCGCCACCCTCATCTGCCGCTGGAGCAACTTTACCCCACGCTTCAATCAACCCTTCTGCGGTGTGACGATCGCGAACCGTTTCAGGGATCACTCCCGCGACCGTCGCGTCCTTGTTCAGCATCACTGTCATTGGATGCGAGATCTGAAATTTTCGACTGCCCTCTTTTGCCGCGCCGTTAACCAACCCAAACTGGCGAATCACTTTGCTTTCAGGATCTGACAGTAGCGGAAATTGGATCCCGTTTTTGGAAGCGAACTTGTTGAGAATTTCCTGCGAGTCGTAACTGACGGCAACGACATTAATGCCAGATTCCTTGATTTGATCCAAACCAGATTGCAACTGAACCAGTTGCCTTTTGCAGAACGGTCACCAATCTGCTGATCTGAAAAAGACGACCGCCAGCGGGCCTTCTTCGAGTAATTCGCTAAGCTTATGGCTGGTGCCGCTCTGATCTTGCAACGAAAACTCGTCGATCTTTGAGCCTGTTTCTGGTCCTTGAGCCGATGCAATCGATGGCAGCCAAGCCATTGCGATCGCGGCCATGAGTAATGTTCGATGGAGCATGAGTTTTCCTGATTATCAAAATTTGAAGTTCAAATCGTACCAAGCCCCTTCTTTTGTCGGCAACAGGGCGAGCCGATAAAACCCGGCTTAAAGTGCATGGTTCCGCCTCAACAAGAAAAAGCTTTCGAGTCTGTAAATTAGCCTACCCTCACGATTTTACGAAACATCCAGAACCAACTGAAAACCTTCACGTATTTTTTAATGGGTGATGCTGGACACCTCTTTTGGATCAGCGATCGCCCGTTTTGCCATCGTTCAGTGAGAATTCCATGAAAAATCAATTTGCTTATTGCGTCGCCCTGTTGGTAATGGCGTCTGTCATCACAACCGCGTTAAGTGGCTGTGATGCAAGAAAGGCTGCTGTCTCCGATTCCAAAGAAGCCCCTTACAGCGTGGCACCTGCAGCCACGCAAATTGGCATTGATGAGTCGTCAAAAGCCAACACAGAGTCATACGATGTTATCGTCGAAAACGAATTCGTGGATTCATTGAGCAATCCGAAATCAACTTTCTCGATCGATGTCGACACGGCCTCTTACAGCAACGTTCGGCGTTTCATTGGCGACGGAACCGTTCCGCCAAAAGGAGCCGTTCGAATTGAAGAGCTTATCAACTACTTTCGATATCAGTATGCGGATCCAACTTCCGAACATCCGTTCTCAGTTCAAACTGATCTTGGAAAGTGTCCGTGGAATGAGAAACACCAACTGGTTCGAATCGGCTTGAAAGGAAAAACTTTTCCGCCAACGAAACGTCCCAATTGCAATCTTGTTTTTCTGCTGGACGTATCGGGTTCGATGGGAAAGCCGAACAAATTGCCACTGGTGAAACAGGCCATGCGGATGCTGGTCGAGAAACTCGATGATCGGGATCGCGTTGCCATCGTCGTCTACGCGTCGGCAACCGGATTGGTGTTGCCTTCAACGGCTGCGTCCAACGCTGACGAAATCCTTGCGGCGATGGAGCAGCTTGAGTCTGGCGGATCGACCAACGGTGGAGAAGGAATTCACCTTGCCTACAAAGTCGCTGCAGAAAACTTTATCGAAGATGGAATCAACCGAGTCATCCTCTGCACCGACGGTGATTTTAATGTCGGCACAACTGACCGCAGTAGTCTCGTCGATCTGATTCAGGCAAAAGCAAAGTCCGGTGTCTCGCTGAGCGTCCTTGGTTTTGGAACCGGGAACCTGAAGGACGACGCCATGGAATTATTGGCCGACCGCGGCAATGGCAACTACGCATACATCGATTCAAAACTGGAAGCGAAAAAGGCACTTGTTGAGCAGCTCAACGGAACGCTGATCACCATCGCCAAAGACGTCAAGATTCAGGTCGACTTCAACCCTGCTCGCGTCCAGGCGTATCGGCTGATTGGCTACGAGAATCGCATGCTCAAAAACGAAGATTTTGCGGACGATAAAAAAGATGCTGGCGAGATCGGTGCAGGACACACGGTCACGGCGCTGTACGAAGTCGTTCCCGCAGGAGCCGAGACTCCCGTCCGTAAGGGCTCTGAATCCGAATTCGTTGAAACGAAGCTCAAATCGAGCGCTACTGAATCCAGCACGGTCTTGAAGGTCCATCTTCGCTACAAGCAACCCGACGCGAGCGTCAGCGAAACATTTAGCGTCGCTCTGGAACATGCTTTTTCGTCGCCAATCGAAATGCCGAAAGGAGACTTTCAATTTGCGGCAAGCGTTGCCGCCTACGGCATGCTGTTGCGTGATTCAAAATTCAAGGGCGAAGCTGACTGGGAAATGGTGCTGAACCTTGCCAAAAACGGCATCGGCAACGACCAGCATGGGCACCGAAGCGAGTTCGTGAAGCTCGCACGTCAAGCCGCAACGCTCAATCGGTAATGTGATTCCGGGAACCATGATCCCGGATGATTCCGGCAGCCCGATCGCTTTGGGTTTCTATCGAATCAGCTTTGAAGCTGGAGCCGTGGCCTGTTGCTCAGCCGGCGGTGGTGCCGTCGCCTGTTGTGCAACCGGCGGCGGAACCACGATCATGCCAAGCCTGACTTTCAGGCTCGACGCGGCCCCTGAAGCGTTGCAATGAAATGGCTCGGCGATCCTTGCATTGTCGAATCGGGAAATCCAGTCGTTGGGTGGCACTTCGCCCGTCTCATCGATGTTCCAAACAAAGACCGCTCCACGCTGGTTAATCGATTCGTCATCCAACCACGGGTTAGCGGCCAGACTCATGCCAGCGAAAACGTCCACCTTTGATTCAGAGTAAACGCCAACGCATCCGGCCACGAACATGTCTCCTCCAACGATCGAAAGCGGCTTGTCAGAAAGCTCCGCCCAACGACGATGCACCTCGCTCGAGACAGTTTCCCCTGGAAAATGAACTCTCGAAAAGTCACCTCGAAAAGTCGGGCTGACAACGTTCCTTCCGATCAACGCGATCATCATCACGACACTTGCGATCACGCACCCGCGTAAAACCTTTCGAACATCCTCGCCAGCAGTCGGGGCGAAATCGGCCAAACTGAAATCGCGATTTAAAGACAGCAGTAGGACTCCAAGGCAACAGAAAAGTGGACCACCCCACATGCTGCGAATGTTGGCTCCAGTCAAGGTCGCAACACACAAGTAGATCAAAACCGGCCCCAAAACCACGATCGACAGGTACGAACGAAAGAGTGAATTCCCATCGGCTAATTTCGAATCCACATCTGCTTGGGCACGCAGCGCTTTCATTGCTTTTCCGACCAGCGGCCACGCTAACAGCGTGATGGGCAACCATGCTCCGACTTGCGTCAACAAAAACTTGGCTGGCGACACAAGGTGATTGACCCATGAAGACTCGGTCGAATTTCCACTACGATTCAGCACGTACTGGATCGTGATGAAGTCGTTATTGACCATCCACCAGAGATGCGGTGAAAAGATCAGCAGTGAAACTCCCACCATCAACCATGGCCCCGAAGTCCGCAACGATTTCCGCGTCGTCGGCATCAACACAGGCACCATCATCATCGCCAACACCAGCACGCCAAGGTAATACTTGCACAGCATCCCAAGTCCAATTGCCACGCCAGTAAGGCACCAATTCAATGTCTGCCGACGCGAGCCCTTGCTGGCGATCGCTCGATACAGAAACAGCATCGACAGCGCCCACATCGGCCGCGTTACGATCGTGTTATTGATGTCGTTGATTGTAAACGTGAAATAGTAGCAACCTTGCAAAACACCCACCGCGCAAAGTGCCAGCCATGGACCGAGTCCTTCTCTGGCCAGCTGCCACACGGCCCAAAACGTGACGGCGATCGTCATCTGCGAAGTCAAATACATCAACCATGGCGTGTGATTTCCAAGCTCCCAAACGGTTGCGGCAATCCACGCCGGCAAAGGCGGATGCTTGTGATAGCCCAATTGCCACTGCTGCCCCCAGTAAATCATCTCGACCATATCGAGCGGTAAGTTTGGCTGGGTCAACGTGCAGATCAAAGTCCAGATCAACACATGAGCCGACAGCGCCAGCCAGAAAATTCGAACGGTGGGATCATTGGCGGAGTCACCAGATCCGGAGTTTGATTGCGTGTGGAGCATATTCATTCGCGAAGTATTGCGAAAATCCAAAACCGTCACAACTTCAACCGGAATTATTCACGACGACAGGCGTCTGGTTTGTCCTTTGAGCGATTCTCCGGACGCGGAGGCAAGTTTTGCAATGTCACGTCGTGGTGAACTGTCGAAAACACAAACTTGAGGCAATATCCGAATGAAACAAGCTTTCTACAGGTCGACGCCCACGCATCGTGAATAATCCGGGGTCAATATCGACGTGCATTTTCTGATTCGCCCCTGAAATCACGGGGTCAACTCGTGTAGGTAGATTCGGGGCAAGCGTCGTATAATGATTGTCAAGTCAACTGGAAAAGGAGTTCCGCATGCGTACGATCGCCATCATCAATCAAAAAGGCGGCGTTGGAAAAACAACCACCGCTGTCAACCTAAGTGCTGCCCTGGCCGAAGCCGGCAAACGCGTCTGGCTGATCGACCTCGATCCGCAGGCTCACGCGTCCTTGCATCTGGGGTTCGGCATGCAGGAAGAATATCTTTCTACGTATGACGTGCTGACCGACAATGTGCCCCTGGACGATGTTCGACATCAAGTCGAAGAGAATCTCTGGCTCAGTCCTGCTCATATCGATTTGGCCGCCGCGGAAATGGAGCTCGCCGGTGCCGTCGGTCGCGAGATCATATTGCGTGACCGAATGAAAGAAGTCGGCGAACAGTTCGACTACATCATCTTTGACTGTCCGCCTTCACTGGGTGTACTGACGCTTAATGCGTTGACGACTGCGGATGAGGTCTTCCTTCCACTGCAACCACACTTTCTAGCGTTGCACGGCTTGAGCAAACTGCTTCGAACGATCGAACTGGTTGCCCGTCGACTCAATTCAAAACTACGATTGTCCAACGTGATCTACTGTCTGTTCGACACCGGAACGCGGTTGGCCAACGAAGTCGTCGGCGATGTTGAAGAATTCTTTGCGATCCAGCGTGCGACCGAAAACTCGATTTGGAGCAACAGTCACAGCTTCGACACAAAAATTCGTCGCAACATTCGCCTGGCAGAGGCTCCCAGCTACGGGCAATCGATCTTTCAGTATTCGGGAGATTCAAACGGTGCTCAGGACTATCGCAGCCTTGCTGAGGAAGTTCTGGCTCAAACTGAATCGTTGCTTGATGAATCCAGTGAAAACGACGCCGAAGCCTTCTTTGAAAACGAAACTGAATTCGGGTACTTTAAGTCTGCGGGATAGCGTGCTCTGATTCCCGATTCGCATCGATTTTCGATCCTCTAATCCCATCGGGTAACTCGTTTATGTCGACTGACTCATTTTCAGGCGTTCCAACTGGAGCTTCGCAATTTGACGTGCTCGAAGGGTTGGACGAATCTGAAATCACCGCGATCGTCGGCGCGACAACCAAAAAAACCTTTGCCAGCGGCGAAACCATGTGCCGTCAGGGTGAAGACGGAAAATCGATGTACTTCATCGTTAGCGGTCGCGTCCAGATCAGCGTCGAAAAAACGGGAGGGACGAAGCCTGTTGTTCTCAACACGCTCGGACCAGGACAACACTTCGGCGAAATGTCGATGCTCAATCGCAGTCCACGCACTGCGACCGCGACCGCGATCATGGAAACAGAAGTCGCGAAGCTGGACCACGACGATTTTCAACAGCTCGTCAACTCCATCCCGGGCTTCACGGCCAACCTCAGCCGAACACTTGGAGTCTGGTTGCGAGGCCAGCTGTCGGGTGAAAAGGAATCTCGCGCTATTCGCGTCGTCGGCATTGTTCGTCGAGGCGCCCGCGACGCACAATTGGGTGCAGCCGTCGCCAAAGCACTATCCAATATCGATTCGTCGATTGTTTCGTGGTCTTCGGATCCAAAACTGTGGGACTCCGTAAACGTCGAAACGTTCCCTATTGATAGCGACGCGGCTGGAACGATTCCCGGTTTGGCGGAACAGGTCGAAAAACACTCTCACGCCATCATCGACTTCGATGCCACCAAAGCGACTCCTCGTCAGCTACTTCAGTGTGAGCGAATTTGGTGGATCGTTGATCGCGACGAAAATGAGCTTACCGAACTGGAAAAGATACAGCGATCGGTCAATGAAGTTCCCGAACTGGCAAGGCGTCTGCAGATTGTCGAAGTGCACAAAAAAGCTGAACAGATTCCGCCACTGCTTGACCATCAGCTTGAACTGGCCCACCCAACTCTGCGAATCCAACGGTTCGGCAACGAGGGTGATTTCTTTGGCTATCGAGTCAACGATATCGCTCGCCTGCAACATTTGCTTCAAGGTATCACGCTGGGACTGGTGCTTGGCGGCGGTGGGGCTCGTGGCCTGGCCCATATCGGCGTGCTGGAAGTCCTGGAAGCGAACGGATTGTACTTCGATAAAATTGCGGGAACTTCCGCAGGCAGTATCGTTGGATGTGGCTACGCAGCGACCATGAATCCGACCGAGATTCTGGAACTGATCAACATGGAGATGACGCCTCCGAAGTGGATTCAAAAACTACCGTCTGGAAAACGCTGGTATCTGTTTGCCGATTTTCGTCGCGGCAAAATTGAGACCAAGCTACGAAAGTATCTTTACGACTACGATTTGGCTCAGCTTCTGATTCCTACCTGTACCGTTGCCGTCGATCTTGTTCACGGCAATCAAATTGTAAGCACCACTGGCGACGTCGTTTCATCGATTCGTGCCAGCGCGAACCATCCGATGTTTGGAGCACCGATCATGCAAGATGATTACGCGCTCGTGGACGGAGGCATTTTGAATAACGTGCCGGCAACCGTTTTGAGAAATCAGGGCGCTGACTTTATTCTGACGATCGACGTTGGTTCGGACCTTGACCCGAATTTCGGCAAAATGAAAAAGGATCGATCCGGCGTTCTGTTTCGAAAAGTCGGCTACATGAGCACGCTGTTGCGAGTGCTGGATATCATTCAGCGCGGCCATTCGAAAACGCATATTGCGGAAAGCGATTTTGTGATTGTGCCGAAGTGCGCCGAGTTTCCGTTTGAGGACTTCACCCGCGCCGACGAGCTTTCTGTCATCGGTCGCACCGCTGCGGAAGAGAGCATTGCCGATCTTCTGAACACGCTAAAACAGTACGTGACACGAGCTTAATACTCGTCATCATTCTGCCTAATCGAAATCAGAGTGAGAACGACTGTGATCGGATTGATCCCGGATTATTCACGATGCGTGGGCGTCGAAATGGAGAAACCTTGTTTCATTGGCGCATTGTTTCAGGTTTGTCGTTATGGCAGGTCACCCAAGACGTGAAACTGACGAATTTGCAAAACTTGCCTCCGAGTCGGGAAAATCGCCTCAAAGGGCAACCTGACGCCTGTCGTCGTGAATAATTCCGGTTGATAGCATCGGGCGTTGCGGAAACGCGGAAATAACCGCAAATTTCCGATTGGCGCGAATCTTGCTTTTCAAGTCAAAGTTGTCTGCGAAGATATTTCTCCTAGCCGTTCGCCACCACTTTTCATCGTCATTGAGAGCTCCACGAATGCTTCCAATAAAACTGTCCACGGTTGTACTCTCTTCCGTCTGTTTATTTCTCGGTACTACGAATGCTTCTGCACAGACTGAGATGATCCGTGCGACCACAGCGATTCAAAATGAGTCCAATCAACTCAGACAGGATCTGATTTCGACCTATAGAAACAGTTCCCTGTTCGGTGAACTGATTGCGACGAATGCAAAAATCAAAGGAGCAGCTCGACGAGCGGCCCAACAAACGGAAAACAAAACCGACTGGCAAAGTGAAACTCGAAAGCTTGATCAATTGGTATTGGAACTCGAATCGCTTATCGAAGAAGCAAACTTTCAGGACGGAATGGCTCAATCAAAAACGATCTCAAGGCGATTGGGAAACCTGATCACGAACATCGAAGCTTTGAAGCCTCAACAAAAGACACTGATTGAATCCTCCAACGTCCCGGCCGAAATTTCGGAAGAGCCTGGCACGCTTCCTGATTTGCTGGGAACCGAATTTGATCCGCTCGCACCGTTGCCGACAACTCAACCAACGAACTCGCCTTCTTTCGAAGATGCACTTCGCGCTCCAATCATCATGGACGGCGATTCGCCGGTGCCAACGTTTGACGAATCGTTCACTCCGCAGCCCAAATCTGTTCTGGAAACATCAGATCGCATTGATGCTCCGTTTCCTGTTGAAGAAACTCCGGTCCTGCAAGTTCCCAACCTGACCGCTCCTTCGCCCGAACTGACGGGTTTCGGCGATGTTGATTTGTTGCCGCTGCCGGGCACTGATCCGCAAATCCAAAATCTTCCGCAGCCGACACTTCAAGCTCCACGTCCGATGTTGCCCACCGGAACCCACTACGGTTCATCAAACGAGAGACTCGGAAGCCGACTGCTTTCACTGCCGATTCAGGTTGAATTCTTCTCGTTCAATCCCGGTGGTAACTTCGGCTATTTGCCGTACGGTGGCCTCGGTGGGGTTGGCGGACTCGGTGGATTTCAGGGCTACGATGGATTCGGTGGTCACGGCGGATTTCAGAGCCGTGGCGGGTATCGTTCTTATCGACCTCCCTACAATGGCGGCGGAAGATACTGCCCCAACGGGCGTTAGTTCGCATTGTCCAGCTTTGAATTCCAGCCTGTGCGCCAGACGGTGCGAGTGTTACCTTCTCGGTTTACATTTACTGTTGGATTTAGCTTTTATCGATGTCAAATTTTCCACCTACCGTAGAAGAGCTTTTTGAGACGTTTGAAGACCTCGAAGAGTGGGATGAGCGTTACGATTTCATCATTGACCTCGGCAGAGAACTACCTCCGCTGGCCTCCGAATTGCAAACCGAAGACAACATCGTCAAAGGATGCATGAGCACGGTTTGGGTCGTCACCGAAGTCGATGGCAGCGACGAAAACGAAAATCTGGTCATTCAAGCAGACAGCGATTCCATCATCGTCAAAGGACTGATCGTTCTGTTGCTGGCGTTCTACAACAACATGTCACCGCAGGAAGTTGCTTCTGCTGACATCGAAAGCTATCTAAAAAAGCTTGGACTGAACCAGCACCTTAGTCCTCAGAGGCGAAACGGACTTTTCTCGATGGTGAAAAGACTAAGAACGCTGTAGGCCGGATATTTCATCTAGCGAAACTGTTGCTCGGCTGGACGTTGCTGCTTTTTCCGGCGATGTTGCCCGGCCGGTCAATCGCTATCAGCCACCATGCCGACCCGAAAATCCGATTGCCGCCCTTCAACCAGAATTATTCACGACGACAGGCATCTGATTTTTCTTTGAAGGCATTCTCCGGACGCGGAGGCAAGTTTTGCAAATTCGTCAATTTCACGTCTTGGGTGACCTGCCGAAACCACAAACGTGGAACAATACCCCAATGAAACAAGCTTTCTCCATGTCGATGCCCACGCATCGTGAATAATCCGGGTTCAATCCGAATTTCTTCGCAG
>CAYZPA010000122.1:0-11760 GCA_964479855.1 uncultured Pirellulaceae bacterium
AAGCAAATTCAATGCTGCAAGTAATATTCAAATTCGATTCGAGGTTTGATTGCAAATTTCGCCTGTAAATCCTGTGCTTGTTGATGAGTCAGGTAAAGCACAAGGTTCATTTCGTCTCCTAACCCCTCGCCTTGATACCAAAGAAAACGCCCCTTGAGATGTTGGCGAATTGCAATCGCGTTCATGATTTCCATCACCGCTTCCGTTGCATAGTGATTTTCGTAATAGGCTTCGCCTGTGGTTTCATCTTCAACAATGTGATGTCCGGCGCGAATTGTGAACTTGTAGAGTTTATTGTTGACGACAATGGAAAACTTGTACCAGTCGTCATCGCTCCAGTCTAAATGCGTTGAAGTGATTTTGAATTCAGGCGATTCCAGATTGGCAAAACTTTCCATCACTTTATCCAACCCATCGCGCTCGAACTCGTGCGAATCATTGAAGAGCTTTCCTTTGCCCGAATGAGCCAGAGCGACCATTGCAAACTGGTGGTCGGTTCGGATAACTGGCGATTGGATTTCCCACAAATTGTTGCCATCCTTATAGTTTGGATGGTTCAAGACCGACTGAATTGTTAACGGAGATTTTGGCGTCAGAGTGGAGTTAATCCAGTCGACAAAGTCCTGCCGATTTACGTTGCGTTCTTTCCATTGCTGAAATACTGCAAAAGTCGCCTGTCGAGTTGAAGAAGACTCCCAAAGGGAAGGTAGCAGTTCCGAACCGACTTGCTCGACCTGCGAGATCATGTCTAGGCGATGGCTGCCCCGATCGCTTACGGCAATTCGCTTGGCGATTTCTTCGTTTCGGGTTCCCTCAAATATATCCGCAAGCTTGTTGCAGGCAGCTTCATCATGGCTATCAGCGATGTGTTCGAAACAGAGCTTGATTGTCTCGTCGCGTCCCCATAGTTTTTCGGCCAAATCAAACATCTGTCGCTTTGTGTCAGCAAACGCGTAGGGATCGTTTTTCTTGTCAGCTTCAAACGCGGCTTTCAAAAGGACTTCGGCATCTTTGCGATGGCCAAGTCGCTCCAAAGCTTGACACGAGTATAGAATTCGTTCTGAGCGGAGATGTTTGTCCTGTCCTTGTGTGTTTTCAAAAGCGTTGCGCAGGAATTCAGCAGATGTTTCGGTCGCAGCTTCACAAAATTCTTTCCAGAAGCTCCTTTGCTCTCGTTTCCAGAGCGTTGGATTTGGGTCGCGAAGGAACTCGTAAGCAAGATGCTCGATTCGGTTTCGAATCGGAATCCAATCGGGTTCGGGTCTCTCAATTTTAATGAAACTGATAATTCGGAAATGGCGTGGGTTGTTGCCAGCGTCAAGAAACTCCATTAATGCTTGTCGGACTTCCGCGTTGTAGAATTCTTTGACAAGCCAAACGAACGCATGAGATTTGTCACGACCGTTTCGTGCTTTCTTGAGCATGTATTGGTAATGCGGTTCTGAGTCGACCTCCTGATAATGGAGCACGGCTGACGACAGCCAATCCAGTTCGTTCTCCTTTGTCGTCAGTGTTCGCAAGAAATCGACGAAAACGGGATCCTTGACAAGTCGATCTCGCTCAAACACTTCCATAAAGTCATACAAAGGACGATAACTGGTCAGAGTCTCATCAGCATAGTCGTCGATATAGCGATCGCGAATTTTCTGATAGGCCAGTTTGTCGTTGTAAAAATCCAGAACCCAAGCAGCGTTCGCGGCAGTACCAAGATCGGGATCGTCAATTTGTTGTTGCGCGAGTTTGATAAATTCGTCGCGATGTTCTTGCATGAACTCCAAGTGAACTTGCTTGGAAAAGACCGACAAACTTGCAAGCAGCGAGGCGTTTTTCTGCTTTTGTTTGAGGATGGCTTCGGCCTCTTCGCGGTGGTCATGCTCGCGAACTTGTCGCCGACTGCGAATTTCGGTTACGAAAGCTGGCGCGTCCAAGAACTCATCGAGCTCAATCGGTTTTGGGACACGAATTTGGACTCCTAGTTCGGCCTCTCGGTGCGAAATGTAGAAGCCGATACCAAGCACCAGCACGGAGATCAGGATCAGGAATTGTTTAAGACTGATTCTCACTGGATACCTTATTGGCAGCTGCGGTTGGGAATCTTGAACGCCGACATTCCCTCGCAGCCGGAATACAGCAGGCTTTTTGCCAGATTCGGATGCGACGCGGCCCACAGGTCATCAAAAAAGTAGATTGCCTCGTTGTAATTGTCCCACTGTGATGGGCCGCGCGATAGACGTATAGTCTCATTGCGAAAACCGACTTTCGCAAAGTGCGGGCTGCACTGCAGGAAGTCTGGATGGTGGATCGACTCGTACTCTTTCTTGCGTTTGGCTTGTCGCTCCTTCACTCTTTCTTCACGGACTTCGATCTCCCGCCGAACCAACTCCATGTTTGTATGGCAAGAGTCCGAATCCCCCATCATCAAGCCGCCGTAAAGATCCGAATAAGATTGCGGGTGATTGGCCAACATTTCAAGGAGCACACTTTTGAAGCTGGATCGGGGCCTACTGCTGATTGCAAACCAACGCAGCATCTCCAGCTCTTTAGGCCAACAACCTGGATCGTCGTAGCGATGACCGCTTGGCTTTCGCTGAGGCTGTTTCCCTTTCAAGTAGTCAACGAATCCCGGCAGTCGTACGCCAGCAAAACGATACACCGCAGATGGTGGTGTAAGAAACGTGCAGTCTTCGATGGTCATAACGACCGCAAAAACAGAGCCTAGCTGCTTTCCCTTTTGCCCGATTACCCGGCCTCCGCCTCGCCAGACAAATCGCTTGGGTTCCGGATCAACCTTGGTAGGTAATCGCTGCTTTCGATGCAGCAAATAAGTTGTTCGCTGCGGATGTGCCTCAGCGTGCTGGTCGTCGAACATGATGGCAACAAAATCAATCTCACACGCATCAATTTGCGATTGCCACGCATGCCCGCCGCTGGCGACATAGATTGTGAAACGTTTGATTGAGCGTAGCCAGCGAGTCAATTGCCTTTCGGTTTCAGGTGGCTTGCCTCGTCGCAGCATCGCATTCCAAATCGCTTCGAAGCCTTCGAGGTAGCTGCCAAAAATCTCTTCGCTTCTTTCGATTAAATGCAGACTGTTAGCTTCAAATTCAGCTTTCTGACCGTCACTTAAATCCGAAAACAGCAGCCAGTTTCGTTGAAACCAACGCAACAGAGTCTTGTCACGAAACTTGACGATCTTACGTCCGAGCGGAGACTCATGCGGATTTCGATAGACAAGATAAACAGCCATTGGACTACCTGATGAAGTTGCCTTTGTTGATGCTGCAGAGGCGGTCGTTGCAATGGTATATTAGACTGCTCATGTCTGCACTTATCAAACAATTTCGAATTCGAATTGAGTCCCAGCCAGAACTGGGAATCCACTTCAATCCGCCACTAAAACTCAATGCAATTCAGAAATTCGAAAGCAAGTACGGCTGGGAACTGCCTGATGCAGTTCGAGAAATGCTGACGGTCTTCAATGGCGAAAGTTCACTTTCGGCGGGAGCTTGTGCAGGATTCAATTTTTGCAGTTTGGATACCATGATGAAGTGCTATTCGATATCGCTGGACGTAGCAGAGACCGTTGAGCAGCGAGTCGTTCCACATTGGGCTCCGTTCCTGAAGCAGGAACACTCGTGGAGCCCCGACTGGATTCCGATTGCCGAATTCAATTGCTGCTCAGATATTGTCTACCTTGATCCGTCTCCTTCGACAAAAGGCAAGGTGGGACAGATCTTTTCACGTGACGATGAACACTGCATTAGCGGTGTGAAAGCAATTGGTGTTGAACACTTGTTGAGAACGATTGTTTCAAACATTGAAGCAGCTGGAGCGATGCCCAGGTTCGGTCGCCTTCCTGACTTTATTAAGACAACGGCTTAGGGCACTTCAGCGACTGAAACAGATTCCTCCATATGAAACTTCAATTTCGCATCTCGCATATTCTGATCGTAACGTTACTCGTTGCAGTCGGGGTTTTACACCTGCAACATCGACACATTCAATCGCAGCTCGACAGGAAAATTGAGCAACTCGATCTTTCGTTAAGGGCAACCAATTGCTTGATATACGGTGAAGTTGAAACCGTTCGTGATTTGATCGAGAGAGACGAAGAACAGCTGCTTTCGATTCGCAACATGGGAGAAACTACAGTACAGGAAATTCGAACGAAAGTAGAAAGTCTTGGCTTTGAACTGAGGCAGGTAGAGCAGGACGACCAAAACCAAGTTGAGTGACAAGGTCTGGATCAAACCAAAGCCCTTGGTCAAACTCCAATTACAGGAAACGAACACGATGGAATCGGACTGGATAACACGATGGGCAAGCCGTCTACATGAGTGGCTTGAGCCTGAAGAAATACGGCAACACATTGCCAAGCTTGGCACGCACGGCGGACAATATCAGAAACAGATCGACGCTCTGGAAGCCACTCTACACGAGATCGAACAACGGCCACCCTACTTGGGCCACAGCGCCATTCGGGAATCGCAATTACCGCTTGTCAGTCCAGAGGGGTATTTTTTGCGAGGCTGGAATTTCTGGAACGTTTGGCACAACAAAACCGCCGTAACACCTTCAGCAGAATCTGTTTTGGAGCGTTTGTTTTCTGACGGCGATCCTCAAACGCTCGTAATTATCGACCACGTCGAGAACATATATTACTGCGGAACGCCGCGACTTCCGCGTTTTTTGAAAACTCGACGGTCGCTTGAGATTTGTCAAATCTTCATTGATGAGACTCTCGCTTGGACTGCCAAACTTAACGCCAACAATTTGGTCGGATTGCTTGGAAAGCAACCTGGCGAATACTTGGAATATTGGGACAGCGCCAACGGAGCCGAAGGAACGATTCGCTCTGACTTTATTTTGAATCGCGACCAAGTTGAGAAGTTGGTTCGTTGTCAGTTTTCGGGGACAGAGTTTCCTGAATCTTTTTGTTACTTGAGTTTCGCCTACGTCTTTTTCCAGGAACTCGCAGACGAAAGCGAGATTCCATTGGGACACGTGGAGCCTAAACGAAATTGACATTAAGATGGTTTGTCATAATTTCTATTTCCATGCTCGCAGAACTCGCCAATCAACTCTCGCGAATTACACAATCGCCGCTGAACCAGCCTGCTGGCAGTGAACAGCTTGAAGCACTGCACGCGGCATACGATGTTGTCCCTTCATCACTAATAGAGCTGCTTTCATTCGCAAATGGGGAGGCAGACTCCAGTTTCAAGTCAAATGGAATGATCGCGTTCGAAGCGTTTATTGATGTTGCCGAAATCGTCCGCGAATCAGATTTTGCAACATCGTACGAAGTCTACCATGGGCTCAACGAGTTCATTGGCTGTAAACGTATCAAACGTTCAAAGAATTGGCACGACGGTTTGATCCCGATATCGTTTGGGTATGACGCACGATGCGTTTGCATCGACATGCAACCTGGGCCGGCAGGGAAAGTCGGACAGATCCTTGGCTTGCGACCGACCGTAGGTGGCATTGCAGTTATTGCAAATGGATTGGATGAACTGCTCGAAAGAACCTTGAGCATTTACCAAAATCGCGATCTCGATTTTTCGGATCCTGATTGTCCTTGCCTAACGCTTGACGATTTCCCGGTGATTCCATCTACGAACTGAAATACAGGAGTGCGTGCCATCAAGTACCGTTCGATTTGAATGAGCTGCCACCAATAAGTTTGTCTAACCCCAAAGAGCCCACGCGATCCGAATCCGAATCCGAATCCGAATCCAGTTTAAATTGAAGCTGCTACTGGTGATGTTGACATTGCTGTCCGTAGCGATTGCGACTGTCACTTACCTGAGGGACACTGGGCGAGACGCACTCGTAGAGTCATTTGTGAGCATTGAAAAGTCCTACGAACCGGGCTTGCGCTATGTTGCGTCCAAAAGTGAGCCGGCAAACTGGTTGGATCGACTACTGGCCAATACCAAGCCAACGATTTACGAGGTTGATTTCTTGAGCACCTTGTCAACGCATGAGTTGCGACGCATTGCGAAAAATCGCGCGGTTCATGAAATCCACACGATTCGTTTTTTCAAAAGCTATTTTGATAATCAACCCTTGCTGCAGCAGGATGCACCGATGTTTTTTCGGCATTGGCGTGGCCTGCGCAGAATCGTACTGCGAGATGTGGAAATCCCGCAAAGTTGGATGCCGTCGCTATGTGAACTGAGTTCGGTCGAGGAGTTGGTGATCAGCGGTGCGAATTGCAATCTTCAACCGGAAGCGTTGGTAGACATGCCTGAGCTGAAACTGCTAACGCTTTGCCATCGCGGAATTGACGCACAACGTCTAAATGAGATTCGGAACTTGCTTCCAGGTGTAGAAGTCCGAATCATGGGGAGCTTTGATACTGGGTGGACTTTTGAATTAGATCAGGTTCTTTCAAATCATGATCCTGTTGAGTTTGCTCAGATGAAAGATATTCTTGATCGCCTGCAACTGGCGATCAAAAAGAAAGTTCCCGATCTCGATCACCATTACAACGAGCCTGCAACCGCACAGCAGATAAACGCGTTGGAGCGAACACTGGGAATGCCGCTTCATAAATCCGTCCGAGCCTGGTTGGAAAATTCAAACGGATGGTCTTACTACGTCCTCAATGAAATGCACGATACGACGGATATCGCGAAAGATTACGAGTCACGCAAAGACTTACAAGACTACGACTGGCGAACTTACGACTTCGACCTTTACCATGATCACTTTTCAAATCCCAACGTGATTCCGATTGGGCCAAGAATTGGCGTGTGTTTCGTCGATGGATCTATCTGCTGGCTCGACGACGGCGGCGAATCTGGGCCGTCCAGGAAATTGAAAATAGAAAACCTTGGGCACTATTTTGAATTGATTCGAATAGAGATTGAAGGATCGACACCTGAAGAATTATTGGATGGCGGGTTCAAACAGATCTATTTGTTTCCCGATTTCTGGTGGGAGCCTTAAGCGCGACAATTTCAAATATCAAGCTCAAATGAATTGTGAACGAACTGTTCTCCAGTTAATTCGCGATTGCCGGCCTCAAGGTTTTCCTAGGGCATCCCAATGGATACACTTTAAGCAGCGATCGCCTGATCCGTAACGGTCAAACAATGTGGACAAATCATGAACGCAAACCCCAATGACGAAACGAGGTCGACTCCTCCTGGCTGGTTGGCGTGTCCGCTCATGAAATATTTCATTTTCAAGGTCAATAAAAACCAGGCTCTTTGACTCGAAGCTCAGGCCACACAAATGAACCCACTCTCCATTTCGCTACCTGAAGGAACTCGTAGGACATCTGCCTGGAATCCGCACCAATTCATCAGTATCCGACGTCGACCGAATTTCTTCGAGGTTACGTCAACAGGAATTGATGGAGTCAGTGCCACTCTTCAAATGATAGATCACCGAGTTGATTTCGCTGACATTTCGCGTCATGAATCTGCATCCCATCGACAAGACTCGTCGAGCCTTAAATGGCTTTTTGGAAAGCAGACGCTACTTGCCATTGGCCCCAGCGGAAAACTTGAGCGATCACTGAGTTTGAGTGGCTTGCGTGATTTTGATCCGTTTCCTGACGAAGAAATTGGCTCTGCACTTGTGACTGGCGACGCGATTTATCTCTGCGTCAACCGAGGCGTCAACAATACGAGTAAGCAATCTCCAGAGCACGATCTGTCGTCGCGTTTGGTAAAGGTTTCGATGACTGGCGAGTTGATTTGGGCCATTCGGCTTCCCGTTGACAAGATTGAATACGACGGTGTTTCGTACATGAGCGCGGAAACTGGCTGGAAAGCGAAGTCCTCTCCACCCTGGTTTCCTACGACTTGGAAGCCTTTCGGACACGACCTTTTACTGGAATCCGGAAACCGTGTTATGGTTCGACTTGCCGAAGTGAGTTCGGGAGTTGGGCGCCGGTACGTCGTAGACGGTACTTCAGGCGAATTGGTTTGGCAAAGCGAACATTCTGCTGGCGGGCACAGTGTTTCGTTAGGCAAAGGCGGATTCTTGATTGGAGATCAGGGGTACGGAGAGTTTAGAACTCAGCTTTTCAAAAACGATAAAATTGAGAAGTCCTGGCGCTCCCATGGGCATAGTTTTTCGGTTGGCGAAAGATTCTTCTCCATCCAAATGGCTAATGTTTCAAGCCAGCCACAACGCTGCGTCGAGATGAAACTGGACGGTTCGGGTGCAGACTTGAGTGAACCGCTGGGCGGGTACTACACTACTCGGCCACATCAATTGACTGACCGCGCGTTCTACTTTTGGCGAAATGACGCAGTTTGGAAATGGTTTCCGGGCGACCCCGTAGAGGTCGTTTTGAAAACCGATTTCGGAAAACGAGCGTTTGCGACGGCATTGCGAATGAGCGAATCTCGAATCGGATTCCACGTCCGACACGGTAACGAAGCAACGATGTTGATTTGCGATATCCACAAGTAAGCAATCTGACGAACCTTGTGACTGATTATTGCAGGCAAGCGAACTGAGTCTCTTCAAGCTGAGTGAACGAGCCATCTCAATGCGCGAAAGGTGATTGAGGGGCAGGTTTGGCATCTCCGGACTGCTTGGCTAGACAGCACCAAAACGACTTCAACTCTCGCGGTGTGTTTCGAGTTCAATTCTCTGTCCAGCCACCGGCAACGGCCCTTTTGCATTTTTACTGCACCTAAATGCCGCTGCAGAGAGAGCCACTGTTGTATTGGGCGAGCGACTTAATGTGGGAAGACCCGAGTCTTGACATTCACTGGAGAGCCTAGTCCTAGCCTAGTGCGATCTCTCTCGGAATGACTCTGCCTAATTTGGGCAAGCTTTCGTGTCGCCGCTCGGAACCAGGAAGGTTGGAAGGCGTGCATCGTCGATATTGATTGTATACCTAATTTCGACCAGTCTTCAGTGGCAGGTGATTACGATCAGCTGCTTTTCTGAGCTGCTGAGAGGCTAGAGCAGCCGTTTGAGAAGAGCCTTGCACGTCCGCATGCAAGCGGGTTTTGGCCTTCATCTCTATTTCACACGTCCTTTCTGGTCGTCGTAAGCCCAGTTGAACATCGCCTTGGTGCGACGAACATGCCCCGCAATTGTTGTTGGTGCTGCAAGACTCCCATCTTTCTTTTTCACGAAAACTCTTCGAGCCTTTGTGAAGTCTTGTGGCAGTAAGCTACTGACGATCTTCTTTTCACCAACGACATCAACAAAAATATTGAAGTTTTTAGCTGGGGCGGCCATCGAGCGAAAACAACTCAGCCGGCTTCTCTTGGCGAGGCTGGAGAATGACGCGGATGCTGTCCGGGTCGATCACATCAATGTCGAGCGCATACTCAATGGCGTCGGTCAGTTGTGAAAGTGAGTGACGTTCCAGTAGCCTCAAGACGCGAATGTAAGATCCCGTTCCGTGTTTCTCGTCGGCTGCTTCAAGTCGTCTTCGCAGGAGGCCAAAGCACTTCGGCAGCTGCCATTGTTCAACGGGCTTGGCGAAGTCAAAACCGCCCGGTTTTCTATCTAAAAGCGATAGGTAGTGGATCGGCTGGTAAAAGAACTGTTCCTTCTCCCAGCACCGGCGATGCTTGGCGACAAGAGAATCGCCGAACACGAAGCGAACTTCGTCGACGGTGGCTACGGCGGTCACCTTGCGGTGAGCGTACTTGATCGGAACCGAATACGAGTTGCGATCGAAGCGAACCAACGACTGAGAGCTAACGGCGGCTTGCGTGATCCGGCGGGCTTCAAACGCGCGGGCCGGCAATGCCAAAAACGCAGAACGCTCTTCCTCAAGAAGCAATCGTTTATTGGCCGACTTGCCGCGACTCTGGTTCTCTTGATCAGCGCGACACTGAACAAGCAACTGTTGGTTCAGTTCTTCCAGAGAATTGACGACCGGAACGGGAACCAGAAAGTTACCACGCGCGTAGTCAGCGAGCCTTTCAGCGTGGCCTTTCTCGTTGGGCCGGCGCACCAGACAAAAGTGTTCGGCGAACAGGTAATGGCTTTGTAAACGCAGAAATTCGCGAGTCAACTTGCGATCCCGACTGCCAAGGATCTTGGCGACCGCGACTCTACTGTTGTCGTAAGAAATCCGCCACGGCACGCCGCCAAAGAATTCAAACGCGCGGTGATGGCCTTCCTGAAATGACTCGGTGCACTCACGATGAAAGACTTGGCAGAAGACGACGCCACTGTAGGGCAACGCCATCACGAAAATGGCAACTTGAATCGGTTCGGCCTGGCCGCGAAGCATTACTTTCGCAAAGCCCCAGTCCATCTGCGCTTCGCC
The DNA here is from genome assembly GCA_964479855.1 of uncultured Pirellulaceae bacterium. Taxonomy (GTDB): domain Bacteria; phylum Planctomycetota; class Planctomycetia; order Pirellulales; family Pirellulaceae; genus Mariniblastus. The sequence continues at coordinate 10,265 of CAYZPA010000122.1, forward strand.
TGGCCTGTGTGTCAGCGGTAAGAAGACCTCTTTCTGCGACTCTTGCCAAGCACGAACCGCGTCCTTGACGATCGTGTAGCCGCCTGTGAATTCGTGTTCGTCCCGAAGTCGCTCAAAGATTCGCTTGGCCGAGTGACGTTGCTTGCGCGGCGCTTTCTGATCGGCTTTGAGAATCTCGGCGATCACCGGTAGGAACGCTTCGATCTTCGGCTTGGGACGGGCCTGTTTCTGCTGGTAACCCGGCGGCTCTTCGTGATTGAGAATCTTCTCCAGCGTGTGCCAACTGATCTTAAACTATTTGACTGCCGACCGCTTGCTCAGGCCTTCGACAAGAACCCGGCGGCGGACTTCCGTCCAATACTCCATATCTACGTACAAATCCGGTACCTCGACGACGACAAAGATATCGAACTAAGTCCGATATCTTCAAATGTCAACGAAATACGTCTCGGCGCGCCGCACTTTTGGACCGCCCTCAAATCTCCGCCAAGCGCCGTACTTTTCGACCGCCGTTAACACTGTCTGCGAAAAGTTGCATTCGCGCCTGTCAAAACTTCACAGACAAAGCCCGATCTTGCACAATCGCCTGAATCTTATCGCCGAGATTTATTCGGCCGCCAGACGTAAAACCGACGCCATCAAAACTTACGACGAACTGATCGCCATTGGAAAAGAAGCAGGCGTGGAATCCAAAACCATCACACGTGCCATCGAGGAGCGAAAAAAATTGCTGAAGGAGGATGACGCTTAGTCTTTCCGCAAATGAAATGACTCAAATTAATTCACTATCCAAGCAATCAAAAGCCACGCTGCTATCTATGATTTTTCATCGTTACAAGAAAAGCCAAACCCGTTGTGTCCATCTTGAATTCTACTTTCGAATGGGCGGAGAGCTTTTCGAGTGTCGTTTTTGATCGCCCTTTCAAATGCCAATTCGCACAATACTCCATCCAACATCTAAACGGATTGTCGTCGCAAATGTTTGTAAAGCACAATCGGCCATCTGGACTCAGAAGATGTAGCAACCGCGCCACGAGTTTTTCCACAGCGCTATCTGACAAGTAGTCGAAAAGTCCACCAGCAATAATCAGGTCAAACTTCTTTCCTTTTTGCCGGACAATTGAACGCAATATATTTCCGGTGTCAGACTCTAACTCAGAGACTGAATTACCAAGGCGTTCTGAAGCAGCGACAACAGCATCTCCATCCTGGTCATTGATTGTTACCGAAGCTTTCGAGAGCAGACCACGGACCGGCTCAAAGTCGGGGCAAGAACCACAGGCAATAGATAGAATTTTCGCATCCGGTTTCTTCAATACCGTTTCGCGGATTTGATCAGTTTGCCAACTCAGTTTATTTCGGTGTTGCTGAATTATTGGGGAATAAAACGATATCCTTTCAAGGAACCAACCGAAAGTTTCTCTCGGAGCTTGATTTTTGCCAGAAACCATGCACTCAATCGTTTCAAAGTCGCCCGGATATCCTCTTGGCCAATG
>CAYZPA010000123.1:0-11724 GCA_964479855.1 uncultured Pirellulaceae bacterium
TGGGCGCGACAGCAGCATCCTGAGCCGCCGCTGACATCGGCATGCTTATGGCCGACATGAAGAAACCAGCCAAAGCTAATGCCAATGGGGAAGCCAAAGCCCATGCCCATGGGGAAAATGCGAATCTTCGTGTTCGCAGAAAGTTGCCGAGAAAACGCGTTCGGGAAAAGCGGGTTTGCTTGCGGGTGTTCTCTGTGAGGATGGATATTCGATTGATAACGGTGGCTCCTCGGCAAAATGGGTTTTCAAAGTGATTGGTTTCGCGTAGCAAGCTTTCGGCATCCGGCAACGCCCAAATGTTTGCGGGCTGTTGATTAAGTTCGTTTCGCAAAGGCAATCTCGCAATGGCAACCCGACGCGTCAGCGAGGCTGTGATTTTTTTTAAAACAACCTTCAGCAACGTGAGCCGACTAGGCGATAGCCTCAGTTAACGACGCTTCAACCGGGGCTAACGCCCAAACGGCTCATTAAATCAACAAGCCCTTTGGCGATGGGTTGCCGGACTCTTAAAAGTTATTCTTCTTCAAGTCTGTTCTCTCAAATCGCTTCCTATGACTCAGACTTAGGCTTTGTCTCAGACTCAGGCTCAGAAAGGCGCAGCCATTCGGGAAGTCGCTGAGGCTTCCCTTCCTGGCTGACGGCCGCAACGATCGTTTCTCCAGTGCAAACGAGCCCTTGCTGGTTGCTGATTTCGTAACGATGCGTGATCCGAGTGCCTTTCGCGCGCTCGAGCCGAGTCAGGATCGTCAAAACGTCATCATATTTGGCACCTCGTTTGTAATCGCAAGTTGCTTTGACGACGACCAACATGATGCCGCTGGATTCGAGGTCACGGTAGCTGCGACCGCAGGACCGAAGCATCTCGGTTCGCGCGACTTCGAAATAATTGAGGTAGTTTGAATGGTGGACGTGGCCCTGAGCATCGGTTTCCTGGTATCGAACGCGGATTTCCATCTGATGGACGCTCTGGATGTCCTCAATCGATGCTTTTGGATTGACCGTTTCCATGGCTTGCCTTACATTTTTCCATGATTAAAGTCGTGTTTTGCGATATTTTGATCGCGACCCCGCCGCACTCCACACACTAACGCTCATCCGATTCGCGATGAGTCAGCCAGATAATAGTTGAGCAAATATATGAGTCACGGAAGTGAAAGCGACGGATTTGATTCAGTGGTTGACTACGAGACCGCTCGAGGTCGCGACTATCCCACGATCCGACAGTTTACCGTCTTTTTGGAAAACCGCGTGGGGGCTCTCAACGGATTCCTGCGACGTTTCCGCGGAAGTTCCGTTCGGATTCTGGCGATCAACATCATCGATTCGGCCGAGTGCAGTGTTCTGCGTTGCGTGCTGAGCCATCCGGAACAGGGACGTGAAATTATCGAACGTGCCGGTCTGGCGATGATCGAAAGTGACCTGCTGGCTGTGGAGCTTTCGGAATCGGAGCAACCGATGCTGGATGTTTGTTCCGCGCTGTTGCAGGCTGAAATCAACCTGATGCAAAATTACACGCTGATGGTCCAGAAAAAGGATTCGCCGGTCGTTGCGATCATGGTCGACAACATCGATCAGGCTCAGATCACTCTTGCGACGAACGGATTTCATCTGCTGACCGAAAATGAATTGCAGGACCTGGTAGATTAACGACATCAACCGGAATGATGCACGACGCCAGCGTTTTGTTTACCCTTTGAGGCGGTTCCTCTGAAGTGTACCCCCAATGAAAAAAGCATTCTCCATTTCGACGCCCACGCATCGTGAAGAATCCGGGATCAAGTCAAAAAGGTAGCACATGTCGATTCGAGTAACTTGCGGGAAGTGTCACACCCGGTTCAACGTCAGCGAAAAGTTTGCCGGTAAAGAGGGACCTTGTCCCAAGTGCAAATCCAAGATCAAGATTCCGGCAAAGTCGGAAGAAGTTAAGGTTCACGAGCCTGAGTTCACAGGCCCCAAGGACACCAAAGGACGCGCGGTACTCGATCCGATTCGACGCAAAGAGCTGGTCGTCACTCCCGTTCACATCACATTGGTCGTCGCACTAATTGTGGGCTTTCTGATTTGTGCGTTGATTTTCAGATTCATGTTCCCGGATTTGGAGTCGTTTCCGTCAGCGTTATTATGGATTTCGGCGATCGCGATCGCGCCGCCGATCTGCTTCGTGGCTTACCTTGCGTTGCGCGACGCGGAATTGGGAAGCTTTGTTGGAAAAGAGCTTTGGACCCGGATTCTGATTTGTTCAGCCGTCTACGCGCTGCTTTGGTTTGCGATGCCTTTAGGAAAGTACGCTTTTAGCGACAACTATGAAACGGGATCATGGGTTGTCGCCTTGGCGATCATGCTCGCCGGCGGCGCGACGGCGGGGATGTTGAGCTTCGACCTTGATTATCTAATGGGGCTTGTCCACTACGGAATGTATTTAGCGCTCTGCCTGCTGGGTCGGCTTATCGCAGGAATTGGAGTTTTGCCCGGTTCGCTTTCGCAGCCTGATCCGGCCGGCGACACCGCAACCGTGACAGCCAGTTTGATCAGTGCGGTGGATTCAATGCTGGCCTTGATCGGCACCTTGGCTGGTTGCTGATGAACAGCATCTTGGCGATTCCTGAAATCCAAGCGCTTGAGGACAGCACTCGGCTGCTTCGGATTCCAAATCAAATCGACATTCCGGTGACCCGTCGGGTCATGGAGATCATCGACACGCCCGTTTTCCAGCGGCTTAAGTCGATCAGCCAACTGGGTTTGGTGTCTTTTGTTTATCCGGCTGCGAACCATACAAGGTTTGAACATTCTCTTGGCGTCTACCGCAACTGTCTGATGTTCGTCAGGCATCTGGCATGGCAAGAACGATTCCGAGAGCTCGTTTCGGAAACCGAAGTCGAAGCCCTTCTTCTGGCTGCGCTGTTCCATGACATCGGACATTGGCCTTTCTGTCACCCGATCGAAGACATGGCACTGCCGGGGATTCCGTCGCATGAAAGCCTGGCCGCCGTTTGGCTCAACGACAACGAAGTTCAATCGTCGGTGTCGAAAAACTGGAACGCTCCTTTGGATCTGGTCAGTCGCTTGATCAACAAGGAGACTCGTAGCAAATCCGAGCGGCTGTTAGCGTCCATTTTGTCCGGTCCAATCGACATCGACAAAATGGACTATCTTTATCGCGACAGCCTTCATGCTGGCGTGCCCTATGGTCAGAACTTCGATTCCGCCCGGCTGATACGCAGCCTTTGCCTGAATGAATCTGGAGACAAACTGGCGATTGAATCCAAAGGGCGAACCGCCGCTGAGCTGATGGTTTTCGCTCGGTACGTGATGTTTAGCGAAGTCTACTGGCACCATGCGGTTCGCAGTGCGACCGCGATGCTGCAAAGAGCTTTCTTTAGAACGGCAACTGATTCCGAACTTTCGCCCAATCGTCCGGTAAACTGGGATTCAGAGTTCAAATTTGGAGAGGCTGAGTTCATTCGTCGCTGGCGAGAACGGGTCGCTGATAACAAAACGGTTTCGGAAATTCTGAATTCGCTTTTCGGGGTCAGGCGAAGTCTATACAAGCGAGCCGCAAATTTTAGTTTCGTCGAAAACGAAGGGCTCTATCGCAAATTGGCTCATCGCAGTTATAAAGATACTGTTCAGATGGGGGGACAACTTGCCGAAGGCATATCGGATCTCATTGGAACTTCAGTGAACGCTGACGAGATCCTGATTGATGCTCCTCCGGTGAAACTCGAAGTCCAATTCGATATTGATGTGCACGACGTAAAATCAAATTCATGGAAAACACTGGGGGAAGCTTCTCCGGTGATCCATACGTTGGCGAAAAAGCAATTCGATGACTACGTGAAACGTGTCCGGGTCTTTGTCGCTCCGCGGTTGACGAATCGTTTTTCGTCGTCCGACCTGATCGCGATTTTGGAAAAGCTGGAATCGGTCGATTAGCTTCTGAACACTTTGCAAAACGGTTGGGGGACCCGGGAAGTGACATGAAGCAAATTCTAATGATGCGGCACGCAAAATCTTCGTGGGAATCAAATGTGCAAAGCGACCACGCTCGCCCGCTGAATCGACGTGGCATCAAAGACGCACCCGCCATGGCAAAATTACTCCAAGAGTTAAATCAGGTACCCGAGTTCGTGGTTTCTTCGGACTCGAAACGAACTTGCCAAACTTTGGAACTGATGATGGAAGTTTGGCAAACCGGCAGTTGTGCACCTCAAGTCGACATCGACGGAAGCTTTTATCACGCGCCAGCCTCCGAGTGGTTGCAGAAAATGGTTGAACTACCCGACGAATATTCCAACGTGATGTTTTTGGGTCACAATCCGGGTGCGGAAGAGTTGGTGATGTATTTTTCTGGAGAACATCAATTGATGCCAACCGCTGCGGTCGCCCAATTTCAGCTCGATGCCGACCAGTGGAAAGATTGTTCTGTTGGAAACTTGGTGGAGATTTACCGCCCGAAGGAAATCTAACCTAAATCACCGGCGTTGACGTTTGACTTTGTTGCTTTGTTGCTTTTTCAGAAGCAAGGATCAGGTTTCAGATTTCAATGCTTTCCATTGAAGGTTGTTTGCAACTTCCGGCAATAGAGATTTGAGATTTAGTTTTCCGGATTTGAGCCGAGCGTTCGTGTCGAAGGCAACGGACACGATTGCTTGGCCGCCCGCTTCATCGCGGCCTTGTAACGTAACGACGCGAACACGTTGTATGCTTTGTCCATCGCCCAGCGTACAACTGGTAACCGCGTCGGCACAACGAACATGCCCAACCCAATTCGCTTGTAGATTTCACGGAACACTTCGACTCCGGTGATCAAACTGCCATCACCATAGCGGCCATGGATCTCACGCATCAACTCGTCGAGCGATTTGCCGGTCGACGACCCGTCGAATTCGGGTGACGAAATATCGACCAGCTTCAAACGCCCCTGTTTGTCACGACGCCGAATGAAGTTGATTTCTTTCCGACAAAGCGGACATTGCTCGTCGTAGAAAACTTCGAATGGAGTTTGATCGTTTTTGTCTGCGGATTTGCTCATAGGAATTGACCCGTAGCCAACGACAAAAGTTAACCGTTCGCGTTCTCGTCGCGGACGGATCGGCGATGCACAAATACAAGCCCGACGCGCAAGCGAGGAATATCTCCAAAGGTCCGTATCCCTCGCTCGCCGGCATGTTGATTTTATGAGTCGTTTGGGCGTTAGCCCCGGTTGAAGTGTCGTTAACCGAGGCTAACGCCTAAACGGCTCACGTTGCTGAAGGTTGTTTTGAAAAATCACAGCCTCGCTGACGCGTCGGGTTGCCATTGCGAGATTGCCTTTGCGAAACGAACTTAATCAACAGCCCGTCGCGCGTCGGGCTTGGGTTGAAACGCTTCGCATTTCAGATTTTACGAGTGTTTTGTAGCGTAAAATGCCAAAGCTCATCTCAAATGAGCAACTTCAAAACTTAATCAATCATCTCGCAATGGCATCGCATTGGCGAACCATCAAAACGCGCGAACCCGTCACTTACCTAAATCGATGCTTCCTGCTGATCAGGAACCGTTCTCAAATGAGCGTCTCGAATCAGGATCGGGTTTTCGAAAGAGCTGGCGATTCTTGCGACCGAATCGGCAGAATCAACATAACCAAGCCCAAGGTTTTCAACCGTATTCTGCGAAAGTGCTGACTTCAAATAAACAGGGCGTTCGAAAAGGATGCTGGCGAACCGCTGGTACCTCGCAGGCAATTTCGCAGGAACACTGCCTTCGAATTGGGCCGCACAAGCATCCCGAACTTTTGCGTTTGGAGACTCATTGAGTTCCGACCAAATGACGATCGGGCCCTCTCCCGGAGCCAGCGTGGTCGCATTGGAAGCTGCTTGCATGACCGATGCCCAAGACTTCGAATCTCCGGACTCCACCGTCAAAACCACCATGTCACAATCTGGAACCTCATCCAGCTGCCAAAGCTGCGACAGTGATTTCAGGGCGGTCTCTCGAGTGGATTCTCGCGCGCCGCAAATGATTTGGCGTATCTCTCCACCCGGCTCGCATACAAGTTCAATGGAAAAGAACAGCCCTAAAGAATTGTTCGCCGATTGCGTTTCGGCGTTTCTTTCTTTTTTCGTTCCATCTTTTTTGCGGAACCGATCCTTGTTTTCAAGACTGCTAAATTCGGGGTAGAGGCAGTCTCCCTGTTTTCCATCCGGGCTCAGGCAGCTTAGTGGCAAAACGACATCGCAATCCGACAAAGAGCGATTCACGTAAATGGGATCGCCTTGTTCATTAAGTGCGAGATACGCGACGGCGTGTTCGTTTTCAGTATCATGAATTTCGAACCGAAGCGGAACGTCACGATCGTCATCGCTCATCTGCCAAACCGCAGCAACCGCAGGAAGGTCCGCGTCGGAGTCTGGAACCATCGTCAGACTCAACGTCGATTGCATGGACGCCGGAACGACAATCAGAATGTCTGAGGTTTCAACTTTGGAAGCTTCCAGCACAGAAATCAAAGCCCGAAGAGCTTCACGAGCACATGGCAATTTGTGTTGAAGCAGGATCCCGATTCGGTCGCCGGGAAAAATCGATTCGGCTAACGAAGGGTGGTCGATCGGGGCTGCGAGCGCCTGTTCCATCATCGCAAGGATCGCGGCGGAGTCTGCCGACTTGTGGTCATCCGGGCTGAAATTGTTGATCAGTTCGTCAATCATGGCTGTGGTTCATTCACTGAAGATGAACGGATATTTTTCTCGGAGGCTGGTATGCAACTTCGCGACATTGTCCGCCGAAATCGGTGCATCGTAAACCGTTAGTTCTCCGATTTTGCATTCGTAGTGATTCCCGTTGGGGCCTCTCGTTTTTCCAATGATGACCTTTTCATAGCTTGGAAACTGAGGTTGCTCGTTCACGTACGGGTAGCGATCGAATTCGACGCCGTCCACGAACAAAACCGCTTCCTTGTCAGCGTGCCACGTCATCACGACATGGTGCCATTTGGCTGGATCAAAATCCTTGGCCACGTTTCGGATTTTGTTTTGCCGCGTACCGCCTTCGATCCGCCATCGGATACCGCCAGCATTCTTTCGCAATGTCAATCTCTGGTAGGAACTGTCAAAAAAGATACTGGTTTTGAACTCAGGAACTTTTACCGTCACGATGATGCTTCCCTGAGTTTTTTGAATCGGCGGCAGCTCAATCGCCTGTTCGCTTCCGTCGAACAATAAGTGCGGAAACGAACTGGAAGATCCTTTGGTATTTTCGATAGAAGGACGTTTCGAATCAAACGCCAATTCGCCTTGTCCCGCCAGAACGATTTCCCCATCGGCGATACGAAGTGAATAAACGGGTTTGGCTTCAAGAGCCACCTTTTCGCCACCAGCATCGGCTGAATCTGTGCCGGCCATGGAACCGGCATCCGTGCTGTCGGACGACTTCGCGTTTGTAGACAGAACTGTCTCCATCTCTTTCTCCGATCGCTGACCGGAACCGGACGGATCGGCCGATTTCGATTGCTTCTCTGCCATTTCCGATTTCGGCGAAGAGGCAAACGCTTGATTGTTTGAATCCAAGGTGTCGGGAACCGATTTTTTAAAGCTTGAGGCTCGACGACTCGACGCGACGGAACGATCGGGAAACGGCAGACCGCCGGGTGAGGGTGCAACTTCGGCGGAGACGCCAGCTTTTTTGGATTCGCTTCCAGCTTTCGCAATCTCTGGCGAAGTTGTGCTCGAAAGTCTTTTCCTCGCCGACTCGCCCGATGTCTGAGAGACCTCATCGGCGGATTCCGCAGGCGATAAAGCCAACGAATTGGAAGCCGCTTTTTCTGGCGGATTTACAAATGTCAGATACCCCAACCATGCGGCGCACACCGCAGCTACGACCGCTGTCACAGGGACGGACCAAAACGCCGCCAACGACAAGCCCGTGAGCGGCTCTGGCTCTGCACCTTCGATCTGCGAAGATTGATCAGCGCCACGTGTCGCTTTGGGTCTGTTGGTGGTTTTTGGACGTTTCGACGTAGCCATGATTGCCTGCGAGTTCGGTTCCTGCCCATTGTATACCCGAACACTTCAGGAAGAAGTATCTTCAACCATGAAATGTTCGTGAACGGTCGTCCCGAATCCCCGCATCAAGCCACGTTGCAATTGCTGGCGAACGCACCACGCAGCATTTTTCACCGCGTAGCATTTTTCACCACGCAGCAAGGCTTCCTCATGGAGCATTTTTCACGTGCTCGTCGAACCAGCTGATCATCTCAGCCTGCGTATGCAGTACGCTCTGACGAGCCCGATAGCCGTGAGATTCATGCGGCAACATCACCAACCGAACCGTTCCGCCGTTACCCTTGATCGCCTGATAGAGCCGCTTGCTCTGGATCGGAAACGTACCGCTGTTGTTGTCGCTGTCACCGTGTACCAGCAAAAGTGGCTCATTAATTTTGTTGGCATGCATGAACGGGCTGATCGAATGATAGATATCCTTTGCATCCCAATAACTGCGACGTTCGGACTGAAATCCAAACGGCGTCAGCGTTCTGTTGTAGGCGCCTGACCTCGCGATTCCAGCCTTGAACAGATCGCAATGGGCCATCAGGTTCGCCGTCATAAACGCTCCATAACTGTGACCGCCAACGCCGACGCGATTTCGATCCGCGACTCCCATTTCGACGGCCTTGTCGATCGCTGCCTGAGCCGCATCCACAATCTGTTCGATGAAAGTGTCGTTCATCGTTTCCGGGTCACCAATGATCGGCATCGTTGCCGCATCCATCACCGCGTAACCCTGAGTCAAAAAGCTCAGATGAGTAATTCCTCGCATGCGAGTAAACTGGGCATCCGAACCTGACACCTGGCCGGCTGTTGACGGATCATTGAACTCTTGCGGATAAGCCCAAACAACCAGCGGCAGTTTTGTGCCTTCGACGTAGTCGGCTGGCAAATACAGCGTTGCGGACAACGGAACGCCGTCTTTACGTTTGTATTTTACCAACTGCTTTTTGATGCCACGAATTTGAGGCGTCGGATCTTTGAAGTCGGTAAGCGGAATGATCTCTTCTGAGCCAGCAACTCGTTTTCGATAGTTTGGCGGTGTCAATTTGTCCTCGTGATCGGTAATCAAAATCGCATTGCCGTCAGAATCAAATCCAGCGATTCGAGCCGGAGCCTCCAGCGAACCTTCATCGCATCGCCAAAGCCGTTTGGCCTCAAGCGTATTCAGATTTTGCATGTCGACGAACGGCAGATTCCCCTTCGGCGAAGCACCCGTTCCGAACCGAAAAATGTTGTCGCCGTTTTGCAATGCAACATAATGCCCTGTCGCGTCAGGGACCTGAACCATTCGCCCCGGATCGCCATATCGATCTCGAATACTGCGATCAACCATGGTTAAAGGCGTCTGCTCTGGATCCGACAAATCGTAAAGCTGAGTCCTAACCCAGCGTCGATCTCGATCATAATCCGTCACCAATATCTGGTCTGGATTCGCAAGGAAATCGACTCCCGCCCAGCGATGTTGCGTTTTCAAGATGCTTTGCGGATCGCTATCGAATGGAGCCGCCAAAATCGAAACTTCATCCCGAAATTCAGCAACGGTATTGGGGTCTCCCCCGTCAATTGCTTCGGCCCAAATCAGCGTTGCGTCACGAGAGGACATCCAATCGACGCTTCGTCTGCCCAAGCGAACGCCCTCGATCGGAATGTTTTCATCCATTGGAATGTCGGCGACGCGGTAGAGTTCTTTCCCGTCCAAATCAGTGACTGCCATCTGACGCGGAAACGAACGATAGGTCTGCAAATACGAAAATGGTTTCTGCATTCGCTGGACAAGCATATTCTTGCCATCCGGCGAAGGATTGATGCTGGCGAACATATCCGCATCTGGAAACTTGTGAACGATACTCCCATCCAGATCGATCACGACGGCTTCGGTGGTCACATAGTGCTCAAAAAGGTCCTCGTCGTGAGGCGTTTTCAGCAAATCCTGATAGGTTCGCGTCGGAGATTTGTTTCCGGAAGATTGCTGAATCGCAGGACCGCTGGGCGCCTCAGGTTGCGGTGGTTCGGCGCCACGATTCTCTGGCACGACCAACAACGCGATATGTTCTGCGTCCGGCATCCATTGAGGAGACTGCATGATTGCCGAAACGTTGGAATGAAGTTTTCGCAGCTCTCCGGTCTCAACGAAACAAACGTGCAGTTCCATCCCAGTTTTAGTCACCAAACCGAACATGAACTTTTTGGAATCGTGCGACCATCTGGACCAGCCGATACGCGAATCTTTCGGCAGCGGCAGCGCTTTCCCTTCCGAGCTTGCGTCAGCATCGGTTCTGCGAATGCTGATCCCGCGATACCACGATGTTTGAAAACGAGCGTTCGCCAGAGGGTCGATGCGCACGCCCGCGAGTTTCAGTTGTCGACGAGCCAGATCGGAAATATCTGGCATCGCGTCCAATTCCATGAAAAGCATCCAATTGGAATCGGGACTAAGACTGACAATTGGTTCCAATTTGGCATCAATAATGTCGACAACGCTATTGGGAGGCAGCTGATAGGTTTCGTCTGCCGAAAGAGGGTGAGCCATATTGAAAGTGGTGAAAATGGAAATCAGATAAAATAAAAATCGTTTCATAACAGCTTGCTTTCCCGCATAAGATTGATTCAGGATTGATTCAGTTCGCATTGAGAAGCTCGGCCGCGTCGACAGCGAAGTAAGTCAAAATTCCATCGCATCCTGCGCGTTTGAAACCGACGAGGCTTTCCATCATAACGGCTTCGCGTTCGAGCCAGCCATTTCGCGCCGCCGCATTAAGCATCGCGTACTCGCCGCTGACCTGATAGGCAAACGTCGGCAATGCGAATTCATCTTTCACGCGACGAACGATATCCAGATACGGCATGCCAGGTTTGACCATCACCATGTCGGCGCCTTCACGAATATCCAACGCGACCTCGCGAATTGCAACGTCCGTGTTGGCTGGGTTCATTTGGTAGGTCTTCTTTCCACCGCCATCGATGTTGCCCGCCGACAAATTTGACTTGGACCCAATCGCATCGCGAAACGGCCCATAAAAAGCCGACGCATACTTGGCTGCGTAGGACATAATCATGACGTTTTCGAATCCTTCCTGATCAAGGGCCATACGGATCTCTCCGATTCTTCCATCCATCATGTCGGAAGGTGCGATGATGTCGCATCCGGCTTTCGCTTGAACTACGGCTTGATCGCAAAGAACCTGTACGGATTCGTCATTGACGACTTTGCCATCTCGCACCAACCCGTCTTGGCCATGAGAGGTATAGGGATCCAGAGCCACGTCGCAGATCACTCCGATGTTTGGCACGGCCTTTTTTATCGCGGCAACGGTTCGGCAAACAAGGTTGTCGGGATTGTAAGCTTCTTCTGCTTCCTCTGTCTTTTTGGAGGGGTCCGTTTCGGGAAAGATTGCGATCGCTGGAATGCCTGCATCGGCAGCACCTTTGACGGCTTCGACCAGTCGATCGATGGAGTGCCGCTGAACGCCTGGCATTGAAGCGACTTCAACCGATGAGCCTGTTCCTTCGGTGACAAAGACCGGCCAGATCAAGTCGTCCACGCTCAGCTTATTTTCGGCGACCAGACGTCGACTCCAATCGTTTTGTCGAGGACGTCGCATACGGGTTGTCGGGTATCTTTCAGATCGCATTTGTAAATTTATTCCGGATTATTCACGATGCGTGGGCGTCGACCTGGAGAAAGCTTGTTTCATTGGGA
>CAYZPA010000124.1:0-11281 GCA_964479855.1 uncultured Pirellulaceae bacterium
GCTGGGGGTGTAGAGGTCGCTGGTTCAAATCCAGTCAGCCCGACTCGGTTTTTAACGTGTCACTGAAATGCCAATATGGCTCAGTGCAGAGATAAAAACACGCCCATGTGAAATGGGCGTATGTCGACGTTTTCCAATGTCGTTCCGCGTTCTCTGGGCTTACTTTGCAATTTGCAAATCCCACAATCGCACCGTTTGGTCTTCGCCACCGGTTGCCACGCCTTTTCCGTTGGGGCTAAAGGCGGCTGCTTTCACAGGTCCATCATGTCCGCGAAGTTCTGCGATCACTCGCCCAGCGTCATAGTCCATGATCCTTGCGACCCCATCCTCATATCCAACGACGATCCATGAGTATTTGGGATGTGCGTCAATCCACAAAGGAGTGCTGTCAACTGGAGAGAATTTTCGGATCTGACTACCAGTCTTAACGCTGTAAACCGTGATCGACTGATCTTCGCACGCCGCGATTAGTTCTCGGCCATCGGTGGTGAACTTGAGTCCCAGAATCCTGTCGTCGCGACTGCCGTCAAATATTGAAAGTTCCGAGGCCTTAACCAATGAATTGGCCGTAACACGATACAGGCCAATCCATCCACCCTTGCCACCAGCTGCAACAGCCGACTGCTTGGGATGACACGCAACGCGAAGTACGGGACAAGGAACGCCAGGTGCGTCGATCCGAGCCAAAGCTGGAACAACTTCCTTTCGCTTTCTCTTCTTTTTGACTTTCGTTGTTAGCGCGACGGCTCGAAGTTGATTGTTCTTGGCACCCATGACAACGAACCTGCCTCGTGGGTCAATGTCGCACGACGTGTACGACCACTTTGCTGCGGCACCGATCTTGAATGGATCCTCCTGAAAAGGAGTGAATATCTTCAACGCAGATCCAAAGCCATTTCCCCAATGCGTCGTTCCAGACATGGCAAACACATCTCCGGTCCGATTGAACGCCAGTGAAGAAACTCGTTCGCCGGACTGCCGCCGATCAATTTCGAAACATTCTCCCTTTCGAGGGCCTGCTTTTTCAATGTTCCAGCCGATCACCTGAGCATCATGGCCACCAGAATAAAGTGTCGTTCCAGAGGGATGGAAGACAACGGATTGGACCGCTCCGCCGTGACCGCGAAGCACTTCAACCTGTACTGGATTCAAAGAAGGTTGGCCTTTCTTCTTGCCAGGCTGAGCCGCAAAAGCTTGATCGGCCATTAGGGCAATGTAAAAACCGGCAAGGATGAACCAGCAAATCTTGATTTGAATAGCAGACGTTCGAAGTTTCTTTTTTCGCATCGCATTATCCAACTGGTTAGGGAAGTGATGGGGTGATGCAATACGTGCGGAAATTGGCCAACGATTGTGCCAACTGTTTTGAAAATTTCTTACAATCAGATTTCCAGAACTTTTTGAGATTCTTGGCACATCGCCGAATTGGAGTTCGTATGTAAGGGCATGAGACAGCAACTCGACCGTGAAAACTCGCCCATGACCGAACCATCCAGTTATCAAAACGAGGTTTCCTTAATCCTCAAGGCAGTCAACGCTGGGGAAACCGGGGCGGAAGCTCGATTAATCAGCTTTGCCTACGATGAACTCAAGAACATCGCTCGAGCCAAACTTCGCGGTGCCGCAGTCAATGAATCCTTCTCGCCGACCGTCCTGGTAAACGAGATGTACATGAAGATGTTTGGATCTGGCGATCTTCCCGACTGGAGCAATCGCGGGCACTTCTTTTCGGCAGTTGCCAGAGCTATGCGTCAAATCCTCATCGACAAGGCACGCTCAAAGAAGTCTCAAAAACGAGGCGGCGATCGGCTGGCAGTTGAAATGGAGTTGTCGCTGCTTCCCAACCTCAAGAATGCTACCGCTAACGATATCATTGAACTCAACGAAGCGTTGGAGTCTCTTGCGGAGGAGGATCAGGAATTGGTCGAGCTAGTGGAACTTAAGTTCTTTGTTGGGCATACGACAGCTGAAGCAGCCGAATCGATCGGTATACCGCTTCGAACCGCTAACCGTCGCTGGCAATACGCAAAAGCCAGACTCTGGCAGTTGATGAAACCTGATGAAAATCCACAGAACAAGTCCGGTCATGGAGAGCCGAAATGAATTCTGCAATTCCGATGTTGTCCTTGTTGGTTGCGATAGCTGTCCAGTGTTTTTTCTCCACGGAATTGTTCGCGCAAAGAACCTGGAGTTCGTCTAACGGCAAGTTTCAAGTGGAAGCCGCCCTCATTGGCGGAAATAGCAAATCCATCAAGCTTGAGAAACTGGATGGTGAAATCATCGAGGTGCCTTTGCGCAAGCTGTCTGACGAAGATAGGCGAATTGCGGAGGCCGAACTACAACGGATAAGTCGACAGAAAGTCTGGCGGTCTGAATTGAAGGCGCTATGTGAAGTGGTTTCGATGAGCTATCGCGTGAAGAATAAGTTCCATGGAATCCAATTGGTTCAACCTGACTATTTGAAACGAGTGGACAGACTGCGCAAGAAAACGTTCCAAAATCAATCGTTAGGAATTCACGCATTGGAAATGTCTGAAATTCTCAAGGATAAAGCTCGTTGGCAACGCGTCGCTGCAGGGATGGAGAATGCCGAGCCATTAACGGTTGCCCAAATTGAACAGAGGCTGCGATCCATGAAAGACGCCTTCAACGCGGGACTTGGAGACGAAGATGCAAAGTTAAATATGGTCGATCACTTCATCGAGATGCAACGGCAGCTCAGTAACGATCGAGCAAAGGCAAGTCAAAATCAACGAGTCTTGGATAAAGAGTTGTTCAGGAACTGGGAAGAATTGACGCATTTGGTGAAACAACATTCTGGTCCATTCACCGACAGAAAGTTGCTTTCGCTCAATTTTGAGGCGTCATGGGAAGACAATGGAGGGCTTCGAGGTGTGAAGTATGTTGGCGGAAAGTTACTTCTGAAAAACGAGTCTAAAGTCAACTTGCTAAATGTAGTCTTAAAGCTTCGCAGTCGCATCACTAGCGGAGCAACTTCACCCAAAACGTTTTACCTTTTCGTTCCGAATTGGCGTCGCGCTCAGTCGATTGAGCTTTCGCCAGATTTTTACGACATACTTGTTACAAGACCTTCGGAACAGGTAGAAGCGGGGCTCCGAATTGAAATTGGAGACACAGCGTTAGTTGCCGATCTCTGGAGTGAAGAAATGAGCCGTGAACAAATAGGTATCGTGGTTTCAAAAGCACCGAACGTCAAAGCGAAAGAAACTCGAACAAAGACCAAGTTTGGTCCTCGAAAAGTAACTACGACAACTTTGTCTGCGAGATTCGAAGAGAATTAGCTTGCAGTCGCGACTATCGAAGCCCAATCGAACTTTTTGGCACTTGCCACATCAGCCTATGAACAACCAATCCAAAGCCCGTGAAATCTTTGAGCAAGCCATCGAGATTCAAGTTCCGGACGAACAGCTGCGATTCGTCCAGTCTGCTTGTAATGGAGATTCACAACTTCTGTCAGCTGTCCAATCGCTTCTAAACGCCAATCAGAACGTCGGTGGTATCCTCGAAACGCAAGATTTGGCAACGGCTGGATTCGAAAATGCCTCGAAAGGTCCTGCGTCGGAGGGCGGTGACTATCAACTCCAATCGCATCGCGATTCCATGAAGGACTACAACAAGTCAGAAATTATTGGCCCTTACAAACTGTTGCAGGAAATCGGTTCAGGAGGAATGGGGCAAGTTTGGATGGCGGAGCAGCAAAAGCCAGTCCGCCGCCGCGTTGCGTTGAAGCTGATCAAAGCCGGAATGGACACGAAGCTGGTCATCGCTCGTTTTGAAGCCGAGCGTCAGGCGTTGGCTTTGATGGACCATCCTCACATCGCCAAAGTATTTGATGCTGGGACGACTTCTGATGGCCGGCCGTTCTTTGTCATGGAGTACGTTCGCGGCAAGCCGATTACTCGTTTCGCCGACGACAATCATTTGACGATTCCCGAAAGGTTGGAACTGTTCGAGCAGGTTTGCAATGCCGTTCAGCACGCGCATCACAAAGGGATCATCCATCGCGACCTCAAGCCCAACAACGTGATCGTCAGTGCTCCCGACGGCAAACCAATCTCCAAAGTCATCGATTTCGGAATCGCAAAGGCAACTTCGCAACAGTTGACCGATCTAACGCTGTACACGCTTCACGACCAGTTCATCGGCACGCCGCAATACATGAGCCCCGAGCAGGCAGCCGGCAGCGTCGACATCGATACGCGAACCGACGTCTACAGCCTTGGCGTGATCCTGTTTGAACTGCTAACCGGAACAACACCATTCCCGCGCGAGGAGCTTCAAGCGGTCGGTTTGGACGCGATGAAGCAGATCATCATCGAGAAAGAGCCACCCAAGCCCAGCACCCGCATCAGCCTGAGCGAGCCAACGCTCAACACGTTGGCCGCTTCGCGCAAAGTGGAGCCCAAACGCCTCGGCCTGCTTGTTCGCGGCGAGCTCGACTGGATCGTGATGAAAGCGCTCGACAAAGATCGCAGCCGCCGTTACGAAACGCCCAACAGTTTTTCGGAGGACATTTTCGCTTACCTCAAAGGTGAGCCAATCGATGCCGCACCGCCAAGTCAGCTCTATCGTTTGCAAAAGTTCACGCGGCGAAACAAAACTCTCATTGCTGTCAGTGCATCCTTCCTTATTGCCGTAACGCTAGGCATCGTCGGATTGTCATGGGGGTTGATGGAGTCAATGCGGTCCGCTGAAGCAAGAAAGGAGTCACTTGAGATTGTCGCAGCCGAACGAGATGCAAAAGAACACGCTCTGACCCTATCCGAACAAAGATTGTTGACTGCTGAACAAAATCTATTCAATGGCATCATAAGAACCGTTGGCTTTGATTCAGACACTCTTCAATCAGCAGAACTAAATGCCTTGAATGACTGGTCTAGGCTCGATTTGGATTCAAAAATCCGAGTTCTTTCAACTGCGTTGAGTCAAACAGAATCCAGTGTGAGAATTGCGAGAAGAAGCCAGCGTGTAATTGCCGCGATTTCTGGAGAAACGCTTGAAGGAATTCGCGAGCTGTCGATTCAATTGAGAAAGGAGTATGAAAAGTCTGACTGCCCTAAGACGAAAGCCGCAATCTGTCGCTTGGCGATCGAAATGGGAGCCACCCGTGATTTTAAATTTGAGACCGCAGTCGAGCAAATGGTTGACGCAAAGCAGTTCACTGGCGACGACGTTGCGTTGTATCTGGCGGCGATCTCTCATCAAATTGATAACGGCAACCTCGATGTAGAAGCCGAGAGCATTGTAGCGAAATGCCAAAAGCAGCTGCTTTTGCGCCCCAATGGCATTGCGCATGAGAAATGGTGTGCGATCATGTTTTTCCTTTTAAAGGAGAAAAAACATCTTTCTGCCGCACAAGTTTCTCAGTTGGCTCATTCTATCTTAGAAAAGGATGTACTTTTCAGTAGTCACAATGCCTATCGACTCCAAATTGACGGTGCGAGCGTCAATGCGTCGCAGGAGGAGTTGGCGCTACTGTTCTTGGACAAAGCAATAAGAGAGTTTACAGGGTTCGAACGTGGCGAAGTATTCAGGAAAGTGGTAAGCCCTGAGGTGAACGCTAAACAATTCGGAACATCAATCGCAGCAAGCGTCATTTTGCGGCTGTCGCCGCATTCAAGTGACATTTCTTCTGTTGAGACTTGCAACGCGATCAACAAGCTAGTTGAAAATAGGAGCATCGGGAACGTTGGGTCGTACGAACGAGGCAGAATAGTTAACGCACTCGTATCTTTTTTGATTTCAAATATGCGTCGTCAGGGACCGAGATCAAACAATGATGAGTTCTTGTTTTGTAGTGATTCTCCTGATCATGGATGCATTGAGAATTTGATTCGATTTGAAGATCCCTATATTCCTAACCCGCTTTGCGTTCAGTTGTTGACAAACGCAGAAGCGTTCACAGAAAGTCAATTCGAGAGAATTCGATCGATCATTTTTGAAAAATTGATGGAAAGGTCATCGGAATCTGGATGGAGCGACAAAGAGACTGCAGTCGCAATCTATCTTTTGGATGACCCTAGTGGCTCAAAATATAGTGATTCATTAAGGGAGGTGATTGATGGATTCAAATCTCGAACGAATGACGATGATCTTTCTGACTACTTGGCCGCGGCATCTCCTGCTGACTACTTTGAGATGCATCCTGAAGCAGCCTCGGCCATGCTCGAGGCGAGCATTGATTCAATGTCTAAGTTTTCAAAAGTGTCACGCGAATTGAGAGAAGACTCGATCGCCTTTTTTGAAGCCATGACCAAGCGAATCCCATCGCAGAGTTCCATGGCAATCATCGAAGCTCTCTTTTCAAACGCGGAGTCCAATCCACAATTCTTCTCAGATTTCATTGAAGTATTTACTCATGTCTTCAAATCTGTTCCTGCGGAATATCGGAAACGCAACATAAGTCGTTTCAAAGTGGTCCTGCAACGAAGGACGACAGTAACCACATTGGCATATGGCGGTGATCCAGTTGGAGA
Source organism: uncultured Pirellulaceae bacterium (assembly GCA_964479855.1). Classification (GTDB taxonomy): domain Bacteria; phylum Planctomycetota; class Planctomycetia; order Pirellulales; family Pirellulaceae; genus Mariniblastus. The sequence continues at coordinate 6,498 of CAYZPA010000124.1, forward strand.
ATTGATTGTGACCTACTTGGCCGACATGCCCGAAGTTGAACGCTCCCGCTTCTTGAACGAGTTTTTTGAGTTCGCAGTTAAGTTGGAGAATCCGTGCCAAGTGCAATCGGCCTACTTGGCAATTGGGCGAAAATGCGAAAGCGTACCGCCTGATCTAGCATTTAACATTCTCAAGTCGTACATAGATTCCATCAGAATTCACGGGGTAAAGGATGAACCGCATCGCTGTGTTTATGAAAGGAAAGGCTACCAAGACGTTTTTACCAAGGCGAGTAAACTGTACCTCGCAGATCTATCTGAAGCGCAGTTCAATATTTTGGTCGAGCAGGCTTGCAGATGTTTTCGCGAATCCCCAAGTCTATCAATTTGCTATTTCCTAGAGGATCTCTCAGCTAGTTCTGATTTTGGGCAGGCAATTGCTAAGTCAAACGAGTTCGAGCACTTTTTGCGTTCAATTCGGAATCCGCCCATGTCAACCGAGGTAAACAATCTTTACTCTACAATCGCGATGTGTACTGTTGTGGGGAGGGGGGCCGAGTCGATCTCGCAGAATGCACGACGCGAACTATTACGTGGCCTTTTGAACGCTCCTCTAGAAGTTTCGCAGGAATATCCTTCGATTTCCGCCTATTTATGCGGATTGATCGCAATGCATCTACCTGCACAGGAAGCGGCACTGTTGGATCGAACTTGCCAGATCAATGTAGATGCCGTGTTAGAAGATCCCGCGAATGAAGATGACGACGCTGTGGCTGATGAGGGCTCTTTCTTTAGATTGCTCGACAGGGTTGGTGCGATGAAGCAAAGCAATTTTGCAGTGAACCTGTTCGAGAAATATTGTGAACTGAACGCAACGTCGATAGAACAATGGCATCAGCATGACAACGGCCTTTTCGACTTGCCATTTTGCTCCATGGTTGCAAATCGCCTTTGCCAAGAACAGGCGATCATAAAACTTCTGGGACATAGAGGCTGTACTGGAACCTTGAGAGTAATTCTCCTTCGCCGTCTAGAAGACGTTGTCGTTTATGACGGCAAGTCGACAACACAGAACCCAATAGCACACGAATGGTCTCCTTCAATTAAGATTGGCGATCTTGACACGTATCTTCAAAATCGAAAATTTCGGAAGCGTCGATTTGTGTCAATGGTTGATGTAGTGAAGTGGGTTGATGGCGACAATTAGGTGGAGGCAATCCAGGCATCCGATAGCGGCTGTCGCTTGATATTGCCGCGTTGTTAGAAGTTGATGTTAAGGTTTAATGAGGCCCCGATGAATAGAAAGGCAAACCGAGTCCGGCAAATATTCGAAGCTGTTTTCGGCATTGGCGATTTGAGTGAACGATCGAAATTTCTCCTCGCCAAATGCGATGGCAATTCAGAGCTTCGTGCTGAGGTTGAAGCCCTGCTAAAAGCTCACGACGAAGCTGTCGAGCAAGAGACCGGTCTTTTTCAAACAGACGGAGTCGATCGAGCTGACGGCGACAATCAAAATTCATTCGAACCGGGTGCGACGCGTGAGTCCAATAACTTGAACCTTGAAGCAGAAGGCCAAATTCTCGCGAGCAAATACAAGCTTCGCCAGAACATTGGCGAAGGTGGGATGGGCTCGGTCTGGGTGGCTGAGCAGCTTCAGCCAGTCAAACGAAAGGTGGCGATCAAGCTGGTCAAAGCCGGCATGGATTCGAAGCAAGTGTTGGCCCGGTTTGAAGCCGAGCGACAGGCACTCGCTGTGATGGATCATCCGAACATCGCCAAAGTCTTCGATGGTGGCATGACCGATCAGGGCCGACCGTTCTTTGTCATGGAGTACGTCAAGGGGATTCCGTTCACCGAATATTGCGATCAAGCCCGAGTGCCGCTTCGCGAACGACTTGAGTTATTTATTCCCGTTTGCCAAGCCATTCAACATGCTCATCAAAAAGGGATCGTGCATCGTGATCTCAAGCCATCGAACATCTTGATCTGCCTCTACGATGGCAAGCCTGTTCCGAAGGTGATTGACTTTGGATTGGCCAAGGCCCTGCATCAACCATTGACCGAGCATTCCATTTTCACCGGCCATGGCATGATGGTCGGCACGCCGCTGTACATGAGCCCTGAACAGGCCGAGCTCAACAACCTCGACGTCGACACTCGCACCGACATCTACTCGCTTGGCGTAATGCTCTACGAGCTATTAACAGGGACGACGCCACTGGAGAAAGCTCAATTCAAGGAAGCCGCCTTCAACGAAGTTCTCCGCATCATCAAGGAAGTCGAACCACCTCGCCCCAGCACTCGACTCAGCGGCAGCGACACCCTCCCCAGCATCGCCGCTCAACGTAACATCGAACCTAGGCAACTATGCAAGTCGCTCTCCGGTGATCTTGATTGGATCGTGATGAAGTCGCTGGAGAAGGAGAGGACTCGACGTTACGAAACAGCGAATGAGTTTTCTCGGGATATTGTGCGTTTCCTGAATGATGATGTCGTCGAAGCCTGCCCGCCGAGCAGAAGGTATCTGCTGTGGAAGTGGTATAGAAGGCATCGAACTGCCGCAACAGTTTTTTTATCGATTGCGTCAATTGTCATATTGGCCTTCTGCTTCATCGGTTGCGCGTTGTCATACGCGAATCGCGAGGCTGAGCGAGCTCGAGTCGCTGAAGCAGGCGCAGAAAGCCGGCGACTTGAGGCTGAGAGCGCATCGCAGCAAGCAATTGAAAGCCTTGGGCAAGCAAGAGCTGCGAAGAAGGCGACTGATATTGCAAAGCAGGACCTCAGGGTATCGCTCGCCGTTTCGCAATTCCATTTGGCAAGGGTTAACTTGGAACAAAACGATTTCGAAAGCGCTCGCAAATCGCTTGATTCTATCGATAGAAATCTGCGGAACATTGAATGGAGTGCTGCATATCGACTTGCTGAAAGTTCTGGCCAATCGTGGGATTTGGGTAGAGCTTCAGCGATTGGAATGTCCAATAACCGAAAGCACTTAGCGATCTGCGGATTCGATAAACATGTCAGGATTGTCGACATGGAAAGTGGACAGTCATTGAGTTCATTTACTTTGGGCAAAGACGCTTCAGCGATCGCAGTGAGCGATGATGGTTCAGTTGTCGCAGTCGCTCAAGTAGATCGTGAAAATGAAAATAGTGAGGTTCTTCAAGTCTTTGAAATCGAGTCGGGGACGGTGAGCCGCTTTTTAAAAGGTCATTCCAAAAGAATAGAGAGGATCTTTTTTCTTGGAAGCTCAAAGGAGCTTGTTTCCGCGGCAGATGATAATCAGGTGATCATCTGGAATGCCGAAAAGACAAGCCCGGAAAAAGTGAGAGGATTCTCCAAGCTTATTCCAGAGACTTTGTGCATTGACGTACTAGGAAACACAATCGCTGTATCGACTGAGGAAAAAACGCACCTGCTATCCACAGAACTAGGCGAATTAAATTCCGGCGTTCTCGGTGAGAATAAACTCATTTCACTTTCGACAGATGGAACTCTCTTAGCAACCTCTGACTGGTATTCACTTGACGTTTACCGCATCGACTCCAAGTGCGTGCTGATTCAGACGATTGAAATCGATGCCGCTCTAGGAAAGAACGCATCTGCGATTCAAACCGTTCCGCAGAAAGATATGATTGCTGTTGCTGTAGAAGGGAATTGGGAAACGGGCGAGGGGAAACGCCGACACGAAATTGGCCTTTTCAACGTTGTTAGCGGAAAACTGGAAAAGCAGTTTTTCCCATCGAGCAAAGCGTCGATTGAAAGCTTGTTTTTCGACAGCACAGGATCTCGGTTGGTATCTAGCGACTGGTATGCGGAAGATTTTTCTGTTTGGCGTCCATTTGAGTCAATCGAAACGTTCGCCCCGATGGCAGATGACTGGTTCACCTGTGCAATCGAATACGATGCAAAAAGGAAATGCGTTTTCTGTGGAGGTAGCGACCGAGTTGTTCGGTGCTTTGATCGTAGGAGCGGAGAAGTACTTTGGAGTACTAATGAATTCGGCAGCTACATCACAAGCTTGCTCTTCCTTCCTTCAAAAAGTCGCCTTGTTGTTGCGGATGAACGGAGCAACAGTTTTGCCGTGCTGAATAGCAATACCGGCGCATTGGTAGCAGATCTCACCTTGGGGCGCGAAGGCAAGCTCCCAGTTAAAACAGTCGTCATGCCCAACGACCAGTTCGCGGTGTCTTCCGCAGGTAACATCAGGATTTTTGACTCAAATGGACTTAATGAAGTCGATCTGATTTCCCTGCCGGGAACTGAAATTGCCCATTTAAGAACGTGTTCTAGCTCAGGCAGATTGTTTTGCACGGTTGTCTCGTCGTCAGCTTCGGATCGTCCATTCTCAGGATCCTTGGTTGCAGTAGATTCAAGTTCCAAGGACTTCGTTGAGCTTGTTAGCAACTGTGGATTGTCGTCACTTCAAGTTAGCCGTGATGGGCGGTTTGTTGCATGTGGCGACGACCAGAATTCGATTGAGCTATATAACGCCAAAGACGGCAGTCTAATTCAAAGGCTGTCGGATCTTCGAACCATGGGAAGAACGTATTTAAATTCAGTTTCGAAGACGAAGTTTTCTTTGGGGGCACAAGCTAGTTTCACCGCAGATTCTACTCGGCTAGTTGGTTGCGGTGCTGGAGAGGCTGTCATTTGGAGCCTCGACAGTTTTGAGAAATTGATTTCATTTTCAATATGTGACACGAACTATGACAAAGGTTGTCTTACCGCATTTTTTGATCAAGACGCTAGGGTGCGATCCGGCTGATGCGCCTTTGAATTGATATTGAAAAAGAACAGGCTTC
>CAYZPA010000125.1:0-10830 GCA_964479855.1 uncultured Pirellulaceae bacterium
ACGACGCTTCAACCGGGGCTAACGCCCAAACGGCTCATTAAATCAACAAGCCCTTGCGCGTCGGGCTGGTATTCTTGCAGCTTCGAAACTTTCGCATTGAGCGAGCTGGTATATCCAAAGTCAGACCGCTAAATTTGAACCAACAAAAAACGAAATAGGACAACCTGCTACGAAAAAACAGACACCGTCCTACGAAAAAAAGACACCGTCTTTGGAGGACGATGTCTTTTATCAGTCTTGTCAACTTGTTTGTCAGTTAGTTGACTTCTGTCTCGTACGAGGCAGGCAGCGTCAACTGAAAGTCTTCTGGTTCGCTAACGATGTATGGGTTCGTAACCATCGTTGACTTGTTTTTCGTGTCCGTATCAACAGCTTCTTCAGCGACTTCGGATGCAGGAGACATCTTGTTGAAGAACGGGTTGGTTACCGTCACAGGATCAGCAACAGGAATTTGCATTTCGACAGGAGTGATTCCTGCTGGCGCCGCGAAAGGGCTGATTCCGTATGGACGTCGAACGATACCGCTATAGTAAACAGGCGGGTTTATGGCGAAAAATGGCTGGCGTTCCTGGCGAGCAGCTCCGCGAAAACCAAATCCAATTCCATTGAAACCGTTCAGGCCACCGAAGCCACCGTAAACTCCGGCTTGAGCTGCCTGATTAAGACCGATTCCAAAACTGTAGCCGGGGCCGTTGCGTTGCGCGTGGGTTTCCGAGCTGGCGAATATTGCGACGGCACTGAAGGCGATCGCGACGGCAAGAAATTTTCTCATGGGTAGTACCTTTTTGAACGCTTGTTGTAAGATCAGGGCGCCAAAAATAAACGCCTGCATTCCATTGGCGAACTGACGAGAAGCAGATCGATTCATGGGTCTTTTTCCACAGTAAATGGACGCCGCCCGGTTGCAAGCGGCTTTTGTTCGCCAAGGGCGGGATTTGAAATACAGTGCCAATGTTGCCATAAATGAACGTGGAATTGACACAATCGTTAAAGGCGGAAGCCCATCGAACTGGATTCGATTTCGTTGGTATTGCGCCCGCCGTTGCACCGGATGGTTTTTCCAGATTCGAGGAATGGTTGGAAAATGGCTATCACGGCGAAATGGAATACCTGCAAACCCGTCGCGAAGCCTATCGCCATCCTGCGGGCGTGTTTCCTCCAGTCCGCTCCGTCATGATGCTGGCGATCAGCTACCACGTCGACGCGGATAGCCTTCCACCTGCGGCGAGCAAGGGACGAGTTTCACGATATGCGTGGGGCGGTCATGACTATCACGATCTGGTTCACAAAAAGTTGAAACAGCTTTGCCGCACGATCAAATCTGATTTTTCAGATGTCGCGATTCGAGGCGTCATCGATACCGCACCTCTTTTGGAACGAGAGTTCGCTCAGCTTTCTGGCATGGGCTGGTTTGCCAAAAACACCATGTTGATCAACCGGGAGCTCGGCAGCTGGTTTTTCATCGCAGCGGTGCTGATCGATCAGGAACTGTTATACGACGCTCCGTTTCCAACTTCTCATTGCGGCACGTGCACGGCTTGCATCGACCAATGCCCGACGGGTGCGTTTGTCGAACCCGGAAAACTGGACGCAACAAAATGCATTAGCTATCTGACGATTGAGCATCGAAGTCCAATACCGATGGAGCTTCGTGATCAGATGGGTGACTGGATTTTGGGTTGCGATGTATGCCAGGACGTTTGCCCATGGAACAACAAAGCGACACAAACACCAAAGGCGGAATTTCAACCCAATCCGGAATTGGCTCCCTTGGACTTACACGAACTTTTTACGCTCGATGACGACCAGTTTCGAACTCGTTTTCGAAAGACGCCTTTGTGGCGACCCAAACGACGCGGAATTCTCAGGAACGCCGCCATCGCGATAGGCAATCATCCTTCGCCAGCAGGTTTACGAACGCTCGCGATCGCGATTAACGATTCAGAACCCCTGGTTCGCGGAGCTTCGGCGTGGGCCATCGGCAAGCACGATAGGTTTGATGAATCCGCTTGCCGAACTGCATTGCGTTCGCGTTTGGAAATCGAAGACGATCCGGTCGTGATGGAGGAAATTCAAAACGCGTTGCAGATGATTCGATCCGAAAAAGGCTAAAAGGTATGGCTGATCTGTGCTGGTAGATGGGGGAAAGGTCTGGCAGTACGGGTCCAGATTTGGTTTTTGGAACAAAATGGGCTGGAACAAAAAAAGACCCGCTGCTCGCGAATGCGAACAACGGGCCGTCATAGCTGAACTTTATCTTCACAAGGGATGATGAAGTCCTGCGAAGGGTGGCCATTTGGCTACCCGCCGATAGCCATCAAGCGGATCCACCCACTCGGCTAATACAGAAACTACACACTTAGTCACCTCCTTTTCTTTAAATCACCCCGCCGAAAACCGAAGCCGTAGATTGGTCTTCCAACAGGCCGTTCGTAAATCGCAATGCGTTTTGCGACCCAATGAATTGAAAGCTTGACGTCTCAAGCCCTCAGATCCAATACCGCTATTATGATTCAGGGTTCACATCGCTGCAACGTCGCTTTACTTTGCTTTGATATTGCAATTCTGGTCTCCCCCAATCGAGGCGGCATCTTTTTGGAGCAAATCCATCGAAACAGGTTCGCGACCAAGCATTCATGCAGATTGCCATTTTTTCGCTTTCGCTGCGATTTCGAAATGACCCCGGATTATTCACGATGCGTGATCCCAAAATTGAAAAGGCCGGTTTCATGGGGCATTGTGCCAAGTTTGAGGTTTCGACAGTTCACCCGAGACGTGAAATTGGTGAATTTGCAAAACCTGTCGCCACTTCAGGAGAATCGCTTAAATGGGCAAACCAAACGCCTGTCATCGTGAATCATTCCGGTTCAAGTCCGTTGACGACCTTGCTCTCGCGCCTTCAGGCGTCAAACTCAACAGGCTCGTTTCCGCTGAAAAACGGTCGTGCAACTTGTTATCATTGCACCCGCCGCAGGCAACGGTCTTACCCCCCACGAAAAGAATATGGAACCTTTGAAACGTCTCAATGATGACCCCTTCAAGGAAGCTCGTGAGCAAACAGGCGTTTTGAAGTGTCCGTTCAACAGCGAGATGATCACGATGATGTTACGACATCAGGACGTGCGAGATGCCGCTGCCGATTGGAAGACGTTTAGCTCAGACGCTCCATTTAGAGTCCCCATTCCGTCAGAAGAAGAAATGCGGTCGGTTCGTCAACTGCCTATCGAAGTCGATCCGCCAGACCACAAAGAGTATCGCGATCTGACGCAGCCATTTTTTCTGCGAGCCAAAAAACCGGAAGTCATCGATGCGGTTAAAACAATGATCGATAATGTGGTCGATTCGCTTTCAAAGCGAGATTCGTTCGATGCCGTGGCAGAATTGGCGTTGCCAGTTCAGTCGAAAGCATTCACTTTCCTGCTGGACATGCCTGAATCGGAAGCCGACGTTTGGATTCGGTGGGGCATCCATGTGTTCCGTCAGCAGGAAGGCGAATCCAAGCCGGGTGAATTTTTGGAAAACTATCTCAACGATCAGTTTGACAAAGCAGAATCCAATCCGGGTGACGATTTCTTCAGCGCGTTGTCCAGATCCGAATTTCGCGGACGCCGTTTGACACGAGACGAATGTCTGGGGTTTGCAAATCTCGCGTTTGCTGGTGGTCGCGATACAATCATTCATAGCGTGACCTCGATCATTGCATGGCTCGGTGAAAATCCACACGGCCTTGAATTTCTGCGCGAGGATACAAAGCGGATTACGCTTGCCAGCGAAGAATTTTTTCGCGTGTTCATGCCGTTGACTCAAATCGGTCGCGTTTGCCCAAAAGGGGCCGATGTTCATGGCGTTCGAGTCGAACCTGGCGAAAGGGTAGGGCTCTGCTGGATTTCCGCGAACCATGACGAAAGCGTTTTCGAAAATGCTGAAGACGTCGTTCTGGACAGGCGTCCCAACCCGCATGTTGCGTTTGGTTTTCGAGGACATTTATGCCAGGGAGCAGCTCATGCTCGATTGGTGATCCGATCGCTGCTGGAGTCGCTTTGCAAACGTGACATCGCGATTGAGGTCATTGACTCCCAACGGCACATCGAAACGACGGAGGCTTTTACTCGAGCAGTTGGTTTCGATTCGCTGTCGGTGCGATTTCGCAAGGTTTGAATTTGACCAAGCTTGAATTTCCGCTGGGTTTTGATGGTCGCAAGAGCTGGAAGCGGTAGAGTCGACTCGCGTAGAACCGACTCGTAGGTCAACGCTCATCATGCTTTGAAGGCAAAATAAAAGCCTGCATCCGATTGAAAACAGGATGCAGGCGTATGGTCAGCTTCGACCAGATTCGAAAGTCAGAGCTAATCCCTCCGAGAGCTTAGCCCATTCAGAGCTCTAACCTTTCAGAACCTTTTTGGCACCGACTCCCGGTGCAGGAATCGCGTAGGTGCCGTCAGGCTGAGGAGCGACAGGAGCATCCATCTCGAATGAAGTCAACTTGTCGACGTCCGCCAACGAAGGCGACGAAGTGAGCGTTTCTTCCCAGTTAATCTCCTTGCCACTGTAGGTCGCCAAACGGCCAAAGATCGCCGTGAAGGTACTCTTTGCACCATATTCGGCTTCGTTGACATAGATGCCGGCTTCGATGTTTTCGAACAGGTCGTGATGCTCTTGTTGCCAACCGTCGTGCTTCTTGTTTTCGGCTTCGAAAATCAAATCACCCTTCTTGTCGAAAATCTTACCAGCTGAAAGATGCGCCGATCCGTTCGAACCGTGAACGTACTCGGTAACCGCACTCCAGCACTTCGGCATGTGACGACAGAAGCTAAACATCTTGTGACCATTGCCGTAAGTGTATTCGACAGCATGGTGATCAAAGATCTCTCCGTTCTTGCGTCCGGTACGAAGCAAACGACCGCCTTGGCCCTGAGCCGTTGTTGGGTAGTCGTTCATCAACCAGTTGATCACGTCAAGATTATGAATGTGTTGCTCAACGATATGGTCGCCGCAAAGCCAGTTGAAGTAATACCAGTTGCGAAGTTGATATTCCAATTCGTTGTCTTTAAGGTCACGCGGACGATTCCAAACGCCGTTGTTGTTCCAGTACACTCGGCTGACCAATAAGTCTCCGATAATGCCGCCTTGCAGCTGCTCGATCGTGTCCTGATAGATGGGCTCATGGCGACGCTGCAGTCCAACCTGAACCCAAAGCTTCTTCTCCGTCGCTTTCTTGCCCGCTTCAAGGACTCTGCGGATGCCAGGAGCATCAACTGCGACTGGCTTCTCCATGAAGACATGCTTTCCGGCATCAATGGCCTTTTCGAAATGGAGCGGTCGGAATCCGGGCGGTGTTGCGAGGATCACCATGTCGACGTCTGAATCAAGGATCCGCTTGTAGCTGTCGAGCCCAACAAAGGTGCTGTCGGCGTTCACCTTGACTTTTTCGCCATGCTGTTCGATGCATTGCTCGATCGCTTGAGCGGCTCTGTTTTCGAATACGTCCGCGATCGCATGAAGTTCGACGTTGTTTCCTGACGTCGTATTCATCGCCTGGATTGAAGCTCCTGTTCCACGTCCACCGCCACCGATCAGACCAAGCTTGATCGTATCGCGACCTGCTGCGTGAGCCGATCGAGCGAGTGAAAGTGAGGGCGTTCCGAGACCAACCGCGGTAACACCGGCGACTGCGGTTCCCGTTTTCAAAAAACCTCTTCGAGACGAACTCGAAGACGAAGAACTGAAGGAGTTTTGTGTTTCTGTTTTTTTACTTCGCTCTGTCACGTTCCGTGGTCTCCGTGAAAATTTAATTGAAAGCCGAGGCGGCCAAACCCAACACTGATAGCAATTCGGCAGCCGTTAAACGATTATACTGTAAAAATCTGCGCTTTTCATGGAAATGGGAAAGCTTCCACAGGGCGGAGATTGTAAAAATTTCCCTTTTGCCATCGAGCGGAAATCAGTAAATAGAGGCCCAATAAATGTTCTAGCTCCATTTCGAGTCTACTGATGATTAGTCAGCTTTTTCTATCGAAACACTTGTTGTCCGTCGCAGTCTTGGCGATCTCGCTTGTCAACGTGCCGCAGGCCTTGTCGCAAATTGTGTCTGGCGAGGTGACACAAACTCCGGCTCCGACCTTCAATGCGGAACCCAATTCATCCGTTGAGCAAACTTTCTCGCCAGAGGATTTTACCGACAAACGATTTGAGCAGTACGAACAGCAGCTCAACGCGATCCTGAAAACTCGGCGTGACGAAGAACGAAAGTTCATTTCCGATATCGTGTTAAACGTCCGTGAAGGGAAACTGCCATCGAAAATCATTCAAACCAGTTTTCGCTGGGTCCAAAAGAAGCGTCCCGACACCAATTTTCCATTCATCTACTTTGAGCGATTGTTGCGATTGCAAGTCGCCAAGGCAGGTATCGAAGAGACGGTTCCTCCGTTCGATTTCAACATCTATCGAACGTTCGATACGGGAGTGCGAAGCTTCCAGCGTGGCGGCTCCCCAATAACTCAGGGCGCCGGGCTTAGTGGCAACAGAAATAATTTTGCGAACTAAATTCGGATTTTCCATGATGTGTGGGCGTCGATCTGGAGAAAGCTTGTTTCATTGGGCCATTGTTCCAAGTTTGTGGTTTCGACAGGTTACCCACGACGTGAAATTTACGAATTTGCAAAACTTGCCGCCACGTCCGGAGAATCGCTCAAAGGACAAACCAGGCGCCTGTCGTCGTGAATAATTCCGGTTAAAAACGTTATGTCATCGACCTTCAACAGCCTTTCACGCGTGTCGCAATCGAGCCTGCGGAGAGCTTATGCGAATCAGAAGATTGCTGCTTGTGTTTGCCATCACGGCATTGCTTTTCACCAGCGATGTGCTCGCGTTGAAATCAGACGCCGGCGACGTTGACGACCTAATTGCTCAACTCGATGATTCCAACTCTGATACGCGCAAAGATGCTGCTGAATCGCTGTCGCAAACCGTCGACCCCAAGAAAATTTCCCCAGCGATCAGGATTCGATTAGAAAAGGAATCCGATTTTCAGGTCAAGCTCGCCCTTCATTATGCGTTGGCATCGCAGGGCGAGAAGGAATCGCTGTCATTCCTGATTGATTCACTCAAGGAATCAGGACATCTGGGGTATAGGTACCTCTGCGATGTCACGGGGCAAAATTTTGGCTGGAACGTGTCGGAGTATCGAGAGTGGTACAAAAAAACGAATGCGGATCAGTTTCGCGAATTCATCAATGAACGTTGGCGACGTAAACCAATGCGAGATGAATATGCAGAATTTTGCAGTTTGTTTGGGAAACAAACGATGAGTTCGATGCGTTTGGTTGAAACCGGCAAACTTTTCAATCTGAACTATCAGCTAACTGACGCTGATAGAAAACGATTATCCGAAATACCAACTGCAAAATCGTGGGACATTTTTATTCAGGGTCTGACAGCTTTGGATGAGCAAGGTGACCGAAAGCAAGCGGCCAAATTGTTCCTCAAAATTGTGAACGAATATCCTGACACTTACTACGCAGATCAAGCGCGAGAATTGTCGAATCTGCTCAACGAAATGATCATTCAGGATTCGGAATTTACAATCCCTGACAATTTCACGAAAATTGAACTGAACAAACGAATTGCGGTCCATATTCATTTCCTCAGGGATGCTCGGGCGTTTCAGTTTTCGCAGCCCGGTTCCTGTCAGCTTTCTTTTTACGGTACAACAGTTCCGGGAAACGTCGACTACAATCCCGCGCTCGCACTTTACGAGATCGGAGAACCTGCAGCCGATGCCCTCTCCGATTACCTTAATGATCGTCGTCCGATACGCGGTATTGGTTGTTGGCGAAATTTCCGTCCGAGCCGTAGAGTGCTGCGATATGGCGATGCGGCCGAACAGATAATCCAGAAAATCAATTGAACAACACTAACACCGTCGTTCATTTGTTTTGCAGCATTCAACCCGGATTATTAACGAGGCGTGGGCATCGAAATTGAGAAGGCTTGTTTGATGGACATCTTGTTCCACGTCTGAGGTCTCGACAATTCACCCACGACGTGAAATTGACGAATTTGCAAACTTGTCGCCACTTCAGGAGAATCGACTCAAATCGCAAACCCGACGCCTGTCGTCGTGAATAACTCCGGTTCAATATTCTCGCCAATTAAGCTTTTTCCTGGAATAGAGCCCGAATTTTAAGACGCATCCTACTTGTGCGAGCCAGGAAGGATAATCAAATCCCGTTGATTTTCAATCCAAAGGCTTATCTTGTTTACCATTGGCGTCCGAAACGAAACCGAACAAATAGCGTCGGGGTTGTCGATCGACGTAACCGTAGCATTTTTTACGTAGAATACCGGTGTTTTGTCGCCTTTTGTTTTGTGGATGAAACTAATCGGACTGCCAACAGCTATCCCATTAGGTGTCGGGGTAGCAAGGTCGATCGTATGTGGCAGGTCAACAAATTTGACAAATAGTAGGAAGCAACAAACGGTCACAACAAAAAACAGGAGTTTGAGTGAAAAGCGTTTCATTTTGACCCCATTGTATAAAGCCTAAGCTGGATAACGAATTGCGATCTATCCGTGTGCCGCGAGAGCACGTTCGCAATTTGGGTTTTGGTTGGCGTACGGTTAGATCGTGCGTTGAATTTTGTCGCTGGATGCGATTTGGTTACGCTCTATCGTAATCGATTTCAGAAGCGGTTGCCAGATTTTCGTGGCAACCACCTGAAAGCCGGCTGTTCCGCTAGTGACTTTGATGCCAACTGGAACGGCGACTTGAATCCATTATCCTCGACCAGCTCGGCTGCCGCCCTCTAGTTGATCGGAAAGATATGACTGCCAGTCTTTGTTCGACCACCTCATGCCAGGATACCAACTTGCCCAAGCACCAACCTCCCACTCACCATCCACTACGTCACTGTAAGGATCAATTAATGTCGTTATCGCGTCCCCTTCGGTTGATAACACGATCGACCGCAGTGGGCGTGTCACAGTTTCATCAGCCCGGATTATTCACGATGCGTGGGCGTCGACACGGCGAAAGCTTGTTTCATTGGGGTATTGTTTCAGGTTTGTGGTTTCGACAAGTCACCTACGACGTGAAACTGACGAATTTGCAAAACTTGCCTCCGCGTCCGGAGAATCGCTTCAAAGGGAAAACCAGACGCCTGTCGTCGTGAATAATTCCGGATCAGTCAACGCCTCGACGTCGATCTCTGGCACTTCAATATGACTGTTTAGTTCACGCATCATTTTGAAATATGATCCGTCTGGAGAGGACGCGTTTATGGCGTCTGCCAGCTTTCGATCGACATTCGGCAGAACGTCAATTTTTTCGACAGGTAGAATCGCGTAAACGAACTCATTCAAATTGCGCCAACCATTGGTCAACAAATAAAAGTCGCGCAGAGTGTTTGGCAAGGTTACGCCTAGCCGCATTTCTGCGGACCTGATTTCGTGGTCACTGCAAGCAGGAAACCCGAGCCAGCCTGACTCTCGTACTTCATCTGGCAGGGATTGGGCAACCTCTTCGTCTGCAAGAATTTTCGCAGAGAGACTCGATAGTATTTCTTGCAGATTCAATCAGCGAGTCCGCTTGGCATCAACCGCAACCCGGTTTTTGTAACCTTTGATGTGCCATTGAGGGTGCAGCCAGTCTTTGAAAAGCGTTCGCTGTTTTCCGCAACATTGGCATCGGAACGGACCGATCAAAGTAATCAGGCCGAAAGTCGCTCCGATAAAGTACGAATAGAACCACGATCCAAGGTACGGGTTCGAGTGACCTTCTGAACGATTGCAGTGGAAGCAGACAAGACGACGCTTTCGTGAACGCTTCCTTGAGTTAGCAGAACCCCCCGACAATTCAGATTTTTCCTCTGTTTCAAATCGGGGAAGTGGTGGGGGCAAGACGGTCGTTTCGTCGCGTTCGTCAGTTGGAATGTCTTCAGATGCGTTGGACATTTTTCGCCCGGTCAGGGAGTCGTAGGAGGGAAACATGGTTGGAGGGGCTATTAACCCGAATTATTCACTTGCGTGGGCGTCAAAATTGAGAAGGCTTATTTCATTGGAGCATTGTTCCAAGTGTGTGGTTTCGACAGTTCACCCACGAAATGAATTGGTGAATCTGCAAAAACTGACCCCACTTCAGAAAAATCGCCTCATACCAAACGCCTGTTGTCGTGAATAATTCCGAATTAAGTATATTCGCGCCCTAGCGAACTGACAACCAAATCAGTGTTTCCCCGCACATATCGTTGCCTCGGCAACCGAAAAAGACTCACAATCCCTCAACTCCACTACAGTCGTAGGGTATCTCGTGGGTTGGATGTTTCGAATTCCATCACTCTCCATCGACCGTTACCATCTTTTTTAAGATCCAATTTAATCCGCCTCTGAATTGGCACAGGACTGTTGAACTGTTTGTTGCTCGCTTTTGCGAAAGCGACAAAATCTGCAACGGCTTGCTCTCCACCTTTTTCAACTTCGATCGAATTTACGGCGGTGATGTTGCAGCCATGACATGTTGCATCTCGAAGCTCACCTTTGGCACGGCGAACCAGATCTTCATCATTCAGATACGCAAAAACTCGATCGAAATCATTTTCACGCATTCCGGATGCCATGTCATAGAGCGCGTTCTCAACACTCTCGCGATCCGTCACGATCAGGATCTCAGTCACCACGGTAAGCACGGTCACTAAGACAAAGATCAGGCCAAGCTTCAGCATCAATTTTTCGCTTGATGCCACCCACATCCCAAGAAAGCAGACCGCCAACAGAATCCCAAGACAGGCGGGAAAGAAAGAATTCTCAGTAAACCATTCCAGCATTCCTGTCTCC
>CAYZPA010000126.1:0-10595 GCA_964479855.1 uncultured Pirellulaceae bacterium
AAAATAACAAATGCTCGACTCTTTAGAACATGGCCACTAAAATCCACGAAGAACCGAAAAACTAAATGAATCATCTCAGTTTGGCGAAAAAATTGGGAAGCTCCGAGAAAATTTCACAAAAGCAAATAAGCCCCAAATCGTGTTAACTTCGCGAGCGATTGATCGCCTCGATTTAGGCAACCTATTTATGCCGTTCCGGCTGCAAGAATTCACTGATGACCAAGTCCGCGAGTTCTTTCGAAAATGGTTGACTACGTCGAAACATCGGGAGGTGATGAATTTTTTGAATGAAAATCCGAACGTGAGGGAAATCTGTAAAAACCCACTGACGGCAACTATTTTGGCTTCGCTCGTGATTGGTGATTTTGACTTGCCTCGATCGCGAACAGAAGTGTACAGCCGAAAGTTTGAATTGATGCTCGGTGACTGGGACAGCTCCCGAAAAGTCGTAAAGCGTTCAATTGCCAATCCGAAAGACAAATTTAAATTTTTGTCGACCCTCGCATTGCATATGCACACCAAGCACACGAGAAGATTTACAGAGCAATTCGCAATGCGAATTTGGAGGTCCAACTTCGGGAACATTCGGCTCTCAATGTCATTCTCTGAGTTTCTAATTGAACTTGTTGAAGTCGATAATGTTGTTTTTCGCGAGGGTGATGGCGAGTACTCTCTTGGGCACTTGTCGTTTCAAGAGTTCTTGGCTGCTAATGCGTTAGTCTTTAAACAGAAAGTAAGATCGCTCGCTGAAAAGTTTTCGGATCCATGGTGGCACGATGTAATGGTGTTTTTCGTTGGAGTTACGGGAGATGCTGGACTTTTTATTACCCACATCTTTTGGTGCTGAGCTCGAAGCCAAGATGAATATCAGTCAGTCTTGAAATCCCTCGCCACATGATGATGTTTCCCGGCGGTGGATCTTTGCCTCTTGCGAGGTAGCCGCCGATCTTTGCAATCTCGACAATGTAGTAACTCAACGTTGTTTTGTTTGGCGGATCTCCTTTTGCAAGACAATCCAAAATCTTCATCTCTGTTCTGGTGAAGACTTCTTCCGCAGGAGTATCAGGTGCTATTCGGTTGACCATCGTGAGCCAAAAGACTCGCCAAGCAACGATACACAGTACGGCAATCAAATTTGTCAGTCGCTCCGCGGTATGCAGTCGAGATTTTTCAGCGCGACATCCCGATTTCAAGATCTTAAAAAACGTCTCGATTTTCCATCTTTGTGCATACCAATCTAGTTTCTCGATTGCTGACTCAAATGTGTCAACTTCGAGATTCGTAATTAGCTTCCAGTGAATCGCATCTCGTGACTTGGGCGGATTCGTTTCCTGAGCAAAAACTAATGACAGCGAAAGAGGTGGATACTTCTTTTGTTTGGCAACCGGTGGATGGACTGTCATCGTGCAAAATCGAATTGACAGCTTGACCGGCTGAATATTTCCCGATGAATCTGGAACTTCGATTTCATACCATCCCTGCACGGGTTGGCGTTTCATTTTCTTCAGAACCGTTGTGCCGTTGCCAGCCATTCGGTCGACGCAAGTTCGAATCAAGAATCGGGTGTTTTCCTGTTTGGCAGTACAAAACAACTCGTAGATGTCGCTTTCACGGTCACCAATGTGCACACACCGCTCTGGTTCGCCCAACACTTGAGATGAGTGCCGAACATTTTCAAGCCAACGATAGCTTTCCTTTTCTTCAATAGGAATTCTCGTCATGTTGACTTTTTTACTCAGCGACCTGGTCCCCTTGAACTTTTTCCGCGTCCAAAACTTCACGGCTGACAGCCCGAGGGGAAGACCGTCTGAAGTGATAACCAGACTGGCATGCATCAACAATCCGCAGACCGTAACGGGCGTCCCCTGCCGTGTGTGCGTGATGCTTACTTTCCCAACTTTATCTGGCTGTTCGCGCTGGAACGTGAATTCGGATGTATCGTGAAGGACCAGAACAGGACCCGTCGCTTGCGTGAATCGCCTTGCAGTGGCCGAGAAGTGACCAGAAAGAATGGCACTTTCATCAACCCGAGGGTTACCAAAGAAACGGTACGCCGCTTTCGTCGCTGCCCAATCCTGACAAGCAGTAGGTATCGTTTCACCGATTTTCTGTCCCATCGTTGAAAGCAGTTTTGCGAAACGAGACGAAAGACGCTTGTCCGGGAACTCGCACTCGGCTACTTCTGACTCGACCCAGACATCCATGTCACGGCCTCTTGAAAAGAATTTTCAGTTAAGCAAGCACGACATTAGTGTTGTCAGAGAGCTCATGGAATCCTAATACTTGTGGGTAACAAAAAGGATGCTGGAGCGCTTACAGAGCATATTGCCAGTGAGTTACCGCTTGCAAGTAAGGGACAGCTTGTTTCGAAACTATTGGATGAAGCGACATATACTCCTCCTCGAATGCACGATCTTTTGAAGGACCTAACTAAAGCGGACCTTGACGTAGATTACTTTGACGAAGAAGAGTTCGAAGAGCTTTGAAATATTGCACTGGAGAACGAAACGGGCGCACGTCCCGTAGAACGCTTCGGTCACATCGCTTGCGCCAAGAAGCTTGGGAAAGGGGAATGAGATGTAATTTACAAATCTGAAACCTTTCATCGGAACCATGCGGGTGGGAATCCCGTCCAGTAGAGCTGACCAGCAACTGGAAGCGAGTCTTGCGTGGTGTTGGCGTAATCCGCCCTGCGAAGCGTAGACAGCGAGTCCGAAAGCAATGCTATTGAGCGTCGAAAGACCTTTCGTAGGAGCCTTTGCCTTGCGATGACCAAGGGCCACGCTGCTGCACCGCAATGGTCTGGTGTAAGTAGTCCTGCCGGCGTCGGATTGGAACATTGCAAACGGACAATTGTGGTTCCCCAGGAACTTGGGAGATCCTTTCGTCTCCTCAACGAAATCCCGGCTGGAGATACCGGGCTACCAGCTCCAGGCTTCGGCGGCGCACTCGTCCGCCGAGGAGCGAAAACAACGAGTGAACGTTGAGGTACCGCCAAGCGAAGGCAACGAAGTGCGGCGGGATGGGCGTCAGGAGGTCGTAGCGTTTTGATAGTACTGTTGAAGTAGGGGAACTCGCCCGGAGGACCCTGTGGAGGAAAGCGAAACGTCAGTCGGCAGACCCAATCGAGGGCAACATGTTGAATCCATCGAGGTTCTTTTCACATGTCAACGTAACTCGATCGGATAACTACTGGGACCACTTGTGGATGGTAAATCTGTCGGTTGAGGAACCGGATGCGCTAATGTGCGCACGTCCGGATCTGTGGGAGCCCTGGGAAGGTAACGACCCAAGGCCACCCAGCTTGCGCCAAGAAGCTTGGGAAAGGGGAATGAGATGTAATCTACAAATCTGAAACCTTTCATCGGAACCATGCGGGTGGGAATCCCGTCCAGTAGAGCTTGACCAGCAACTGGAAGCGAGTCTTGCGTGGTGTTGGAGTAATCCGCCCTGCGAAGCGTAGACAGCGAGTCCGAAAGCCATGCTATAGAGCGTCGAAAGACCTTTCGTGGGAGCCTTTGCCTTTCGATGACCAAGGGCCACGCTGCTGCACCGCAATGGTTTGGTGTAAGCAGTCCTGCCGGCGTCGGATTGGAACATGTGCAAACGGATGATGAAGGTTCCTCAGGAACTTGGGAGAACCCTGTTCGCTCCTCAGCGAAATTCCGGCTGGAGATACCGGATCACCAACTCCAGGCTTTGACGGTGCACTTGTCCGTCAAGGAGCGAACGCAACAAGTGACACGCTGAGGTACCGCCAAGCGAAGGAAACGAAGTGCGGCGGAATGGCTGCAGGGCGTCATAGCGTCTTGATAGTACCGATGAAGTCGGCGAACTGCGGTAGCCCATGAGTGACGGACTCGCGATTTTTGATTTTAGGCAGCTAATTCCCTTTGGAATTTTTCTTCATACTGCTCTGGTGAAAGGTACTCCAGCGACTGATGCATTCGTTTTCTGTTGTAAAACGTTTCGATGTATTGAAAGACGCTCGTTCTTGCTTGCTCCATGTTTTCAAAGGACTCAAACTTCGTCCATTCATGCTTCAGCGGCCAGAAGAACCGCTCCATCACCGCGTTGTCGTAGCAGCAGCCAGTTCGACTCATTGAACACGTGATGTCCATCGTTTTCAGTTGAGCCTGGTATTCATCGCTGGTGTATTGGCACCCGCGATCACTGTGTAACAACAATTCGGAGGTCTTTGGCTTTCGATTCTCAATCGCATTCCGCAACGCATCGCTTACCAAAGGTGTGGCCAAGCCGTCCGACAGTTGCCAACCAACGACCTTTCGACTGAACAGGTCCAGAACCACTGCCAGGTAACCGAAGCCAGTAGCAAGGGGCAAGTAAGTAATGTCAGTGACCCATTTTTGATTCGGCGCATCAGCTTTGAAGACTTGATTGAGAATGTTGTCGGCAGGCTTCTTTGAAGGATCAGTGACCGTAGTCGTCGGTCTGAACCGCTTGGAAACCCGGCTTTTGAGGTTCATTTCCTTCATTGCCTTGGCCACTGTGTTGCGACAGGCCGCTTCGAGCTGAGGGTCTTTCTGAAGTTCGTCAGCAATCTTGTAGCTGCCATAAATCTGATTCGATTCTTCATGCACTTGCTTCACACTCTCGCGAATACGCTGCGATCGCTGAGCTCTCGGTCCCGGAGTTCGATTCCTCCAAGCGTAGTATGCGCTCTTGCTGGCTCCGAGAGCTTGACACATGGCTTTGATTGAAAAGGAGTCTTTGTGTTCTTCCATCCAGGCGTATTTCATTTCGACTCCTTCGCGAAATACGCCGTCGCTTTTTTTAATATTTCTCGTTCGATCTCAGCCTGCTGAAGCTTCTTTCGAAGCCGCTTGTTCTCGGCGGCAAGTTCTTTGACGGTCGATGCTTCATCACAAGGTTCTGGTTCTGGCGCATACTTCACATGCCACTCTCGAAGGCTTCGAGGCGAGACATTAACTGCCTCGGCAGCTGCCTTGAATGAGTAGCCCTGTTTCACCACAAGGTTGACTGCATCGCGTTTGAAATCTTCGTCGAAACTGCGACGAATACGTTTCTGTTTTTCTGGCATTTTGAAACTCCTCGGAGGATTATGGATAATTCCTCGCGAGTCCGCCACTCATGGGCTACCGCAAACAGCACCTAGCTGGAGCCTATGGAGGGAAGCGAGGCGTCGATTTATGGAACCGTTTTTGAGAAACACGACGAATGCCTCGAAATTCGATACTCGTGTCCACGAAACAGGAACGGATAGCAGCGTTGGCGAAACAGTCACCAGAGATGGCTTTCACCTCGCTTGCCTATCTGATGGACATCGACTGGTTAACAGAAGCGTATAGACGTACGCGCAAGAATGGCGCCGTTGGCGTGGATGGAGTGACCGCGGAAGAATATGAACAGGATCTGGAGGGCAACCTGCAGCGCCTGCTCGACCGCGCGAAATCTGGCACGTACAAAGCACCACCAGTGCGGCGTGTGCATATTCCCAAAGGCGGTTCGAGTACTGAAACTCGTCCGCTAGGAATTCCCACCTTGGAAGACAAGCTCCTCCAAAGGGCGACTGTCATGTTGTTGGAACCGATCTACGAACAGGACTTTTTGAACTGTTCGTTCGGTTTTCGACCCAGACGATCGGCACACCAAGCGTTAACGTCTTTTCGTGACCAGACGATGAACTGTCAGACCAGAGGCAAGTGGGTGTTAGAGGTCGATATTCGCAAGTTTTTCGATAACTTGGATCATCAACACCTACGGCAGTTTCTTCAACTTAGGGTGCGTGATGGCGTGGTGCTACGTCTGATCGACAAGTGGCTAAAGGCTGGCGTCATGGAAGATGGTAACGTGAGTTATCCAGATTCCGGGTCGCCCCAAGGCGGTGTGATTTCCCCTTTGATTTCGAACGTATTCCTGCACTATGTGCTGGACCAATGGTTTGAACAAGAAGTCGTACCACGTCTTCGAAGCCGTGCCTTCCTCGTCCGCTATGCGGATGACTTCGTGATCGGGTTTCGCGATCATCGCGATGCTCAGCGTGTCATGGAAGTCATCCCCAAGCGATTTGGCAAGTACGGCCTGACAGTCCATTCCACCAAGACGAAACTGGTGCGTTTCTTTCCTCCGTCTAAGCGGATGGATCGAAACGATCCGCCAGATGATTGTCTGGGAACTTTTGACCTTCTGGGATTCACCCATTACTGGGCGCGATCTCGGAAGGGATACTGGGTTGTTAAACTGAAGACAGCCGCGGATCGTTTTAGCCGAGCTGTTGGGAACATTGACAAATGGTGTCATGACAACCGGCATCTACCGATCGACGAACAGCACAAGAAGCTGAATGAGAAATTGCGCGGACACTATGCGTACTATGGAGTGACAGGTAACTCGGGATCGTTGACTCGATTTCTCCACGAAGTCGGACCACGTTGGCGAAAGTGGCTTAACCGCCGCAATCGCATTCGCTCGATGACTTGGGAGAAATTCGAAGCCATCCTCCGTTGTTATCCACTTGCTCCCGTTAGCACTGCCCGCTCGGTTCTCAAGCACACAGCGAAGCCATGAATTGAGGAACCGTATGCGCTAATGCGCGCACGTACGGGTCTGTGGGAGCCGTGGGTCGGTAACGACCCATGGCCACCCGGTCCGAGGGCAGTTGGAGAAGCAACGCGAAACCGCTTCGGTGTAAATCACGTGTAAATCACCGAAGCAACTTGACTTCTATCATAATAGCCTGCTCCCTACGTTTGGCTTGGTCGCAAGAACTGGCTATTCGGCGGCAGGCGATCGGCGATTCAGATTGGTTTGTTGCCAGTTGCGAACAAATTCCCACAATTTGACTGCCTGACTGTCCGGCTTCGCCTTGATTTTTTCGATTCGAATTCCTTCTGGATCTGGCATGAAATAAGTGTGATAAGGCAAGCACTGGCCACAAGAAATTTGTATCATGCATCAAAGCATGAGTTAGTTGATGCCTCATCACCTAAGTCCAATATCAGTTCCTCATCCAACCAGTTGATACAGCTATGTCCAAAAAGAAAAAGTCCGCGAAGAAGGTGGCCAAGAAGAAGGTGGCCAAGAAGAAGGCGACCAAGAAGAAGGCGACCAAGAAGAAGGCGACCAAGAAGAAAAAAGTAGCGAAGAAAAAAGCTGTAGGCAAAAAAAAGAAAGCTTCCAAGTCGAAGTTCAAACGAAAGGAAAAGCCAACAGGAAAGAAAGGTACAACGAAATCAAAAGTTAAGGGCTCGGTGCTGACTTCCAGGTCGCTTGATCCCAAACTGAGGAGATTGGTTCATTCACTGGCATCGCCTCAAAGACTCCTTGCAGATGCGAACCGGGCTTTTGTTTCCTCGGAAGCCGCAATCGCCGGGGCGGAGGCGGTCCAGGCAAACACGTGTTTCAAAAGAGTTTTGGTACGGATTCCGGACGGCAATGTGCCTGCTGATTTCGCCCATCTTGGTTGGAAGAGACTATCGGAAGACGTCTTTTCGGTCAAGTGTCCTGTTGAGTCGATTGACGCATTGAGTAAAAGCAACGGCGTAGACTTCGTCGATGCGGGAGTGAGACTTGCGCCTGTATTAAACAATTCTGTCGCGGAAACCAGAGCAGACATTGTCCATGATCCAGTGCAAGGAACGTCTTACACAGGCGATGGAGTCATAGTAGGCATTATCGATTTTGGTTTCGATTTCACACTCGATGACTTTCGAAACAACGATGGCACGACTCGAATTGAGTTTTTCTGGGATCAGTTCCTTACGCCTAACTCGAGTGAATCGAGTCCTTCAGGATTCAATTATGGAGTTGAATACTCGCGAGCAGACATTGATTCGGCTCTATCGTCTTCGAATCCATCAGCAAAGATTCGTCACCAATTTGGAGACTATGAGCACGGAACTCATGTGGCGGGAACGGCTGCGGGCAATGGGCGATCGGGAGACATGGTTTTCCCCGCCGGTGACTATGTGGGCACCGCCCCGGAAGCCACATTGATTCTAGTGCAACCATCCGCCAACGATCAGAACACAACTTTCACAGATTCAGCGCACGTTGCGGAGGCCGTCAGGTATGTTTTCGAAAAGGCCGAAGAACTTGGAATGCCATGCGTCATCAACATGAGCCTTGGGCAAAACGGGGGTAGTCATGATGGGGAGAGTTTGTTGGAGCGTGCCATCGATGACATGCTGGGCGTTCCAGCCAGATCATTTGTTGTGGCGGGTGGCAACGAACATGATTGGAGAACTCATGCCTCCGGTCAATTGGGGGCTGGCGCAGTGCATTCCCTCGACTGGGAGATCGGGGCATGTGCAATCAATGACTTGCCCAATAACTTTCCGTATATGGGCGTTGCAGACAGAACGTCCAATGAGATGGAAATTTGGTATTCATCGCAAGATAGATTCTCAGTGCGTGTGATTGATCCACTTGGGAACGAAACTCCTTGGGTCTCGGCCAATGAAGAGGAACTGAGCACATTGGCAAACGGCGCAGAAGTCTACATCAGCTCTGAACGATTTACGATTCTCAACGGTGATGCACAAATCTACATCGAAATCAGTCCTCCATTCAATCAGTATTTGTTTAGTGGAACGTGGAAAGTTGAGATACGTGCCGACTCCATTCGCAAAGGGGATTTCGATGCGTGGATCGAGCGCGATACCCGCGACGCAACGAACCGTTTCCGGGATCAATCATTTTTCCTCGGGAACGACTTCGATCCTGTGCGAACTTTGGGGACTCCGGCCACAGGTCGCCGCAGTATCGCTGTGGCAAACTACAATCACGTCAATCAGATGGTCAACAGATCAAGTGGCCGCGGGGCAACTCGTGATGGTCGTGAAAAGCCGGAGATCGCAGCGCCTGGAACGGGCATCATGGCTTCCAATTCAATGGGGGGTAGGCCGGATCCTGATAACCCGGGAACCAATTTTCCCATGAGAGTTCCGATGACTGGCACAAGTATGGCGGCACCGCATGTTGCAGGGATTGTTGCTCTACTTTTTGAAGCTCAGAACGATTTGACCAGCGAACAGATTCGTAAGATCTTGATTGCCACAGCCAATCCCGTAACTGGTAGTTTCGCCTTTGAGCCTGATTGGGGCTTTGGGCGCGTAGATGCCAGAGCGGCAATAGACGCGATCTTTTAGTAGCATTTTTTTGAGTTGGCCGGCTAGCCGTTGGAGGTGGCCGGTCAACGTTCATGCTTCTTTGTGGCGGCGGACTTCTTGGTGCTGTGCTTTCCAGAATTTTTCTTACTCGATGCTTTTGTCTCATTACTTTGCGCCGATGCCTTTTCTGATATCGTTGCCGTTTTTCCTGGGCCCGAAGCACTCAGTCTCCCACCGGACTCGATGTACGCAACAAAGTCTGAGTCAGCAAGGTCTTCAATTTCTTGAAGGTCCAATTCAAGAATTGCCGTCAGTTGTTCCTTTGAAAGCCAACGGGCAATTTTCAGTCGTTTTTCATCCTTAAGCCTTGAGGCGATCTTGTCAGGCTTTGCAAGCGCGAATCGGACGATTGCCCGCAGTTTTTCTTGCGTTTGTCGACGCAAAATCATCTTTCGGATTTGCGGACTTAGCTTTTTGCGAGATCTTAATTTCATAGCCATGGAGAACCTCGCTGTAAAATACCATATCGGAACTTAAATCAGAGTCTATTGCAATATTAGGGTGTTCGGGGCTAGCGGGTCAACCATTTTCCAATTGTCGAAACAGATAAAGAATACGTTCATTGCATTTATTTGTTGGCTGCGGCCATGCAAGAAGCCAGAATATTTCTGTTTGGCCCGCCCTGTTGTGGATTGCTTTGCTTCGCCGCCCGTTTCTTTGTGGACTTTCTCGCAACCTTCTTCTTGGTTGCTTTCTTTATGGTTGTTTAACTGCTGATCAAGATTTAAGGGGCAGGCTGGTCAGGCTACCTTAAAGAATTTCGCATGTCACTATCGTCATTGCAGCAACAAAAACTACTTCGGTGACCGAGACCGGTGTGGTTTGCGACAGATCGGCAATCATCCAATTCGGGAAAATCGTGCTACTCCAGATGCAAATCAGTTTGCGTTTTCGAGTGATCAATGCCTGGCCATGAAGACGATTTCCCAAATTTGGGAAACGTTTTCACGACTACAATGCCTGCAGGTGATGCACTTCACTGAGAATGGACTTCTAAATTCCATCGGTTCCACTGGCTGGCATAGATTTAATGCACAAAGTGTGCATGAAACGGAATTGATCATTTAGCGAGTCAGCAAAAACACGTTTTAAAATCGCCGCTACGCCACGATGTCAACGCAACTATTTGAGTCGCAAGAGCCTCGTTTACCGATGTTTTCTCTGGTTTCGCTTCTACACGATCGCTTCAATTGTACTCGTTGGCATCCATTCCGTGCATCAAACCGTGCACAAAAAAAATTGATCGGGACAATTGGTGAAAGGGAATACGCGATCAGCTGAAAACTTCCGTCTGAAGATTCTGAGCTCGGCAAACCTCTGCGCAACTCTTCGATTAATCGGGTCCGGCCATCACGGTTGCTCCGGGAGCATGCATCCAGTCTTGACCTCGCCGTTTGGCTTCTTCTTTTATCGAGTCGCTACTTCCTGCAGCACGCTTAAACA
>CAYZPA010000127.1:0-10279 GCA_964479855.1 uncultured Pirellulaceae bacterium
CGGCATCGACGATGCTTTCCAAGTGACATCAAATGCTCGGCTTGAGCCATCCTGATTTCAAGCTGGCATTTCTCAAACAGGCAACCGCGTCCCTTCGCAGTTGCCTGTTTTTTTGTGTCCGTACCAATGATCCACAAACTTTACGTAGGTCCAACGACCTTAAATTCCCTGATTTTCTGCGCCCGGCAACCGATGGCTGTCTAAACCGGAATTATTCACGACGACAGGCGTCGGTTGTCCCGCTGTTACGTTTCTCTTGAAATGGCGACTGTTTCGCAAATTCGTCAATTTCACGTCGTGGGTGAACTGTCCAAACCACAAACTTGGAGCAACACCCCAATGAAACAAGCTTTCTCCAGATCGACGCCCACGCATCGTGAATAATCCGAGCTAAAATAGCGAAACATCAGAAAGGCAAGTTCACTTGCAAATCTAACCATGCTGAACTGACAAACACGATCGAATAACGAGGCTCACGTGAATTCTATTCAGACGACCGTCCTCCTGTTTTTTGTCATCGCGACACTGGCCGCCCCAGCGACTGCGTTTCAGGAATCTGAGAAACGGGTGCCGTCCGGCGACCTTTCCGCTTTCTTTAATCCGCCCGGAGCCACGGCAAGAAGCAGTTCGAAAACCACAACGCGGACCATCGATTCAAAAAGCTCTTCCAGCAAGAAATCTACAAGCAGTGACAAGAGCAGCAGCAAGTCTTCAAAAAGCGCTGACACGGCAGGCTCGGGAACAAAGAAAGCTTCCGCCACGACAGCTTCCGACACCAAGACGGACAAGCCCGATATAACCGTTTCGACAACAGAACGAACCTCCAAAAAAAAGTCGTCAACCAGCAAGAAAAAAGCCAGCCCACCCGAGGTTGCCGACAATGGTTTCCAGGTTCAAATCGACGTCGATGATTCGATGGGTGAATTGGAGGGCGGCGTGTCGTTCGGCGAACCATCCACCATCAACTGGCGAGTCGGCGTACTGATGGCGACGGGCAGCAACGCCGTTCAAAACGTGATCTGCCGCATCCCCGTCCCGACTCAATGGCCCGAACAGACCGTGTCGGTTGAAAACGAGGATTTCCCGACAGAGATTACCGACGTCACTTGGGAGAAAACTGGAAACATAAAATTCCTGAAGTTCCGCATCAGCGCCGTTCCGGCAGGAGAAAAATTTGTTGCTACCGTTACATTTCGGGTAACCACCAACCAAATCATCGCTCCGAAAAATCCTTCGATCTTTCGAATTCCAGAAAGGAAGACTCGTGACATCAAGGCTTACTACAGCGCGAGTCCTGAGATCGAAATTCGCGATTCAAAAATGAAGAAACAGGCCAAAGAGATTTTTGCTAACAGCCAATCTGACTGGAACAAAGTCCAAGCCCTTTACGATTGGGTTCGAGACAATATCGAAGAGCGATCGGGAACTCCCGTTGGAGCCACAAAAGCGTTCCAGCAGAAATTTGGGACCGGGGAGGATCGCGTCAGCCTTTTCGTCGCGATGTGTCGGATTAACAAAGTTCCCGCTCGCATGGTTTTCGTCGACGGGACTCAGTACGCAGAGTTTCACCTGGTTGATGACAAGGAAGTTGGCCACTGGTTCCCATGCAAGGTGAGCGGTATCCGCGAGTTCGGCGAAATCGGAGAACCGAAGGTCATTTTACAAAAGGGTGACAACTATCGCGTTTCCGGCGAAAAGAAAAAGCTTAAATTCGTTCCGGCAAAAGCAACCGTTCGCGGCACCAAACCGGCTCGCGTCCTGTTCGTTCGCGAACCCATGTCTGCTCGATAAGGAGCCACTACATGCTTAACCATCGAAACTGGATTTTGAACTGTTTGAACTACTCCGGCATGTGCGTGGCACTGTTGCTTGTGTGCTCACACGTTCACGCCCAAAACCAGACTGAACAACCTTCAACGGATGAAGCGACTTCCTATCAAGCTGAATTCGCTGACGCAGAAGAACAGGTCTGGGAGTTCGGCATGAAGCTCAGTTGCACCGGTGGCTACGCGAAAACGATCGTCGGTTCTTCACCGCTTCCGATGGAATGGCCCGAACAGGAAGTCGAGCTGTTCGAAGAAACCAAATCCAGCAACGTCGGAAAAATCAAAATCCGAAACCTCAAAGGTCACGCGAAGCTAATGACTTTCACCGTCGCCAGAATGAATGATGGCGAAACTGCGGAAGCCATCTTGCGGTTCCGAGTCAAACGAAGCAATTCGCTGCCGCCAGAATTCCCGGAGCAATTTCGCATCGCCAAAAAAATCCCGACGAAGCTCAAAACCTTTTTGAAGCCGAGCCCTTTCATTGAATCCAACCACAAGAAGATCAAAGAAATCGGCCAGCAGATTTTCGAGGACAACAAAGATGAATGCCCCTGGGATCAGGTGCAAGCCATTTACAGTTGGGTGCGGGAAAACGTAACGTACAAATTTGACAAAAAGATTCATACTTGCGTTGAAGCGATTGAAAGCGGAACGGGTGATTGTGAAGAGCTTTCCTCATTATTCATCGCGATCTGTCGCTCACAGGGAATTCCAGCTCGAGCCGTGTGGGTGCCGGGGCACACTTATCCCGAGTTTTACCTCGAAGATGAAACTGGAAAGGGACACTGGTTTCCCTGCCAGGCCGCCGGCGCTCTGCATGAGTTCGGCGAAATCGTGGAGGATCGACCGATTTTACAAAAGGGCGATCGTTTCAAGCTTCCAGTCAGCAAAGAAACCAAACGCTATGTCGAACATGAATGTTGGGCAAAAGAAAGCACCGGCGTGGTCAAAATTGAGGCCGGTGTGATGAACAAAGTGGAATCGGAATGATCCCGTCTCGCTACGCTTAGCCTGGAATGATTCACGACGACAGGCGTCTGAAACGCTTGGCGCGCCTGTCGAGTTTGGCTTGCCCTTTGAGTCGATTCTTCTGAAGTGGCGACAAATGCTGCAAATTGGTCAATTTCCAGTCGTGGTTGAACTGTTGAAACCACAAGTTTGCAGCAATACCCCAATGCAACAAGCTTTCTCCATTTCGACGCCAAGCATCGTGAATAATTCGAGTTAATGTTAGAATCGATGCTTGGAAATCTGATCGTCCAACGAAGCAAAGCAACGAACCTCCCATGTCACAAGTGAATCCAAACGACGGGAAACAGCCAACTCAATCGAAACGCTCAACCAGCTTTTCGATCCGATCCATTTTCGTGATCACAACGGTTTGTGCTGCAGGCGCGGTCAGTCTTGGATATCTTTGGCGAGCCGCGAATGGCGATGCGGACGAGATCGGACCGTTTGTGATCGCAACCGCTGTTTCTCCTTTGGCACTGATGGTGATCATGAGCTGGACTTTTCGTCTGGCGAATTGGATCGGTCGCCTGTAGCGCCCTGGCCAATCGCCTTCTTTTGACCTTTGCTCTGACAGAAGACACTGGTTTTGATTCTGACTCATTGGCGAGACTATAATCCGGAATTATTCACGACGACAGGCGTCTGGTTTCCCGACTGAGGCGATTCTCCGGACGCGGAGGCAAGTTTGCAAATTGGTCAATTTCACGTCGTGGGTGACCTGTCGAAACCACAACCTCCAGCAATATCCCAATGAAATAAGCTTTCTCCAGGTCGACGCGCACGCATCGTGAATAATCCGGGATGATCAGGCCATGTTGGCCAATCCCGCAAAGCTGCTCGCCCTCGTTCGCATGTCGTTGCGATCGTTGATGCTGCACAAGCTTCGATCCTTGCTGACCATTCTTGGTTTGATGATCGGTGTTGCGTCCGTGATCATCATGCTCGCCATCGCAGAGGGGGCTGGCAAAGAAGCACAGCGAAACATCGAATCGCTTGGCATTCGAAATGTGATCCGGAATTATTCACGACGACAGGCGTCTGGCTTTCCCTTTGAAGCGATTCTCCGGACGCGGAGGCAAGTATTGCAAATTCGTAAATTCACATCTTGGGTGAACTGTCGAAACCACAAACCCGGAACAATACATCAACGAAACAAGCCTTCTCCATTTCGACGCCCACGCATCGTGAATAATCCGGGGTGATCGTCCGCAGCGAAAAGCCATCTGAACGCGACATGGATGAACAGGATCGTGACGTTTATGCCTACGGGCTAACCTACCTGGACAAGCGGAGGCTCAAAGAAACGCTCACCATGGTCGACCGCATCGCTCCGCTGCGTGAATTTCGCTACGAGGCGCGATATCTTGATCGTGCGATGGAAGCTCGCTTGGTCGGCATCGAACCCGATTACATGACGGCGAACGATTTGGAGATGATGACGGGACGATTTCTTGACTCGAACGATCTTAACTCCCAAGCCAACGTTTGCGTGATCGGCAGCGAAGTTGCGGAGAAGCTATTCGTCTACGAATCACCGATCGGAAAGACCGTTCAGGTTGCGAACCGGCAGATGTTTCGGGTGATTGGAATCACAAAAGAAAAACTCGCTTCCGGCGGTGCTGGCTCAAGTCTTTCAGCACAAAATTACAACCGGGACATCTACATTCCTTTGTCGACAGATCGAAATCGAATGGGCGAACTGTTGATGGACTCGCAGCAGGGCACCGAAACATTCGTACGGCTTGAGCTGAGTCAGTTGACGCTTCAAGTCAGTTCTGCCGACCTTGTAAAATCGACTGCCAGCGCTGTTGATAGTTTGCTTTTCGAGCACTCATTCGAAAAAAGACTATGTCATCACGATTCCTCTGGACCTGCTGGAACAAGCCAAAGAATCGCAACGCATTTTCAATTTCATTCTTGGCAGCATCGCCGCCATCAGCTTGCTTGGAACTGGACCGTTAATGGACCTAAAGGAATTCGAACTCTGACCGACTTGGACGGCTAACCGGCGACTGGCTCCGCTGGCTGGGCCACTGGTCTGGCTCAAGCAAAGCCATCGCTGCGTTTTCAGCTTAAGCTGCCGATTCGGTTCGCAAGCCGCTTGGAACGTAGAACCGGATCGATACCAAAAAAGCCCATCGCCAATTGAATGGTGACGGGCTTTTCGTTGAAGCGGAGACGACAGGATTCGAACCTGCGGAACAGTTTGACCCGTTCACCTAATTAGCAATCAGGCGCTTTCGACCACTCAGCCACATCTCCGGTCTTCGACAATTTGACATATCAGGCCCATTTAATCAAGCCAGAAAAACTCGCAATTCAGCCCGACAAAAATCAGGAAATCCGATAATCATCGCGGGGCGGATTCCAGACATCGATGATCCTGCAAGGCGTAATCGACTTGCCCGAATGCACCGCATTTGACGGAATCACGAGGGATTCCCCCGCCGACATTTCGATCGGTTCCCCATTAAGAGTCAGGACAAATTCACCTTCGATCAGGTTCATGATTTGTTCGTGCGGATGCGAATGTTCTGGCAATTCGCAACCCGCATCGACATCCCAATGCGCGATGGACATTTGATCCGTGTGGATCATTTTCGCTCGATATCCTTCGACGGGATTAAAATCAGCCTCATCCTTCAAAGTAATTTTCGTCATTTGATTCCTTCATTTAAACCGAAAAGGCTCTTCGTGGCCCGCAGCTGCATTTGATGCAACAGCCCTATTTGCAATAGCGATCCAGCCAATCAAAGAACACGCGATGCCAAAGCACGCCGTTTTGCGGCTTTTGAACCCAGTGGCCTTCGCCGGGAAAGTACAAGAATCGAGAAGGCACTTCATTGACCTGTGCTGCCGTAAATGCTTCCATTCCCTGAGTCACCGGCACGCGAAAGTCTTTCTGACCATGGATGACCATCAATGGCGTTTTCCAGTTCTTGACGAATTTGTGGGGCGAAAATTCTTCGTACTTTTTCTGAGCCTCTTCGCTGCCCCAATAAGGTCCACCAAGATCCCAGTTAACAAAAAACAGCTCCTCAGTGGAACCGTACATCGATTCAAGATTAAATACGCCGCAGTGAGCGATCATCGTTTGGAAGCGGTCGACATGGTTCCCCATCAACCAGTACACCGTATAGCCTCCAAAGCTCGCGCCGACCGCGCCGGATTTTTCGCGATCAATGTAAGGTTCTTTCAGCATCGAGTCCGTCGCTGAAAGAATATCCTTCATCGCCTGTCCGCCCCAGTCGCCGCTAATCTGATCGTTCCACTTGCGGCCGAAGCCCGGAAGACCACGTCGGTTTGGAGCCACAATCACATAGTCATTCGCAGCCATCAGGTGAAAGTTCCAGCGGTACGAAAACCACTGTCCGATTTGTCCCTGAGGACCGCCTTGGCAATACGTTAACAATGGCCATTTCTTATCCGCCTTTTTGTCGAAGCCTGGCGGATAGATGACCCAACATTGAATCTTTTTGCCATCCGTCGCCGTGACCATTCGTTCTTCGATCGATGGCAATTCAAGCGTTTCAAATACTTCATCATTGATATGAGAAAGCACTTTGTCGCTGGCGTCTTCCAAGTTCAAAAGCGTTAACTCGTTGGGACGCAGCATGTTCATCCGGGTCGCGATTGCCGATTTTCCATCCGGAAGTAAATCGACGATGGACCAATTGAAATTCCCTTTCGTAACCTGCCGCGCCGTGCCGGGAGATTCGAGTCCAATTTCAAAGACTTGATTCGAACCTCGGTACTCCGACGAAAACAGGACACGTTTCGAATCCGGCGACCAGTGAATCCCGTTCGCGTTTTGGTCCAGCCCGATCGTCAGTTCTTTTTGGTCCCCCGTTAAGCGATTCAACAGCATGATTCGATTTCTGTCAGATTCGAAACCGGCTCGCTCCATCGACTGATAGGCCAACCATTTTCCGTCCGGCGAAAACGAAGGATCCTTGTCGTAACCCTTCATCATCTCGGTCATGTTTCTGGTTTTTCCAGACTTTACGTTCACCAACATGACATTGGAATCTGTGGACTCAGCCCACTTAGGGTCAACCTTCAACGTGTATGCAATCTGTTTGCCTTCGGGTGACCAAGCGAACTGCTCTGATCCTCCAAACGGCGGCACCGGACAATCTGCCTTAACGCCCTCCATCAGGTCTTTGACTTCGCCCGCTTTTCCGTCGATCAATTTTGCGACGTGTAAATGCGAATACTTGTAGTCGTGCCACGCGTTCCAGTGGCGGTACATCAATCCGTCAATAATTCTGGCGTCGGCCTCTGGAAGGTCCTCATAGAGCTCATTGACGGTTTTGTCCAGCTTGATGTCGAGGGTGAACGCAATCTGATCACCTGTCGGAGCAACTTTCAAATTGGCAATGCCGTCTTCCAGGTCCGTCACCTGAATCGATTCACCGGTGCTGGCATCGATTGACCATGCCTGCGGAACAGGCGCGTCTTCTTCATCATCTTTCGCCGCAGGAGCCGCTTCAACGAACAGCTTCGCGGTTTCGCCATCGCCAATCCATTGCAACGATCCGATCGAGCTCCATGCGTCCAACAATTTCTTTTCAGAGCCATCGTCAAGGCTCATCAACATCAGCGTAGAACTGCCTTTATTTTCGGATAACTCATATCTTCTGACGGTGTAAGCGATTTTGCCGCCGTCCGGTGACAAGACGGCTTCGCCAAGTCGGCCGAGTTTCCAGAGCAGCTCCGGAGTCATTCGTTCCGCCGCAGTTTTTGAAATATCAGCTTCCTGTCCGTGGGAAACTTCTGCGAACAAAACTGTCAGGATTAGGGCGATGATTTGACAACATCGCAAAAGTCGAAAATTCATAACGGGCTTCCGCAAAGAATTGAAATTGATTGGAACAACAATATAGGCAACCTGACTGACGACTTGAACCGACCAGGACACCTTTGGCCAACTTTTTAACTTGATCGAATCCGATGTCGACAAACCACTCATCGAGAACGTCACAAAATCGGGTATGCTGTGAGCTCGCCGCGATTATTTTTTTGAGTCAGTCCTACGCGAATGATTTCACCATGCTGAACGATTTATTGACAAGAGCGGTTTGCCTGATCGCCACCGCTGTCGGAATGACCGCAGCGGCGACGACACAGCCGCAGGAGATCGAAACTGAAACGGCGGTAGCGAAACCGATGTGGATCATTGACAACGATCATTCGTCGGTCGTCTTTGCGGTCAGTCACTACGGTTTGAGCTACATCTATGGGCGATTTAACCGTTGCGAGGGCTCGATCCACTTGGATTCCAACATCCCGGAGCAGTCCACATTTAGTTTCGAAATCGATCCCTCAAGCGTCGACACAAACAATTTGAAACGGGATGAACACCTCAAAAGCAAAGACTTCTTCGACATCGAACAATACGACTCGATTTCTTTCGAAAGTACGTCCGTCACGGTCGTCGATTCAGACGTCCCCGGTTCAAAAACCAAACGAAGAACCTACAGGGCGTCCGGCAACCTGACGATGCATGGCGAAACTCGAAACATCGAACTACCGCTTGAGCTAATCTCCGTCGGCAAGGGGCATGATGGCAAAGATCGATGCGGTTTCATGTCGAAATTTATTATTCAGCGTAGCGATCACGGCATGGATTTCATGTCGGATGTGGTCGGCGATAAAATTGCGATCACTTTTTGCTTCCAAACGGTTCTGACCGACAAACCAGCCAAAGAAGAAAACGCGGCGCCTGCGAAATCAGAAACCGAGCCTGCAACCGAAGCCGAAACCGAGCCCGAGGAAAAAACAGAAACATCATTGAACACGAAATTACTTCCGAACACGTACGATTCCAAACTCTTACCCACGAACAGTCGAATTGAAAAACTGTTTAAGCGACCTGGCAGAGTGCTGGAAAAGTCAGCTGATCGAGCCCCCGCACTGCAGAGATGAATCAGCTCAATCAACAAGCCGAATTTCCATCATGGGCGTACTGGACTTTGAGAATCGCGGCGGTCTGGAATTTGCTCGCCGGGATTTCGATGATCCTCTTTTACCACGAAGGATTTTCGGCACTGGGACTGGAGAAGACATCTTTCAACCTGCCGATTCAGCTTACCGGCATGGCGGTCGGCATTTTTGGGATTGGCTATTTTCTTGTCAGCCTGAATCCGATCGAAAACCGCAACCTGCTACTGATGGGCTTGCTCAGTAAAGTCATCGGTCCCTTGCTTGGACTGCGGTATATCGTGCGCGGCGATTTGCCCATGTCGGCTCTTGTGCTTTTCTTTTTCGCAGATGCTGTCTACTGGATTCCGTTTTGGCTGATCTACTGG
Organism: uncultured Pirellulaceae bacterium; assembly: GCA_964479855.1. Lineage (GTDB taxonomy): Bacteria > Planctomycetota > Planctomycetia > Pirellulales > Pirellulaceae > Mariniblastus. Next base: position 9,149 of record CAYZPA010000127.1, read on the forward strand.
CGAGCGAAAAAGCTGTCCGATTTCAAGGCTGGCTTAGCAACGCCCGGCACCGTCAAACACAAAGCCGTGAACTAACCCGGAATTATTCACGACGACAGGCGTCAGGTTTGCCCTTTGAAGCGATTCTCCCGACGCGGAGACAAGTTTTGCAAATTCGTAAGTTTCACGTCTTGGGTGACCTGCCAAAACGACAAACTTGGAACAAAAACCCAATGAAACAAGCTTTCTCCATGTCGACGCTCACGCATCGTGAATAATCCGGGCTAACAATCCGTGAACGAAAAAGATAGCTTTCAGAGACATGGCCGACTTTCAAGTATCTGTTGAACCGTACCCGAATCTGGATGTCCAAGGTTTTGTGTTGGAACACTCCGACGCGAACCAGAACATAGAGCCTTGCAAATGGCTTTCATTGGATCCTGAAATTGTTGCTGCTTCGCCATTTGATTTTCATCAAGACACCGAACTTTACGAATCAACAAAATCAACCGTTCGAGATTTGTTGCGACATGCGGGCTACAAACCAACCGGCCGCGGCAAACCAGCTTCCGAATATTTGGTGAAAGCTGTCTCGCAGGGGAAGCTTGGCCGCATTAACCCTATCGTGGATACGCTCAATTCTGTTTCGCTACACAGCTGTCTTCCCATCAGTGTTGTTAATCTGGATTCTTGTGTGCCGTTTGACAATGGGGAACTCAGGATCCAGCCGGCTCCAAAAAATTCGGAGTACGTATTCAATACTTCTGGCCAGACCATGAAGCTTGATGGGCTGCTATGCCTGTTTGATCGTTTGGGCCCGATTGCCAACGCCGTAAAGGACTCTCAACGCACCAAAACAATGGAATTGACCTCAAAATCCCTCGTTGTTATCTGGGGTTCAAATCAAATTGATGGTCATACGATGAGGACGAATCGGTGGTTTCAAGAGCTCGTTCAAACGGCGGATTTGGGGAAGTGTCTCGCTCTGGACGTTGTATATAACTAGGCAAATATGTCTTTTTTCATCGAGTTTGATCCGATAAGAGGGATGCAAGAACTCGACGATTCCGATTTCGCAGCTAAAATCGGGCATTAGCTCACTCCGGGACATTTAGTGCAGTCTTCGTATTCAAAATTGGCTTCCTGCTTGGC
>CAYZPA010000128.1:0-10272 GCA_964479855.1 uncultured Pirellulaceae bacterium
ATCGGCTCTTTACCGGTAAGTGGTCCGTTTTTTTCTTATATAATCTGGTTTCCAACCCTCAATTCAAGGAAGCCAAAATGAATCGAATCTTCTTTTCTCAAGTCGCCTGTTTGTTGACCGTCGTTTTCCTGAGTGCCGACACTCACGGATCGGATGAAACTCGATCGGACTCAACGCCCACGATTTCGGTGAGCGGAAACGCAGAAATCAAAGTCGCCCCTGACCAGGCCATTTTGCGATTCGCAATCGTCGCCGAAGAAAAAACGCTCGACGCCGCCGCAGCCAAAGTGGACTCGGTCGTCAAAAATGTCAACAGCTTCTTGGCGACGAACGAAATTGAGTCGCAGTACGTCAACACCGACCTCATCCGGATCAACCCGGTTTACTCGCGAAACAATTCAGTCTTTCAAGGCAGTTTGCAACGCCCCCGCCAAAACACTCGCAATGACGCTGATCAACTTAAACCGATTGGATATTCGGCGACCCGTCAGCTTTCTGTGACAGTATCTGACCTGGCAAAGCTGGAAACGATTTACAAAGGCTTGCTGTCCAGCGGCGTCAACAAGATTCAGGGCGTCGACTTCCGGACAACCGAATTACGCAAACATCGCGACGCGGCTCGACTAAAAGCTGTTAAAGCCGCTCGCGAAAAAGCAACTGCGCTGGCGGAAGAACTTGGAGCCAAACTCGCTGGCGTTCAAACCATTAACGAATCGAGCCCTCAATATTTTTCCAATGCACCCATGCTGCAAAACTCAATCAGTTTCGCTGGCGCACCAGCGGCCAACATTTCCTCGATCGCCCGAGGTGAAATCAGCATCAACGCCTCGATTTCCGTTGTGTTCCGGCTGAAGGAAACGGGCTTCTGAATCTGGCTAATCTGAGAAAGGTAAAAGCTCGCGAAAATGGTTCGCGAGCTTTTTTTGTGGACCTGCACAGCAATCGACTTCAGCTTGAAACTACATTTTCAAGCTCAGTTTTCCCCGGAGTCTCGTCTTTCAAAGTGTCAAGATGCATTAACCACTTGATCAACGGCGAAATTACAATAACGCCAACTCCGACGGCAACACCCACCCAGCCAACAGTTGAGTAGATGGTTGCGATACCTTCCGATGCGCCTTCTTCAGCGCCTACGGCAGCCGCGATTACACCAGCGGCAAAATTACCAGCAGCGGATGCGAAGAACCACGTTCCCATGATGAGACTGGTCATATGAGCCGGTGCCAATCGATTCATGGCGCTGAGGCCTACTGGAGAAAGGCAAAGCTCGCCCATCGTGTGCAACAAATAAATTAGGAAAATATAAACGACGGGTGTCAGGTTCCCCTCTCCCGCAGCAACGATGCCCGCAACCAAAACGAGGAAACCTAGTCCGAGCTGGATCATCCCAAGCCCAAACTTGGCAGGGGCAGACGGTTCCAATCCAACTCTGCCAAGGAAAGTCCAGAGAGCGGCAAAAACTGGTGCCAGAAGGACAATATAAATCGCGTTAATTGACTGAAACAGCGAAGCCGGAACATCAAAACCGAAGATCGTGCGATCAACAGATTTATCTGTGAACAGGTTCAGGGAAGAACCAGCTTGCTCAAACAGTGCCCAGAAAACGATGGAACCCAAAATAAGGAACATCGCGGCGAAAATGCGATTTCTCTCTTCTTTCGTCAACTTAACAACAGCAGTAAACAGAACATACAAAACGAGAATCAATCCAGAGATACCCAGAAGGTAACCGACAAACTTCTGATACTGAATCAAGAGCCAAACAATGCCCACGACTCCAACGCTCATTAAATACAAAAGATACTCAAATTTTACGCCCGCAACCTTTTTGTTCAGTAGTTCAGGCTCGCTCGACTCGCCGCGACCACAAAGTAAAGGCGTACCCCAAATAAACACAATGAGTCCCAGCAGCATTCCTATTCCCGCCGCTCCGAATCCCCATTTCCAGCCGTACGTCTGGCCGAGGTATCCAGCGACAATCGCGCCAAGCGCCGCTCCCAAGTTGATACCCATGTAGAAGATCGTGTAAGCAGGGTCACGACGTTTGTCGGTAATTGAATAAAGTTGGCCGACGATGACAGAAATGTTCGCCTTCAAAAAACCTGAGCCAACAATAATGAACGCGAGTGCCAACCAAAAAATGTTGATCGCATTCCCTTCCTGCCCTCCGGTCCCCTCGAAAGCCATCAAAAGGTGGCCCAGCGTCAGAAGCACAGAACCAAACAGCACCGATTTCCTCTGTCCGAGATAGCGATCCGCCAGATAGCCCCCAATAACTGGCGTGATGTAAACCAACGCCGTGTAGGCTCCATAAATGATCCCCGACTCTTCCTCAGAAAACAGCCAATGTTGAATCAGATAAAAACTCAGCAACGCCCGCATACCGTAGTAAGAAAAACGCTCCCACATTTCAGCGAAGAAAAGGACAAACAGCCCCTTGGGATGCCCCAAAAAAGTCCCTTTGCTGTCAGCTGATAATTCATAACCCGACATACTGTCTTCGCTCCGGTAAGCACTGAACTGGAAATTTCGCAGAAGTCAAAACGAAATGTCTGCTTTCGTGCCCACAACCTAAATAAAAAACAGGATTGTAGCTAGCTCGGCCCGGCCCATTTCTTTATTTGAACAAGTTGACACGCGAAAACGCCAAACGGCCCATCGAGAAGTTAACCCAATAGATTCGCAAGAATCCTTAGGAAAAAGCGAATCTTTAGCTCGCCGTCAGTTCGGCTTTCAAGACCGTGTCCATCGCGTCTTCCGCGATCGTGATCGTCTCGTTGACGTTCAAATTGCCTTTAAGAATGTACGAAGAATTCACCACGTACAATCCGTCCACTGACGAATTCATGCTCGGAAGCGATTCGCTGTAGCCGACCGTTGGAATCGCCATCACGTTGCGGACACGAGAAATCTCAAACGCGAGCACATCGTCTCGTGAGAATTCGGGATACATTCGCTCCAACGCCGACAGAAAACTTTCCCGCACCTCTTCATCGGTCCTTTCAAACATCTCGTGCTCTGCCGGGACGTATTTTGGCAAGTAAACCAAAGAGTGACCGTCGAGCTCTTTCGGATCGACGATGGTAGTCATCTCGATCACCGCGGTCATGGGAACCCAGTCATCCGTCAGGTTCGTCACGTAGTAAACCGACAGCGGCTTTTTCAGCAGCAACGACGCGCAAACGATCCCCAGATAACTGACATTCGAAAACTTTTGCTTTTCTTCTTCGCTCAGATCGACACAGACACGATCAAGAATCGCGTTGGGCGTCGTCATGATGACGCGATCAAACCGCTCAGCTTCCTGGTTAGAAAATTCAACGGTGAACTTTCCGTCGTCGTCTTTCTTGACCCGTTTCGTCGGAGCACCGACCCTGACTTTCACGTTGAGTTCTTCAAGCACCTCTTCCATGCGTTCGATGATCGTTCGGTATCCACCTTCAACGTAGCCGAACATCTCTTTCTTCAGCCCCGTTCGTCGCGCTTTGTACATTCGACTGGTGTGAGCCCAGATAAACGAGGCCGCCGTGTTCTTGTAGGCTTCACCAAGTTTACACTTAAGCAGCGGCTCCCAGATCTTTTCAAAGACGCTGTTTCCGGACCAGCGACGGAGCCATTTTTCGACTTTCATCTTTTCGAGCCGTTTCCAATTTTTGATTTTGGAAGCATAAAAGATGGTGCCACCGAGCCGCAATTTTTCGATCAAATTTAGCGGCGGGAAGGAGAGAAATTCTTTGGTGTCGGACATCGAGTAGAACTTTCCGCCCGTGTAAAAACCGGTTTTGGTTTCTACCCATTTCATTTTGTCCTCAAGTCCGATTTCGGCGATCAGATTTCTTAGACGCGAATCCGACAGCAACGTCACATGGTAGTGCCGATCCCAAACGATATCGCCAAGATTCCAAACGGACGCCAAACCGCCGAGCTCAGGTGCGGCTTCAATCAGAGTCACGTCGTGCCCCTGTTTCGCCATCCGCATTGCAAGGGTCAACCCAAGCATACCGCCACCGACAATTGCCCATGAAGGTTTTGAATTGTTTTCAGCCTTTGAGTTGGTTGAGTTGGCAGGCGACATGGAAGGAGTTTGCGAGGACATGGTGTTGCTGGTCATTGTTATGGGTCAGGTTATCGTCCGAGTGAAATCGCGACGCGGGCCAAAAGCACGGTGAAAGGAAACGTCAAAGCAGCACTGTTCATCAATACAAGGTTTGGCAAACTTGGTCGCAGTTTGCGAGCGGCAAGGCCCTAGCTGCCGGTTCGCTGCCGCCGATTCGTTGCCGCCGATTCGTTGCCGGACGCTAGTGCCTTTCCGCTCAAATTAACATCAGCGTCTAGTGGTCTTTCTGGGCTAAAAAGCGGGGTTTGAATCCTAAGCCGTTTGGGCGATAGCCGGCGTTAGCCCCGGTTTTGTGCGGGAAACCGTGGCCATCGCCAAAACGGCTCACCCCGCAATTGAGTTGTCACAAACCACTAGTATCCGCCAAAGCGTCGCTTCAGCAGCAATTTCAGTGTCAACGAAATGGTCCGCCCAACATTCATTTTGCTGAGCCCCTGTTTCTGGTCGTACCTCAACAGAAACGGCACTTCGCCGAAAACGAATTTGAATTTACGCATCTTCAGCAGCACATCGGCCATGCAACTGAAACCTTTTTCGCTGACGAATTCATCTCCATAGTGATCCATCGTTTCTTTCAAAACGTTGAAGCGATAGGCACGATAGCCACAGGTGTAATCCCGGACTCCCGGAATCGGCATCAGGATCTGGAAAAGCCATTTGGCTCCGTAAGTGCAAAGCACTCGAAATTTCGGCACGCCGACGACTCGCGATCCCGGTTGGTATCTTGAAGCCGTCACAACGTCGTAGCCTTCCGCAATTTTCTGCAAAAGCGGATTGATGATTCCGGGAGGATGCGTATCGTCGCCGTCCATCGTCACAATAACGTCGCCTTCTTTCGCCATCTCAACCGCGGCCGCAAGTCCGCTTCGTAGAGCACCTGGCAAATTCTGATTCACTTTGTGTCTGACCAGCGTCACAGGCATTTCGAACGAAGCCTTACTGGCAATCTCGGATGTATTATCCGTGCTGGCATCGTCCACCACGATCACGTGGTAACTGCGATTGTTTTCCGCAAACACCAAACGAATTTTCTCCAGCAACGACGGCAAGCCTTCGGACTCGTTGTAAGCTGGCAACATTACGTAAACCATGCCCGTTTTAGGAGCTTCATAGTGGACGGACATGTCCGCACGGTGGGCAACAATGTTCGGATCGTGAGCCAACAGGCTTCCGGGTTCGATCGTCGAATCGGTTGATGGTAGGGGAGTTTCAGTCTTCATAAGGTGCTCGGTCAACGAAGTTTTTTTTCGCGTCATCCTGCTTGTTACAGTCCTCCAAACCTCGCATGGGCAGAGGCATGGCAGGCCATAGCTTTAATGATAGTCGCACGTTGCGTTTCTGCTACAGCTTCCATCTGGCTTTGGGTTTGATTCGCCAATAACCATGCTATGGTAAAACACTTTCACGAAGCGATTCTGACTCGACCAACTGTCCCTTACCGCACCCACACGAACCCATGGCTGAAGCTCGAATTGACCAGATTGCGGCTCAGTGGCGAGAACGATCGTCCGAACTGGGGGATTGGGCTTTCCGTTATTGGGTGAATCGCAAAGACATCTGGGGACGCTATCTGGCCGAGAAGTACCGGGGCGAAACGAATACTGGCCAACCCAAAAACAAAGCCATCACGGCTCCGTTTGCTCGCGAGCGTGGAAAGATCGCGCTCAGCGTCACGTCGTTAATCAAGCACTTCAAAGCTCGAGACGCATCAGGAATTTTGGGCGTTCACTCCCAAGCTCAAAACGGCACCTGTCGCTGGTTGGCGATCGATATCGATTATCACAATGATGACGATTATACCGGTTCGCGAGAGTCAAATTACTTGGCCGCGACGACGTGGCTGCAGCGCCTTCAATCGATGGGATTTGACCCGCTGCTGATGGATTCAAACGGCGACGGAGGCTATCACCTAATGGTGTTTTTCCAGAGCCCGATGAATGCCGATTCGGTGCGCCGGTTCATGACCAAGCTGATCGCCGACTATCAGGTTTTGGGGCTCGACAATCCGCCAGACCTGTTCCCCGGATCGCACGGTTCAAACCATTTCGGCAGCTGGCTGCGGTTGCCTGGCCGTCACCATACGCGAGCACATTTTACCAGGGTCTTCAATGATGAACCGTTTGCCGATTCCGTCTGGCTGGAAGGGCACGACGCGATTGATCGCATGCTTTCGATTCAGATGGCGGATGAGCAGCTTTTGAAAAAGCAGAACATCACGCCCAAAAAGCTTACGATCTGTTTGGACTTCGACGGCGTCGTCCATTCCTATTTGAGCGGTTGGAAAGGAATAGGCATCGTTGCGGATCCGCCGATTCACAAGGTCGACATCGCGATTCGGAAACTCCGACAGGACTTTCGCGTGGTCGTCCACTCTGCCCGCTGCAACACCGAAGAAGGTCGCGTTGCGATCCAGAATTGGCTAAACAAACATCACATCGAAGTCGACGACGTCTGCGAACACAAACCGCCTGCTCATGTTTACGTGGACGACCGAGCGGTACATTTCCAGGGCGATTGGGACAAAACAATTGCCGACATCAAAGCGTTTCGCAAATAAGCTGGAATAAGAGTTCATCATGGATGAGGAAGAAAATCTGACGGCATGGCACGAATCAGGCCATGCGACGATGGCTGTCATTTGCGGCGGCATTATCGAACGCGTGACGCTTGAACCGCCTTTCGACGATGGCCCCAACCGTTTTGGCGACACCATTACGCGATGGAGCGGCATGACGGAGCGTCAGTTGATGGAAGCCGAAATCCGAGTTTCGCTGGCCGGTCCCATCGCGGAAATGATTTACTCGGACGAAAACCGGCCCATCGACGCGGTGCCCGAATGGGAAGCCGATTGGGTACGAGCCTGCGAAGCCGCAGCGCGACTTTCGCGTTCTATTGCACAGAAACGAAAGATCCTTGATTCGATGACACAACAAATTTTCGATTCCTTCCAACACGATAACATCTGGACGGCTATCTCCGCTGTCGCTGACGATTTGCTGGCTCACGAAACCCTTGAGCACGAACAGGTAAAACAAACTGTGGATTTCTGGATCCATCGTTGAGATTATACTGCGCTGCCCGATAAACATTAAAAACGACCGCGAGCTTTCCGTTGCACGGTTGACCGTCAAAGACAATTTCTCGAATCCAGTATGCAAACCAGTGAATTCAAACTGCCGATCCTGAGCCAACGCGTTTGGTATCGAAACAATTTGACTCGAAACGTTTGCACGATCGGCGGCATTCTGTTTTTGGTCTTGGCCACAGCATTCGTTGGTTTGCGAACATGGAAAAATGCAGCGACACCCGCCAACAATTTTGACTGGCAAAAACGCGGCATGAGCGATTTCTACACGATGTACTACTACTCGAAAGCATTCGGGCAAGGAGTAAATCCGTACTCGCAAGAAATCATGGAGCGACCAGAATTCGTGGTGCCAAGATCAGCGGCGCCATTTTCACCGGTGGTATTTTTGATCGATCTGCCGCTGACGAAGCTTTCCGTCAGCAGCGCGATGATTGTCTATTTCCTGCTTAACTGGATCTTGCTGGGATCGCTGGCGTGGCTTTGCCTTCACATGAGCCACCTTAAATTTGACTGGAGCCTGTGGATTTGGATCTTTGGATTTCTTGTGTTCAGTCGCCCAGGGCACATCACGCTGTTCACCGGTTACTTCACGATCCAAATCGTGATCGGTACCTTGGTGGCCATTCACTATTCGAAAACCAAACCGTGGCTGTCCGCCATAGGGTTCGCGATGGCGACCGTCAAACCGACCTACGCGATTCCACTTGGGTTACTGATGCTCTGTCGCCGGGACTTCAAAGCCGTCATCTTCGGTTCGATCCTAAGCGGTATCCTGGCCGTCGCTTGCCTGTCATGGCAGGCTTCCCATTCGAATTTTGAAACCGTTTTTGAAGGGATCAAGTCAGGACAGGAGGCCTTTCACGATGACCCCACCGAGGAACCCGCCAACACTTGGACTCGTGTCGATGTTGCCGGGCTGGTTGCGAAAGTGATGCATCGAGTTCCCGACAACAAAGAGTATTTGGCAACGATGCTGGTTCTGCTTGTGATTCCAGGCCTGGCAGTTTGGAAAGCGTCCGCTCATGAGAACGCGGATCGCGGCGTTTCAAGCGTCTCAGCGATCGTCGTGATTTTGGCGATGCTGGTCACGATCTACCACCACTCTTACGACTGCCTTCTGGTCTGCGTTAGCATCATTGGATTGTTGCTTAACGGGTCGAGACTCTTTCCTCGCATTCCAGTGCGAGTTTCACTTTTTGCGGGATTGCTGCTGATGGTTCCGATGCTGAACTACGTTTCAACCCGAGCGGTCCGCGAAAAACTTGGGTTCGAACAATTGGACTTCACATGGCAAGCGATCACGATGCTCAATGGCATTTGCCTGACGGCTGCGTTGGTGATCATGATTGGCTACGCCTTTGACCGGAAGACCACCCACGCATCGTAAATGATCCAAGGCCTAATACTAAAAACGAAACTGCAGTCCCGTAAACGCGCTTCCAATCGTCACGCCACCGATATCGTAGTGGTTGTAGCCGATGGTCCAGTCCGTTCGTTGGCTCAGTCGGCGGCCAAGGCTGATTTGAGCGTGAAAGAGATCCGCATCGGCCACGTTACCGGCATCGACTTCGCTTGTAAGCGTCCAGCGATCCGACAAACGCCAATCGAAACCGGCAGTCAAATTGACGCCAAGATCACCGCCGTAAGAATCTCCCAGCAAGTTCAATCCGACGCCGCAGCGGAATCGAAAATTATTCGTAACGATCGGTTCGTAAACGATATTCAAATCACCTAGATACAAATGGTCGCGGAAATCGACACCCGATTCGCGAAAGAGCATCAAACTCGTATCCAATCCCAATCCACCTTGAGCCTGAAGTAGCAATCCGAAATTGCCAAGCGTAATGTTATCGAAATCGGTGCCGACAGACGCTGACAATCGGGCGCCCCAATTGCCCCGATCAAAATAGTCAGCGACTCCAATCGATTCAGAGACGGTGATCGCTGGCTCAGGAACCGGCTGTTCGATGATACTTTGCGATGCATAAACAGGTTGTTGGACGACGACCGGTTGCTCAACCAGAACGGACTGAAAGACGGGCGGTGCGGGGTGGTGCACAACGTGAACCTGTTGCACAGGAGCAGCACAAAAACTGTTGAGCCCGATAGCAAAGCCAGATCTTCGGTTGCGGTGACGCCGATTTCTGTTGCGATCTCGATTGCGATCGTGGCGGTGATTGTCGTGATCGTTTGACTTTGCACGACTCAGTTTCCCTCGCCCACCTTCGTCCCTTTTTGGCTCAGATTTGTGTTCCTGTTTGTGTTCCTGTTTGTGTTCCTTTTTGCTTTGACGAGCCTGATTGCGAACTCGGCTCAGCTTACCTTGACCATAAAGCGAATTGCTAACTCCCGACCAAAGAAGCAAAACCAAAAGCAGCGTATAGATCGTTTGTTGTTTCGCGTTCATCGTCTCAGCCATCCTTTGCTGTTTAACATTACCCACACCTGAAACCACCTTGCTTCAGAGCCACTCTTCATGAGCTTCGCTTTGACGTAAAGCATCCGCCGTGCCAAAACGAAAATCATTCTTGGACCTCGCAGAAAACGCACCTAAGCCCGGATTACTCACGATGCGTAGGCGTCGAACTGGGGAAAGCTTGTTTCATTGGGGTATTGTTCTTGGTTTGCGGTTTCGAAAGGCCACCTACGGCGTGAAATTGCAAGTTGCAAAACTTGGCTCCGCGTCCGGAGAGTCGCTTCAAAGGACAAACCAGACGCCTGTCGTCGTGAATAATTCCGGTTAAGGAATGACAGCGGGAAAATGCTGGCGACATCAAATTGATCAGAGGATGTCCATTTTTTGATGACGATAAATGATCGCGATTCGGTCCCGAATTTCGAAACTTGCCAGCCTGTCGCCGGTAAGCCTTGCAATCCGGCAAGCCCCGCCTTCTATCCGCCTTCTATCCGCCTCTTATTCGCCACCATGCAGCCATGATCAAGAACGCTTCCTTTCATGCTTTCGTCGCCACCGCATTGGCTTTTTGCTCCTCGGCTTTAAGCGCCCAAGAACCCAAACCGCTTCCGTCACTGGGCGACGAGGTGTTTGATGTTCCCGGATCGTTCG
>CAYZPA010000129.1:0-10197 GCA_964479855.1 uncultured Pirellulaceae bacterium
TTTTCAAAACCGGTGCCTTAGACCAGACTCAGCCATCCGTCCTTGCTTTTTTGTTACTTAAGATCGACGCTGCGTCTAACCGCTTTTTCGTCAACCTTGTCGCATTAGTTTGGCTCCCAGTTAGAATTCTGGCAATATCAAAATGCCAAATCCGGAAAATCAGAGCTCATTTCTTGCGAAGGCCGAGAGTTTAGCAAAACTGGAAAACCAGACAAGCCGTATCACATCGTCGTCAATTCCCTTTGCCCATGATCGGCGGAAACAGAACGATTGGGCTACTCACGAGGCCTACTCGTGATTTCGATCTTTTGAAACATTGCTGGGCTTTTCCTCTGAAATCGCGTGCCATGATGCGATCTGACTTATCAACACCACGATTCCGTAATCCAGCTTCTCCGTCTGTCTACCAACATTGGTGAACAGCTTCTGACCGGCACGCGCACCGAGCATCGGAACTCCCGTTTCGGCCTCGTCAAGCTTCGACACATCCGACAACAGAACGGAGCCTTCCGTGAGCTGCGTAATGACGCCGGTGTACTCTTTCTTATTCTTCATTGCCAATCGGAAACGCTTCCCGACCACATCCATCGCGGGCTTCTTCACTTCGCCCAATGCTGGCTCAGCTTCCGCGGACAAGCCATCCACTGCGTCCCACGAAACCACTTTCTTCTGCGGCAACACGATCCCAACATCCAGCTTTCGCATCTGAGAACCAATGTTTGTGAACAACCGTTCGCCGTCAGAAACGTGGCTCAACATTGGAACGCCCTGCTGGATCTGGTCGTCTACGGAAACGTCGGCTATGACGACCGACGCCTCGGTCAGCTGCGTGATGACGCCGGTGCATTCGACTTCGTCATCGCAAACCAGCTTGTAACGTTTGCCAATCAGGTCGACTGGCAGTTCCTGTGAGTCAACGGAGCCCGGGCTGGCACTCAAGAGACAAAAAGTAAGCATGAACAGCGAAGCAGTTTTGTTCGTCATTATTTCGTTCCTGCGATAATTTCTGATCCTGAACTTAAGGATCGAGCGAGCATGCAACAATGCCGATTCAACGCGACGATGCCTCACACGCTGTCAAATTGCCCAGTTGAGCTCGGTTGAACCCGGCGTCGCTGCGTCTCAGCGGCGTCAATTCAAAAAACGAACGACGCCAGCCGGCCGCCAAACAAATGTCATGAAATCTTCACATAAGTTTTCTAAATCGCGTATTGCAATGCGTCGCCAACTCGGGTTTACTTATTCGCGTTCTTGAGATTAAGTCTCAATTACTTTCGCCAAACAGATTGCCGTCTCGCAGCAAGCATCCAAGGCACTTCGGACCATCCGAAGTCTCTCGCCAGCCACGCAAGGTAATCCGCTGATAGCGATTTGTCGCTCGATCAGTGTTAGTCCGTGGTTCTTTTGGAGATTCCCAAATGTGTCTGAACATGCGCGCTTTTTGCGTTAGTTGTCACGATGATCGAGGTCGTATTGCCCCGCTCACTTTCAGCTCAGGAAATTTATTTACCGCTCTCACAATTCGCCGACGAAGACGTTAGGGCGAATAACTGGAGTTGATGCTTGACCTCGTTCTTTGCTTTTTCCCGAGCGAGAATCAGATTTCAACGATTCCCGTTAAAGGTTATTTGCAGCTTCCAGCACTAGTTCGTTTTTGAAATTTTAGTCTTTGAGTTATTTGACTTTCTTCCCGCAGCAAGCCACGCCTCCATTTGCAGGCGACGCCAGCCACGTACGGAAGTCGCTGGATCAATCGGTTTTGATTCAGTTTTACGTGGAGCCAGTCTGGAAACTGGCAAGAAAGGAAAACGATGAATTTATCACTATGCCGCCGCAAGGCTTTTACACTGGTCGAGCTCCTGGTGGTGATCGCCATCATTGGGATTTTGATCGCGATGCTGCTTCCCGCTGTTCAGCAAGTGCGCGAAGCGGCTCGCCGAACTCAATGCATGAACAACATGCGACAGGTCGGATTGGCAACGCTCAATTTTGAAAGTGCCTTCATGGAGTTGCCTTACGCGACTCGCGATCGCTTTCCGGGCGACGATGATGATACCTGGTCAACCGGTTTTATTCAGATCATGCCCTTCCTTGAACGCGATGATATTGCGAGCCGATGGGACAAGAACGAACGTCGCAATAGCGAACTTGACGCCGACGGGGATGGCTTTACCAACGCGATGTTGACTCAAATGAAGATCAGCACATTCACATGCCCTTCGATGACTGCACCAGGGGGACAGCTGCCAGAAAACCGAGCACCTTGCAGTTATCTATTCGCTGCTGGAACACAAGACGTGGTCGGACTTCACTACGGTCGGTTTCTTCCAGGAGGAGAGCCGGTCTACGATGGAGCGATCGTTCCAACGATCACGAATCAGGATGCCAATTCCACAAACTTTAACGCCGAAACGACGATGGGAACGCTGCGCGACGGATCGTCCAACACCTTTATGCTTGGCGAGACGGATTTTTCACCTCGCGGAGTTCCCTCTACTGAGCCTGGCGGTTTTTGGGCGTTTGGCTACATCGGATACGCGTGGGGCACAACCCATCATCCGTTCAACAAGCATGACCACGTGACTCGTTCCTTCGGCGGTTTCCGAAGTGAACATCCTGGCGGCGGAAATTTCCTTCGTTGTGATGGTTCAGTCGCTTTCATGGCCGAAGGCATTGATCAGGTCGCTTACGACAGTTTCGGCACACGGTCTGGAGGTGAAGTTGTAGAGCAATTCTAACGCCTCGGAAAACCTGCGGCCGGAGTCTTCTCCGGCCGCTTCTTTGGAGACACAAATGAAGAAAATGTTACTGCTGTTCCTGCTTTCCTTTGCTGTGAATTTAGGCTGTGGGGAAAGCAAGCCAGCCATTGACGTCAACGCAGACGGGCCGCTTACGATTGAAGAATGGAAAGAATTGGACGTTCTGATCAAGTACGAACTGGAAACGTTCGATCGGCTGAAGAAAGCGGATCCAAAACTGAAAGACAAACAAAACTGGGACAAACTCATGCGAGAAGTCATCGTCCCAGAAAGAAGTAAAGATATTCCAACCGGTTAACAATGGAGGTCCTTTCAGATAGGACCCGTGGAGAGATACGTAACATGAAGCGAATAAAACAAATCAACGTTATCGTGGGCCTGCTGTTGGCTCAACTGATCTATTGCGCCAATGCTGATGCACACTTTGTGTTCGTGTACAGCGAAGACGGCAAGATCAAAGTTGTTTTTGGCGAGGACACCGATCCTGACCAAGCTCAATTCCTTGGTGGACTGAAGGATATGAAGGCCTTCACCACAATCGATGGTGAAAGCAAAGAGTTGACTTTCGAAAAGATGGTCGAAGGCGACGACGGTTGGTTCGAAGTGTCACGCGACAGCGTCGGCGACGAGGTGAGTGTCGCTTGTCCTTACGGCATTTTTGGCCGCGGTGACAAATCGATGCTGTTGGATTACTCGGCCAAGTTCGTTCAGCTCTCCTCACAATCGAAACTGACGCCAACGAAGGGCTTGGTGTTGGACTTGGTTCCGGAGATGACTGATGGCAAGCTAAAGGTAACGACTTACTTCAAAGGAATGCCGCTGAGCAACGCCGAAGTCAAATTGGTTCGTGTTGAAACGGACTCCATGGAAACAACTTCAGACGAAACTGGCAGTTTGATCGTTTCGCCAAACGCTCGCTACATCGTTCGTGCCAAACACACTTTGGAAGAAGCGGGTGAAATCGACGGAAAATCCTTTTCGGAAAAGAAATACTACTGCACGCTGGTGCTGGACATTGCTGGCGATTCCTCGTCTGAAAAAGCCGTAGCATCGCAGGCCACGGCTCATTCGCAACCTGTCGAAAGCTCTGTCGTCATCGAAAAAGTCGACGGTGAGTTTGCCGACTTCCCGCGCGGGATGACCAGCTTTGGCGCCGCTGCAATTGATGGCCGTGTCTTCGTTGTTGGAGGCAAAGCGGGCAAGGCTCACTCCTATGCAAAGTCCTACCAAAATCGGGATGTCTTTTGTTTGGACTTTAACAGCGAGAGTAGTCAATGGAAAAGCGTTGGCGAAAATCTTGGACTCCAGGGGCTGGCGATTGTCGCTCACGACGGAAAGTTCTATCGAATCGGCGGTCTGGAAGCACGAAACGAAGAAGGCGACGAACACGACCTGCATTCGATCGCTGATGTACTAAAGTTTGATCCGGCCGATCAGTCTTGGACACAAATGCCGAGCCTTCCCGAAGGCCGATCTTCTTTCGATGCAACGGTTCATGACGACAAGATCTACGTGGTTGGCGGCTGGAAGATGACCGGTGAAGACGATCCTGTTTGGGCTGAAGACGTGTTGGTTTTTGATTTGGAGAAACCAGAAAGCGATTGGCAACGGATCCCTGCTCCATTCTGCACACGAGCACTTGCGGTTCGCGTTCACGGTGACAAACTCGTCGCCGTCGGCGGCATTGAAGATGGCGGCGGTCCGACTGCGGCAGTTCACATTTTCGATCCAAAAACAAATTCATGGACCGAAGGTGCTGCGATTCCAACCGAAGGTGGCATGAAAGCGTTCGGCTGTTCAGCGGTGACGGTCAATGAAAACCTTCTGGTTAGCACTTACGACGGCAACGTTTATCGATTGAGCGATGACTGGTCGCAATGGGAAGTCGCTTACAAGCTTGAAAACGGCAGATTTTTCCACCAGATGTTGCCACTGGACGATTCACGTTTTGTCATTGTCGGTGGCTCGCACATGGAACACGGCAGTCAGAACGAAGTTGAAGTCTTCAAGATTTCTGTCGATTGAGTCTAACGTAGCGACATAGACAGCTCTTTTTGCGGACACGATGCTCGCGGGGCATTGCACCCACGAGCATCGATTCGTTGCAGGTTTGTGTGAACCCGCGAGCGGGCGTTTCTATTCGTGCAAATGGCGGCACTGAGAACTTTCTCGAGATCCAAAATTGGTCGGGAAGCTGTTGTGCAAAAACAGATCTTTATCCCATTGAGCCGCAGATGAATTCTGGGCCAGAAAAACAAAAGGCTGCTGCAGAAATGAGTGAACTGCAAATCAACCTGAAACCGGAAGGGACCTCTTTTGTGGAATCAGAAACCAATTCGAAAATGACGACTTCTGAATCCACAAAACCGAAGTCGAATCCTCGCCCCAAAAAGTTGATGTCCAAAGTCAACATTTGGATTCGGCGAATTCATCTGTTTTCTGGTTTATTCATGCTGCCGTGGGTATTGCTTTACGGGTTCACGGCGATGCTCTTCAATCACCCGACCTATATGACGGATTGGAATACCAGCATCGAGCATTTCACACTGCCGGAGTCACAGGCAAACTTGCTGCCATCCGCAGACCAGTTAGCTCAGTTAGCTCAGTTAGCACTCGCATCGGCGACAGAACAGCTTGATGGACAGCAAATCGAACTAAGCGAACCGCTCAATGCCACGTTCACGCGGCAGGTTTCTGGAAGCGTCGAAAACGATGACAGAAGCGTTACCGTCGTGCTGAACATGAATGATGGCAGCGGCTATCTTCGAAAGAGAATCAAGAAAAAGGTTTCGAAAGGAGAAACCGATTCGAACGACAATCAAGAGAGTGCGTCCCTTGATGATGGACTCAAATTCAAAATTTCCAGCGACCCGTTTCAGGCGTTTAAGTCGGGTGTCAAAACGCTGGTGGCTGCGGAAAATCTTGAGACGGACAGGCTTAAGATTCGCAGTATGCCAAACATAGAATTTGACGCACTCATCGATGGCCAGCCAGTGCGAATGCGACTGTCACAAGAGCGTTCTCGTAGCGGAAGCAGCGACGATAGCGACTCAAACAGTCAGAACGACGCCAACCCAGTCTACAACAGCAAGCTAACGATCGTTGGCAGTAGTCCTCGCGAGATGAGCGCCCGCCGATTTCTGCTTCGGCTGCACACGGCACATGGCTACGGCATTCAGAAAAATTCGCGATGGTTTTGGGCGATCGCCGTGGATTTGATGTTTGCGTCGATGTGTTTTTGGGGAATTTCTGGAGTCGTCATGTGGTGGCAAATCAAACGCACACGTCGACTGGGTTTTATTTTGCTTGCCGCCAGTGCAATCGTAGCGACCTGGCTGGCGATTGGAATGCACTGGCAACTGGTTAACGGTTGATTCGACCTTCGATAGAGATGCTGCTCGAAAAAACTTCGTTGCTGAATCTTTGGACGCCCAAATCCGGTAAAGGATAGACAAGCTCAGCTTCGAACGCAGTGCTGCGGCATTCAAAACAAAGCCGCGTTAAGCCGCGGATACAAATTGCATTGGGAACGACGATAGCGTTCCTTGCGTTCGTCGATAGCTTAGAAGTATAAAGACTCGAACGTTTCTGGCGGTCATCATTTCGAGTGTAGCCCCCAATCTCCCCACATGACGATCGTCACTCGGGCAATTTTGCGTTGTGATAGATTTCCTGAACGTCTTCGCAATCGTTCAACATGTTGATGAACTTTTCAAAAACGGGAACATCTTCGGGGCTGATTTCGGTGTACGCCTGGGGCAGGAAAGTGACCTCCTCGACCTCCAATTCGATATCCGGAAAGTTTTCCTGAAACGCCTGCTTCGCTTTGTAATATTCGTTCGCAGGAGTAAACAGCGTCACCTGGCCGTCCTTGGTTTCGGTGTCGTCGATGTCGACTTCGGCAGTCAGCATCGCTTCAAGAACCTCGTCTTCGTTGTCGCCTTTGAACGAAAAGACCGCAAGGTGATCGAACATGTGGGCAACCGTTCCGGGGTTGCCGAGCTTCGAATTGGTCTTGGTGAAACAGTTGCGAACGTCGGTGATGGTTCGATTGTTATTGTCGGTCAAGCAGTCCACGATCACCGTGCAGCTACCGGGTCCAAAGCCCTCATATCGGGCGGCTGAATAATCTTCTCCGCCTGCTCCACGAGCTTTATCGAGCGCCTTTTCGATGACGTGAGCCGGAACCTGATCCTTTTTCGCTTTGTCGATCAGCAACCGAAGCGCAGGATTTCCTTCCGGGTCAGGTACGCCATTTTTAGCGACGACGTAGAGCTGTTTTCCGTACTTGGAGTAAATCTTGGACTTCTGCCCAGCCGTTTTCAGGATCGACTGTTTGCGGTTTTCGAAGCTTCTTCCCATAACAATTCTTTCAGGCTGATATCGACTCGTCGACTTTGGCGACCATTTGCTGTGGGCCATTTTACGGGGCAGGGCGTGGATCTGACAACACGTGACCGGTTTCTCCCGCATTCTCTGATAGCCATTTGCAAATCGGCGGCTTTAACGGATAACTTCGATTGTATCTGACTTCGATCGTAAATTATCGACCGATCGAGGCAGCATACTCAAACGACACGTACAGACACGATCGGTGACATCGGTGCAGAAATATTTGAGCAAAGGAATTGGAAACATCGCTGCCATCTGGGGCGTCGCTGGGGCCTGCACCGTTTTGGGATTCGCGATTGTGCGAATGGCGGCTCAAGTAAGCGAAGGTTTCAGCCACACCCTCAACGCAACCCATTATCTGGTGATGGTCCCGTGGGTCGTTTTCATGCTGTACAGCGAAGGCTACAAAGGGTTTCAAAAAGGATATTCTCCGCGAGTCGCTTCCAGAGCCCACTACCTGCGCGAGCATTCGACTTTATTGCGAGCCCTGTTGGCACCGATTTTCTGCATGGGATTTTTTCATTCGACTCGAAAACGGAAGATCGTGATTTCCTGTCTCTTGATTGGTGTGACCTTGCTGGTCTTGATCTTTCAGTTCATCCCGCAGCCGTGGCGAGGCGTGCTGGATCTGGGCGTCGTCCTTGGACTTTCGTGGGGTGTCCTGACGACGTTGTATTTTTTCGCAGTCTACTGGTTCACCAGCGAAGAAAAAGCAGACTCCGTGATCGCCGATCCTGAAATTCCACCGTCGTTGCTGTAGCTCGTTAGTCCGCGGCCTACGGATCGGTTCGGTTCAATTTCCTTCATCGCCAGACGCAAGTACGGCGACCGCCTGCTTAATTTGATCTCGATTCGGCCAAGGGAATTTCGCTCGCACGGTCCCCGATTTATCGATCACAAAAACGGGGCTCGGCAAATCAGAAAGTAGCTGACGACTGCTGTCGTCCATCGAGTCGACAAGGACGTCCATCGGCATTTCGTATTCCGATTTCATTCGCTTCGCCAATTCGCAGCGTTCCTCAATCGTTTTCGGTTGACCAATCTTCACGAAAGCCATCTGCCCAGCGTGAGGCTCTTTCTGATAAACGATCACGATTCTGGTTTCGTTGTTGAGCTGAAATGCTCGATGCAATTGCCGCAACCCGGCGGCAGCCCTGCGGATGGGAGGTCAAGTGTATCCTGCTTTGATCAGCACGATGTTCTTGCCTTTGTACGTTTCGGCCAAGTCAACGCTGTCTCCTTCGATCGTTCGCAACTGAAGTTCGGGAACGTGTTGCCCGATCGTCGGGCAGGATTCGACAAACGCTTTTTGCTGGTACAACGCGTTTTTTCGCTTTTCCATCTGAGCGTTGATCGGTTTCGCCACCATAAAAGTCAGCAAACACAAAATTGCAAATGCCGGAATGCTTCGTTCCAAGTTCATTTGATTTCGTCCCATAATTGTTAGTCCGCTGAATCGCGCACGACTCGAAATCCAATGTCGTCCGTCATCACGCTTGGGCACTGACGCATGCGAAAGCTGTTTCGCAAATACATTCCATCGAGCACAAAAGAGCCGCCTCGCAGGGCATGATTCATCACTTGTTCGGAAGCTTCTGTGTCGTATCGATTCGACATCCACTCGAAAACGTTCCCCGTCATGTCGAACAAACCGAATGCGTTCGCCGGATAACTGCCAACTGGCTGCAGCGTTCCAGTGGCTTGGTTGGACATCGACTGCGAGTAGACGTTTCCGTAGGAGTAGACGTATGAACACGGTCCGCGAGCCGCTTTTTCCCATTCGATCTCGGTCGGTAAACGATGAAGCTGGCCGGTCTTTTCGCTCAACCACCGACAGTAGGCCTGAGCTCCCTGCAGGCTAACCATGACGACCGGCTTGTCGGGCTCCACTGCGGTGAATTGACCGTCACCGGTTCGCTCCAACAAACATTTTCGACTTCTCAGATCGATCCATCGTTCGTCAACTTCTTCTTGTGCGCTGAGAAATTTCGCAAATTGCTGATTCGTGACTTCCCATTTTTCCATCCAAAAACCGGGCACCATTTTGACAGCCAAGCCTTCGTCCTCTGAACCGACTCCAATCGAATCGCCGATCAAGGCTGGGCCTGGTGGAATCCAGACGAAACGATCTTCGGAAGGTTTCTCATTTCTAATCTTGACTTTGAGCGGTTTGCCCGCGAGTGCATCATGCAGGGCAGGTGCCGGATAGCGAACCTCGTTCGTCAGATCAGAAACGACGTAAATTCCAGTCGGCACGACGAATGCCTGACCGTCCAGATCTTCATTAATATCCGCAACTTTGGTGAGCTCATGTTTCCCAACGTGCAGTAGTTCCGCTCGACGATTTAGCGGATTCTCAATCTCAATGAGGCATTTGGGACGCGGCACTTCAATTGTTATCGCAGCTCCGAAATTCGCATCCTCGCGATTGCCGTCCGATTTTTCCCGACCGAAACAACAAGCGGCACAGCCGCACAGAAAGATTGCGATCCACGATGTTTGTCGGTTCATCATGACAGGGTTAATCGTCAAGAGTTACCGCAACACACCGCCGCGGCCTCTTTGAAGTACCCATTCGTTGACGCTGATTCCCAAAAAATTTCAGACGCTTGAAAAAACCCGTTTTTTACGGAACACTCTTGGATGAACCCTTTCATTCCTGCTCTCGGCATCGATCCGTTGCTGCAACGCGAGCTTGAACTGGCCGCCATGACGGCGTGAAGCTGGAGTGATCATTTCAGGATGACAGTTTCTTAGTCGGAATTATTCACAACGACAGGCGTCTGGCTTGTCCTTTGAAGTTTCTCTCCGGACGCGGAAGCAAGTTTTGCAAATTCGTCAATGTCACGTGGTGGGCGACCTGTCGCAAACACAAACTTGGAACAATATCCCAATGAAACAAGCTTTCTCCATGTCGACGCCCACGCATCGTGAATAATCCGGGCTTAGTCGAAAGCATGACGCATGTCTTACTTGTGATCGTGGCGAATATTGTGGATCGACGCTGCGATTGGGAGAATAAGCACGAAACTTTGGCTGTGTTGTG
>CAYZPA010000130.1:0-10161 GCA_964479855.1 uncultured Pirellulaceae bacterium
TTGGAATTGTCTGGTTTGTTGCTTACCTGTGTAGTCCCAAGAAAAAAGGCTGGGACATCGACCACCAAGGGAAGACGAGCATCAAACCTCGGTAACGAGCCAGTCCCAAACTTGGGACTGACCTCTGGGTCGCAATTCCTTGGCCACAACGGAATGGCCAAGCCACCCGAAGCACTTACGCATGACGCTGCGGTGCTTCCTTTCTTTCGCTCATCATGACAACCGCTGTCGCTTTCCGTCTTCCAGATGACCCCAACGACGATCTGATTCTCGCTGCCTTTGTGTGGACCCTGATCGTCGTACTGGTCCGTGAATTTCCATTTTAGAAAGTAACTCATGCAAAACGTAATTAAAAAAATCAAAGCCAACGAACTCGTGCCCAACGTGCTGAAAGAACTGGCCAACACGCCTGAGGACAGTATCGCAAAGGCGTCTCAGACAATTGATGAAACTGACTTTAACCAAGCTACCATCTGGATTTCATCCAAGCTGACCGTTGGTGGAATCGAGTCGACCCTCGCCACGGGAGGTCTGTTCTTTCTGTTCCAGCAGATGGCGGACACCGATGAGCGCCGACCTATCGAAGCCAAGCTTATCGACGATCTGGCTGTTTCGAGAACGCAGCTCAACCGCTGCGGCGATGTCTGGAAACAGCTCGGGAAATCATTCATCGAAGAGCCTCAGCTTAAAGCCTACTTCGTTGTCGAGGCAGCAAAGAAACTCTCCGCTGCCAACGTCGACCCGATGGCCCGCCAGGCTGCGATTACTATGGCTCGCCGCCGCCAGAAAGTTCGCATCCATGACGCCGACGAACTGATCGCCAAGTTCTCTACCGATGCCGCCGAATCGAAGGAAGAGGCCCTTCCGACCGAGGATGCGAAATTGAACGTACCAGCAGTCCCCAAGAAGCGAGCTGCTGCTTCGCTTTGGAAGTTTGCCGGTAAGGCCATCAACCTCTTGCTCCAACCGGCCAAAACACACGTCCAGGAAGTTGATCACGCCGCCATTATCCGCGACCTCGAAGCCGCGCTGTCCCTCTATCGTGAACAGTTCGCGCAAGCCCAACAACAGCGAGCTCGAAAACTCAAGCGTCCTAATCTACCGAAGACACAGGTGAGCCATGTTTGATTTCGAGAGTTTTGATCAAGCCTACGCTCCGATGGGACGCGATGAAAAAACGGCTCGGCCGGTTTCATCGATTCCAATTCGTAAGTCGATCAAGGAGCACGTGGTCTTCTGGTCGCTCAATGCGATCATCCTGCCCATCGTGGCGATTTGCTGCCTGTCCATTGGCGCAGACGGCATGGCCAGCATGCTGCCTGTTCTGGCCACCAAGATTCATAACCTACCCCTGCCAGGGGCAGAATTTCTGGAAGCCTACTCAGGCTTTTCAAGACTAAACCTCGCGATGCTTGCCTCGATTGCACTGTTCATCGCCGTGGCCATGTTGTGGGTCCGCATTTTTCGCGAACTCCAGGACATTGGAACCTTGCGAATGCTCAAGAACGAAAACCCGATCCGTTACCTGCTTTTGACCTCGATCGCGTTTGCGATCATCGCCGCCGACGCAGGCGTGATTTTTGTTGGGCTTCAGAGTCAGGCATCGAGCGGCTGGTCAGACGTCCCCGCATACGTGCCGTGGGCGGTGACGGGCTTGTACATGTGTTCACTGGCCTTGCTTGGAGCCTGGCACTGCGATTTTCACTATTCAAAGAAATTGACCTAAGAAACGGACTATCAATCATGATTCTGAAACTGACAAATTTGGCTGCAGTCTGTCTGATAATGGCCCTGTTAGCGGGATGCATCAAGAAGCCGATCGACACCGGTGAGCATACCCATTTTGAAACGGTCGAAACTGACGCCTGCTTGGCCATCGTCGTGGATCTCTCGGGGTCCTTTCACAACGATTGGCAGCAGGATGGCCGGGCGCATCGACTCTTTATGGACCTGATTACTCAATTTTTCAACGAAGGGCTGGGACAGGAGTCACGCGTGGTCCTTGGGCAGATCAGCCACAGCGACGATTTCGTTCTCTTTGAAGGTACACCAAATGAACTGACGCGGCGTTTTCGAACTCCAGAGTCCCTCAACGACTTTCTGCAGCAACATGCCGACCCTCAGAGTTCGAAAGTCTATCGTTCAACCAGGGGGATGCTGGACCACCTCGCGGGAATGAATGGCACCACATCAAACACTCGTCGTTTGGTGGTGGTTTTGAGTGACATGCATGATAGCGAGTCGAGTCTGGAAGAATGGCGCAAGGCAGGCAACGAGATGTTTCTTGCTCTGCAGTCATATGCAGACAGCGGAGGAGGGCTGGCACTCTACTTCGTCGCCGAAGACCAGAAACAGTTGTGGAGTGATCTGTTGGAGCAGGCCGGCTTCTCGCAAGGTTCCTACGTCATCGAAGGTCAGCTGTCGGAATCACCTCAGCTTCCCAGCTTTCAATAGACATCCAGGAGTCATCGGATGAGAACCGACGCTGAAGAACGCCTGAATATTGACGAATTACTGGATGACCTGATGCGAGGTCGGAAGGCGGGCGGAGTGGGGCGCCTTCCTGACGCTCATTTCGAACTGCCCAGCAATATTGTGTCGTCGCCTTCGATGCAGTTTAATTTGCGAGGCAACCCGGAAGGCAAACTGTTCCTTGGTGCTTTGGGTGGGAATATCATCGAAGGGGACCGTTTCCCTGATGGACGTCGAAACAGGTTTGTCGACGGCGGGCTTCCTATCGGATGTCTTGATGACCGCCATATCGTGACCACCGCTGGTAGCCGGGGCGGGAAGGGGCGTAGTCTGCTCGTCCCAAACCTCTGCCTCGCGCCAGCCACCGCCTCGATCCTCTGCGTGGATCCGAAGGGCGATAACGCGAAATTAACGGCAAGGTTTCGAGCCGAGGTTTTGCAGCAGCGAGTTGGGGTGTTGGATCCATTCGGAGTTTGCGGGACCACCGCACAAAAATACGGAGTCGCGTTCAATCCGATTGAGATTCTGGAAAACTGCGATGATCCATCATTTGTGCCCAACGCCAACCTGATCGCGGACTCCATGATCGAGTCGGGCGACTTCAAAGATCGTCACTGGGATACAACAGCTCAACAATTCCTTGGGCCACTCTGTGCTCACGTGGCACGCCACGAGCGTTATGCGGGGCATCGCAATTTAATTAGCGTTTGGCATCTTGTCTCTGAGGCCACCACGCCCGATCCGAACCAGCCCGATCGCAGTTGGTTGGAACTGGAAATGCTCGGAAACGATTCGGCGAATGGCTATATCCGAAGCGGCGCCAGGCAATTTTACGGCCGATTGGGTGGAGAGTTTTCATCAATTCTCAGTAACTTGCGAAAACACATTTTCTGGGTGGGGATGGATAGCATGGCTGATTGCCTGACTGGAAAGTCGATCGATTTGCGTGACTTCAAACGCGATTCGATGACCCTTTATGCCTCGCTTCCAGCCATGCGAATGACCGACCTCAGCGGCTGGCTTCGTCTGATCGTTCAAATGACGCTGGCCGCCCACGAAGAAGTACCCACCAAAGAGCGATTTCGTCAAACACTTCTGATGTTGGATGAGTTCCATATCCTTGGAAAATTATCCTGCCTCGAGGTTGCCGCAGCACAAATCGCTGGGATGGGGGCCAAGATCTGGGCAGTAGTACAGGACCTGGGGCAAATCAAGAGTCGGTACTCTGCCAGCTGGGAAACCTTCATTGGTAACGCTGGCGTGCTTCAGTTTTTTAGTTTGGCGGACGCCACCACGTTGGAATACGTGTCTAAACGGTTGGGATTGACCTCTTGTCTTTCCAGATCCACTAACATGCCGACCTTTGAACAGGCATCACGCAACGCGGCTTCGGGGGAATCGTGGTCGATTAATTCTCAGCCCTTGATGACGCCAGAAGAGATCTGTCGCTACTTCGCCAGAGATGATCGCAAGCTGCGTCAGTTGGTCCTACGTCCGGGGTATCACCCGATGATTCTCCAACGAGTCTTCTACGATCGACACCCGTGGTTCAAAGGAAAGTTCGATGCGTAGTCGGTTTCAACGTGTGACTGCCCCGGGTCTACCGGGTTGGCCCAAGCTCTATGTGGATCGGAAGTCGCGGCGCGCGATCGTGATGGCCCGCCATGCGACATGGCGAAGCTACTTCTGCGCGGCTAGGGCCGCGGTGTTTCTGACTTGGTGCAGCTACCTGGTTATTGTTGCAGTGATTTGGAACCTGACTCAAGATTTTGAATCAGCTTATCGCGTGGTGCTGACACTGGTGCCCTGCGCAATCCTGTTTCCAGTGGCCAAGTTTGTGTTGACTGAGAGTTCGGTAGGGTTTCTGGCGCGGCAAATTTTTCCAACAAGAACGCGAGTCTGGGTGTCTTCCAAAGCTTTCGCCTTTCGATGCCGGATGTACGCGCGGCCTGTGGTGATCTGGCGACAGTGGAAGGGACAGAACGTTCAGATCAGCTTCATCATGAACCGTGATGACGAGGCAGCTCGAGAACAGGCCAATGCAAAACCCAATCAGCGTTCGCTGCAGGTTTATTTGAACGAAGCCATGATGCTGGAAGCGGTCGTTTCGTCATCGAATGCTGCCAGTCCGATGGCCAGGGGCAATCAGCTTCTTCGACGCAGTATTCCCGTTACGGAAATCAGCAGTCGCATGGCGCGGAAGTTTTCGACCGTCCTCAATGCGGCTGTGGCGGCGACGTCCGAAGTGACTGAACAACACTCTCAACATGAACATGGAGGCCAAGATATCGATGGATAGTGCACTAGAACTTTTGACGGTTCGTGAAGCAGCTGCGATGTTGCGATTGAGCCTTTCAAAAATTTACAGATTACTAAGTACCGGAGAGCTGCCTTGCTACAAGGTCGGAACCCGGAAGCTGATTTCCAAATTGGACATTCGGAAGTTTCTCGAGTCTTGCCGAAACGAACCGGTGAAACTGCCACAGGGTAAAAGACGCCACTTTTAATGGAGACGAAAGATGTTCTATGCAAGTCGACACGGGTATGAGTTTGTAGGCAAGCGGGTGCCGAGCCGCTACCGGGCCATGGCGTGGCGCTGGTTCAAAAGGGTAGTCGTCGTGCGGTGCATTGGAACGACCATTCGTCTGTGGCGGTCGGCTGCGGCGGGGCGATTGGAAAAAGACTCGACAAACAGATTCACATCCAAATGCCATCGTGCGTCCGGGGTGAAGGAATGACTCCATTCTTAAGCGTGATCGTCTGCACCTACAATCGCGCCCAACTGTTGCCTCGCGCACTGGATTCCCTGCTGGCGCAGTCAGAGGGCGACTGGGAAGCCATCGTGATCGATGATGGCTCGTCTGACGAAACCCAAAAGATCGTAGATGCATACGCTGACCAATGTTCGAGTATCCGCTACTTTCGCCGAGTGTTGAATCGAGGAGTTGGCGCGGCTCGCAACATTGGAGTTCGGCTGGCGAAGGGTCAGTTCTTAACCTTCCTGGATTCCGATGACGAAATCGCCGTCGATCATCTTGCGGTGCGAAAACAGATTCTGGAAAACAACTCCAAAATTCAAATGCTCCATGGTGGCATGCGCATCATTGGCGATCCCTATGTCGTTGACAAAGACGATCCCGAAAAGTTGATTCATCTCAAACACTGCAAAGTAGGGGGCACGTTTGTGATCAGGAGAGACGTGTTTAAAAAGATTGGTGGGTTTATGGATGTTGCCTACGCCGAAGATAGCCTGTTCTTTGAAAAGGCCGTGGCAGCAGGCACGCAATGTCAGTTCGTCGGCCATCCGTCTTACATTTACTATCGGGATACCGCAGGTCAGCTGACAGGCCAGCAGCTGGTGATACATCATTCATCGGTCGAACGGCTGGATGCGATAGACTTCATCAGCGACGTTTGACCGGCGCTGGTGGGTCGCGGAAGTTCTTTGGGAGCTCAAGGAATAAGGGAGTTCCTGAGATAGAATTCGAATGGTCTCGGGGTTACCGAGATTGATTGCCAACCTCAATGGCGTTCTTCCTTGCTGATCCTTCAGTTCAGGATTCGCACCAGCCAGAATCAATTTCCGTACGAAGTAAGCTTGGCCCGTACGAGCCGCAAAGTGCAGTGTCGCCGCTCCGCTGATCGTTTGAAGATTCGGATCAGCACCGTTTTCAAGTAACACACTCGCAAAGCCGTAGTTGAACGTAGCCGCGGCAAGGTGGAGGAGGGACCTTCGTCGCTTCCCGTAGGTTTCGTTGGGATCGAGTCCATGTTTGACCAGTAAATCAGCGATCCTATTGAAGCCACGTTCGCCGGCATGTCGGAGGAGTGATTTGCCGCGAACTCCCAGTGACAGATCAACATCGCCCGACTCAAGTTCTTCAACAACCGTTCTCATGTCTCCAAGAACGATCGCATGGAACAGCCGTCCATCATTCCGTCCCGCACTCGCAAATTGTTCCCTCGCCATTGAGGACGAAGAGTGCCATGGTCACCACAAAAGTCAAACAGTATCAGACGACTGCATACATGACGTCAGGGTTTGTCGGGACGATTGGAAGTTTGATGCAGGTGCCGTTGATAGATGAACCACGCGTCTGCCAAGCACTGGATTGAATCATTGACCAGCTTTTTGAGCTCGGGCTGGGTTTCAAGGTAGTTGAAGAATTGAACGTACTGTCTCAGCATCATCGGCCTCTCGTTGCTGGTGAATCGGACGTTAGAAAAACCTCTCACGAAGCCGCCACCTATTGGAGTCCGGAGACCCTTATTCAGCGGCCATCCGACCCGTAAGCCGAATGTGAGACGGATTTTCTAAGTCCGGCAAGACAAATGCCTTGCAAGATTCACTATAGCGCAGATCGGATTGCGAAATCAAGGAGATTCCACATCGCAATTTTCCAACATTTCAGGCGATTGCCTTCAACTATTGATCAGAAGGCACATCCTGAGTTTTGGCCTTCGAGTCGTCCGATTTCACCTTGTCGTCCGGTTTTTGAGCCGAATTTTTCGGTTTGTCAGCAACGCCATGATTTCCACCACCGTTGGTCATAGTCTTGTCCTCGTAAAAACGTGTGTAAGTCAGTGTGAATAGCAATGTAGACGATCGTCTGTCGTGTTATTGTCTGTAGATTGATCGAATGCAAGAAGCCATTCTGGTTTCATGCAAGAAATCGAGATAATTTTTGGCAGCGTGATCCGCCATTTCCGCGAGAAACAGGGCCATTCACAGGAAGCATTTGCCGAAATGGCGGGTGTGCATCGAACCTATATGAGCTCCATCGAGCTGGGCAAGGTGCAGGTCAGCATTGCGATTGCCGAACGATTGGCCGAAGCGCTGGAGTTTCCGTTAAGTAAGATCTGGAAAGAGGTCGAACGCCGACAGGCTAATCAGTCATCGAGTCAAGAAGATCGTTGACCCGTAGGTAGTACTTCCGCAACGTATCCCTCGAGCCCAAATACAGAATGACCGAAATTACGAAAGCTCCAAGGTCTGACCAACCGACCCAAGCGGGCCCCGTTAGCCGCCAGCTGATCCAGGCGAAAAGCAACGCGATCAGCGAGTTGCCATAGAACTGGTAAAAGCGATAGTGGTTTTCTTCCAACAGTTGATAGGCTGCGATATTGGCTTGCAGTTTTCGATAATCCCAAGGCTGTTTTTGAACACCAGTCTTGTGGTGAATGAAATCAAGAACGAACCACCGAACTGTACTGGCGATCAAGCCACATCCCAGAGCAAAAATGGTTGAGAACAGCACGCCGCCGATGCTGGCTTGCGATACCTCGTTGCCGCGAATCCAAACAGCAACCAATTCACTGTGCAGAGAAATACCCCATATCGCAACAAATCCTGGCAACAGGAATGCAATCACGACGCCAAAGCTCTTGAGGGATGTACTGTCCATGGCTAACCATGCACAAGGAATACAAAAAGCGCAATGCATCGTTTGGGAAGAATCGATATTTGCCCACGGTCTCGATCGAAGCGAATGCGTCACGAGAAGAAGGGCGTAATTCATTGAAATTGGCTTGTGGTCGAAGCAAAGTCAACAAACACCAATTCTGTCCTGTTCGATTTTTGTTGTCCCACGCAGGCGATCGTGATAGTTTCGAGTAATGGAACTCCACATACCAGAATCTGTAGCGACCAGAATTCAAAAGCACATCGAGGCAAATCTCGGCACCTCGCCGTTAGACGTTGTCGAGAAAGCACTCGACAGCCTTGAAAGCGATGACCGCAATTTCAATCGTTTCGCGGCATACCGCGGGATGGCGAGTGGTTGGTCGGTCGAGCAAATGCTCAAGGATCGTCGCGAAGGTCTACGGTGAATGCTGGTTGTTGATGCTTCGATGATCCTGTCTCTGATTCTTGATGATGAGTCATCATTGCTGGGCCAAGCCGTTGTTGAAGCGATGGATCAAATTCCAACGGTTGCTCCCGACATACTTTGGTATGAGGTTCGTAACGCCATGGTGGTCAATGAACGTCGTGGCCGGCATT
This sequence comes from uncultured Pirellulaceae bacterium, assembly GCA_964479855.1. Taxonomy (GTDB): domain Bacteria; phylum Planctomycetota; class Planctomycetia; order Pirellulales; family Pirellulaceae; genus Mariniblastus. The sequence goes on from CAYZPA010000130.1 coordinate 8,474, forward strand.
CGAAAGAACAAACGATGGCATTTCTACGAGATATCGAATCATTGGCGATAACGTTACGTCCGCCGCCGGTTGAACACGTCGTCCTGAAACTGGCGCGTGATCACAAGCTATCCGTTTACGACGCCGCGTATTTGGATCTGGCAATTCGTTACGATGCGAAACTAGCCACGCTCGACGGCAGATTATCTACTGCGGCCAAGCGTGAAGGTGTCGATTGCTGGAGCGAAGTTGTGGCAAGATTCGACGCTGGATGAGCGGTCGAGCAGGGACGTCAGCCGACACCATTAAAGATGTGATAATGTATCTTACGGAAAATGAAACGTTTCCAAAGAACAATACCACGCAATCGCTACACGCTAAACAATTTCAGCGCCGGCGCCTGCAAGTAGTTCTGCTGTCGGCGACCAGCTTCTTCGTCTAGCGACTCTGCACTGCCCGCAACCCGTTTGAACTTCTGTCCAAACTTAATCACCAGCTCGCACCAAGTGGCACCATCCAAGCCAATCCGCGTCAAAATCGGTGCCAGGTGTTTTGGAATCGAACCCGTTTTGTCGCTGCGAATCTGACGACCCGTCCAGTCCAACAGTTCCAGATACTTCGCCAGTGAAATCGAAAGAAAACCCTTTCGACTGGCACGACGACCGCCGTCACTTCTGTCCGCACCGACAGGGTCACTTTGTTCGTTGATCTCAATCGGAGCCATCCAGCCACTGAATCTCCGACGGCGTGAACGCTCCCATGCATGAGTCGACTTTTTCAATCGCTCTTTCTTCGTCCCGCCGCGCTGTTTCAAGTCATCAATGCGATCCTTTGCCCCAGTGAATTCGGAGGTTTCCGGCGTCGTTGCTATTGCAGCTCGAACTGGATTCAAGTCCACGTACGCTGCGCAGGCCAGCAACGATGCTTCGTCAAGTATCATCTGCGCCCGATATCGTCCTTGCCAGAATCGACCGGTTGCTTGGTCTTCTTTATTAGCGCGCCGAGCGACATTCTCCGCCGTGCAACGCATCCACCAGCTTACATCAGAAAGCCGCTCGCGAATCTGAGTGATCCGCGTCGGGTTGTTCAGCAGCATGCCTAAATCGGCATCGGTTGGCTCTTTCGCTTTGCCATCTTTATCCTTTTTCTGCGGGAAAAGTCGCCACCAACGACGAGCCACCTCTTCGTCGGACCATTCTTTGACGACGTCAGGCCGCGATCTGAGCACGATGTGCATGTGGTTTGACAACACCGTGTAGGTCAGGCAATCGATACCAAACACAGAGGCCAGAAACTCCAGCCGATTTCGGATCCATTGTCGTCGATGTTCGTAATCTTTCCCCAAGTTCTGGTCGAAACCACAGAGGAAAGCTTGTCTGACGCATCGCTGCACGCAGTGCACGACTTGAACTTCATGCGGATTCAGATACTCGCCTCGAGCTTGCCTTGCCATCGTGACCTCGACATCAATTTGACCTTCGGTTTGTTTGTCTTGGGCAAAGTGTAGCGGTTGGGCGAAGTCGCAGCAATAGGAGTATGGGTGGCCCCATACTTTCCCCCCCCATACTTTCCCCCTGGCTCAATAAAAAATGCCCGCATGGAACACGCAAGATCCTGGCAACATCCACATGCGGGCAACTTGATTTCAGTGCATCAATCAGTTATTGAGCTGCGTCCCCTTTTGTTCGCGTGTTCGGTTCGCGTGTTCG
>CAYZPA010000131.1:0-10028 GCA_964479855.1 uncultured Pirellulaceae bacterium
GACAAACCAAAAAACGAAACCCAAGGCCAAACGAACTCGCTCAAACCAAGCGGAACACGAAAAGCAATTTGTTTAAGTTCAACGACCAAGTTCACCAAGCGTCGTGATGAACCGTAGCTTCAAAACACTCGCACCAACGACGCTTTGGTGCAACAATTTGTTCAAGTAAGCCGCTTCGCGGCGGCTCTCATTTTACAGTTTTCCGGGTGGCAATTCAAACTGTTTTGATCATCTTCTAACTTTTGTTTTCTAACGAAAGGTTGAACGATGTCTAAAAAAAACAACGAACAGGATCGACACGACGGTCTGACACTGCGGCAGCAGATGAGCCGCGACCTGCAACTGCTGGGGCGGGCCAAGCGAACCCATGATGGATACCTCCGCGAAGTTTGCAAGCTGGCGTGTCACTTTGGGCTCTCGCCCGATCAACGGACTCAGCAACAAGTTGCCGACTACCTGTTGTACCTGATCAACGATAAACAGTTCGCACCCGGTTCGCTGAAAGTCGCCTACAGCGGCATCAAATTCTTCTACACCACCACGTGCCCGCGCGACTGGGAGGTGCTGAAGAAACTCAAAGTCCCAAAACAGAAAACATTGCCGACGGTGCTGACGATTGCAGAAGTCCACCAGCTGATCGCCGCCACCCAGCAACATCACAACGCGGCCCTGCTGTGGACACTGTACTCATTGGCACTGCGGTTGGAAGAAGGCATCAACCTGCAGCTCGATGCAATCCGCGAATTCGAGCGTTCTACCAGCGATTGCTGGCAGCCAACAAGCCGAAGAAACTGGCTTTGGTCGCAGCCATGCGAAAGCTATTGACGATTCTCAACACCCTCGTCAAACGCGATGAGCTATGGATGGAGCCAATCTGAGAGACATGCAAAAGTAAACGGACCCTGAATGTGAATTCAAAGTCCGTCATCGATAGGCCATTGACGCACCGTCGATCTGGTTATCCCTTGAACCGTTGTGCTTCCACAGAGCGATTCTCCGTTTCGCCAGACTCATCGAATTAAACAGGCCAAAGACAAACAATCAATGATCATTGAACACTTGAGCTATGCCTGAAAAAACTTCGGGGGTCTGGGGGCAGAGCCACCAAGTAGCAAGAAGAGAAAAACTACGAAGAAACAAAAAACTACGTTTTCCATTTGACCAACACAAACACCGTCGCTCAGATGTTTCGAAGTCAAACACTCAAACGTTATCCGACGATTGCCCCAGTGACTAAGGTGCCATTTTGAATACATAGGCATCGACAATCGCCATTGCGAACATCCAAGCAGGGAACACGAGCGTCAATTCGACAATGATCTTAGCGACAAATCGCAATGGTGTATTCCAGATGCGGTTTGAATCCAGAAGAAATATTGAAGCTACTGGAATCGCCGAGCAAAGGGCGACGTTCAGTAGAGAGTAACCAACTCCCCATTTGCCGAAAGGTATGGTGAAAAAGTAGGCTCCTACGGCGAACAACATCAAGATCAAGACCCGCTTGGTGAGTTCGGCGGCAGGAGAGTAATTCCCACGAATTACGAAAAACCGCCAAGCCGACAAACTGAGAAACAGGAGGTACAGCATGAAAAGCTGGGCAATGTCAGGGTCGTCGGAAAAGTTCCTTGCGAGCGGCGAGCATCCCAAAAGCATTGCCGCATTGCCTACCCAGAGAAGCAATTCCTTGATGGAGAATTGCAAGACAACCTCAAAATTGGATTAGTCGAATAACAAGCTGCATGCAGGATTGAATTTAAGATTAGCCGATCCTCCCCATGCGTTCAATGTCTGCACAAGAAACCGTTCGGAGTTTGCAAACGCGTTGATTTGCCTGAAGTGAGACATGTTTTGATGCGCAGCCGCCGCAAACAACAGGCTCGCCGGCTCCGCAAATTACAGACTCGAGATGGTGACACTCAATCCCCAATCTCTTTCAGCCCGGATTATTCACGATGCGTAGGCGTCGAACTGGGGAAAGCTTGTTTCATTGGGATATTGCTCCAAGTTTGTGGTTTCGCAGGTCACCCACGACGTGAAATTGCCGAATTTGCAAAACTTGCCTCCGCGTCCGGAGAAGCGCTTCAAAGAACAAACCAGACGCCTGTCGTCGTGAATAATTCCGGTTCAGCATTCGCTTGGCCTGATCGTGTTAAATCGTCAGGTTCGATCTAGTTGCAGCACGAGGATCGATTTGATCAGTAGCTTGCAATGTCAGATTCAGAATTGGATTTTGGACGATGCAGGGGCCACTTGTTGCGAAATAGTGGGCTTTGAATGACTTCGTGAATCAGGGTTCGAACTCCTTAATTTGAATCTTTGGAATTCTTGACGATCTGCTGGATCGCTTGCCTGTCGGAAAACGATCGTTGGGAGCCAGTCGCGTAAGTCACCAAATGTAAGGCAAGGTTTCTGGCCAATTGTTCAGGCTGATTTGAAAGTATTCGTTTGAAACCATGCAGGTTTTTGAAGGACTGCCCGCTAACGAGGGTTGCGCTCGGGTCAACAGTCTATGAGTTTGGATTGTCGATCTGTAAAGTCAGGTCTGGCGGACTTGGGCTACTCGATTTCTACAAGCCGTTTTGTCTTCTTCTCTTTTTCCGATGCAGATTTCAGCTGTCCGCACGCGGCCATAATGTCTTGGCCGCGGGGAGTCCGAACGGGTGAGGGGTAACCATTTTTATTCAGGTAAGCGGCGAAGCGATCGATTACTTTTTTGGACGAACAGGTGTGCCTGGAACCCGGCCAAGGATTGAAGGGAATAAGATTAATTTTGGATGGAATGTCCTTCAGCATTGCGACCAACTTATGAGCATCTGCGATCGAATCGTTGACTCCTTCAAGCATCACGTATTCGAAAGTGATTCGCCTTGTGTTGGAGACGCCGGGATAGATTTGGCAGGCTTTCAATAATTCCTTCAGCGGATACTTGCGATTGATCGGCACCAATTCGTTACGCAGTTCGTCGTTAACGGCGTGAAGCGAGATCGCGAGGCCGACTCCAATTTCCTCGCCCGTGCGATAGATAGCGGGCACGACTCCGGATGTCGAAATTGTGATTCTTCGGCGGGAAAATGCCAAACCGTTTTCATCCAACGCGATTAGCAACGCCTGTTTCACGCTTTCGAAATTCAGCAACGGTTCTCCCATGCCCATCATCACAATGTTCGAAACTCGCTTACCTTCTTTCGGGGCGATCAGTCCCGGCGGCGTTTGCAGGCCCGGGAAATCGGCCAAGCGATCCTTGGCGACCATGATCTGAGCCAGTATTTCTCCGGCCGTCAGATTCCGAACCATCTTCTGGGTTCCGGTGTGGCAGAAAGTGCATGTCAGGCTGCAACCGACTTGACTGCTGACGCACAGCGTTCCTCGATCGGTTTCCGGAATGTAAACCGTTTCGACTTCAACGCTCTGACCGCCCGGCGAAGTGGGCGCGAATCGGATCAGCCACTTTTGAGTTCCGTCTCTTGATACTTGTTCGGTCACGATTTCGGGACGCGAGATCGAACACTTTTCGTCCAACAAGGATCGTAAGTCTTTGCTCAAATTTAGCATCTGTGAAAAGTCGCTTACGCCGCGAACGTACATCCAATTCCACAGCTGAGACCGACGCATCGCGATCTGATTGTCTGGCACTCCGACGCTTTGCAACGCTTCATCGAGCTGAGGTCGATCGAGCCCCATCAATTGAATTTTGGCCGGTTGAGAGATTTCGGTCATGAGCCAGAAAGTGAAGATAAGGAGCGTGGAAATCGAGAAAGGGACGTTGCCGCAGCGAGCGTTGATTTTGCCGCATTATGCCCGGCTTTGCCCAAAAGTGAATTTGCGAACGGCTGAATAGGCTCGTTTTTGGCCAAATCACAGGCCAATTGGCTATCTGAGCCATCTGAATCGAGGTTTACCGATTTTTGGCGTTGTAGTCTAATTCTACCAGCACTGTTGGGTGGAAACCGGCAACGCTTTTACTAATTGAACTATCGCTCATTTGCAGGATGCAGATATGAGTCGCCGTCGAAGTAGCGCAGGCACTAATCGAATGTTCCAAGGGCTATTCATGCTCGCCTGGATCATCTTTCTATTTTTCATGCTGGGCAAATATTTTTACAAGCCCGCTGAAACCGCTGAACTGGACAAAGATGGGAATCCTGTCGCAGAAAGCGTCGTGTCAGATTCAACTTCTGGATCTTTTGAATCTTCTGCCGCAACCAGTCCTACGACAGATCCCAATCGCAATGTGGCGGACCAGAAAATAGTATCCGATGGAGTCGATACGGTCACAGGCAACAGTCCGGCTTCGCCAGTTGATTCAAAGCCGAAAGCCGTTTTGCCCAATTCGTTCGGGGCGACAAAGAAATTAAGCTCGAACGAAAAAGGAGCTAGGCAAGCGACGGACTCGATGACGGCGTCCAGGATCTTGCAACAAGTCCGCAACAAATATGCTGCTGCGGATGCGTACTCTGACAATGGCCAGTTGTTTTTGTCCTACAAGTTTGAAGATTCGAAAATCGATGAGGAATACCCTTGGCGTACGGCGTGGCGACGAGATGGCAATTACTCAGGAGATATCTTTAATGCACGAATCCAGAGCGACGGAAAGCTCTTGTCCTGCTTTGTTCGCGAATTCGAAACGCGTAACCTCGACAATCAACAATTGTTTATTGATGCCCGTCAAGGCACCGCGTTTCGACAACTGTTTCGTGATCCGATCGCCAATTACTATCTTAATGGCGGCGAAAGAATTCCCGTCAACGAGAACGTGATCCCGCAGCGTTCGCTGCTTTCGCCATCACCGCTGTCGTTGTTGACGCGACAAACTGAATCGCCATGGTTGTTGACGGATCGTGGTGCGACGCGTCTTACGGACGAGACTTTTGAATTTAAGAATTCCGATGTGAGCAAGGATTGCTATGTGCTGCGTTGCGATTCCGATATCGGAACGCTGACGGCATGGATCGAAAAACGCACCTCAATTGTTCAGAAAATTCAACTTCCGTCTTTGCTATTGGATCCGATGTTGGTTTCAGCACCGGAGGTTCGAGAGCTTGAATTGTTTGCAGAGTTTCAGGACGCCTCGTTTGATGCCAGTCCGAATTCGTTTTCCAAAGTGCAGCCACTGAAAGATTCGTTGCCAGTTAAGCAGTTTGTTAAAGTTCCTGAAGAGCTTCCGACCAACCTGTTAGGTTCGCGGCCTCCCAAATTTTCGCTAATGACGCTCAGGAGAAAATCTGTCCAAGGCAGCGAACTAAGCGGCAGGCCGACGGCGTTACTCTGGATCGAGGACGGTACTGAAAATGCTGATCTGGCTGAAAAACTTACTCAGGTCAAAAAGACCATGGGAGACAGCAGTGTTGAATTAGCGGTGGTCGTGGCTGCTACCGGGATTGACCGCAGCAGCAACGGTAGCTGGGTTTTGAAGCGATCCATTCAAACGGCTGCTAACAAAGCGACTTCGGGGCCAAACGCTTTGCCGTTTCTGGTCGATACTGACGGGAAAGCTCAAGCCGCGTTTGAGTTGAAGACCTTGCCCGCAGTGGTTCTGCTGGACGCCGCCCAAAACCTTCAATACGCCAGACAAATCGCTCAACCGACCGGGTACAACGGCAAACTGACGATCAGCCAGCGTTGGGAACAGGATCTCGTTGCCGCGATTGCAGGATTGAATCGAGGCAAGGACATCGCCAGCGACATGTTGAGCCAATATCGTGTTGAGCTATCCGCTTACTTTGCGGAACGAGAAAAGAACTCAGTCGCGAAATGGTTTCCGGGTTTTACAACTTCGGCTCAAAGCGGTGTGGTTGCGGTTCCGGCGAAAGTTCGTCGGGAACAAACGGCTCAGCGAGCGGAACTTCAGTTGAACCCGAAACTGGTGTGGGAATCGGATCGGCTGCGCACGCCTGGCAATGTGAATCCTGTATTCGATTCGCGAGGCGTACTGGAATCGCTGTTGATTCTCGATGGTTGGCAGACCGTCGTTCAGTTGGATGTCAATGGAATGATCACCAATCGGAAAGTGCTTGATTTGCCATCAGATATCGGAGTCAGCGCGATTCGAACGGTTCGGTCAGCGTCCGGCGACGCCTTGTATGCCATGTTTGCGAAGGGCGGACAGCAGGTTCACTTTTTTGATACTGCGTTTTCCTACGTCGGGACTTATCCGAAGAAACCTGATTCGCGTCGTAGTATTCGTGACTGTCAGGTTATGCCTGGCGGCAAAGGAAAAAGTGATCGACTTCTGATTTGCTACGGCGGCGATATTGGAACCTATGTGTTTGATCCTTCTACTTCAGAAGGGAAGTCAGCAGGAGCCAGCGCGTTGCAGTCGGTCGCTGTTTCCACGAAGGAGATCGCAGCGATTGACATTCAGTCAAAATCGTTGGCGTCGCTGACGAAGGGAAATATCGCAAACGATGAGCTTGAATATTTGAATGTTGCATCGGGCGCTGAGGCGTCGACCCTGTTTGCGGCAACAGGGATGAATCGAAAGCAGGAATGGTCTTTGGTTGGCTTTGATCAGAACCTGAAGGAAAACTGGCAGTTCGCGATTGGTTCAGCAAGCTTTCGTAGCAGTGACATCGAGCCCATCAGTGGAGTCCAAACGGCTGATGGTGGCATTTGGGCGGTGGCAGATACCGAGAATCGAATTTACCTGTTGTCCGACGATGGAAAGTGGCTTGGCGATTTCGACGCCGGTCCGCAAGTCAGAGGGCTGCGTCTTGTCACGTTTGCCGGTCGAACTCGTTTAGTGGTATCAACCGGAGCCAAGGTCGAATGCTGGGAGTTGAATTTTGCTCCAAGCCGGATCGGTGCGAGGCGGAATTAGTTTCGGCGGTGGAAAACTTCGGTGGCTCACGTTGCTGAAGATTGTTTTAAAAATTCGCAGCCTCGCTGACGCGTCGGGTTACCATTGCGGAAGCGTGTTTCGCACTTGCACAGCCGAATCGCATCGCATCGCAGCGTTCGTTGCTTTGGTTCAACATTGCTCTTCAAACTGCGATGATTCAACTAATGATTCAACTGAGGATCCGCAGTCCTTGCGGAAGGGACTCGCCGAATACGCGTCCCTGTTCTTCAGCATCAAATGATCCGCCTTCGACAACCAATCGGACAAGGTGTTCGGCGGCATCTTCACGGGTCAGCCATTTCTCCACACGATCACGAGTTTCGGCATCGACGTCACGATAACGATCATTCGTCAGTCGCGCCATTTGCACAATGGCGAGATGTTCCATCGGTGAACCTTGTGATTGCGATATCAATCCAGATATCCATTCCTGTGTTTGATGGACGTTGACGACGGTGTTGAGAGGTCCATAAAGCGGGGTTCGCTGACCGAGCCGCCCCAGTGCCCAAACCATGGCGTTGCGAGCCTTCTTCAATTTTGGCTTGTTCAGGATCTTGATGATCAAACCGCCAAGATAAACCTTGGAAGTCTCAGGAAGCAGCTCGAGCGAACCGAGCAGTCGCCAGACTTCGACCGAATCGTCCGGACGGATCGGGAGAGCTCCACCTTTAATCGGTTTGCCGGAAAGCTGTTTCTCAAGCGATCGCATTGACGCCAAAAATGGATCCGCCAACGCGACCTGTTGACCTCGCGATAAACCGCCTCCCAATCGACGCCAAAGGATCAGAGTCTCGTTCAAAATGTTTGAAGATCCATGAACCGAATTGTCTTTCACCGTTCGCCATGTCTCCGTCACACGCCAATCGTCGAGAGCGACACCGTATCCGGGCCGCAGTGCGTATCCTAAAAGATTCAACCAGCGAGCTTCATGTTTGGCGCTTTTCCGTCGCCCCATTTTCGTTTCCATCGGGGAATCGGAGGCTTGCTCAAACGCCATAAGCGATTCCCAGATTCGGCGAAGCAGCGACATCGGCCATTCTGATCGCGGCATACTGATGACATCACAAAGCTGTTTGACCAGCTCGTTCGGATCATCAGATCGATCGGCCCCGGATTCGTTCCCGCGCTCGACGTCGTCGGTACCAATTTCGGCAACACCGAACACGTTTTGGATGCATTGCTCGCAGTCGCGCCACGTTTCGTCGTCAACAAAACCTTGCATTTCGCCGGACGCGTTGTGCACATCGACATCCGTCTGCGTCGCAGCCCGAATGTCAAATTGAAGCTTCCAACTGCGGTCCGATTCATTCTCTAGGCAAGCCAAATCGATTGTGCCAATCTCGGTAAGCCCAATTCGAAGCTTGACCGAAACATCTTTTTTCTCGTTCCGACTACTTGCTCGCAGCACCGTTCGTATCGGCGGAAGCGCCGTCATCTGCTCCGGGTCCACGGCCAAAATTTGCCCCGGTTGATCAGCAAGTCGAACGCTGGAAACGTAAATCGAAAACTCGACAGGCTGCGAAATCGTCAACAAGAAATCGCGATCCTCAAGCGTAAAACTTTCGCCCGGTTCAGCATTCCCCGGCATGATACAGATTGCTTGTTCGATGCCGTCCGATGCACCGATTCCGATGTAGTAGCTACGAGCGAGCGACGCGGCGATACGGACCCCCATGTCCCGCCGAACGATTCCATAGTAAGCCGCCCCTCTGGCAACGGCCAAATCCAAGCGGTCGTTCTCGAGCAATCTCGGTGACCAATCAGGCTCTGAATCGGTTTGAAACCAATTGGCGATCCGATCGACAACGGTGTCTCGAAGGATCGGCGATGCGAAAAATCCTCCATTGAACAGCACCACATCGGGTCTTGCATTCGAAGGTTCAGAAAGATCGATGTCTGAGTCAGCCGATGCCGATTCGCCAGCGTCTGCATGAGTCGTCAAAAATTCAGCCAGATATCGAGTGATTCCGGGATCGCTCGCGTACGGCAATCCAAATTCCTGAAAGCCGCTCGCATGACGAGTCGGTTTGTCAGAAAGTGATACTTCGGGCAAAAACCCTTTCACAATGAGATCGCGAATCTCATCTCGAGTGACTTCAGTTTGTAAGCTTCCGCCGATTAGTTTCGAGCCGCGTCCAGGCAGGCTGACGGTGACTGAATCTTTATCTTCATTGGACAACAGTTGCTCTTTGACGTTTCGACTTGTTCCGACAAGCACATCCCACTGGTGCGGTTCCAGCTTTGCTCCATCGGTCAGTTTCTGTTCCAGATATTTTGCGATCGCCAAATCAAGATTGTCGCCGCCGAGAATCAAATGGTTTCCGACCGCCACGCGGTGAAACTGAACTTTCTGGTCCTGCGAATCTGCCGAACTTTTTCGAACTCGAATTAAAGTAAAATCCGTCGTGCCTCCGCCGATGTCGCAAACCAGAATTTTCTGTCCGACTTCGACCTTCGATTCCCAGTCCGCATCATGCTTGTAGACCCATGCGTAAAACGCGGCTTGAGGTTCCTCGATCAGAACGACGCGATCGAGTCCGGCCACAGATGCCGCTTCGATGGTAAGCTCCCTGGCGACTTCATCGAAAGACGCAGGCAAAGTCAGCACGATGTCCTGATCGGCCAATCGATTATCGGGAAACTGTTGATCCCACGCTTTTCGAATATGCTTCAGGTACTGGCTACTAACATCGACAGGCGAAAGTCGTTTGACGTCGCCCGCTCCTTGCCACGGAAGCAGCGCCGCAGTGCGATCGACCGCTGTGTGGCAAAGCCATGATTTCGCTGACGCGATGCCTCGTCCCGACGTCCGCGCGGTTTCATCTCTGGCGTAACTGCCGACGCAAAATGAAGGCGAATTTTTGTCCCAAGGCAATTTCAATCGCTCTTTTGATCTCGGGTCTCCCGTCGCAACCGGTTGGAAGTAGAAAGATGGCAGCGTGTCGAGCGATTCGGTTTCGCCGGCGGAAACCAGTTGAGGAATCGAAAGCACACGGATCTTCCACGGCTTTTCTTCGGTGTCGATGTAGGTCACCGCCGAATTGGTTGTGCCCAGATCGATCCCGACGACGTATCGGCTGGGAAGTTCATCGATCAGTGGATCAAATGTTTCAGGTTGGGTCACGATTATTTCTTTAGAGTTTGTGGCTGATTTTCAATCGATTATCTTTGCCAGGAAAGGTTGAAAGCT
>CAYZPA010000132.1:0-9694 GCA_964479855.1 uncultured Pirellulaceae bacterium
AGTTATTTGCACTAAGCAGGACTAAGCATCTTCGCGAACATTGAACTCCAATTTCCACTTTTGTGGTTCGCCTTCATTGGAATCGGCTTCATTCGAAAACTGCACGCACCAAAGTTCAAACATGCCAAGCTCGGTGATTCGAGAATCAAACTTTACCGGCACATAGGCTTCGTCGGAGCCCTCCATTGTCAGCGTCGCGGTCAGCGGATCCGTTTCCAGCAGCTCTTCTTCGTTCCAACGATCCAGCATCACTCCCGGTTGGTCCGAAGTTCGCGAGTTCGAACGGAAGAACCGAAAGCTGACTGGCTGGCCGATAACCAATCCAATCTCGCCCGACGGCACGTTTACTTCGGTTCCTTCTTCCATGCCGAAGGGAACGACACACAAGGCTTTCAAGGGTCTCGGGGCTCCCGGAATCGCCAGTCCGGCCGTTTCGATTCCGACGTAGTACGAATGAGCCGACCCGCCGCGAATTCGAAGCCCGCCGCCACGTTTATTCCAACCATAGAAACAACCGCCGCGAGCGACCGCGAAATCCAAATCATGTGACCCCGTTAATGCCGTCACCGTGTCCGCCTCGCGCGTCGATCCCGATGTTTGCCAGCCCGACATGACGTCCAACAAACGATCCTGAAAGCCGTCGGCTTTGAAGACGCCACCGTTGAATAGAACGTGATTCGGCAATCCAATTTCACCCGTGTCCGACGTTCCTTCTGTCGTGCAATGCTGGCTGACAAAAGCCGCGATGTGCCGAGTGATACCCGGGTCTGATTCATAGGGCAATCCAATTTCCTGAAATCCGGACTGCGGCGCACGTTGAGGGCGATCATCAAGTTTGCAGTTCGGAAAAAATCCGTCCAATAGCAAGTCCGCGATTTCCTGACGCTGAACTTCGACGGAAACCGTGCCACCGATTAGCTTGCTGCCGCGGCCAAGAATCGAAATCGTATGCGTGTCTGGTCCATCAACGCTCAAGAGCTTCTCTTTCGCGGCTCGACACGAATGCCAGAGCGATACCGATTGCCATGGATCCAGCTGAGTTCCCTTTTCCGCAAACTTGGATGCGATATTGTGTGCCGCAGCAAGGTCCATGTTGTCGCCGCCGACCAGCAGATGATCTCCGACCGCAGCACGCCGCAACACAAGTTCGCCGTCCTCTTCGTCGACGGCGATCAGGGTCAGGTCGGTCGTGCCGCCCCCCACGTCACAGACCAACACGGTTTGCCCAACGGTCAGCGTCTTTCGCCAATCGTCGCCTTGGGTTGCCAGCCAAGCGTAAAGTGCGGCTTGCGGTTCTTCCAGCAAAACGAAATCGGCGGGCAAGCCAGCTGCGATCGCCGCTTCTCGAGTCAACTCTCGGGCGATCGGATCGAAGGAAGCCGGCACCGTGAGAACGACCTGTTGATCAGCAATCGGTGCTTCCGGAAATTCATACTGCCACGTTTGAACGAGGTGTTCCAGATATTGCCGAGCCGCATCCACGGGAGATATTTTCGCGACTTCAGCGGGTGCGTTCCACGGTAGGATCGGAGCTCTTCGATCGACCTTGTTGTGGCACAACCAACTCTTGGACGCTCCCACGGTGCGATCAGGGGCTTCCGCGCCTCGAGTTCGAGCCATTTCACCGGTGACGAATTTTCGATTCTCCGTCCACGGCAAATCCAACGCTCCATCGGCCGACTCGACATCATTAGCCAAATAGGAAAACGATGCCAGCGAAGGCTTGTACTCAATCGTGTCCGCCGCGACCAGTTGCGGAATTTTCAGCAAACGAATTTCCGGCTTGTCGACCGATTTAAGATCCGCACTGTCTTCAGGCAATTCGCAGTACGCGAGCACGCTGTTGGTCGTGCCCAGATCAATTCCAATCGTATATTTCAATTTCGATTCCCTGATGTGTTTTGAGTCCGTCTAACTGGCGTGACGGATCGAGTAAGCTCGATTGATTGCGTTTGAATTGTTGCATTCGGTTTATTGCAATTGGCTTATTGCATTCGATGCTATCGTCAAACGTCCAGCGACATGATCGAAAGAAGTCACCTTCGCGACGATGACAAACCGATTCTTGGAAGAGCAACCTTTAGCTGATCTCAAGTTCCACGGGGGCCACTACGAGAGCCGCCGATTGGTTGCCAGTCCATTTCGGAACTTCGCACCGCGTAGCTTTCCAGCCATGATGAGCCACCGTGCCCTTGAACGGTGATTCACCAGTGACGTTTCCAGTGAGTCGAAATTCGGATGGGTCGAACGAAGCCGGCGTCTCTAAAGTGGCACCATCAGCCACATCGGTCAGAGGCTGCAAGCCAAACATCCGTTCAATGACTTTCCCGGAATCACGCAAGACATCCCGTGACGCGGCTCCGATCTGAGCGTCCGAGTAATCGTCGAGCGATTCGTTAACGATGTCCAAAAATCTTGCTTCGCGTTGCAATGCTGCCAGCAAGCTAATGGCATCGCTTCTGGCGGGAGCCGGTTCGGAAGCTTTCTTTTTAGGCTGTGATTTTGGCTCAGCGACATTGGGCTGAGCGGCGATCTTTGGCACTAACGATCCGTCGAGCAATTGCTTAAATGAATCGCTCAGTTCTTTATCGAAAAGAAGTTTGCAAAACGCTTTTGTTGCCGTAGCAAGTCCCATTTTTGGCTCTCTTGATGTGCCGTACAGTTGATAATCGCCAGCATTTTATCGCTTCTATCAAAATCTGCACCCGCAAATCGGACATTGCCATGACGGACTGAAAAAGAAAAAGGGAGAGCAGAAATCATGTTTCCGCTCTCCCCAAAACCGACCCGTTGGAATGTTGAATCCTTGACAGTTTCGCCCAATCCAACACCGGTCCAATACCAATCCAAAACAGGGTTTGATGCTATCGATGGCCTAAACAAGCCGTGTAAGTCGATCGCTGAGTCCATCCTTGTCGCCAAGCACAACTTTCAGGTTCGAGCTACTGGCGACCTTTTCCAGAACTTCCAGCTCTCGCAAACGCATCAGCGTCGGGTGAGCGTCAAGAAGTTTGGCCGTGTTCGCCTGACTTCGCATCGCAGCCGTTTCTTCGCGTCGAGCGATCAGGTTGGCTTCGGCGGCTTTCTTGGCCTCAATCACACGGTTCATCAAGTCTCGCATGTCACCCGGAAGGATGATGTCTCGAACGCCAAGATCCACCACCGTCAAACCAAGCTCAGCCGCACGAGCACGTAGAATCTTTAGTGACTCATCAGCGATCTGCTCCTTGTTCGCCAAAAACTCGTCAAGCTCGTGCTGACTAACAATTCCGCGCAACGCCATTTGAGTCGCTCGGTACAGAGCCTGATTCGGATCCTCAGCAGCACTCACCGCCTGCCGAGTATCGATGACTTTGTAAGTCACCAATGCGTTGATCCGAATTGTGACCTTGTCCGACGTCATCAGATCCTGCCCGACAACGTCAATCGTATGCTCTCGCATGTCCAGAACAGGAACTTTGACATCCGACATTTTGCGCCAGAATGCATACCAACCGGGCTCCACGATACGATCAAATTTTCCGTCAATGTAAATCGCACCTTCATGGTGTCGTTCCACAACGAAAACTTGAAGCTGTTCAGAGGCCGCCGAAGCCCGAGCGATCACGTTGATCTCGGGATGTTTAAACTCAACCGACCGAGCGTCAATCAATTCGATTCGAAGTTCGCGATTGGCTTTCCAGATGGCGTGAAGACCGGGATTGAGAATCGTCTCAAACCGTCCATCGATCCACAAAATCGCGCGTTGTGAATCGCTCAGGTCGACGATCTCCGCTTCCTCCTCAAGCGAATCAACTTTCAGAATTTCCCTCAAAGAGTCACCGCTAAAGGAAACCTCTTTCGTTGACACTCGGTCAATTCGCACCTCTTTGAATGGATGGCTGACGTAGTGCTTGCCGGCTCGTAGAACTTTGACGAACTTGCCGTCCTTAAAAAGAAATCCCAGTTCGTCGTGACGAATTTTGCTTCGAAAAATCATTTTTACTCTCCTATGTTGGAGCAGTCTCCAACGTTTATTTACTTCGTTTGCTAACGGACATCATGTTGGCTGTGATGTTCACGTAAAACGGACATGATTTGTGGTTTGTGTTCGCGTTGGTGAACCGATTTGCGACGATCGAAAGTTGGATTCGAAAGTTGCATTCGAAAGCGAAACGTTTAAGCCCCGCGCAGCAAAAAAGCCCAAGACCATGGTTCCTCGAATCCGATCACATCTGATTCCGCGGAGTGATGTAAGTTCGAAACCTGTATCTGGAAGTCAGCTCGCGAACGATCGTATTGCAGATCATCGCAAGTAGAATTTCCAGTTCATCGATTCCGAAGGCTTACGCCACTACAAAGCGAACCCGCATGTTGCCGACCATGGTCGCGTCCAAGCGTTCAATGGTTGAACGGTTTGGGCACAAAACATGTCCGGCTGATCATTTTCGATTCTTACAGCCTCAGGCCGCTTGAAACGCGTTATGCGTTGTCAGCATCGAAATGCTGATTGGCACGGGAATCGAACCCGCAACACTCAGATCTTCAGTCTGATGCTCTACCAGTTGAGCTAGCCCGTTGAATCGAATTAGAACCCGATCGCGGGATACGAGCCAACAAAACGATAAGCCAGAGCCTTCGCCGTTGCTCGCACCGCCAGGACGATTCAACACATGTCGGAGGATCGCTTTGAATAAAGGTTCAGGCAGTCCGAAATGAATCGGGACTTTTTATCCGGAATTATTCACGACGACAGGCGTCTGGTTTGTCCTTTTGAAGGCATTCTCCGGACCACGAGGCAAGTTTTGCAAATTCGTCAAATTCACGTCGTAGGTGACCTGTCAAAACCACAAGCCTCGAACAATACCCCAATGAAACAGGCTTTCTCCATGTCGACGCTCACGCATCGTGCATAATCCGGGTTTACGACGTCCATTTCGACGCACGTGCCGCGTGAACAATCCGGGCTAAAAAAGCTGCATCAACATCGCACCAAGATCTTTCAGGACGTTGTTGTACTGATCGATGACCAGACGCTTGTACAAAAGGATAACGGCTGCTCCAAGAACGATGCCGACGAACCCCATCATCAACACGAAACCGATCTTCGCAATGATTGCCAAATTGTTTTCGGCTTTCTCTTGTAGATCGTTGGAAGCACGATGCATCGATTCGGCAAGCTTACCAGCGACTTCGCCGTTTTCGATGTAAGTGATGAACTCCTCCGGGAACGCCGCCGTCGCGCGAAAGGTCTTGGCGAAACTGTTGCCTTTCCTTAAGTCGAACAAGACTTCTGGAATCACCATCTCGTAATAGTAATTCTCAGTTGCCTTCAAAGAGAGTTTGCCGATGTCCAGCACGTCCATGCCGGCATTCTCAGCCACCGACATCGCCCACGCGAAACGGGAAAGCGAAAGATACTCAATCGTTTTCCCCAAAAGCGGCGTCCGTCTGGCGATCCGCATGGGCAGCGTTCCGAACCAACCTTTCATCGACCCAAACACGACGATGAAAATTGAGCCGAAAAACAATCCGATCAAAGTGCAGTAAAGCAGAAAATTACCCGTCGTCGATCCCATGCCGAACCAGTCGATCGGATCGATGCCACCGATGTCCACCATGACCCAATGCATGATCAGGATCAGCAAGCCAATCACCAACACGGACGCCACCAGTTCAAAAGCCGGCCACGCGATGGACGTCAAAAAACGATTGCGAAATTTGACAAGGCTTTCGTAGTGATGTGCCAACCGACTGAATGAGTCCTCCAGTCGACCGCTTTTTTCACCGGCTTGAACAACTGCCAGAGCCAATTCCGGAAAATAGCCATCGGTTGCCGACATCGCTTCTGTAAGCGAATCTCCATCGGCAAGTCGCTTTCGAATGGCTCGTGATTTCTCCCGATACTTGGCGTTGGAGATATTGGTCTCTTTGTCATAAATCGAAAGCAAATCGATCCCGGCGGAGTAGCTGGTGCCCATTCGGCGAAAAAGTTTTGCGAGCTGGTCGTAGCTAATCTGCCCCATGCCGGTTTCCTGTTTATGGTTTTTCCATCAAAAAGGCGCTGTCTGGATCGTTTCCTTAACGTCAAGCCGGCAAGTAAAAATTGCCAAGCCGGCTTCTGGCTCGTAAACTGAAGGTAACGTTTTCATTCAGTTCGCGTGTTTACGTTTTTTGTCACTGGCCACTGTGCGATGATGTCGTCGAACCGTCCTAATCCCGGTTAATGCTCAATTCTATCGACGCGGTCGATTCAAAAACGATTCCACCCGATATTCATTGTATCCCATCGAAGTCGAATTGGAATTCGGCGCTGACCTTGGTCGATTCCGATTTTTATAGACTCATAGACGATTGCCTTTTAATTCGTTGCTCCAAAAAAGAGTGAAATCCATGTATCGCAAGTCCGTAACGCTGAGCGTGATTCTTTTTGCAGCCACGATATTTGGTGCCGATCTGCAGGCTCAGGACACCGTCTTTTTAAAATCCGGACGAATTCTTCACGGCAAAGTAACCGAGGGAACGGACGAGGAAACCGGAAAATACATCCAGATAAAAACCGTTGGCGGTTCTGTCTATCGGCTGGACAAGGGTGATTCTGTTAAATCGGTTTTGTTGGAAGACATGTCCGATATCGAATATCGAAAACGTGTCAGAAACATGGCGAAAAACGCGACCGCTCACATGGAGCTGGCGAAGTGGTGCGAAAAGCAAAAGAGAGGGAAGACCAGATTCGCAGAAGAAATTCGTTGGCACTACGAAAATGTGATTCGGTTTGATCCCGACCATATCGTCGCGCGGCGGAAGCTTGATTACATGCAGTTGGACGATGGCAGCTGGGTCTTAAAGGACTTATACGCGGCTCGTCACGGCTACGTGAAGGATGGAAACTCATTCGTTCCCGCGATCGGCGCCCAGTTTGGTCAGGCAACCGAGGAGGCCGACGAAGTAATGGATGCGAAAAAGATCGCGTTCACTCGCTGGTTACGAGATGCCAAACGCGGAAAATGGGATGCACTTCAATTGATGCAGCTTTGCGACGAAACTTCGGTGGACTTGATTTGCAACGCCGCCGCAGACAATCGCGAATCCTTTTCGGTGGAATTACGCCGCGTCTTCATGGATGCGATCGCGACGGTTCCGAGCAATATTTCTGCCAACACGTTGGTCGAGTTTTCAATCAAGGACCCGGATCGAAGCATTCGAGAACATGCGATCGCGCTGCTGTCTCAACCTGAATTCAATCACAGCTACGTGGTGCTTCGGTTGAGCAGTTCCGGATTGAAAGCTTCCGACAATCAGGTCGTCAACAACGCTGCTTTCGCGATCGCAGAGCTCTCTTCGACTGAAGACTATAGCCGCGAACAAGCGGTGCTGCCGCTGATCAATGCATTATGGACAACGCACGATTTCGCAACAGGAAATCTCGGGCCGGGGCGGTTGAATCCGTCCTTCGGGAATGGTGGCACCGGGCTCAACACGGGCGGCGGTCCTCAATCGGTGAAAAGGAAAGTCAAAAACCAGCAGTCCATTGACGCATTGCGAAGGCTTTTCGAGGTCGACTTTGGCTACGACGAAAAGGCATGGACGGATTGGTATATCACCAACTTTACCCGGTACGATTTGAACGTTCGTTCTGACAAGTAATCGGCCGGCTTGATTGAGCATCGTTCGGTGGTGGTTTACAATGGCGACGTAAACGACCACTTCCCCGTCGGCGGTTCACCATGCCAATCAAATTCAGCTGCAATCAGTGCGGCACAAGTCTTCGCGTCCCAGACGAGCACATCGGAAAAAAGGCTCGTTGCCCCAAGTGTAATGAAAAGAACACGGTTCCAGAGACTTCACAGCGTGAATCGTCGTCCTCTGGATTAGAGTCAGATTTTGGGGGACTCGGTAGCGCGTCCGGCTCGTCATTGAACCCGCCCCAGGCGGTGCCCGCAGCGACCCCCGTCGGGGGGATCGGTTTGATCCTGATGTTGGTAAGTGCTGCAAATGCTTAGGATCGTTTTGCAAAGACGTTCACACCAGCGTGTGAGCTTTCACCCTGTTTGACTATCATCCTTTTTTTCGTGGTTCGAGAGTATCTGAAATGCAAAAGTGGCCTGTTGGAGTATTTACCAGTATCGATGCTGGCTTGGGTGTCGATCTGGAAGTCGCGAAGGAGCTCGGGATTCCCACGATTCAAATTCATGCTCCTCACGCCGGCAACCGCTCTGCAGAAGCGGCAGCTGAAGTAAAGCAACGGCTTGAAAAATACGGCATCGTGGCGACGGCAGTCTTCGGTGGGTTTGAAGGCGAAAGCTACGCGGACATCCCAACCGTCACCGAAACTGTTGGGTTGGTACCCCCTGCGACTCGTGTGTCTCGCTTGGCCGAAATGAAAGAGATTTCTAATTTCGCCAAGCATCTCGGCTGCGATGTCATTGCATTGCACCTTGGATTCGTGCCGCATGACCAGAGCGATCCGCTTTACGAACAAACGGTCGAAGTCACCAAAGAGCTCTGCCAATATGCACTCGAAAACGGACAGAACCTGCATTTAGAAACCGGACAGGAAACGGCAGCCGGGCTTGTTCAATTCATTAACGATACAGGATGTGAAAATCTGTTCGTGAATTTTGACCCGGCCAACATGATCCTTTATGGAACCGGACAGCCGATCGAGGCTCTGGAAACGCTTGGCTCACGCGTTCGCAGTGTCCATTTCAAGGACGCGAAATGGGCGGACCGCATCGGGCAGGAATGGGGGACCGAGGTACGGTTAGGTGATGGCGATGTCGACATCGAGAAATACATGCGGACCTTGAAAGCGCTTGGTTACGATGGTCCGTTGACGATTGAGCGTGAAATTCCTCAGCAACCTGATCAACAAAAAGAAGAGATTGGACATGCGGTCAACTTGATCAGCCAGCTTCGATCCAAAGTCTGGCCTTCTTGATGATCGTCAAGCAACCAGAAGACAAAGCTTTCGAGTTCAAACGGGCCATCGTCGGTGGTTGTGCGTTGGCTTGTTTGTTTTTCGCTGGATTGGCTTACGTTGCGTCGCCTGATTTGAACAATGTTCTACTGGCGATGGCAATTCGAGTCGGTATTGTGTTGTTCGTTAGCTGGCTGGCGATGCCGCAGTTGCGAACCGTTCTGGAAAAACTGCCGGCGATTTTACCCGGCATGCTACTGCTGATGATTGTGTTGCTGGCTGCTCGACCCAACGTGTTCAAGATTGTGGGTTCTTTGATCGTCGTGACGACCGCTCTGATGGCGATTTCCAATTGGATTAAAAAAGTGACAAGGAAATAGCTTTCGTTTTTTGGCATCAGCTTTTCGAAACGGCATTCGCGCTTCTCAAAGGCCGGATGTGTTGGCATGGGAAAGCACCGGAGAGTTTTGTCGCTTCCTAACAAGTTTTACAGCCTCGCAAATGCCAGCACGACGCGCGAGTTTTGAAGTTACACCAATACCAGCGCGACGCGCAAGCAAGTGAGCGAGTTTTTCCAGCATTCGACAATCACTCGTGAATTCAGAAATGCGAAGCGTTTCAATACAGGCCCGACACGCGAGCGAGGGATACCTCATGAGTTCAGAAATGCATAGCGTTTCAATACAAGCCCGACGCGCGAGCGAGGGATACCGATCTCCCTGGAAAGACCCCCTCGCTTGCCGGGCTGTTGATTAAGTTCGTTTCGCAAAGGCAATCTCGCAATGGCAACCCGAC
>CAYZPA010000133.1:0-9353 GCA_964479855.1 uncultured Pirellulaceae bacterium
TATCGGTCATTAGAGAGTATTTAGCCTTACGGGATGGTCCCCGTTGATTCAGACCAGGTTTCACGTGACTGGTCCTACTCAGGTGCTCTACGAGAGGCTTGTGGTTTTCACTTACGGGACTCTCACCCTCTGTGGTCTGCCGTTCCAAACAGTTCTGTTAACCAAAGCTTTGTAACTCTCATGTGTAAAGTCCTACAACCCCACCAGGGAAACCCCAGTGGTTTGGGCTGTTCCGCTTTCGCTCGCCGCTACTAACGGAATCGATTTTTCTTTCTCTTCCTCGTGTTACTTAGATGTTTCAGTTCACACGGTTAGCCGCAAAGTACCTATGTATTCAGTACCCGCTAATTCGGGAATCCCGGGATCAACGCTTGTTTGTCAACTACCCCAGGCATATCGCAGACTTACACGCCCTTCATCGCCTTCTAATGCCAAGACATCCCCCATATACCCTTAATAGCTTGACCACAAATATTCGACCCCTTCCAGCATTGCAAGCAACACTGAAGAGAACCAATTATATGCAAATCAGACTACATATTTAACGATATCGTCTTAATTCAATCTTTCGACTCGCTGGTGTCCACTGGTCGCCCAGTTTTCATCAGCAAGCGCTACTCAAGAGTGGTTTTTCTGAATGTCGTTTCCTCAAGAGCGAACTCTCGGTTCAACGCCATCCAGATAGATGCCATCTACTTCACAAACAAATTGTCAAAGATCAAATGCAAAGATCGATACACGACCTTCTACTCTTTACCCGAAGATGAAGAGTGCCACTGCTCTGATGTGCGGGCTGCGAAGTAAGTCCGCAACTTTAACTAAGTCAGGCCAGTGGCAGTCACCATCAAATCAAACGGTGCTCGTTTGATTGGGCTGGGATTTTATAACTTGTTCGGTTGCTGTCAACCGGACAATGACCCAGATTTAAAAGAAAGGCAAAATTGTGGGCGGCCTTTTTTCGTTGACCTACTGGGTCAATGAAGAGCACCCTTTTGCGTCTTCCATGCTTCGCTTCTCAGCGGTGAGGCAGAAGTATACGTATACTCGGATCATGCTCAAGGGGTAATTGACTAAAAGTTCGGTTTTTTCAGTTCGTTGAAAGGCCTTGATTGTTACAAGTCGGTTTTTGCCGTGCGAAGTTGATGCACTCTGCCTTTAAAACTTGTCAGCAACACCACTTCGGAGGTGCGTCCGTAGTGGAATTCGAGCCTATCCGGATCAGAGCTTTGATAACCCTTGGTGAGCAGGACTCCAAAACCAAGTGCGGGCGAACGAGATTTTGCGTGACTGGTGGGCTGCCACTGCTGAATGACTTGTTCGTGAGTCTGGGCTGATGCGACTGATACTTGGCACTGTGCGGAAGCCCGAAACTTTTGGGCTTGGGCTTGTTGCTTTAGTCCGAATCGAGAATTTTTATGCCAACCGTTTATGCGATAGCGTCAGTCATTGACGCTTCAACCAGGGCTATCGTCGGCCATCGCCTAAATGCGCCTAAACGGCTCATGAGATCAGCATGCCGTTTCGTTTCTCGGCATGTGGTATCTGCCGATTTTAGCTGCTCAAGTCAGTTCGGACGCAACGCTGCATTTTTCAAGCGTGTCATAGCGAACTGCAACACACAAAAAAAGCCGCCGAACGAATCGGTGGCTTTCTTGTTTCGACTTTGA
The DNA here is from genome assembly GCA_964479855.1 of uncultured Pirellulaceae bacterium. GTDB lineage: Bacteria > Planctomycetota > Planctomycetia > Pirellulales > Pirellulaceae > Mariniblastus. The sequence continues at coordinate 1,668 of CAYZPA010000133.1, forward strand.
CAATTTGGCATCAGCGGAACTGGTTAGCTCTCCTGTTTCGCTTTGTCAGTACGAGGAGCTGGCAAGCCGGTGATAGGTAGAGCGGTTGCATTGGAATAGTTCTTTCCATAGTTCGAACCGTAGCCATTGCCGTAGGAGTAGCCGCCGTACCCGTACTTTCCGCCTTTGTAGTCGTAAGACTTTTGGTCTCGACGTCTTAGGCCGTTGATAATGACGCCAGCCAGTTCGACTCCCATCGAATCCATGATTTCTTTTGCTCGAGAAGAGTTGCTGCGAACTCCATTGGCGATCCGCATCACAAGATAAACGAGATCTGCATAACGACACACGATGGCCGGATCAGTCACGGCCAGAAGAGGCGGAGTGTCGATCAGAATGAAATCGTATTGGCTACGGTAAACCTCGATCACTGCTTCGAAGCGAGCCGAAGTCAACAGCTCAGACGGATTCGGTGGAATCGCTCCGCATGTCACGACCGAAAGATATTCAGGTTGGATGACCCGCACGGCATCTTCTGGTTCCATTTCTCCGTAGACCACAGAGGTTAAACCGTAATTATTGTCCACGCCGAAGTACTTGTGCTGTTTTGGCTTTCTCAAGTCAGCATCGATTACCAGGACCTTGCGACCGGATTGAGCCATCGATGCGGCGACATTCGCGAGCGTGGTCGATTTGCCGTCTCCCGGAGTCGGGCTGGTGACCTGAATCACTTTGGCGCCCGTTTCCTGTGCCTTAAAGAAGATCGAAGTCCTTATCGATCGATAGGCCTCGCAGTTCTGATTTGAAGGCTGATGCAATGCGATCAGTTCGGGAGCTGCTTTAGGAAACGGAGAATCACGCTGCACTCGCAGACGTTGAAACTGGGCGACGTGCCCAATGACTCGAGTCCCAAGCAATGAAGCGATGTCATCTGAAGATCGGAACGTTTTCTCTGCCACCTCTTTTAGTCCCGCGAATGCGAGGCCTAGCAAGGAACCCAAAAACAGCCCGCCGGCAAGACACAGCGGCAAGCTTGGAGCCACCTGTTCTGCCATCGAGGCCGGGTTGAGTACCGACATTTTCCGCCATTCGAAATCCGCAAGAACTTTGGTTTCGCCAAGCTGATCGATCATGGCATCGCAGGCCAGTTCCAATCGGTCGCGCTCGCGTTGCAACGCTTGTAAGCTTTCAATCTGTGACGCGGTTTCGGCAGCTTTTTTCTGTTCCGAAAAGATGGAATCCTGCAGGCTTTTTTCTTGAGCGCTGAGCATCGCGATTTGGTCTGCCATTCTTTCCACAAAGGTATCTACAAGATCAGGGTTGGCTTCTGTTCCTGCTGCATTTTCGCCTCGCAATGATGAAAGCTCTTGCATACGCATTTGATCCACCATGGCGATTTGACTTTGAATTCGCTCGATTTCGGGATGGCGACTGCCGAACTCCTGAATCAACCTTTGCTCTTCCATTTTCAATTCGACATACTTGCTATGCGTGGCAGCGTAGGCAGAGTTCGATGTTTCATTGAATTCCTGAAGGATTCCGATCACCAACGAATCCAGGTTACGGCCTTCGGCTTTCGCGGCCTTGATGGTCGAGATTCGTGCTTCAAGTTTTGTGCGATCGCGACGGAGTTGATGCAGTTCTTCGTGCAGCCTTGCCTGTTGAAGCTGGAATGGATTTTGGACAAGTCCGTTTACCACAAGGATTTCCGGATTCTTCATCAGTTCCGCAATTTGGTTCTGGACTTCTTTTTGTCGAACCAGCATGTCGTTGTGGATTTTGGTGAACAGTTCCGTGGTGGAACCGCCGATCTCCTTCGCGTCGGAATCGATGTACTCTCCAAACGCTTTCACAATGGCTTCGAGGACTTCGCGGGTCTCTTTCTCGTCGGCACCGTCGAACGAAATTTTGATGACGCCTGAGTTCGACTTCACGTCGGCAGATTTGGCGATCAATGCCTTTCCGTCTCGCAAGTATCGCATCACGGACTCGACGTCTTCAAAGATGCTCATCTTTTCGAGCTTGCCATCTCGAACGGCTTGCTTGAGCGTTTTGGTGCTGCGAAGAATCTCGATGTACTTCTCAACCGTATTTTGGCTGAAACCGTCGGAGTCGTTGAGACTGAGCGCACTTTTTTCGTCAATGAAGACTTTGGCGGTCGAACGGTAGGTCTTGGGCGCCTTAAAAAAGAACAGCAACGACAACGCGAGGCCCATCAGCGTAAAGAAAAGAATAAGCCAGAACTTTCGCCGAATCATGTCCACGATATCAAGATTAACCAGCGCTGAACCTTGGCCGGCCATCGGTGGGCGCGACGAATCAAGCTGATTGCCAAAATTGCTATTTTGGACAGGACGGATTCCAGACATGTGGTTAACTCCAAGGATCTTTTTATGTGGCGGTGGGCCGATTAAGTCGACTTTGGGTCGACAGGATGGTTTTTCTGCTTCGCTTTATCTTGTCTTGTCTTATCTCTGCAGCGACGTTTCAACCTCCGGAGCGTTTCGTTGTCGAGCGCGTTCCGATTTGAATTTCTGGATCTGCCTGGCAGTTCGAACCTCCAGTTCAGGTGACTCGAGCTGACAGATTTTCATTTCCCGGATCGCGTCGTCGAATTTTCCGATTTCATGAAGCGATCTCGCAAAATCGAATCGCCAATCCGTTTTTTCAGGCGAGCTTTCGAGCGCCTTCTCGAAATGCTCGCACGCTTTTTCGAAATCATTTGCCTGAAAGCTTGCTTGACCAAGCAGGGCAAACTTTTCCGCTTGGGGGAACTCTGAGGCTTCAATGACTCGGCCAGTATGGATAAGCAACAATTGGTTTGGAAGCTTTTGTTCTGGTTTTGAGAAGTAAATCCGCGATATCCTGAGCAACTCGTAGGGGTTTTGCGGGAGGATTTCTTCGAAGAAAAGTTTCAACGGTAGCTCGCCACTTAGTTCGATGATTCTTCGCTGGTAGGCCCGGTTTCGCGAAAGGCAGTCGCTCCACAGCTCAGCCGTGGTTTCGAAATCGCCCGAGTGCATCGCCAACAGACCACAGTCATAGGCGAGCCCCGTATATCCTTTCGCAAAAGAAAGGGCGCGCTGAATGTGTTGCTGTTCTTTGGCCAGGTTGTTTTCGACCGGCTCCATCATCGGCGTTAGTTGCGCCAGTCGAAAATGAACTTTCTCGACTCGATCGTTCTTGTCTCTGGCCTGCAGAAATCGCCGATGTGCCTCGCGAATTTCAGCGGTCACGATTTGCGGATCGGCTCGCATGGCTTCGTATTCGGCGGGACTCTGCCGTTCAGCAAACCGCATGATTCGGTGCAGATTGGACATCGATGTCGTTGTCCAGTAGTCCGCAAACCGAGGCAATTCGTCTTCGATCTCTTCTTCGGAAGCTCCCGCCGCGATGGCTTGGGCTCGCAAGACCTGTTCGGTTTCTGATTCGACCTGTTTGGTGAGAATTTGCCTGTGTTCGTATAGGCTGTGCTGGCCGAGCAGGAATTGGACTTCCCAATCATCGGGAAGGTATTTTTCAGCAAACAAAAGCGCGTTTTCGGCTTTTTCGAGTCGGCTGACCTCCTCGCCGCCGCTTCGGAGATGAAGCTCCAGATGTCGGCGAGCATATTGTGCGGATTCGATGGCGGCACTTGGAAGCGTCGCGTAACCACACGATGCAACCAGCAAAAATAGAACGGCCATTCGATACATTCTGGCAATTTTGCGAGGTGCCCTGTCTGTCGAGCCGCTTGCCAGAACATCTCGGACCTGGCTCCGGCCAACGATGGCTCCAAAAATTATCGAGGCCAAAATCAGGTTCGCCGGCTGGTAGATTCCGAAATCAAAAAACGAGCTGACGGAGAGACCCGTGATCGCGAAGCAGCCTGCGACACCAAGCGCTCTGTCGGAAGCGAGTTTCCGGCGGAATAGCTGAATCGACACAAAAAGCAGTGTCGCGATCGCAAGCAGAAGCGCGACGACACCCGTGATGCCCATTTCGGCAAGTGTCTCAAGGTAAACGTTTTCCGCGTGAACGAATTTTCCCTGAAAAGACTGCTGCTGGAATGATGGGTAAGCGTATCGGTAAGTTCCAAGTCCCGATCCCCAAGCGAGGTAATGTTGGTAGTAAGGAATCGCGTCTTTCCAGTGCAAAAGCCGAGGATCCGTCGTTTGGTCGACCTCCGCAATTGAAGAAATTGATTCTGAAACGGCGTCTGATTGCTCAAGCCAGATGGCTCCAGCGAAACATGCGATACCAACCAGGAAAGCGAGGATCGCTGTTTTCTTGTTGGCACTGGAAAGCATAGCGATCGCGACGGCCAGGGCGGTGATGGCTCCGACGGCGCCGCCACGCGAAAGCGAAAAGAAGATTCCGCACAACACAGCGATCAATGCTGCGATGCAATAGAGGTGCCTTACTTCCAGTCTTGCGAAGAATTCTGCCGTCGTTCGAATCAGGTTGGTGCTGCTGTTCTTGCGACGACTGCCAAGGTTCAGGTCAAAAACGTCCTCGGTTTGAATCTTTCGGCCGGCGCCTTCGATGATCAGTTTTGCCAGATAGTAGACCGGTCCGGTTAAGGCAAGGATCATGAATCCGGCACCGTTGTTTTTGTTGACGAATGGGCCGAATGGGGCTCCTCCAAAAAGCAACTCGTAGACCCAGAGCACTTTTCCGTTCCATCCAAAATTTTGAATGATCCCGACGAAGGCCACCGCAGAGCCAACCAGCGCCGCGCAAAACATCAACGGCTCGATCGTTTTTCGATGGCAAAACAGTACCGTTGCGGACAGGAACATGGCGAGGCCGCTGACAAGCACGTACAACTGCGACTTGGTGGCCGATGGATAGATCGAAATCGGGCCACTCATATCGAGCGATTGGATGACTGCGTAAACGGCGCCGACTGGGAGTATCAGCCAGAGTAGGTTGGTGCGAACCTTCTTTCGATCAACAAGACATGTCAAAAGAGCCATGATGCCAAGCACGGCGGCCAACACGAGGACGACCGTTCGGACGTACAGATAGTTTCCGCCGATCGGCCATGGGGCCGCGAGGATCATCAATCCTGCTAAGGTTGTGGAAAATAACTTCATGGCGTCTTCGTGTTTTTTCAAAGGTGAAAAGACACGATAAACTCGCTCAGTCGCCATTTTCCGGATAAAACGCACGTTTTACCGAGGAAACGAGAAGCTGCGTTTGATTTTTAGGATTCTGGTGACTGCAGCAATTTTCTCTGTAATCTTTATTGACGACGCAATTGATTCGTTTACTATACGTGTCCTATCAACGCCAATTTAGGCATTTTAGCTATTTTAAAGGTTAGCCTTTCCAGGATACCCACCATGTTTCGCACTCTGAATTTCACTCGTTTGTCCGCATTTGCAATCGCTTGTCTGATCGCATGCCCGGCAATCGCCCAAACCACGCAATCCTCGGAAGTTGACGCTGATGTTACAACAACTGATGTAAAATCATCGGTCGTTAAAGTGATGCTGACGAAAGATGGCAGCCTCGAAGGCGTTGCGACAATCGCAAAACAGGACGCCAAAGAAGCTGCCAAAGCAGCCGGCGTCAAAGTAACTCTTTCTGCTGACGGCAAAGTTGTCGACTCGGTACAAACCGACGAAAACGGCAGCTTCTCGTTCCCAAGCGTCGAGCCCGGCATGTACCAGATTCTTGGTGCATCTGACGGCTTTGTTGGAGCCCAGTCTTACGAAGTCGCTCCTTTTTCCGCATCGGCAGTCGCATCTCCATGCTCGCTGGGCATGTGCGGAGCTTCATCTGAAGCAATTTACGACAGCTATGCTGCTGCTCCAGTATCTTCTTTCTCAACTGGTTCCAGCTGCGGTTGCGGAGCTGGTGGTGGTGGTGGAGGCGGTGGTATCGGTCGTCGTCTTGGCGGAGGTTTGCTCGGAAACGGTCGCATCGGCCTGATCGGTTTGGCTGGCTTGGCTGGACTCGGTGGAGATGACGCTAGCCCTGACCGCTAGTCTGAACAAGACGCTAAATACAAGAATTAGCCTCGGCCTTTTGGTCGGGGCTTTTTTCGTAGGCTTACGTTTCATCCGCTGTGGTTTCACGCGATGTTGTTTCATCCGCTGTCTAAATGACCAATGGCGGTGGCCATTGGCAGCCGAACATCAATTGGAGTAGTCGCACTAGCCCTTAGAGCTTGACTTATCTGAACATCTGGAAGTTCCAGATGACCGTTAAAAGCAGCACCACTGGATATCCGAACACATTGATACGACCCTGATTTTGTAAGCAGGGAGATAAAACCAATCGATGTGGAGATCCGGCATGAGTGCTGTGACTAGAAAATCAAGAATTTGGGTTGCGTGCCTGTTTGTAACGGCAAGCAGCATGGTCGGCTGTCGCTCTTACGGCCCGACCGATCTCACGCCCGCAAATGAAGTTCTTAACGCTTCCTGTTGCAAGCCTGACAATACGACTCAGATCAACTTTCTGACGCTCCGACAATCTCCACCTGATCAGTACATCCTTGGCAAGGGGGATACGCTTGGTATCTACATCCAAGGCATCACGGGGGATAAAGACGTTCCTCCACCGGTTCATTTCCCTGAAGACGCCGGGCAGCAGCCAGCGCTTGGATATCCAGTTCCAATCCGCGACGACGGTTACATAGGCTTGCCTTTGATCAAGCCATTGCGGATCTCAGGCATGACCCTCGCACAAGCCGAAAAACAAATCATCGACGCGTACAGCGACGAAGAAATTCTGCTTGAAGGCAGCGAGAAAATCATCGTCACCCTGATGCGTCGCCGGACCTACAACATTCTTGTGATTCGTGAAGATCTGGCCACCGGCAACACCACGAACTCTATCCGCGATAACGAGACATTCCTCGGTGACTCGCTCCAGACGGAATCGTTTTCTATCGAACTTCCTGCATACGAAAATGACGTGCTGCACGCCTTGAGCGAAACTGGCGGGATGCCGGGCGAGCGTGCTCTTAATGAAATCGTCGTTTTGCGGGGCGGCCAAAGAAACTTCAACAACGTCAACGCCATCGTGCAGGAAGTTGGAGACGGACAGGTCGAGGGCCGCACTATCGACGACGCGAACATGGTTCGCATTCCAATCGAGGCAGAACGCGGTCAGTTCCCTAACATCAGCCAAGCGGACATTACGCTCGAAGATGGAGACATCGTTTACATCAAAGGCCGCGAACGCGACGTTTTCTACACCGGTGGACTTCTCGATGGAGGCAGATTCCCGCTGCCACGCGATTACGATGTTGATGTTTTGGAAGCAATCGCTTTGGCAGGTGGCAACGGTTCAGCGACCGCTGGCGGTGGACAGGGCGGTGGGTTCCGAGGCGTAGGTGCGTTGCTTCCTGCGACTCAGGTGACGGTTCTGCGAAAGTGCGGTTGCGAGCAAGTCGCGATCGACGTCGACTTGAGGTACGCGTTGAGCGATCCGACAGAGCGAGTCATCATCCAGCCGGGTGACTTGATCGTGCTTGAGTATCGCAAGCCAGAGTTGATTGGAAACTCGTTGCTTTCAGTTCTTCAGTTCGGTGGATTCTTCCAGCTGTTCCGCTAGAGCTTTCGAGTTCTTGGTTGAAAAGATTTGAAGCGTGGTTGCCCATTGGGTAGCCACGCTTTTTTCGTGCCGTTTTTGTTCGCGTTGTTAAGTTCAGTTTGAGCTGGCTGCGATGGGCTGCGGTTTGTGTTGGCTGCGGTTTGTGTTGGCTGCGGT
>CAYZPA010000134.1:0-9197 GCA_964479855.1 uncultured Pirellulaceae bacterium
GGGCTAACGCACGAAAGCTGTTCTGCGCTATCTTTATCACCCAATAAAAAAAGCTTCCTTAATGGAAGCTTGTTGCCGCTGTTGGATCATGAAAAAGCAAAGTATTAACTCAAGTCAAGACCATCGTCGCTATAGGCAAGATGGAAATTCTTCTTCATGCTTCTAAGCAGCGTCTCCGCCAGATCTTCCGGATTCAATTCTGGATGCTCGGATTCCCCGAAATCTCCTTTGAGTGACAAGCAGATCCCACTACTCGTCACACCTTGGGAAGCCAGATCATTTTCGATCTTGGCTATTCCTTCAAACGCGTTTATTACTCGATCCACTGAAAAACCACTTTCTGACATATTTGCACCCTAGCTAAGAACCGGGGGACTTACAAGCAAAAAACGTGCCGAACTTTACTTTCAAGTGTTTTCGGCACATCGTTTAATAAAACTTTGCCCTTTAATCGTGCTCAATTTAATTCTGTGCCAACTTTGTTGCTCATGCTGGCAAATTTCGCTAAATTAATTTGTCAAATTGTCATGTCGAGCGAATAATGGAAACGACCCGCAGTTTCGTTGGTAGTTGGCCTCAATGATTGTTCCTTTAGATTCAGCGCAGCAGCAACTGGTCGAACATTACTGGAGTTTGTTCAATGTGCCATTGTTTAAGTATGTTTCACGTAAGCCGTTTTTGAACTCGCAAGACTGCGAAGACATTGTTCAAGTTTCATTTCAAGAATTGGTGTTGAAGTTCCCTGAGCAAGGACAGGATGAAACAAAGGTGTGGGGCTTATTGTGCCGCGTTGCGAAGTGTCGGAGTGTCGACTTGTTTAGAAAAAGAACTGTTCGTCGCTGTACTCACTTTGACGAAAGGGTGGTTTACTCATCAAGCCTTTGTACTGAGAGAAGTTATCTTGAAACGTCAATTTTTATTATTGCCGATCATCTTGAGACAAAGCTTCGCAATTCGTCATTGGTCGATGTATTTAGATTGAAATGCATGGGCCTTTCTCACCAAGAGATGTGCGTTGAGCTGGGAATTTCGAGACGGACTCTATTCAGGCGATTTAAGGATCTATCTGAGCGGCTAAAGGCAGTGGAAGAGTTGCTGGAACTGCCGATGCTCCAGAGTGTTGAGCACGGTTAAATCTTCATGAGGTGCTTTCGCATGCAGGCTTGCTGCTGAATACATTCATTGTTGTGCGACAAATGCAGGTGCGTCATGTCCCGTTTGGAGTTCCTTTTCAGATGGAAATCAGTAGAATCTGGCCTATCAAACGTATTCAGTTTGACCGGCAAGCTACCGAAAACGCTTGGTTTTTTGCATTGCGGGCTGTAGCGCAGTTGGTAGCGCGCTACACTGGGGGTTTCTAGACCTGCCCAAGTAGGAAGCGGATTTGAGGCATCTCAAGTCATTTACAAACTTCACCTTTCTCTTCTATCATTCTCAATGCGGCGGCAACCTGCGTCGGATTCATCGTTGAGAGCAGTTTCAAAATCCCATCAATGTTTCACGCCGAAGCGATTTAGCAACTTCCGTTTGTGCCATCGGTCGATGTGACCGAAGCGTCTTTAAAGTGAAGCAATCTGGTAGGCATGAGATCAAAATCAAAGAGTGTGACAGGTTAATCCCGGTCAGAGTACATCAGTTCGTTCTCGTCGGCCATTACGAATACCCATACAGTCTTTGTGTATGGGATAGCAAAGTAAAACTCTTGGGTCAGTAATCGCATGCGATCGAAGTCAATCCAATTGTGAATTGAACCAGCTCCGGTTGCGTTTCGATATCGCTCCAGTGACGGCTCAGACTGGATGAATGCCTTCGCTTCTTTACCTCGACAAGCCTCACCCTTACGAACTTTGTAGGCCCCGCGTTTCCGCAAAGCTTCTGACACCCAACCGTAACGAATCTTTCCATTCTTAATCGCGACCGTTGCCATCGGGAAATCTGTAAGTTGTGTCCAACGAACAAGCATTCCAATCAAGGAAACCTTGAACAAAGTTCGGATCTCATGGAACTCATCAAGAGTCACGAAGTTTTTTTTGTTTACATATGGCCGCAATAAATATCCTGGCATCAAAAGTCCAGACGAAAACATGTCCGCTTGATCTTCAATCAACGAATTGTTTGAAGTAAATTCGGTAAACGATTCGTGATCATGCCTGCTGTTAACGAGGTACTCGCGATGCTTGTGCAGAAAAAAGTGCCCAAGCTCGTGACCAACTGTAAAAATGATCTTTGTGTGGTGTTTGCCTTTATGCCGCCATGCGTTGTACTTGGTGTTGTAGCAAATCAGGAAACGTGGCCCTATAAACTTGATTCGTCCATCGAATGCATTTTGAAAGTCGCCACCTTCGATGTGGATCAGCTCCCTTTCAGCCTCGACGATCTCAAATGGATCGACGGGCGGCTCGCCAAACTCATAGGCTTTTGCAATCTCTTCCCCTTCTTTTGCAGCCTTATTGAGGGAGGCAAAGTACATTTTCCATTCGAACTTAGTCCGCATCTGATTCATCATCCTCTTCAGGCGGCTGAGCAGCTCGCTTCTCAAACTCTGCAAGCTTTTCTTTCATCTCAGGCGACAGATCCTCATCGCCTTCCGAGCAGAACAAAGAAGCAAACTCTGACGCTTCCTTTGATTCGGAATCCCATTCCCCAAGACTCTCGTCTTGATCTTCAGACTCCCAAGCTAACGGCTTCCCGCCTTCGATCTTCGCAAGCATTCGTTGATACTTGTCGGTTGGCATCTCCTCACCTTGCATCCCTTCAAGCATCGACTCAACTTCTTCGTCATTTACGGGGCGAAAACCGCGAGGGACAATGGCACGACGAATCAAGCCATTAAACAACTCATCCGATTTGCGTTTCTTGTCGTTCATCGCTTCCCTCCAGGATTCTCAATGTCATAACCTCGTTGTCTCATCGCTTTGGCAAGTCTTTCTTTGCCACGAAATTTGTGTTGTCGAATTGTTCCTTTTGGAATGGGAACTCCATCTTTGTATTTTTCTCCTAACTCGATTCCCAATTGAGCCGCGTTGACATCTTCATGGTTGTCAGACAACCCGTAAGCTTCGATCACGTCTCGTTCAATATCCGAAAGCAATCCAAGTGACTCCCGAACAGCGACGATGAAATCGCTATTCTCTTCCTCAACTTGATCTAGCTCAGCCTCGACTGGATGCTCGAAAGAATCAAGGTAACCATGATCGCCGTATCGCTCCATGTTTTGTGATTTTTGTTGCGGCCGCTTTCCGGTTGCCAGGTCAGAAGCGATGTTTTTCGCAATTGTGTAGAGATAAGCCCCTAGAGGTCGTTTACCGTCATACTTGTTTCGTGACGCCCAGAAGTTGGCGATTGCTTGGCAAACCACATCTTCGGATTGCTCCTTGAGTCGTGTCGGCAAGAGTCTTGCGATTGACTTCTCCAAACTCGTACCGTGAGCCCTGAGGATTTCTCCCTTTACGGAATCATCCCCTTCCCAAGCTCGCAGCGTCAGGTCTTCATCAGTGTCTGTTGACATAGTTCCATCGTCCTTTTCATTCCCTAGGGAGGAAACCATTCCACCAATAGTTATACCCCAAAGCGTTACAAAACGATCCTTCCGAAATTTTGCACTGTCTGTAACGGCTCAGAGTAAAGGTTGGTAGTTGAGCAATTTTGCCCAGCTTCACTACTAACAGGAAAAACAAATTGGCAAAGAAACATTGTGGCGGACCGTCAAGAAGTGGTCGAAAGTCGGTAACTGTCAAACCCCACAAACGTTCGACACCAGGGAAAAAATGTTACGGGCCGGCAAAGCCCGGGCCCAAGTCTGTGACTGTCAAACGACATAAACGCTCAAAACCATAACCAAAAGGGAATTTTAGATGCAATTCGAAAGTGCTCCATGATGCCAATGAATTGGCCGGGCTGCCTACGAGGAGAAATTGAGGACGTGATTGACAATAACAATCGCAAAATTCGCGCCTTGCTCACGCAGCAACGGATTGCCCTCATTGATGGAATTTCTCAATCGTCAAGAAAAGATGCGATTGTTGACCAGACGTGTCACACGATTGTGGTCAATTGGGGGGCCAAGATGGGAATCAGCAAACAGAAGGGAAAACATGGCAAAAACAGCAACTAAAACAAAGAGCAAATCGAAGAAGGACAAAGACCAGGTAGGGCAAGTCACTGAGGTTACGAGACATATCAAGGATGTAACTCGGTATCTCCTATGGGGGAAATCAGGCGGCCGTTGTGAATTCCATGGATGTAACAAAATCCTTTGGAAGAACCATGTGACTCAGGACGAAGGGAACATGGCTCAGGCCGCCCACATTTACGCCTTCAGTACCAAGGGGCCGCGAGGGAATGATGGCATTGATGACGAAGTCATCAATGATCTCGACAACTTAATGCTTGCTTGTCATCCCTGTCACAAAACAATGGATGACAATCCAGACCAGTACCCAGTTGAGCTGCTGCAAAGCTGGAAAGCGAAACATGAGCTGCGGATTGAGACCGTTACAGACATTGACCCTGACAAAAACAGCCATGTCGTTCTCTTCGGCTCCAACATTGGTCCTCAAAACCCCTTGTTGAATTTCAAGGACGCTGCACAAGCCTTGTTCCCTCTTAGATTCCCTGCTGACACCCGAGCCATTGAGCTTGGCACAGCCAATAAGGGATTCAATGACGCTGACGAAGCGTTGTTCAAAGCTGAAGCAGCACATCTTATTCGAGAATTCGATCGGAAGATTAAACAACCATTCGAAGACAAGGTGATCGACCACGTTTCCGTATTCGGTTTGGCTCCACAGCCGTTACTGATTCTTCTGGGCTCGCTGCTGCAAGACATTGTTCCGGCGGACGTATTTCAGCGACACCGAGAACCCCAAACTTGGAAGTGGCCGGAACTGGCTGAGTCACTTGAATACGAATTGGTTGCACCAACCGAATTTGACGGCTCACCTGCTTTGATCATTGAGTTCACAGCTGCCGTAACGGACGACCGAATCCTAGGTGTGGTTCCAGACGCGAATATCTGGCGAATTCAGATTCCTGAAAAGAGCAACGACCACATCAAGTGCCGTCAGGATCTAGCGAACTTTCGAAAGCGAATCCACCAAGTCCTTGGGGACATTCAGGAGAAGCATGGACACAAGACTCCGCTGCATGTCTTTCCCGTCGCAGGCGTGTCTGTGGCGGTTGAGTTTGGGCGAGTTCGCCAACCTAAGGCCCACATGCCCTGGATCATCTACGACCAACACAATCAAAAAGAAGGCTTCTTCGAAGCTCTAACAATTGAATCATAAGGAACGAATAGTGGCACATTTTTATCCAGCAAAACGTAATCACACCAATGAGACTCTTCAAAAACTGATTGAAGTTCTCGATATCCCAAGGTCTTACTACGAACAGGCTGAGGAAAGGTACAAGTCGGTCTACCGTCACCTCATTCGGGATGGCTCAAAGGTGCAGCACATGAACCCAGATGTTTACCTCCAAGGTTCATTTCGCTTGGGTACAGTAATTCGACCCTTGCTGGCCAAAGAGATCTTTGATCTTGATATGGTTTGTGAGTTGACAGCGTTAAAAGACAGCTTCACCCAAGAGCAAATCAAAAATTTACTCGGTGATGAAATTAAGTTGTACGCGGAGTTCAATAACTTCAAAGATGAAGCAGAAGAAATGTCTCGCTGTTGGCGATTGAACTACGCTGACAAGGTTGGATTTCATATGGACATCCTTCCAGCCATTCCCGAATCCCAGTCCATTATCGAAATCCTCGCGGAGGTTCTAGAGCGAAATAACGTGGACCCACAGTTGGCAGCCAAAGCCATTTCCATCACAGACATCTATGATGCCAACTACAAGACAATCACGACCAAATGGCCATACAGCAATGCACGCGGGTACGCTGCATGGTTTGATTCCAGGATGGAGGTAATTGCAAAGTCGATTCGAAAATCTCTTGTTGAGATGCAGAAGTACGCTGCAATCGAAGAAGTCCCGGCTTACGCGTTGAAGACACCCCTTCAGCGAGCAATCCAGATCTTAAAACGGCACCGGGATCTTATGTTTAGAAACAAGCCCAAGCTCAAACCAATCTCGATGATCATTACGACGTTAGCAGCTCATGCTTATGAAGGTGAAGAAGACCTGGCCGATGCCCTGCACGGCATCTTGGATCGAATGCCAAATTACGTGAACAAGACATCGCCTTGGGTGGTCAATCCAACGCACCCCCTAGAGCACTACTCGGAGCAGTGGGATTCCAAACCCGAGTTACAGCTACAAGCAAATTTCTGGGCCTGGCATCAAAGTGCTGTCCAATACTTTGAGCAAATTCAACTTCAGGAAGGAAGCCAGCTAAAAGGACTCATCAAAAAAGGATTCGACATTGAACTTAGCGAAAACACAAACCGATCCGTTGGCGCAGCTGCGGCAGCAACTCCAACGATTTACGTCCCACAATCTGCAAGGGTCAATATCGCAAGACCGAACAAGCCATGGGGCAAATAGTTTTGACTTCTTTGAGTTGCTACAGCGTATCGGGATTCAGGATTTAACCCGCCGATTCACAGGCCTGAGCGTTCAACCATGTGAAGAAGAAGAGCTGGTCGTAAGCGGGAAGCTGGCGTTTATATCTTCATACGCGACCTGCGAAGAAATTGAAGACTGGTATGAAATTGAGCTTCGGATTCCCAAATCATTTCCTCGGTCGGTTCCGAGAGTGTTTTGTCTTGATGGACGAATTCCGAGGAAATTCCATCATTTAGAAGACCGCTCTTTCTGTCTTGGATCTCCGCTCTCGCTTCAACTTAAGTCGATGGAATGCGGACAGATCCTTCCCTTTGTCGAGCAATGCGTTGTCCCTTACCTCTACTCATATAGTCATTTCGAAAAAAATGGAACGATGCCTTTCGGAGAGTTGGATCACGGCAAGAAGGGCGTCCTAATCGACTACATGTCAATTTTTGAGGTCAATTCGCCGCATGCGGCTGAAGAGCTAGTTTTTCTCGCATCACTTATGCGGTCAAAAGCAAACAGAAAACCATGTCCATGTGGCAGTGGATTTAGAGTTGGTAAGTGCCACCACAAAATCCTCAACAAGCTTCGAAGGGAAGTTGGAGGGCGTCTGTGGTTTCGGGCTGAGTACAACCGTTTGACCGAAAGGAGATTTATGAAAAGAAAGGATCTTGGATTAGGGCCGACACGACGTCTACGATAATTCAAACGAACTCTTACAAGCTTTTTCAGAAAGTAAGCTCGATCTGCTTCGGTCCGACACGCCGATGTTAGTTGTTGTCAAATCATGAGCTGAATAGCTTGATGCTGAGTAGAGTAGGGGCCAAGTGTCCTCAAACGATCGATGGTACAGAACCGGTACAGAATAGAAGCAATATCAGCCTACGAGAGTGAGCCCTGTAGAATCGCTGCTACGACATCAAATACAGAAAGCCTCGCAAAACACAATGTTTCACGAGGCTTTATTAGCTCCCCCGGCAGGGCTCGAACCTGCGACAAACGGATTAACAGTCCGTTGCTCTACCAACTGAGCTACAGGGGAATGTCGCTGAAATCTGTCTATTTCAGTCGCGATAGTGTAGGCCAACTTTTGCGACCGGGCAAGGCCGACTTTGACCAGTTTTCTGCCTGAAAATCAATGTACTTTTTGACTCAAAAATGAGGTGCAGGTTCGGCAAAGCTCTATGAAATAATCCAAGATTAAAGCATTTTCCAGAATTTTTAGTAAGGCTCGAATCGGAGTTTCGAGTTTCATCGATCGCGATACTCTGTGTCGAAGTTTCATCTGCGAAACGGGGCGATGTCGAATATCCATATCAGTGCGGGGTAATGAGGGGCAACGTCAGGCCAACACTGGCCAACGCTTAACCTTTACCGGTACAAAATGAGTTCAGAACGCGAGCGTCAGCATGAGTGGTCGTCAGCGAATAAGATCGAGGCTCGGAAGTCGGTCGGCAGCGAGGGAGCGATATCGGGCGCCTTTGGTGATGTAGATGACTTTGCCATTGCGGAATCAGGTTGCGTCTCCTCAAATCTTGAGCTTTCAACGAATCTGATGGCCATCAGTCCGCTGCCCAAATCTATCGAAAACACTGAACTGAAACCCGGTCTTGGAATCGCTTGTGCGATCGCTGCTCAAATGATCTGGGGTTGCTATCCGCTGTACGTGCGGATCTTCAAAAGTATCATCGAGCCGCTCGACTTTGTGGCTCATCGAGCGATTTGGTCGTTCTCGATTTTGATTCTCTGGATGGTTTTCGCGGCTTTCCTGTCGAGCAAAAACAGCGCGGCGTCAGTTGGCAAGCGACTGTTTGGCGACCGTAGCGTGCTGCGAACTGCGATCTTCGCCACAGTGATGCTCGCGATCAACTGGCTGATGTTCATCTGGGCTGTGAACAATGATCATGCACTCGACGCGAGCCTTGGCTACTACATCTGCCCGCAAGTAATCGTTTTGTTGGGAGTCATCTTTTTACGCGAGCGTCTAAATCTGGTGCAGCAATTCGCGTTTGTGTTGGCTTCGATCGGAGTCGGCGTTATGACGTTTTCAAACGCCAGCAAGCCTTGGATCGGTGTCGTTCTTGCGGTGGCTTTTGGGATTTACGCTTTGATCAAAAAGAAGACCAAACTGTCATCGACCGAAGGATTAACGCTCGAGACAGGGATCATGCTGTTGCCGGCGATTGGATACCTGTTTTGGCGAAGTCAATACGCCGGAGCAGCCGTGTTTGCGGAGACGGTTGAGCTAAATTTGCTTTTGGTTTTAAGTGGCCTGTTAACGGTCGCACCGTTGGTTTTACTGGCGATTGCCGTGAAGCATATTCCGCTTTCGACAGCGGGATTGCTACAATTTATTGGCCCAACGATTCAATTTTTCCTTGGCGTTTTTGTGTTTGGAGAACCATTTGATCAGAGTCGCTCGATCGGTTTCGTTTTTGTCTGGTTAGGAGTTGGGCTGTTTCTTTACGGAATGCGTTCCAGGAAAACCTGATCCGTGGAGCACAGCATATCTCAACCTTTTCTGCGTGAGTGAGTTTCATGATGACGAAGCAAATTTCTTTATTGGCCAGATCGATCGCAGTTTTGGTAACGATGTCCATCTCTATCTTGCATGGACAGAATAGCGTCGAACCGAAAGTTATCCCGTTGTGGGAAAGTGGAGCGCCGGGTTTTGAAGATCGCAAAGACGAGCCTGA
>CAYZPA010000135.1:0-8979 GCA_964479855.1 uncultured Pirellulaceae bacterium
GAGCTGGCGAAACTTCCCGAACCTGATATCGCCCACCGATTCTGTTAACGAGGCTTGATTTTCTTGGGCTTGAACCCAAGCGTCTTCATTGACTTTCCAAGTGGCGTCTTTCCCAAGCCGTCCAGATCATCATCTTTACCGCCTCCATCTACAAATTTTTTCTTGTTGACCTCCCCCAAAAACCCTGTGACTTTAGTTACTTTCTTAAGTCCCTCAGTTTGGTTGAGTGCCAGTTCCAGCACTTTTGTGCCATAACCTTTTCCAGCGTCTTCTTTCGGCTTGGTAAGCGTGTAAAAGTCAATCCGCCAAATTCCAGTTGTGGTATCGAGAGTAGTTTCGGCTTTCGCTTTTCCTCCCCATCGATTTCGAGTTTAACGTCGATCTCTTTCTCTTCCAGTGGCACCAACGAGAACCCTGACATCCCAAAGGAAGCCTGAAAACTTTGGCCCGCTGGAATTTGCATAGTCAATCGAAAATCAACAACTCCACCGTCATTTGAGATGGAACCATCAAATAACGAAGTATCGAAAACTTTGTAGGACTCCTGAGCAATTGCTGTCGATGACGAAAGCAACACAGCGAGCATCGCTGCAAAAATAGTAAAGCGTTTCATGATTTTTTCCCTCTGAAAACATAGTTGCAATCAAAAGGCTGACGATTCAGCCTCTCACTATTCCTTTCCTAAATGGAACAGCTGAGTGACACACATTCAAGAAAAAAAATTATGCAGGCATCGATCATTTCCGCCAGACTGTCTACGCCTAAATGGCCGTCAAATGCCCTAGCTTTGTCGAGTGTTATGGAATGTGAAAAGAACAAAAGGGGTGTAAGTCACGGAATTGCTTACGGTTTCGCCGAAAGTTCTATCGCAAAAAGGCCCTTCGGCAAGCACGCCAAGCTAAGACCGACGGCGATACCAGCGAACTTCGTCGAATACGCGGCTATAGACGTAAGCGATCAGCGCGAAGCTGGTCATCAAGACTGGCCCTTCACCAAATTTTGAAATTGCGACGGCGTTACCATCGACCCAGCGGAGAATGCCCGAGTGAGTTAAATGTCCGGTGGTGGAATCCAGCAACACGAACACGTCGTTTTCCTGTAACGCACTGTTCACAGGTTCGTAAAACGCATCCAGAATCACCTGAGCAGGATTGAACTGCAAAGTCGCCTCGCTGGCGAATCCTTCAAGCCAATCTTGCGGCGTCAAACCGACACCGGAACCGATCGCCATCGCATGACAATTGAAATCGCGAACATCAGCACCACACCAGACCCAGTCATTGTCGTTTAACTCAACAACCGGTCCGTGCCCCAGCTGCCGCAGGAAAGTCGAACAGTTGCTGGACTTCTTAGGCACAAGAGAGTTTCCGTTCTTGTGGAATAGAACCAACTTGCGTTCGTCGAGCTTACACACGGATCGGTCAATCCGTTTTCGACGCCGAAAAATCGGTTCGCAATTTTCAAATTTTAAGGCCATTGGGTCATTGCCAGATAGAATCGCGACGTGAAACACGCACGCAAATCTAGGTTGCAATCAATTCAAAAAGACACCCAACAGGAAATCTTGCTTTCGAATGCGACAAGCAGGGAAAACCCGAAGCATCAGCCCATCGGCATCGTTAGCCGCAAAAAACGCCCAGTCAGAAAGCTCCCAGTCAAAAAGCGCCCAGTCAAAAACCGTTTGATCGAAGCCAACTACTCCTGCGACTTGAGATAGTCACGGTCCTCTTTGGACAGGATCGACTTCGGCACGGAAACTTCTTTCCCGTTTGCTTTTCGAAGCTTAACTTTGTCTGCGGTGACTCCCAGCAGTTCCGCTTCGACACTGTGCTTCCCGGCGGTCCATGTTCTCATTCCGTTCTCTGACTTCTTTTTGAAAACTGCGTCCGCACCAAACACCGCTTTCTTCAACTCAGAATCTTTCAACGCCACCAATAACGTAACGGACATCGTGCTTTGGCCAGGGACTTCGACGGTTTGAGTACCAGCGACGTAGACCGTCGTCGGATTGATAGGAGCACCGGCGGCCATTCCGCTGGTGGTTGGCATCCACATCAAGTAAGGTTTGTTATCGAATTCGATGACCGCATCGTGATCGTTGTAGGGATGAACCATTCGCCCCGCTGTCATAAAACCAACCGAACCATCATCTGTCGTATCCAGATAAAGTCCCGCATGTTGCAACAACACGTGCAACGATTCGTCAGACACCTCTTTGCCAAGCGAATTTTTAGCATCCTTCAGTTCGGAAGCGATCTGTTTGTGCTGCCGCACTTCACGCTCTTTGACGCGGTCGCTGCTAAAGTAGAACTTGCGATTCTTTCCCGTCATCACAACAAGAACTTCCGTTCCCCGTCGTCCCGGGATTCCAACTTCACCACGCTTTCTCAAACGATATTCCTTGTCGGCTTCGGACGCTTTGCGGCGAATGTCGCGAGCCAAATCGGTATATTCTTCACGACATTCTTGCACGTAGTCTTCGACTGCAGCAACGGGAACTGGCGGACGAGCGATAATGGCTTCACCCGATGGACCGCCCTCACCAGAATCGGTTTCCACTTCGCCAATGCCATCTCGAAGCGATTGCAAGTCGAAGTCTCTGGACTCCTCCAACGCTTCGTCGATATCGATCGCAGAAATACCAAAGTTCAAATTCTGGGATCGTCCCGTCGAAGCCAATGTGCTCATCGCAATCACTTTTCCAAACCGGTTGATCAACGGTCCGCCGCTGTTGCCCGGCGAAAGCGCCGCATCAATCTGAACCCAGCTACCGTTAAGCGTCGGGCGAATATTTTTTCCTTTACGCAACGCGCTCACGATGCCGTTGGTTGCGGTAAAGGATAGTCCTTGCGGGGCTCCCAGAGCGGTAACGGTTTCTCCTTTGCGAGGAAGCGTCGTGCTGATATCGATTGTGGGATAGTCATCACCAGCAAGTTGAGCGATACAAATGTCGCGCGTTTCGTCCCAGTAATAAGTTCCTTCGATTTCAACTGACTTACCGTTAGCGAATGTCGCCGTCGCCTCTTGTGCTCCGGCAAGGACGTGCACGTTGGTGACAAAGACTCCGGTTGATTCGACAACGAAACCGCTGCCTAAGGAGTCGCCTTTTTTTCCTTTGACTTCGATGCGAACGACCGAACGTTCACTTTTTTCGATGACATCGGCAAGGTCTTGAGTGCCTTGGGCATTTACCGCATCTGCTTGAATGCCGAGAAAAGAAACGGACGCAATGATTAGAAAAATCAGTGTGGAAGTGAATCGGAGCATCGCTATCCTGCTGTGTAACATGAGAAACAAATAACCACGCCCTATCCCCCACAGACAAGAAACGCACTTTCAAGGATACCGCCGGTATAAGAGGTCGTCAATTTTTCGTCCCGAAGGAAGCTGGCGAATTTGCGAAACCGTGTTTTTTTTGCCATACTCCTTAACTGGAATACAAATGATCGCTTTTTGAATTCCGGTTCGGTTATTAAGCGGAATCAATATTTACCCTGTAAATCTTCTGGTTTTGCGCCCAAGCGATAACGCATCGCGAGTCTCCAATTTAGAATGGTTTGCCTGAACGGGCCTTTCTTTACCCATCGCCTGGCATCAACGTGAATAGGCCCCGGCAAGATGACCGGACGTTCGAGCTTTCCCAACCTTTTGGAAAACTCAAAGTCCTCCATTAGCGGGATTGGAGGAATACCTCCAACCGCATCGTACATCTGTCGACTGACAAAGATTCCTTGGTCGCCGTAAGCGAGTCGTTGAAATTTGGCCCGCCAATAATTACCTCGTTCGATCCACCGATAGACGAATCCCGGGTGGTCGATCGCTTGGTGAAAGCAACCGTAAAAGTTCTTTCGAAGCGGTTCAGACGTTTGCCGCCAGGCTGCAGAAAGTTGTTGTCGAGCAGCATGATGAATTACAGCATCGGCGTGCATAAACAGAAGCACTTCGCCGGTCGCCAAATCCGCACCGTCCCGCAACTGCTGCCCGCGACCCGAAACTCCAAACGCGACCTTGCATTTGAGATCTTCAATCGCTTCGATGGTTCCGTCTGAACTGCCTCCATCGACCACGATGATTTCATCGCCGACGCGAATCGCGCTTTCAATCGTCGCGCGAATACTGGCGGCTTCGTTGAGCGTCGGGATCACAATCGAAATTTTTGGAGCGATGGACATCAACTCGGATTATTCACAAGGCGTGGGCGTCGAAATGGCGAAGGCTTGTTTCATCCCGGATTATTCACGATGCGTGGGCGTCAAAATTGAGAAGTCCTGTTTTGATTGGGGCATCGTCCCAAGTTTGTGGTTTCGACAGTTCACCCACGACGTGAATTAGTGAATCTGCAAAAACTGTCGCCACTTCAGGAGAATCGCCTCAAACATCAAACCAGACGCCTGTCGTCGTGAATCATTCCGGTTCATTAAGGGATCAAAGCAGTCTGATTCACTCCTGAACGATTAGCAAAAAAATAACCCGAAACGCAAGCGAGTATGAATTGGCATGAACCAAATCAGAACTCGCTTCCGTTGCGGGTTAAGTCGAAACGCCAGATCGGAACCTGATCCCGGAATGAACTATTTTTCGATTCGATTCGCCTTTGCATCGGCGGTGCGATACGTTCCTGCTTGTGCAACAAAGGCTTCGACGGCTTGTGCTGTTTGGATGCCTTTAAGGTACCTTCTGAGCCATTTTCCGTTGCTCTTTTCAAACATGATCATCTGGGGAAGACCACGGTCGCCGATTAGTTGGTCAGCAATTTTTGTTTCCGCATCGTAGTCCACCGTCGCGAAATGAAAATCGCGAAAGGCATCTTTGTTGAAAAGCTCAGGCATCGTGTTCTGCTTCATCAGCTGACATGGAGGACACCATTTTGCTGTGACCATGACCAACAACGGTTTGTCACCTGACTGAGCCTTTTGATAGGCTTTGGTATAAGTCATCGCGGTCTGCGTTTTCACGCTGGAATCCGCAACAGATTGCGAAGCAGGGTTTGACTCCTGAGCTACCGCTTGAGAAGCCACTAAGGCCAGCACCACCATGGCCAGAAAAGTTTTCATAATCGCAATCCTTGAACGCTACAAATCCGTTAAACGCATGAAGGCTCACCGCCGTGCCAGCCTTTCACTTCAGTTATCGTCAAGACTGCTGGCAGATTCCTGAATTCTGCATTTCGTTTCATTTCGAGTACTGAAGCTCATAAATCCAGTCAGCAAAACTGTGCGGTTTAACCGGAACACGAGCCCGGACCACAGATTTTGCGGGGATCGCGAATCACGGTGCAGCTCTCCAAAACGCCTATTTTTGCGACATTCTGACACGAAAAAAAGAATTTCCAAAAACCTGATGGAATTCCTGATGGGTTCGCCCAACTCGTTTCGTTCAGCAAGGGGCAAGCTGCGGCTGTACATCAGCACACATGCAGCTGACCACTGCGGCAGCGGTATTTCCGGCCGCGATGTCCAAATCAGGAAACGGATGACGCGATTCTCGTCGCCGTCACGATCGATATAGCATGGAACCCCATCAGGGCGTATAGGTAGGAATCATTCGTGAGACCTGCCTATGCCCCTCTTTTTTAAGCCCCTTCTTTTCTGGCAAGCCATGTCGACAGACGCTGATTTAGGTCAGCCCCCTGA
The DNA here is from genome assembly GCA_964479855.1 of uncultured Pirellulaceae bacterium. Lineage (GTDB taxonomy): Bacteria > Planctomycetota > Planctomycetia > Pirellulales > Pirellulaceae > Mariniblastus. Next base: position 5,634 of record CAYZPA010000135.1, read on the forward strand.
TTTAGGTCAGCCCCTCTAAACTATGCCTTGGAAGCAATTCGCAGCTCGCGATCCGAACGAAGATGGTGGTATCCGCGCCATAATATGTCGCTAAAGGGCCTCGGATCGCCTCGTCTTCGGGTCGCCTATCGAATTAGCTACAATGCGGGTCGACTATCAGTGCTTCCATTCCACTTCCTGAAACCGCAGCAAACGCCTGCCGCGTCTATTTATGAGTTCATCAGCAAATTCAGCTGATTTAACAGGCTCCAGTGCGAATCTCCCCCGCCGCCCCCGAAGTGGAAAATCGGAAGCAGCCGGTTTCGGAATGTTCGGGGGCGTTTTCACCCCCTGCACGCTGACGATCCTTGGCGTGATCATGTTCCTTCGTTTCGGCTACGTCGTCGGGAACGCGGGGCTGTTTTGGGCGTTGATGATTCTGCTGGCGGCCAAAGTCATCACAACGCTGACCACGTTATCGCTTTCAGCAGTCGCAACCAACACAAAAGTAAAAGGCGGCGGAGCCTACTTTCTAATCAGCCGCTCGCTGGGCGTCGAATTTGGCGGCGCGATCGGAATCGTATTCTTTTTGGCTCAGGCGATTTCGGTCGCGATGTACGTCATCGGTTTCACCGAAGTGCTGCATCCGATGCTCGGCGGAAGCATCGGAGAAAAACCGCTCGCTCTCCTCACCAACCTGGCGGTATTCACTTGCGTTTACATCGGAGCGAGCTGGACCATCAAAGTTCAGTATTTCATTCTGGCAACATTGGTGCTGTCGCTAGTTTCGTTTTTCTCTGGCGGCATCGAAACGTTTCAATGGAGTACGCTGGCAGAAAACTGGACTTCGCATTACACGACGAACGAAAACGGAAATCGCGAATCGCTGTTCACGATGTTTGCACTTTTCTTTCCTGCGGTCACCGGGATCATGGCGGGGGCGAACATGTCGGGCGACCTTCGAAACCCCAGCAAAAGCATCCCGCAAGGAACGCTCTGGTCAATTCTCGCGACCGCGATCGTCTACGCCGTCATGGCAGTGTTCCTCGCTGGTTGCCAATCTGCAGAAGCACTTGTCAGCCAAAAAACGATCGTCAGCACGATTTCGAAATGGCCTTTGCTGATCACGGCGGGCGTTTTCGCTGCGACGCTGTCGAGTGCACTCGGTAGCATGATGGGAGCGCCGCGAATCCTTCAGGCGCTCGCCAAAGACAAAATCTTTCCTCGTTTGCAACCTTTTGCTTCCGGAAGCGGACCCAGCAGCGAGCCTCGGCGGGCCGTCATCCTGACGTTTGTCATTTCCAGCATCTGCATCGTTGCGGCCGACCTGAACACGATTGCTCCGTTTATCACGATGGCTTTCATGATCACTTACGGAACCATCAATATCGCAACGTTTTACGAAGGCATCACCAAAAACCCAAGCTATCGTCCTACGTTTCGCTACAGCCACTGGACGACTTCGTTAGCCGGAGCCGTTGGCTGTATTTCGGTCATGTTGCTGATGAATCCGATTTTGGCAGGGCTTTCGGGACTGGTGATGACGGGCGTTTATTTCTTTATCTACCGTAAGAAGATTGCCAATCAGTTTGGAGACATCAACAGCGGATTGCTTTTTGAACGGACTCGGAAAAACCTGTTGAAGCTGGAACGAACGCTCTACCATCCCAAGAACTGGCGTCCGATCGTGTTGGCGATGAGCGGTGGCGGATACAATCGATTGAACCTTTCGATGTATGGATACTGGCTCACGCAAGGCAATGGCATTCTGAACATCGGTCAAGTCATCAGTGGCAATGCGGCCGAACAAACCAAACGGATCGCCAACCAGGAACAGATTCTGGAAAAGTTCATCACCGAAGAAGAGCTGGATGCGTTTCCAAACATTGTGGCGGCCCCCTGTCTTTCTGATGGGATCGAGTACCTGATTCAGTGCAGTGGGCTTGGAGCCCTTAGACCCAACACACTTTTGCTGGGCTGGCCCGGTGACACCGACAAGGCATCCCCACTGGTCGCAACCATGCGCACCGTTCAACAGCTGGGACGGAACATTGTGATCGGTCGATTCGGTGACAGCGATGACGATCCCAAAATCCCTCCTGCGGGAACGATCGATGTCTGGTGGCGTGGGCGGAAGAATGGTGAGCTTATGCTGCTGTTTGCTCACCTGCTGAAACAAAACGCGGCGTGGCGCAACCACACCATTCGATTGATGCGAGTGGTAACTTCGGAGGAAGCGAAATCTGAAGTCCTGAATCATCTGAATGAGCTTGCTAACGAATCACGTATCGAGATTCAAGCCAGGGTATTCGTTTCCGATCATCCGCATCATGTCATTGGCAAACAGTCCAAGGATTCGGCGATCACAATTTTGGGTTTTGAGCTACCCGAACCCGGACGCGAGAAAAAGTTCTTTAATCTGATCGAACAGTTAACCGAAAGACTGCCTCGCACCCTGTTGGTCAGCAGCATCGGAAACGTGAAGCTTGAATCGTAGCGAAACCTGATCCGGAACTATTCACGACGACAGGTGTCTGGATTGGCCTTTGAGGCGATTCTCCTGAAGTGGCGACAAGTTTGCAAATTCGCCAGTTTGACGTCCTTACTCAGGGGAAATAAGCCTTTTCTATTTCGACACCCACGCCTCAACAATAATTCGGGCTGATAGACGCCGGGGCGGCTCTATCAATGTCCTGATCACGCCCCCAGTCGCTTTTGCATGATCTCGTAGTGATAAACGAAGTGCCCGGCGATGACGAACAAAGCGGCTCTGGCTGAAATCTGTCGGCCCGACGCCGTCCCGCTGCGAGCAAGCTGCTCGGTGGTGAGCCGCTTGATCAGTAAAACGTTGGCGGTTCGAAGTGCCGCAAATTCATCCAGAAGCTCCCGCATCGAAACGCGATCGTAGTCCAGGCCATCCACATAGCTGTTTTGCTCAAAATCGGGATTGGGAGTCTCATCGCCGACGCTGATTCGAAGAATTCGCGTGCTAAAAATTCTTTCGCTATCGATCAAGTGACCGACAACCTGCTTCAAATTCCACGTGTAGGGTTCGTGAAGCTTGTCTTCTTCGCCCGCAGGAAGAGCTCCCAGCAGATTCTCAAGCATTCTGGCTTGGTCGGCGAAACCTGCGACAAAGTCGGCATCGTCATATTTTTTGATGTATTGCAGGAAGTATTCCGCGTGTTCTGCCGGGTCGGGACGTGAAATTTCGGTCGCCATTTTTTTTAAGCCTAAAAACTTTTGGGTTTTTCCTGTTCTCGATCGATTGTGTTCGCGTTTCGTTGTTTAGGGAACCGCTGTTCCCAACTTTACAGGACCAATCGCAGGGGAAAGCACCCAATGAATACAAAACGAATAACTTTAC
>CAYZPA010000136.1:0-8882 GCA_964479855.1 uncultured Pirellulaceae bacterium
TGGCGAAAAACACGCACCGTGAAACGAAAAGAAGTTCGATTTCTCAACCGCCCGATCGTGCTGGCGGACGAACCCGATGTACGAAAGTTCTTTTTATTCGATCCTGACGGTAAACCAATCGCTTTCGTATTCCTCGACCCGCTTTACCACCACGGTGAAATCGTCGGTTACGTGACGTCGATCAAGCGACGTTTGCCAGACGCTCCGATTTACAGCGAACAGGCAATCATGAAGTCCATTATTGGCACACTTCAATCGGAAGGTGTTCGGGAATTGAAACTGGGACTCTCTCCGTGCGCGTGGATTGAACCAAGCGGCTTTACAGAGAGCCGATGGCTAAGGTGGCTTTTCCGGAAGTCGTTCGATTCAAAACTGATGAATCGTCGAGCCTACAATATGCGTGGCCATGCCGAGTACAAACGACGTTTTCGCGGTCGTGAGGAAAAAGTTTACTTCGCGGCGCCGCCATCGATCAATCCGCGCCGCATTCCTGCGTTGATCGCGTTGTGCGGTATCGCCTAGGGGCACACAGCAAACAATCGACGCTGCTTGGAAAAGTTTGGATTTGGTGTGACTTACGAGCGTTTTCAAGAAACGGGACCAGATTCGCGAATTTCCAAAGCCACAAGACTTAGTTCTTCCGGCACCAAGGGGAGCCAACATTTTGATTGACTGGACCGGTAACGGCATTAGCGATACCAACTGAAGACCTGGTGGCTAGACGATCTCCAATGGGTAGGGCGGATGTTCAATTGAAATACAAAACCAGCTTGCTGGGCGGCGAAGGTGCGAAAGCATTCCTCCAAAGAGCCGAACCTAATCGCCGATTATCGGACGTTTTTCCACTTCAAAATTGAATCGGCGTTATCAGAGGCTGCTACCGTCGTTCATGGACGAAGAGACTGGACAAGAAGGCCGTTAACATAAGTTTGTGCAAGCGTGAAGAACTTGATGTCGAAGAATTGTGTTGAAATGCATGTCGATTGTTGCTCAAATGAGCTGAATGACGAGAGTCCATTCTTTTCTCTTCTGGAGCAAAAATGTTACGTAAAGCTTTTCTTCTAACTACTTTGATTGTTTGTGTAGCCTCAGCCGGGATCACGGTTGGTCAACAAAACAATCCAACTGGTCCCGTCATCCCAGGTGGCGGTGGTTCTAATAGTAACTTATCGGTAACAGTGACGTCCAATATCAGTGGAACTGTTCCAATTGGCACCGTTGGCACATTTTCGTACACTTTCCAAGGAGCTGTCGGCGGGCATTCTGTCTCGTACATAATATATTGTGGAACAGGTCCAACGCCTGCACACATCGTTCCACTGCAGACTCCAATCGTGCATTGTTTCCAAAAGGAGGGGTCATTTCTGGTGGAGTTCAAAGTAACCGACGGAGCCGGAAACGTAGCAACAGATTCCATGACCATTGTTGTCGCTGGTCCAGACAGCATCGATCCGGACATTACAGATGTATCCAACGCTTCGACTGGTCCCGGAACACCAATGACGATGACTCATAAGTTTTATCCAAAAGTTGGCACCGACGCGGTTGGCGATTGCTGGCAGAATGCTTGCGTCTACGAATGGATTGCCAAAGCAATTGATACCGATGAAGATGGTCAGCTTGATGGATTCCAGCCAAGTCCTCCGGCCGATGTAGGAGCTTGGAAAAATCAAGGAGGCTTAGAGAGCTGCAGTTCGGCCCCTTCCTCAGCCTATTTTTGGAACAACCCATACATATTCGACAACAAGGTTTATACCGACGATGGTGGTATCGCCGACGGTACATACGTAGCGGGAGACGTTTTAGGTGTTTCAAAGCAATGGGTCGCAATCAAAGTGCCTGTTTGTGGAGACCCGAACAAAACCTTTCGCTATGAAATCCATGGACCAATGCTTATGTATTTAAAAGTTGTCGCAGGGAAGAAGGTGATGTGGGAGCTGCAGCCCTAATTCAGAAGTAGTTTCATTTCTTGTTCTCAATAGACTGGTCTCACTATGAATTTGCTCATATTCGTGATTGCAATTACGCACTCGTTTTTTCAAACTCCGGACATACCTCGACTTGAGTCGCCTAGTGATTCTGAGGTGATTTTTCCGAAGATAGCCTCAACAACGTTCACTGATCGGAGCGTCGAGGTTCCTGATGCTGGCTTTAAAAAACGTCTGCATGATCATAAGACTATTAATTTGTTCAACCGAGTAGACGAAACGGAAAAATCAAAGCGAGAATTTTTAGCGGAAACAAATCCCCAAATTATCGAAGTTCCTGATGCGGGTTTTAAGAAGCGAATTCAAGGGTTTCCAAAAGTTACTTTGCCTAAATTTCTAGATGGAATCGAAGTTCCCGATGCGGGTTTTAAGAAGCGAATTCAAGGGTTTCCAAAAGTTACTTTGCCTAAATTTCTAGATGGAATCGAAGTTCCCGATGCGGGTTTTAAGAAGCGAATTCAAGATGGAGCAAAATAGATATGGTTAGAGCCCTATATGTAGCTGCTATTGTCGGACAGATTTTGCTGTCAAGCTTTTCGACACAAGCACAGACGGTCGAAGAGCTGTCTGTTGAGGCTGGTTTGTCAGGTGAACACCGGGACAGTTGGAGTTCAGGTTTCAAAGAGCCAATACAAATTTCGCCCAGCAAATACTCAGTTTTTCACCCGATTCTGAAGCTGTCATATTTCGTTGAGAAGTTGGATTTAGTTGAGTTTCAACAATCACAATTGGACACAGCTTTCGAGAAATGTGACAATGAAATTAGAGAGATTTCGGTTAGCTTCAGGCAAGCGTCTGAGAATGAGCGACCTAAATTAGTCAAGGAAGCAAAAGCCGTTTCAGCAGGTTTCGACGCAGCGGTGAAATCCATTTTGCTTCCACATCAACTCAATTTACTAAAACACACTCTGGCAGGTGATGCTGTTCGGCGGCAGGGTTTTCTGAAGTCCCTTCATTCAGGAGAGTTTTCGATTCGCCTGAAGATGTCATCTCAGCAGAAAGAATCGATAGAGAGTGAAATTTCTGGCATGCGAGAAGAAATTGATCGACTTAAAGAAAAATTCACTAACGCAATAGCAGAGAATTTGACTACGGATCAAAAATCGCAGCTGGAGGAAATCCTTGGAGAAAAATTCCGCGACAGAATTTTCTCGAGCACAGCAGCGATGGTTTCGGAGATTGAGCGTTTTGCGTCTAAACCGAAGGTTGCTGAAGCATCCGATTGCTGTGGCGGAGGCACAACGACCGTCATCAGCGCAGACGCGTTGAAGGCTCTCAAAAACAAGTGATCTCGCGTTTCGTGGATTTGTAACAAATGAAGACGTAGGTCACACAAGCCTATTTTGAAACTGTGCGACTTTTTGAATTTTGTTTTCTTAGGCGGTTCGACGGATTGAGCAACACAGTCAGAGTTTAGAACTTCAGACATATCTCAAAATATAAGCCGGACTGTTGTCCACGTCTTCCACACCGCGGATGTATCGCAAGGTCGTCCGCGGATCTTTATGCCCCAACCAGTGTTGGATGTCGACGAGCGGCACTTTTGCCCGGTGGGCTTGGCACCGCGATAGCCCATAGTTCTGCAAGAACGAAAAGAACGATCGTAGGGCCGTCATCTTTCTGGCGATCGTGGAATTGGCCGCCGGCTGGGGATTGCGTTCTGCGTCCACGCGGCCGCCCTCGCGTTTGAGATGATCTCGCCAGCTCGTGACCTGTTCCGGGAGAATCCGCGTCATATGGTCGATGTGCGTGGGATTGATGCCATGGAACTCGAGAAACTGATGGAGATCGTTGCTATAGGCGACCTTGGTTTTCTCGGATTGGGTTTTTCCAAGCCACGCCTTCTTGGCTTCGTCGATAATGTTTCTCAGCTCGAGCATATTGCCACCGAAGACGGGTTGGTTGTGGTGGTCAGTTCTTTTGCCATGAAATCCTCCTCAATTCATGTGTTGGGCGACGTCTGCTCATTAGGGCCACCATGGATTGTTGAACCAAATCTTGAAGGCAGCCAATTGGTCGTCGTCCCAGACGCCCATGGCATCGATCAAATCGAACTTTCCGCAGTCCCATTCTTCGCTCGGGCTCCAAACATTTAGCAGAAATGAGATTGAACACCGTTCACCATGGCTGGCACCTTTGAAGCTTTGGCTTAGTTGAACCGCATCCCACGGATCGACACCGGGCTTCTTCAGATTGAATTGATCGACGAGGCTCTGCCAGCGAGCATCGCGATCGGCCAATGGGTCACTTTCCTCGTTCACGATGTCGTATCCTTTCTGGGTCAATCTTAGTTCGTATAGCGGTTTACGAACACCTGTGGGAGGCAAAGCAAAAGAAAGCCCAAGTCCTGATTAGGGACAAAAAGGGCAAAGAAGTTGATTTGTTTCTCTTGTGAAACCAGCCCCTGAGCAATCGGGGGCTTTTTTCTTGCGCAATGTCAGTTATCAGACGTTTATTGAAGTCTCCCGCCAACAACCTCTCTTAAATCAAAGAATTTCTTTACAACGTCGTAAGGCTCGTTGTTGATGATTTCAATATCAAATCGAAGCCATTCTGGATCTCGACTGTTTTCCATGAACGATGCATTAAGTTCGTTCTTCTTCACAAAGGGCTCGATGTTATCAAGCCACCATTGCGGCAATTCAGCGTCGGCTTGGGGTAACTCAGGTATTCTTGTGGACGGCATGACTGAGAACACGTTGGTCCAATCATCCTGAAGTCGCAAGTTGTAGTCTCGTAACCTTGCGTGCTCCATCGCTTTTTCCCAAAGAGGCCTCGCCTTGCTGAGAGTACTCCGATCCATCTTCAGTCCACTAAACCATCGCCCATATTCTGAACTGCCTATCGAGTAACTGCTTCGCCAATACTTGTCCACTTTTGGTCGTTGAATCTCGATCGCCGATGCCGCGTTCAAATACGTTTGGTAGTGGTTATCGACAATTCGTTCGTGAACCCTCCAAAAATGCAAATAGACGACCATTCCAATTGCTGAGAGCACCACGAGCACAAACAGGAATCGAATACGAAATCGCAAAAACCGTCGAAACACCGGCACCTCCAACTTCGCCAAGAACTTTAATCCAGATCTGCGATTGTCCTCCATTTTTTTCGTCTCGTCAAAACTATCCCATAACGTCCTTTATGGGTTATATTCAGTGATTGACCAAACGAGTCGCATGTGATTGGTTAAATAGGCCGATCAACAAACATGGAGGCCACAATGTCCAAATCACTATCCGTTCGCATTCCCAACCAGCTTTCCGCAATCCTCGCCGGCGTGCCATCACTCATTGCGGCCGCCGGCGACGAGGCCAGTTATCGCTTCGTCCGCTACTTCGTCGAAACGATCCGCAATCAGGACACTCGCAAGGCTTACGCCCGTGCAGTGCGTGATTTTCTACAATGGTGCGAAGCCCAAGGCTTCACGCTCGAGCAAATCGAACCGGTCGGCGTTTCCGCTTATGTGGAGCAACTGACGGCCGACAAATCGGCGGCGACGGTCAAACAGAACCTTGCGGCTATTCGCGGCCTGTTTGACTGGCTGGTGACCGGCGGCATAGTGCCCTTCAATCCGGCCAGCTCGGTTCGCACACCACGGATGAGTTACCGAAAAGGGAAGACACCGATTTTGGATGCGGATGAATGCCGGTTGTTGCTCGACAGCATCGACACATCGAAAATAAGCGGTCTTCGCGATCGTGCTTTGATTGGCGTGATGGTTTATAGCTTTGCCCGCTTTGGTGCCACGCTCAAGATGAACCGGGGCGACTACAGAGTGTCAGGCAAGAAAGCGACGTTTCGATTGCACGAGTAACCTTGCTTCACAACTAAATCTACGGCCGAACGCTTGAAATCTTCATTGAAGCTGCGGCGGACACGTTTCTCTTTTTTCGACATATTAGGACTCCTGAGAGGATCATAAATTGTTCCTCGCGAGTCCGCCACTCATGGGCTACCGCAGTTCGCCTCAATCGCCGCGAAGCCTTGGCGATGGTCAAAAGAAGGGCAAAGCGAGCTGGTCTACCAGATGATTTGTGTAACCACACATTTCGTGGCACCGGCATCACGACTTACTTAAAGAATGGCGGCGATCGGAGCAAAGCTGCCCAGATCGCTGGCCACGCTTCAGAGAAAACTACCGCTCTCTATGATCGACGCAACCAAGAAGTTGAGCGAAGCGAAATTGAGCGGGTTAGGATTTGAGCAGGTCGTTGAGTTCTTTAGTCAACCGTTTGGTATCCCATTTCACGACTGAAATGCAATTGTTAAGTGCATAAACTGCTTCTTCGGTTTTAATTTCAATTGCAAACCTTCTCGCATCTGCTGCGAACTGATCATCGGAAAGATGTTCTAGCACTCTACGCATTACGTACCAACGATTGTGCGAAGACCCAAGCTCCAGCAGGGCAACAACGGCCATTGCACGGTCAGCAGGTGCTCCAAACTTGACGATAGCAGTGAGTCGGTTACAAACCTTGTCCGCGTATCCAAACCTAAATGACGTGGTCCTTACCCACTCGCAATACTTCTCGCAAATTGCAGCAGACATGCCGTCTTTACGTTTTGTTATTGCAGTCCAAGGTTCAAGTGGAATCCTAGCCAAGAATGGCGTAGATAGAGAATTGACGTAGTCGTCCTCAAATCCGAAGTTGCGTTCATTAAGGTCTAATTCGTAGAAGAATCGAGCAAAATCTTCGAAATCTTGATCTCCCCAATTGTCCAGATCCTTCAACCGTTCGAGCCATTCGTTAGCCTTTTCATCAGTGACTTCGAAGTGCCCTCCCATGTCGACCAATTCCTCAAGAACGATATCTTGAAGCACTCCAACTTTTGGTCGCTTAGAGGGTTTGGGATCGGTACACTTCTCGATAACTATCCCGATAGTGCCTTTGGCAGAGGCTTGGCCGTACGGCGTACGCGTTGTGTGCCCGAAAATGTCATGGAGTATGCAGCCGAAAGAATAGATGTCCGCTGGCGGTTGGGCTGAATGGAACAACTTACGCTGCTCTGGTGAACAGTAACGCTCTGTATAAATGATAGTGTCTTCGGTGAGTGTCACAGTCTGGCCGGTCGGTGGTAGCACCGCACCAAGGTCAGATAGTTTCCACGTTCCGTTATGTAGAAGAATGTTCTTGGGGTTTAGGTCGCGGTGGGTATAGCCCAGCCGGTGAAGGAAATCTAATCCGCCGAGAATATCGGCAATCGCTTGAATATCGACTGACTTATTAGCCTTGTCTGTAACAATTTGCTTGTCGTAGCTCGAATCGGCGAGGGGCATGATGAACCAAGGGGCATCACCGGATAAATCTGAATCGAGAACTGGAATAATTTCGTTACCGCCTAGTTGCCCCTGAGTTTTTACTTCTCGTTTGAAACGAGTTTTCAGTTTCTCAAGATCCGTTGGAGCAAAGTAGCCGCTGGGAAGAAACGTCTTTCTGGCAAGACGAATACCATCTTCATCTTCTACCTCATCAACCTTGCCAAATCCACCGCGTCCTATTTGCTTGATGAACGAGTAAGTTCCCACGATGTTTCCTTCTAGAGAAGCAATTGTGTTTATTTAATAGCAGCAGGGCTGCTAGTTTACCCGTGAAGTACTATCTCTACCATCAAACCGTCCGTCCGTTTTCGACTACACCCGAAACCGGACAAATTGCAAGGGCGTCGATGCCAATGAAACAGAGGCAGCCGCATCAAAATTTGCGAACACCCCAAAATAGACAAATTTGATTTTCAACCAAGGTAACAACGTTACCGAGGTTTGGTTGGCCCACGATTTTTCGAGTCTGCATCAATAGGCGGGTAGCTCTCATCATTGGCTGCATTACGGGAATCGGAACCAATTCCAGTCAATGCTTCCGATCCAGACAGAACTTGCAAAAGCTTTGAAAGACATAGTGCGTTCATCGTCACTTGGTGGTCATCTGCTTCTTTCTTGAGAGCTTCATGTAAGCTCGACGGCAAGCGAACGGTTATTACACGAGTTGCTTCCAGATCTCGGCCACTAGTGCGAGCTTTCGCCGAGCCTCGACATACTTTGGATTTTCAACGAGCTGGCGAGCCGTGGTGGCGATTACGCCATGATCGGTTAGTTCTTTGATCAGCTGGCGATTGTTGATTCGCTCCGTCTTGTTGCCAAACAGCGGCATGTCGCCGATGTCATGGTGCTTATCTTTGGTGAAGTGAACTTCATGCACGCCGTAACCCAGTTTTGTGAAACGCTGCGAGAGTGGCATCTTTTCAATAAATCCAATGGAAACGAGTTCATCGATCGCTGGCCGTATCTTCTCTTTGATCTTGGCAGGGGTGTAGTTTCGGCTCAAACCAATGTGTTCGAAGGCAAGGTTCTTAAGCTCAAACGCCAGTGATCGTTTGTGGTAAAAGCGTTTGTCGAGAAAACGATAGAGCTGCTTGGCAATCGGCACCTTGAGATGGAAATACTCTGCCAGATTGAGTTTCTTGACGTATCCCGCGTTGATACTTTTGAAAAACTCTTGCGAGAAACGAATCTTTGACAGCGGCAATTCGGCTTCCTGACGGCGCCCGCGGACATCGTTGAGTTCAAACATTTCAAGCAGGTGAAACCCCTGCACATTGCTCCAACGCTCATCCCCCTTGTCCCACCATGAATCGAAAAACAGCGTCAGGCTCACCCATTTTCGAAGTGCCGCTTCGATACGCTTGTAGCTCTTGCCATTTTTCGGCCAGCCAAGCACGTCGCAAAGTCGGTACCGACTGAACGTGACAACCGGTGATGCAAGTTTGCTGGTCTGCTTACAAATCGCCATCAGGGCATGTAGGACGTCTGCATCTGCAGCGGTTGGCAATCCATAGGCACCTGAAGCCGCCAATTGAAAACGACCTACCAAGAAAAAAGCCACGCACTCAATGGGC
>CAYZPA010000137.1:0-8770 GCA_964479855.1 uncultured Pirellulaceae bacterium
AGCCAAAGAAGTTAAAAAGCTGGATTGAACTTTGATTTCGTGGCTCTCAATGTATTCAATCAAATACTTGAGCGAAGGTGCGAAAGCAGATCCCACCCAATCCAGTTCGCCGAGCGAATCCAGCACATTTCCAAATTGCTCAGCGTCCATTTCAGGACTTGCCAAAGCCTTTTGAACAAGTGTTGCGAGTTCATCATCGGAAAGCCCTGGATCAAAATCTTTAAGAATATCGGAAAGAGTCATCCTATTTGCCTTCGGCTGTTTTCTTTTCGGCTTCAAAAAGTTTTTTCGATTCTTCATCTGTAAGTTTTGGCGGCGGATTAGGCAATCCGTTGAAGCTGGGTTTGGAGGCTGTACGGTCCACGAGCGTAAAAAAGGGTCAGGCCGATTTATGACGCTCAACTCAGATTTCTGTAACTCACTTCGTTGGCACGGCGGCTTCGCATTTAACTCGACAACCGCTGCGACGATCTTCTTGATTACGGTTTTGGAGAGCCACAGTCTTCCTCAACCGGAATTATTCACGACGACAGGCGTCTGGTTTGATATTTGAGGCGATTCTCCTGAAGCAGCGACAGTTTTTGCAGATTCACCAATTCACGTCGTGGGTGAACTGTCGAAACCACAAACTCGGAACAATGCCCGATGAAACAAGCCTTCTCAATCTTGACGCCCGCGCATCGTGAATAATCCGGGCTCAAGGACGGCGACCCCACCGCGTTTCTGAAGTTGATCGAGAGAGGAAGATGATCGTTTGCCAAGCGATTGCTTCTGTTTCCTGCTGCCGAACCATTTTCATCTTGTGCTTTGAACTCAACGGGATGGCGGATCCAAGTCAACTTTTCAGTAAAGTCATTGGAAATCAGAAACGGCCAAGCCCTCAAGATTGAGTCTTCCGTGAGTCACGCAGCAGATACAGGAAGACAACCAGGTAACCAGACCACATTATATTCCCCAAGCTCATTGGTCTGTTTCGAAATCAACTTTGTCGTAGACTTCTGTCAGAGGTAGTGAGCATTTGATCGAAGTCAATTCAACCGACGCTGAAGCAGATTGCTCGGCTCGCAGCGTCCATTCGTCAGTGCCAGTCCGAGTGAAAACTTCGACCGAATGACGATCCTGAGTAATCAAAACGTACTGTTTAAGCGACGGGATCTGCCGATAGTGTTCGAACTTTTTGCCGCGATCGTACGCCTCAGTGGACTCGGAAAGCACTTCGACAATTACATCCGGATTGATCAGCACGTCACCTTTGTCGTATACAAACTCAGGCTCGCCGCATACGACTGAAAGATCCGGGTAAGTGAACAGGCCGGTCGCCTGAACTTGCAATCGTAGATCGCTGGGATACACGCGGCAGGGGCTCTTTTTCAGTTGCTCACGAAGAACTGAGCCAGCATTCAGTACAATCAAGTTGTGTTTCGCCGAAGCGCCAGCCATCGCGAACATCTCGCCGCGAAAAAACTCGCTCTTGAAGTCCGCCTGTCGATCCTTGTGAAGGTACTCTTCGGGCGTCAGCACAGTTTTGGGTACGGATGACATTTTGGATTCCTTACAACCCGGATTATTCACGATGCGCGGGCGTCAAAATTGAGAAGGCTTGTTTCATCGGGCATTGTTCCGAGTTTGTGGTTTCGACAGTTCACCCACGACGTGAATTGGTGAATCTGCAAAAACTGTCGCCACTTCAGGAGAATCGCCTCAAACATCAAACCAGACGCCTGTCGTCGTGAATAATTCCGGTACAAAAAAAGGACGGCTGCGATCCCAACATTCATTATACCTTTTCTGGACCGGAAAGCGGATTCCAATTTGCATCACCTGGTCGAATCGCCTCAAATATCAAATCAGACGCCTGTCGTCGTGAATAATTCCGGTTGACATGTGCGAATTGGAAAAATATCCTTTTCGCATGACTCGCACATCGGCACATCACCACCATCGTTTCGCTCACCATTGGCGGTGACGGTTGTGGTTTAGTTCCTGGCGAGAGATTGCAAGACGCTGACCATTGCCGGTCGGCGTTTTTTTGTGCTTTCGTGGTACCATGACGCCGACCTTTTCCGGTTCAAATTTCCTCATTTCAAGGTTTTTAAGTCATGTCTCCACAACGAGACCACAACAAGATCAGAATTGCCCTGCCGAAGGGCCGCATGTACGACGAAATTGTCGCGTTGCTCAAAGGCGCCGGCATCACTATTCGAAATTCGTCGCGAGGATATCGCCCCACCATTTCGCTACCGAACTACGATGCGAAAATTCTCAAGCCTCGAAATGTGATCAGCATGTTGGTTGCGGGTGCACGCGATGTTGGTTTCGCGGGAGCCGACTGGCTGGATGAGATGGGAGTGGAATTGAATGAGATTCTCGATACCGAATTGAATCCGGTTCGCCTTGTGGTTGCCGCTCCGCATCAGATTCTTGTTGATGGAAAGTTGCCGGAACGTCACTTGGTGATCGCGTCGGAATATCCCAATATGGCAAAACGATGGATCGCGGAAAAAGGGCTCGATGCGGAAGTCCTGACGACTTACGGAGCCACCGAAGTCTTTCCTCCTGAGGATGCCGATCTAATTATCGATAATACGGCGACCGGTTCCACGTTGCGAGCAAACGGATTGCAGATCATCGATGAGATCATGAAATCGTCGACGCGACTTTACGCTTCCAAAGCGGCGATGGCTGATCCGGAAACGAAAGCTCAATTGGAAGATCTTGGCCTGTTGCTGGAAGCGGTTTTGCGAGCTCGTGGTCGCGTGATGATGGATTTGAATGTTGAATCGGCGAACCTTGACGCGGTTCTTTCAGTGTTGCCGACGATGCGACAGCCAACGATTTCGTCTCTGAGTAACGACGGCTGGTATTCAGTCCGTTCAGCGGTTCCTCGAAATGAACTGGCGGAGTCAATTCCAAAATTGAAGGCCGCTGGAGCGCATGACATTGTCACGACTTCGGCCGAACAGTTGATTCCGTAATTGAGAAATTCATGGCGTACGATCCTCCCAAGTTCAAAAACGAAATCGACCTGCAGCTTTCCCGCAACGAAAGCTGTTGTGCGATCGATGATCTGCCGATGCTGCTGGGCGAGCAATCCGCTTTTGTGCCTCGGTATCCCGACCATTTGGCTTTGCAAACCGCGATTGGCGAGTTTGTCGGGGTCGATGCGGATCGCATTGTTGTTACCGCAGGTGGTGACGATGCGATTGATCGTGTCATGCGGTTTTCGATCACCGATTCGCGAAAGAAAGTTGTTTGTCATCAACCTTCTTTTGAAATGATTGCCGTTTACGCTGGGCTGTACGGTGGCACTCTGGATCAGACCGTTTGGCTTGATGGTGATTTTCCGTTCGATGAGTTTATTTCTCGAATCGATTCGGAAACGGCTGTTGTCAATGTGGTTTCGCCGAACAACCCAACGGGCGGTTCGATCTCGGCTGAGCAAATTTTGAAAATTGCTGACGCCGCGAAGGCAGCTGGTGCCAAACTTTTGGTCGACTACGCCTATATCGAATTCGCGGACGAGGATCCAACTGCGGATTTGGCCTGTCACGACAATTTGATGATGGTGCGAACGTTTTCCAAAGCGTTTGGTCTGGCCGGACTTCGAGTCGGCTACTTGATCGCGCCGACTGCTGAATTTGCCACGACGATTCGAAACCTTGCGGGGCCGTTTCCGGTCAGCAGCGTTTCACTGGAAACGGCAAGACGTGCGGTCTGTGATTACTCGAACACGATGCGTGAAAACATTGATCGCATTGTCACGATTCGCGGGCTGCTTGAAAAAGTCGTTCAGCAGTGCGGTGGAAATCCAATTCCGTCTCAGGGTAATTTTCTGTTGTGCAAGTTTGATGATTCCGAAGGTGTTTGGGATCGTTTGGTGGGGCAGGGCATTGGCGTACGAAAGTTTCCTGGTGCGAAGCTGCTTGAAAACCAGCTGCGGATCACTTGCCCGACGAATCAGGGTGACTTCCTGAGGTTGGCGAAAGCGATCGCAGAAGCCACCAGCACAGCTTTCGAGCCGATCAAATCGGATTTGCTTGCCGATCTGCTGCCCGAATCGTCGGTTGATGCGGCGCCTTCCAAGGAAACTTTTACGGCGTCGACGGATAGAGAAACAAAAGAAACCAATATTCAGATCGAGCTGGACCTGTACGGCACGGGCAAGACGGAAATTTCTACCGGAATCGGCTTCTTGGACCACATGCTGACGGCACTGGCGTTTCACAGCGGGATGGATTTGAAACTGATCTGCGATGGCGATTTGCACATCGATGATCATCACACGGCTGAGGACTGTGCGTTGGCGTTGGGCACTGCGATCGATTCAGCACTTGGTCCGCGTCGCGGCATCAAACGTTTTGGCTATGCGTACGCTCCGCTGGATGAAGCGTTGGCTCGGACCGTAATCGATTTGAGCGGCCGTCCGTGGCCAGAGATTCATTTGAATCTGGAGCGGGAAATGGTTGGGACTTGGGCTTGTGAGAACATCGTGCACTTTTTCCAATCGCTTGCCATGACGCTTAAGTGTTCGTTGCATGTCGATGTGATTCGAGGCACGAACGATCATCACCGTGCCGAGGCCGCGTTTAAGTCTCTGGCGAAAGCGCTACAGCAGGCTTTGACGCGAACTTCCGGAGCGGTTCCCAGCACCAAGGGAGTCCTGTAAGAATACTCCTGTCGATTCGTCGTTGCCGTTAGTACACCAACACGCCGGCGAACCAGCACGCCAGTGGGCCAGCACGCCAGCGTACAAACGATCCAGCGAACGAACTTTTCCGTTGCAATTCTTCAATCATCTTTTTCTCATTCATGATCCAGATCATTAACACAAGCGTCGCGAACATTCGCTCGTTGCAAGCCGCGTTTGATCGGCTCGACAAGCCATGGAATCTGACGGAATCGGCCGCCGAAATTGAATCCGCCTCGCACGTCGTGTTGCCCGGTGTCGGAGCTTTTGCGGCTGCCGCGGAAGCGATCGACAGCCTTGGATTGCGCGACGTGATATGCAGCAGAATCATGGATCCGGACAAAGCAACGCTGTGCATCTGCTTGGGGCTGCAACTATTGTGCAACGCCAGCGACGAAAGCCCCGGCGTTTCCGGTTTGGGCGTGATCGACGCGACCATCGAAAGGTTCTCGGCAGGAGTCCCGGTGCCGCAGTTGGGTTGGAACACCGTATCGCCACACGAAAGTTGTCAGCAGAAAAAATTTGAACCGGGCGAGGCCTACTTTGCCAATTCGTTTCGGTTGGGCACGGCGCCTGATGGTTGGGACTACGCCACGACAGATTACGATGGCTCTTTCATCAGCAGTGTGTGGCGTGGGAAAACGTTGGCGTGTCAGTTTCATCCGGAACTATCGGGCCAGTGGGGGCAGGATGTTTTGAAGGGATGGTGTCAGGATGCTTAAGTCGCGAATCATCCCTTGCCTTGATGTGAATGACGGGCGAGTCGTAAAAGGTGTCAAGTTTCAGAATCTTCGAGACGCTGGAAATCCGGTCGACCTTGCGGCTCACTACGAACAGCAGGGCGCCGACGAATTGGTGGTGCTGGACGTGTCTGCAACTCGCCAGGCACGGTTGGCGATGCTGGAAACGATCGAAGGTGTTCGCCGACAGCTTTCGATTCCGTTGACTGTCGGAGGCGGAGTCGGGTCGGTGGAAGACGCGGGCCGATTGCTGAACGCAGGAGCCGACAAAGTGAGCGTGAATTCGGCTGCCGTTCGCAATCCGGATCTGATCGACGAAATGGCCGCACGTTTTGGAGCCCAATGCACGGTGGTGGCGATCGATGCCAAACGTGACGGTGATATCTGGCGAGTGATGACGCGATCGGGTACGCAAGGTGAGGCTCTTGATGCGGCTAAGTGGGCGGGCGAAGCTCAGCAACGAGGAGCCGGTGAAATTTTGCTGACCAGTTTCGATCGCGATGGGACTCGCAGCGGCTACGACCTTGAATTGATGGACGCGGTAGTGGCGGCCTGCAGTTTGCCCGTGATCGCTTCAGGTGGAGCGGACTCGGTACAGCACATGGTCGAAGCGTTTGAACATGGTGCTCATGCTGTTTTGGCAGCATCAATTTTTCATGACAGGAACATGACCGTTGCCGACGTGAAACGTGAACTGGCCAAACTGGGAGTCAATGTTCGATCATGATGGTTCCAAAAGTTACGATTGACGCGTCAATGGTCGAAGCTGATCAGCAAAATCAGCTGGTCCAAAGCCTGAAGGACTGGGGCTTTCTGGGTAGCGTTCTGCTGGAAGTGAACGGTTCGACTTCTGCGGATGCGACTTCTGAATTTGAATCTTTATTGAAATCGGTCATCAAAAAAGTCAGCGGCTTTTGCGATTTGCTGATCGCTTTCGAGGCCGCTTCAGACGATCTCGCCATCGAAATGCTGAACGTCGGAGCCGCAACACTGGTCGTCAGCTCGGCTTCTCAAATGGAGCAGTGGCCTTCGGTTCCGTCCGATCGAATCGTTGTCGAATCGGAAATTGAACATTTGATCACGGCAAAGGAGCTGGAAGACGATCCGAATATCGTTGCTGATTTTTTGATCACTCGACTGAAAAGCGACCGACCGGACGGCATGTGGCCGACCGTGATTTGCGATCCGCTGGGAATTGCTCTGGGGCTCGCGTATTCGAATGAGCAAAGTCTGCGGCATGCGATTGCAACGCGGCACGGCACGTATTGGTCTCGATCCCGCGATGCGTTGTGGGTGAAAGGGGCGACCAGCGGAGCGACTCAACAGCTGCTGGGGATTCGGATGGACTGCGATTCTGATTGTCTGCGTTTCACGGTGACGCAAGGGCCGCCGGGGTTCTGTCACAAAAACACTTACACCTGTTTTGGTGAAGAGCGTTCGATAGCAACGGTTTTACACCGGTTGTCTGAACGGATTGAGTCTTCGAACGAAAAGTCTTTCACGCGACGATTGGCGACTGATGCGAGTCTGCTCGAAAAAAAGCTGCTGGAGGAGGCCAAGGAGCTTTCCGATGCCAGCCAGGAAGACGATCGCTACGAAGTGGCCTGGGAGACAGCGGACGTGATGTATTTTTCGCTGGTGGCAATGCTGAAAAGCGGTGTTGGACTGGATGAAGTCTACGCGGAACTGGCTAGACGAATGAATCGTGTCATCAGACGGGATTGAAGTCATCGCGAACTGGTTTCTGCTTCCAAATTGCTTACGGAATTACTTGAGTTGCGTGAGTCGCGTAAGTCGACCTCTGGCTACTTTCAACCGGAATTATTCACGACGACCGGCGTCTGGTTTGATGTTTGAGGCGATTCCCCTGAAGTGGAGACAGTTTTTGCAAATTTACCAATTCACCTGGTGGGTGAACTGTCGGAACCACAAACTTGGAACAATACCCCAATAAATTAGCTTTCTCCATGTCGGCGCCCACGCATCGTGAATAATCCGGGTTCAATCCGCAAGACATCGTTTCTACGTTTAACAATCAATCCAACCACTGACATGCTCAAAATTATTCCTGCGTCCCAATACAACGCAACCAGTTTTCCACATTCGATCGATGCGGAAACGATGGCAACGGCTCAGCAGATCGTCGACGAAGTTCGTGACGGTGGTGCGACTGCGATTCGCAAGTATGCCTCCAAGTTCAAGGAACGAACGGACGAACAATCGCTGTTGATACCGCGCGAGGAACTGGACGCCGCGCTGGCAAGAATCTCGGACGAAGACTCTGATTTGTTGCACCGGGTGAGCTCCAGAATTCAGACCTTCGCGACGGCGCAGTTGAATTGTCTGAGCGAACTCGACACCGAAGTTCCCGGCGGTAGGGCAGGGCATACGATCGAGCCGATTGAGCACGCCGGTTGTTACGCTCCGGCGGGTCGATATGCTTTGCCGTCGACCGTCATGATGACGGCGGTTACAGCTCGAGTCGCTGGCTGCAAACGAGTCACCGTCGCATCGCCGAATCCTTCCGACATGATTCTCGCTGCGGCTGCGGTTTCGGGTGCCGATGCGGTGCTGGCTGTTGGAGGCGCTCATGCGATCGCTGCGATGGCATTCGGTTTCGAAGATTTTCCTCGCTGCGACCTGATCGCAGGGCCAGGCAATCGATTCGTCACTGCCGCCAAAAAAATTGTCAGTGGGGACGTCGGAATCGACATGATTGCCGGGCCATCGGAACTGGTTTTGGTAGCCGATGAATCAGCAGAACCCGCCACGGTAGCAGCCGACTTGTTGGGACAGGCCGAACACGATGTCGATGCTCGACCGTTCCTGATTACCAACAGCCGTGTCGTTGCCGAAGCGGTTAGCCTTGAATTGGAGAAGCAAGCTGTTCAGCTTCCGTCGTGCGAAACTGCGAAAACTTCGATCGCCAACAATGGCGCGGCGATTGTCTGCGATTCGATGGCCCAGGCGATTGAAATTTGCAACCGAATCGCGCCCGAGCATCTGGAGTTGCATGTCGAAGATGCGTCTTCGATCGCCAACCAGATTCGCAACGCAGGATGCATTTTTATCGGCCACCAGTCGGCGGAAGTCTTCGGTGACTACGGTGTTGGGCCGAATCACACTTTGCCCACATCGGGAACGGCTCGATTTACTGCGGGGTTGAACGTGTTTACGTTTTTGCGAATTCGAACCTGGTTGAAACTGGATCAGGCCCCTGTGGATCTGGTCGGCGACACGGCAAGGCTGGCCGAGATCGAAGGTTTGATCGGGCATCAGCAATCGGCGCTGCGAAGAAATTCGGATTGAACCCGGATTATTCACGATGCGTGGGCATCGACAT
>CAYZPA010000138.1:0-8549 GCA_964479855.1 uncultured Pirellulaceae bacterium
ATTTCACGTCGTGGGTGAACTGTCGAAACCACAAACCCGGAACAATACGCCAATGAAACAAGCTTTCTCCAGGTCGACGCCCACGCATCGTGAATAATCCGGGTTGAAAACGAGGTTTCAAGCAGGCTTGGATCAAACGAGGCTAAAGCCTTCATCGATCCATCCGGTGACGCCTCCGATCATCTCTTTGACAGGGCGTCCAAGTTTCGCGAGGGCCAGGGCGCCTTTGTTCGCGCCATTGCAATGCGGCCCGGCACAGTAGACGACAAACAGTGTTTCCATTGAATACTCGGTTAGTGTTTGCTGACTGATTTTGGTGTGAGGCAAATTTTCAGCGGTCAGAACATGACCTTTCGAGAATGCGGATTCGCTGCGAACGTCAAGCAGGACAAAGTCCTTTTGGTCATTGCTGATCGCATGATGGACATCCCAGCAATCGGCCTCGCAGGCGAGTCTTCTTTCGAAATGCAGGACGGCTTCGTTTGCAGGTAACGCAGGAACTTTTGAAACGTGTGAACTCACTTGAATTCTCTTTTCTCTTTTCGAAAAAGGCGGCTTGGTTGTACATTCGATTCGTCAAGAACTATGATGCATGAATGGACTGGTAAAAAGATCCAGTATTGATTTTATTGACCAGTCCAATCTGTTTTGTTGTTTCGAGCACTTTGGTGTGGTCAGTTGGATGCTTGATAGACGCTCCGTGAATGAGCTCGGTTTCTTGCGGCTCGACGGAAGGCGTAAACTGCCGATGTTTCGCCAGCTTTATGATCAGATTCGAAAGGCCATTTTGGAAGGTCGAGTGAAATCGGAATGTCGAATCCCTTCCTCGCGAGACCTGATGGAACAGCTTGGCGTCTCTCGAACGACCGTCGTTTCGGCGATCGAAATGTTGATTGCCGAGGGCTATCTTGTCACGTCGCACGGTCGAGGAACCTTCGTTAGCAGCGATATTCCGGACGAGCAGGTGAAACCACAAAGGATCGTGGCAGAAGAAAGCTCAAAAAATTCCTCTGCCTCCAATCATCTTGGCCAATACGGAAAATCGCTTCTGAAGCTGGGGCGAGCAAATCTACACACTGGCGAGTCGCATCCATTTTGCCCCGGAGAGCCAGCACTTGATGAGTTCCCATTGGATGTCTGGTCTCGGATTGTCCGGCGAATCTGGAAGTCGATCGATCCACGCAAGCTTTCGTATGGCGAGCCGGCAGGTTATGGGCCACTGCGGGTGCAAGTCGCGGATTATTTGAGCGTCCGTCGAGGCGTTAGCTGTGATCCAAGTCAGGTCATGATCGTCAATGGAACGCAGCAAGCCGTTGACATTGTTGCCAGAATTTCACTCGATCATGGTGACGAAGTCCTGTTTGAAAACCCGGGCTACGTTAGCGCTCGAGATGCCTTTTCGAAACGAGGCGCCAAGGTGTTGCCGATGAATGTGGGCGCATCGGGAGCCAACGTTGAAGAAGCCATTCGCAAGCACGGCGACGCGCGGCTGGCGTATGTCACTCCTTCGCACCAGTATCCTCTTGGCGTCACGCTGCCGATCGAAAAACGGTTGGCTTTGATTCGCTGGGCGAATGAGAGTCAGTCACTGATTCTTGAAGACGACTACGACAGCGAATACCGATATTCCCAGCAGCCATTGCCTTGCATGCAAGGATTGGATCAAGGTGCTCGAACGATTTACGTTGGCAGTTTTAGCAAAGTCGTGTTTCCAGCTTTGGGATTGGGGTACGCAATCGTACCAACGTCCATGGTGACGGCTTTTGAGAATGCGTTGCGTTTAGTTTCTCGTCTCGGGTCCCAAGTCGACCAGATCGCGTTGAGCGAATTTATTCGGGAAGGGCATTTCGTTCGGCACTTGCGACGAATGAGAAAGACGCATGCGTTGCGTCGAGAAGTATTCGTTGCTGAGCTTAAAAAACGGTTGAGCGACAAGCTGGAAGTGATCGGAACTCCCGCTGGTCTTCATTGCACGTCAATCATAAAAACGAAACAGTCCGACATCGATTTGGTTGCAAGGTTTGCAGAAATGGGAGTCGTTGCCAGAGCACTATCTGAATACTATTTGCCGGGAACGCCGAAACGTTTGCGAAAGAATGGGCTGGTTTTCGGCTTTGCGGCTTCTGAGCCACAGAGAATTCGCAAACGAATCCGCGAGATTGCTGAACTGTTTGATTGATGCCGGCGTGCAGGCGCTCTGCCCGTAAGCTGTCGCTCTGCAAGCAAGCAGTCGTTATCAAGCAAACAGTCATTATTCCAGTTCCAGCTATGGTGGATGAACGACTAACGAAAATTAATGGCTTTCAGGACTTCCATGTCAGATTCAAGGCACTCAATTCCAGACAAGAATATGGCGGAGAGTTTATTCGCCGACGGCGCGAACGATCCTTCCGTCGTTCATGTTTCTGATTGGGCTACGGAGTCCTTTCTGTAAGCAATGCCATCTATTTGAGATTCTTTTCATCCCGGGTTATTCACGATGCGTGGGCGTAGAACTGGCGAAAGCTTGTTTTATTGGGGTATTGCTCCAAGCTCCAAGTTTGTGGTTTCGACAGGTCACCCACGACATGAAATTGACGAATTTGCAAAACTTGCCTCCGCGTCCGGAGAATCGCTTCAAAGGACAGGCCAGACGCCTGTCGTCGTGAATAATTCCGGTCAATAATTGAAAATGGTTTTCAGTGCGAGATCCTCAGCGGAAAGTGTTTCATCGGCACGGTATTCGATGCGTAGCTCCGGCATAAACGTCCCTTCACTGTCGTCACCCAGAATAAACTGTTTGGTCGAGTGCTGGACCATCAGTTTTGAACTTGGCAGCTGAAAGGACTTTACTTCGCCGAAGTGGTTTGGTTTGCCGCTGGTGGGTTCCCCAACAAAGATTGCGTTAGTCTTTCTCATTTCACATGCGGCAAAAATGCCAGATGAGAACGTCTTCCGGCCGACAATGACGAAGAGTTTTCCTTTTTGGTTCAAATCTTCGTTGCTCTTGAGGTAGTTCAATAACGGTTTGAAGACCAATGAACTTCCACCAGAATTGTCTCGCAGGTCAAGGACGAACTTATCGACATCGTTGCTGGAGATGAAACCGGCTGTCCCTTTAACCAGCTCGTTGAAAGCATTCGGTTGGACGCATCGATTGTATTTAAAATAAACCGTTTTCTGATCAGCTAGCCACTCGTTCCAAAACGGCAAGCCTTTTTCGTCCTTCATTAACAGGTCGAGATAGACAGACTGTTTCATCAGGCCGGCCGACCAAGGATTTACAAATTTGATTGATTTTGCACCACGTGAATCAATGGGTTTGAATTCGATCGTTGACTCTTTGCCGTCTTTTTCAAAGTGCACCGAAACAGTTTCGTTTTCGTTGGTTGCTCCAATGAATGACAGGTATTCGTAAGTCTGAAATTGAAGATCCATCATTTTTCGAATGCCCCATGCGTTGTCGTGTGAAATCAAACTTGCGAATTTGGCTTCGAGTTCTTCCATCGAAAGCGATCCAACACCTGTGACCCTCGCGCCAATCATATCCTTGTGGCTTCGCTCAATGGCACGCACGAAAACACCTTCTTCAAACCATCGAACATTAATGGGGATGAAACGAAAGCTTGTGTAATCAGGAATCACGGTTGTGTGAGCGTCACCGAGCGACGCGACAAGTTGCATTAATTCGAGCGTCGCCTCGGTACGGTCCATGGATGGGATGCGAGCGGCGAGTGCGTCGACTTTTTCCGTGAATTCATTTTCGGAAATCAAGTGGAACGCGTCGGGATGCTTCGCCGTCAGTTCGTCGGAAAGAAACTCAAGATCGGCTTGCCAGTCAATCCTGTCACCCTGCCCTACAGCGGGTATGGACGGAAACAGAAAAATTAACGCAATACAAACGGGAAAAAATTTCATCGCACGAATCCCAAAGACAGGCTTCCAGTCGTCTTTGTATTGTAAACTTCAGATGTGGTCGCGATCAATCAGAAGGCGTCGCTCGGTGTTGTGCGTTTCGAAACGGTAATCCGTCACCGTTTCCTGAGCCATGCTTCTGAGCCGAAAGTTTTCGCTTCGATTTCCGCAGCGAGCTGATGCTCTCGTCGTGAAAGTGATCTCGGTTCGAATGAAGCGTTGAAAAAAGTGCCTAGTTCGGCGGTGATCTGCCGGATCAATTTGTCGACATCGACATCGATGCTCGTCAGCTCTTTCAGGCCCGGAAGTTCCGGAGCGAACTGAGACCGCGACAACAGCAAGCTACCGTGTTGAATCAGTACGTTTTTCAGACGGCGTTGGGCGCTGCCGCCAACTTTTTCGCCTTGGCAAACAAGGTCACCGATGGCACGTCGTTGAAAACACAGAAACGGGTCTGATTGGGTCGCTTTGGGAACCGCGTCTGCGGGAGCTTCGAACAGCGAAACGTCGATGCCCTGAACGGCCAGCGATTTGCGAATCGCGTGGTGGACCGTGTCGTACAAATCAGCATTCGCTTTGGCAATCGCTCCCGAAGTCGGCACGCAAAGGCTGTAGGTTAATTCATCATCATGAACAATCGCTCCGCCGCCGGAAGAACGCCTCACGATTGGGCAATCCTTGCTGTCGCTGTGTTGTTCACGGTCGGCCAATTTCTGAAAATAGCCAAGCGAAAGAGTCGCCGTATTCCAGCGGTAGAACCGCAACGTGATCTCCCCAGTTTCCACCGTCGTTTCGAGGATCGCTTGATCGATCGACATGTTGACCGTGCCTGACAGCGGCTCACTGATCAGCAATCTGGATGAATGAGCGGTTGGGTTCATGGGCTCGTTGGTGGTTGCGAACAAGTTTTCCACGTTTTGTTTTCGGAAGGTTGCAGTCGGTCAACCCGAATTGATTCTCCAGCCAAAACGACCGGAACGCCAGAGCAGATGGTTGACCTTGGTTTTTCCGCACAAAAGTAACCGTTGCAAGTCGGTCTTCAAAATGCAAATTTGAAAACGCATTTTGCGTCTGGGATTGAAAACGATCAATGATAGCTTGAGCAAACGAAATGGTAGTACACAGGGGACCGAGACCACATGGCAAACGCGACTGCAAACAACGCTAACGAAGTTAATATTTCTGACGACACGATTGAGCATTCTCAGCCATTTATTGGCCAGTGGAATGGCTTGATCAGCACGACCAACTGGGAGAAAGGGAAGATTATTCTCGAATGGCGTGAACGGTTGCGAGACACGAAAGCGTCGATCACGGAATATTCGGATGAGGCGTGGTGCCAACTGGTAGGCGGTGTAACGCCTCAACACGTGGGGCGTTTGCGTCGAACGTTTGACCGATTCGGCAGTGAATTTGAAAGCTATCAGGGTTTGTTCTGGAGCCATTTTTACGCGGCGCTCGATTGGGAAGACGCTGAAATGTGGCTCGAAGGAGCCATTCAAAACAAATGGTCGATTTCTCAAATGCGGCACCAGCGATGGGAAACGCTCGGCAAAGATCCGGCGGAAAAACCTCGTGGCGACGAAATCGTCAGTGCTGAAATCGCAGAAGAATCGCAAACTTTGGCGCTGTCGGAACAAAACCGGCAGAACGATAAACCCTATGTCGAAGGGCCAGTCCATGAGGGACCTGACTTTGGTGACGAGGACTCTGGCAAAGGTGCCAAATCAGATCGAACGTCCAAGCCAGACGATGCTGAATCCGAGTCCGATTCCAGTGACGAATCCGCGGCGCCGAAAGAAGAATTTACGGCTCGCCCATTTGAGTCCTTCAAAGAGCTGCCCGACGATGTGATCGACGCTCTTAATGCGTTCAAGATTGCGATCATCTCGCACAAGACCAACGAATGGGAAGACATTTCCAGAGACGATATGTTGGATCTGTTGGACGCGTTGAAGAAGCTAGCGATGACCACCGTTTAGCGAAGCGACGCTTCATGAGTTGAACTCGATCGATCAACCTGCTGGGCTCTCGCGTTTTACGTGTAGAGCCCTTTGTTTTTTGAGTTTGAATTGTTAGTTGAATTGAGTTGTTGAGCTTTGAGTTGTTGAGCTTTGGGCTTTCAGCTTTGAATGCTACTTCGTCTGATTCAGCTATTGCAGATCGAGACTTCGCCACAGATACCATGACGCAATCGAAGCAAACGGTCGCCACGGTTCAGCGATCGTTTCGATCTCTTTTTTTGTCGGCAGTTCGTCAAGTTCGTAGAGATTGCGAATCGCGGTTTTGATACCGAAATCATCAACCGGAAGCACGTCCATTCGCGCGAGCGAAAAAATGAGAAACATCTGAGCGGTCCAGCGGCCAATTCCTTTCACCTGAATCAGCGATTCGATAATCTCTTCGTCGTCAAACTTGTGAATCTTCTGCAAGTTAATTTTTTCGTTCACGACGTGATTCGACAGGTCCAGAACGTAATTGGCTTTCTGGTTGGAAAGTCCCAGTTCGCGAAGTTCCTGAACCGAAAATTGGCTTAGCGTTTCAGGGCAGAAGGGTTTGCCACGTTGAACGGGCGTTTTGCGACGTTCTTTGACGGCGGTTTCAACTCTTTCCTGAATCGCTCTGGCTGCTGCGGTCGCAATTTGCTGGGATACGATGGATCGAACGAGGGTGCCGAACCGGTCGCGTTTGGCTTTTGCGGTGAACGGACCAACCTGTTTGATGACCGCGCCAAGAATCGGATCGCGTTTTCGAAGCTTTAATCGAGCGTCGCGGATATGTTGAGCTGAAAACGACATGAAGTCCAAAGTCCGACAGGGGCATTATGAAGCAAGACGAGTCCGAATATCATAGTGCCATGGAAGTGCGACGAAACAACCCTAACGAAAGAAAGCTGATCCTCCGGCAGGACCGCATGACGTTCTGCGTCGGAAGGTCACAGCACGTGGCACATTGCGTTGAACACATTCGCAAACAGAACGCTTTCTATGAAAGTCGACTATCCGATTTCAATCCCGTTCAGGATTTTGAAGACTTCGCGAAATTGCCGCTGACTCGAAAATCAGATTTGATTGGCCATGACGATTACGCCGCAAATTTGACTTTTGATCGCGATCGTTATTGTCGCTTTCATCGGACGTCGGGAACGACAGGACGTCCGCTGGCGGTGCTAGATACGTTTGACGACTGGCAATGGTGGATGGAAGGCTGGCAATACGTGCTGGATGCGGCAGGCGTCAAGGAATCTGATTGCGTCCTGATGGCGTTCAGTTTCGGGCCTTTTGTCGGGTTCTGGTCCGCGTTTGATGCGTCGGTGGAGCGAGGTTGTTTGGTGATGCCAACGGGCGCAATGAGTACCGATGCGAGATTGGATTTGATTCAGTCATCCGATGCGACGGTCGTGTTTTGCACGCCCAGCTACGCCCTGCATATGGCTCAGTTGGCGTCGACAAAAGGGATCGATCTTTCCAAAACGAAAGTGCGGAAACTGATTGTCGCCGGAGAGCCGGGAGGTTCGGTGCCGGGGACAAGAACCTTGATCGAGCGTCGTTGGGGAGCGCGAGTCGTTGATCATGCGGGAGCTACAGAAGTTGGGCCATGGGGATTCGCGGACTCAGAGGGAACCGGACTGTTCATCAACGAGACGCTTTTCTATCCAGAGTTTCTGGAGGTGGAATCCGATCGATTGCTGACACAGGAACAGGCTAGTGGAAACGTCTGTCAACTGGTGTTAACGACGCTGGGACGATTCGGTTGCCCGGTGATCCGATACGTCACGGGTGATCTTGTGAAGCCAGTGTGGACGAAATCGTCGCCATTCGTTTTCCTCGACGGCGGAGTGATCGGGCGTTCGGATGACATGATGATTATCCGAGGTGTCAATGTTTATCCGGGTTCGATCGAGCAGATCGTTCGCGGATTTCCCGAAGTCGATGAATTCCAGATGATCGCCTGGCGTGATGGACAAATGGATCAACTGCGGGTAACCGTTGAAGATCAATTGAACCAACCGGCGCGGATCGCGGCTGAGATCCAATTGCGGTTGGGGTTGCGAGTCGACGTTGAGGTGGCCGAATCCGGTTCGCTTCCACGTTTTGAAATGAAAGGTAAAAGGTTTATTGACCAACGATGATTCATCCTGTTGAACTTCAAAAAACTGAACAACGAACTCTGAACATCGTTTGGAGCGACGGCACCGAGCACGAGATTCCGTTTTTCGCGCTGCGAAAAGGGTGTCATTGCGCTCACTGCAATGAGGAACGCATCAATCCGAAGCCAGCTCCTCCGCCGGGACAGCTCAACGTGCTTTCTGCAGCAGAAGCCCGTCCCTTGGATATCGAAGTGATGCATCCGGTGGGAAATTATGCTTACAGCATTCATTTTTCCGATGGTCATCAGGCTGGAATTTACACGTTTGAACTTTTGCGTGAAATCGGCGACGCAGTGAAAGACGCGACCGCGTAAGCCTGCCAGGAATAGCTTATCCGGAATTATTCACGACGTCAGGCGTCTGGTTTGCCCTTTGAAGCGACTCTCCGGACGCGGAGGCAAGTTTTGCAAATTCGTCGACTTCACACTCGTGGGTGCCTCGACGAAGCCGCAAACCGGGAACAATACCCCAATGAAACAAGCTTCTCTATGTCGACGCCCACGCA
>CAYZPA010000139.1:0-8469 GCA_964479855.1 uncultured Pirellulaceae bacterium
TTGGTAAGCAATTGCAAAAGAGCGTCCGCATCCCTCTCGATTTTCAATTTCTGATACTCTTTCGTTTCGCAGGCGGCTTTGAAAGCTTTGCTCTCACGAGCCAGTCGCCTTGCAATCGGCAGAAACATCTCGCGAGCAAGTTCTTTCTGCTCATTCTTCAAAAGCGAATTTGCGGTTTCGCAAATCGCTGTCAAAACATGGCGAGCCGTGGCGGCATTGCCTTGAATGTGTTCAGTTCCCTCAGGCTTACCCCCAAACAGTGTACCATTTTTCCCCTGCCAACTGACCATCCCGCCATATTCATATCTCGTTACCAACCCATTGTGGTAGAACCAAATTTCCGAATACGTCGGCCCAAACTCTGGTCCTTCGCCATCGATCGTTTTTTCAAGGATCTCAATCAGCAATTTATTCGCGAGCTTTTGACGGACGAGCCTGTTCTTTTCATCAAACACAGTACCTAAGCCGTTCCACGAAAAGGTGCTGCCTGCCCAAGAAGACAAATGGCCACTTCCAACTGTCATTGTGGCCCTTAGATACTGATCACGTGCGGCTGCGCTACCGCTGTCAGCCGTCATATCAAAGATATCTTGATAGAGCAGCCTCTTGAGATTTGCGTCTTCCGGAGAATGCAAAAGCGAGTCCCAAATATGGGAGCTACGACCTTCAAAGCCAACGGCAACCATGATCGAATGGAGATCTGTCACTGACGCGTATTGCATCGATTTCCCGATGAAGGGCAGCGACCATTTATTTACCTTTAGTTCTTTGTTAACGATCCGTTTAGGCAGAGCGTCAAAGTTCAGTGCGTCCAGCTTTTTTTGTAGTGGAACTGCATATCGAAGTGCTGAATTCGACGAAACGCCTCCGATCATCAAATTGCACAAAGCTAAACTACGATCGTTTCCGGAATCAATTTCACCTTGGACAAACTCGACGATTTCACCAATTTCGAACTGGTTGAACGCTTTCGAAATCGCGGCATAGTAAATATCGGATGCCCCATCATTTCCAATCACGTTGGAGCCATGTTTACGTGCAATTCGGCGGAATTCTTTCAGCAGAGTTGCCTTCCGTTGTTTGCTTCCTTCCAACAACATGGCACAGGCATCAATCCCCTCAGCGACTGTCTGAGGTCTTCTGTCGTTACGAACAATTCTGATCCATGATCCGAATGTCCGGCCACCAAAAATTGGATCTGAAGACGGTGGCACCCGGTTCGTGTTTTTGATCCCGGACTCTCTGAGCATCTTCTCGATCGTCCGCATTTGCAGATCAAGCTTCTCAACGTCGGGATGGCCTGATCCCAAGCTTGGAAGCAACTCCGCTATCTCCGCCTGGAGTGCGTACCACTTTTCCAATTGGCGAAGATGCACTTTCTTTAACTCCTCAGCGTTCCCAAAGTCCGCTGGAAAATTCAAAGTGTCATCCGCCGCTGGCGCCGCGACCTTCGTAACCTTGACGATCTGCTTTCCGCCCCGGTTCATCACAATCGTATTGGGAGTCACTTCGAAACTGTTATCGCTGCCTTCTTTGATTGCCTTAAATTCATAGCTGCCGGATCGAATATCGAAAGAAGCCCCCGTTGAACGGTCGAGCACTCGAATTGGCTGACCGTCTTTCAAAACTTGCACCTGCACATTTTCGTCCGTCGCATCGATCACCAGCTCACCCTGATCCGTCGCTACGCGAATAATTTGCGGCGAAAAATACCAACCCGAACCAACCAATAGCGCCAAAAAGCCAACCAACGCAGCGACCGCCGGCCAGCGATACTTGGGCTGAACTTTCGAACTGGGTTCAAGCGCACTCATCGTTTCACGAGGCACGCGTGGAAACGCTCGCTGCCATTTCTCTCTGGGAAGATCAAGGCACTGAATCAATTCCGAGGCCGTCGCCACTCGGTTTCCTGTTTGCTTTTCCAGTAGGCTCATCGTCAAATCGGAAAGGTCGACGCTGACGTCAGGATAAATCGAATTCGGAATCGCAGGCGAATCCGTTTGAATGGCCTGAATTGTCGCCAGAACCGTGGGAGCGCTAAAAGGTAGCTTGCCTGTGAGCATCTGATACATGACGCAGCCGAGCGAAAACAGATCGCTGCGTTCATCCAGTTCCAGCCCTTTCGCTTGCTCGGGCGACATAAAATTCGGGGTACCGGCGAGCATCCCCGTTGCGGTCAAACCGGGGTCGTTGTCGGTGATTCGAGCCAATCCGAAATCAAGGATCTTGATCCGGTCAGACGAATCACAAATCCAGATATTCGCGGGCTTGATATCGCGATGAATCAGCTGCTTTTGATGAGCCGCTTGCAAACCGGATGCGATTTGACGAACGAAATCACGAACGGACGCTTCATCCATTCGACCGCCCAGCGTCAATCGGCTTTCGAAAGTTTCTCCCGGGAGCCACTGCATCGCAATGAACGCCAAGCGATGCTGCTGTCCAATCTGATAGATCGTGACAACATTTTCATGCTCGATCGATGCCGCAAGCCGAGCTTCGGCGATGAATCGGTCTCGTGCAATCGAACCCAACGAAGGACGCAATACTTTCAGCGCCACGATCCGATTCAAAGTCGTATCAACGGCCTTGAAAACGACTCCAGTTCCACCGGCACCGATCAGCTGAATCAGGCGATATTCGGCCAGCGTTCCCAGCGAATCTTCATCACCAATATCAACTGGCTCAACGCATCGCAACACTTCGGCGGCTCGATCTGCCATCGCTTCGGCGTCCAAAATCGCTGGTCGCGATGGCGTTCGGTCGGAATTCATCAACCGTTGCATCAATCCGTTGATGGCCTGCGTATCCGAAGTTAAATCAGACTGTTTGTCAGGATTCATGCCATCCATTGCTTGCGAAACGTAATGGGTCAGCGTGTCGTTAGCATCGAGCCCTCGTAACGTTTCGTGGCAGCTTTCACATTCGGCGACATGCGATTCACACTGCTGCAATACGGGAGGAATCAGCTTTCCCAAGACGAACCCCAGCAGTGTATCTCGGTCGGGGCAGGGCAGTTCGTTCGTTTTTTGCATTTCGTTCATCGCTTCCTCGATCTTACCATTTCGAATTGGGGACAAAGAAGACTATGCGCCTGACCATGGTCGATTGTGACGAGTCCGGAAACTTTTTTCAAAAAAGCAAAAATGGCGGCGACCGTACATTTGGCAAAGCAAACAGAAGCCCGGATAATCCGGGCTCAATCAAAGCAGCCCCTCCAACTCTTCTCTCAACCGCTTCATTAGACGGGAACGAGCCGAATAAATCGTCCAGCTGCTGATACCGGTCGCCGTCGCGGCTTCTTCGACTGTGATTTCGTTTTGCATCACCATTCGCAGCGCCTGCCACAAATCGTCCGCGAAATCATCCTTCACCAACTCCATGGTTCGGGCGACCAAAAGTCGAGCATAGTCGATGTCCCAAGTCGATTCGGCGACTTCCACCGGTTGCATCTGCTCAAGGACCGAATCCGTCGCGTACTGCATTGCCGATGATTTTCGACGCAATCGCTCGCGATATTTGTTCAGCGTTACGGTTCTTAGCCAGCCCCGAAAACTTTGACTTGCATCGTATTTGAAAGCAGGAAGTTTTTGGAAAACGTGCGTCAATACATCCTGCACAAGATCCGAAGCGTCCGCCTGCGTCATGCCAGTTTTCCGAGCCCAATAGAAAATCAGGGGAGTGTAGATCGTCACGAACTGATGCCATGCGGACTGGTCAGGCGAATCGTCGCGCTGTTGGAGTCGAAAAAGAAGGCTTTCAGATGTCGTCGTCATACAATCATCATAGCAAGGTCCTGAGTTTCATGCGAAATCGGACTCGCAAAGAGCTCGCTCGCATTGGGAACAGCGTCTGTCATAATGGAAAGCAAGATAAAGATGGAAGTCGTCTCCTTCGGAATCGACGACTCAATCAACTCTCACTTCACCCTCACTCTGTCCTCTTCTTCTAATGCCGGACACAATCCCTTCCACTGCGAATACAAATTCGGCATCGGCTTCGGTACAGAAACCAAAAGCACTCGACGCCCTGACCGGGCTCAGATTCATCGCTGCGCTAACGGTCGTTGTCATCCATGCAATTAAGTATGGCGGTCATGACACCAGTCAACTTGGACCTTACGCTGCCAATGCGGTCGCGTTCTTTTTCGTTTTGTCCGGCTTCATTCTGACTTACGTCTACGACCAAAGAATGGCGTCGGTCGGTACATCAAAGTTTTACTTCGCAAGATTCGCACGGATCTGGCCACTGCATATTGTTTGCCTTTTGGGAGCCGTCTTCGTCGACGCATGGTTCGGAAACGGTGCGCTGCTTTCGCGTAAAGTTCAATTCTGGAACCATGCCGCGCTGCTGCAAAGCTGGCTGCCGATCTACAAATGGAGCGCCGCCTTCAATGGGCCAGCATGGAGCATCTCCACCGAGTTCGCGTTTTATCTTGCGTTTCCCATCCTGTTGGCTTTGGGACGAAAGCGATTTTATCCCATTATGATCGCGTCGCTGTTGTGTACGGCCATGATTCTTTGCGTGTTGGACTACTGCATCGTCAACAAGATATCGACCTGGCATCTTCCAGTCGAAATGGTTTACGTTCACCCGCTCGTTCGGATCACGGAATTCATTCTTGGAATGTGGCTTGGAAAACGATTCCTTTCGTCGAAACGAAGCGATTCGATTCCGTTGCCCGATGCGCCGCCGCGTATCGGATCCTTGATCAAGGACTCGCTGTTTGAAATTCTGGCACTGGGCATCGTGGTGACGATTTTTTACTTCGTCAATTACGGTCCGCTGCCCGATTTCCTTGCGAAGAACCAGTGCATCGCGACCAAGAGCTGGCTGGCGCGTTCCGGGGGAACGATGTTTGGCTTCGCTGCGGTCGTTTGGGTGTTTTCCAGTTCCAATGGTTTTCTGGGGAAACTGTTTTCGACGCCGACCAGCGTTTATCTTGGCGAGATCAGTTTTTCGTTGTACCTGGTTCAAGCGCCTGTTCTTGCCATGATGGCCCATCAGCTTGGCGACGCCAAATTGCCGAAGTTCTACTTTGTCACCATTGGGGTTGCGATGAGCCTCGGGTTTTCGATGTTACTTTATGCCGTCGTCGAGATGCCGATTCGGCAACTAATGGTTTCGATCCCGGAAAAGAATTGGAAAAAGTTCTGGAGTTCTTTTTCGATGGCGTTTCGCAGCCTCGTAAACGGCTACACCGGTTTGATCGGAGCTTGCATCGTGCTGGTGTCAGCCGGCTTGATTCAATACGAAAGAAACAATGTCGTTTCGGAAGGGCCTTCTCCCGAGATCCTTGAAGCGATGAGCGGCCTGATGGATTCGGACTTCGCGCCGATCACCTTCCGCGACGAAGCCACATTGCACTGGTTCAAAGTTGTCGATCGCGAAGACGCCGTTGAGCTCACCATGTGGTGGGAGATCTTGCCTGGACACCAACGCGTTCGGTTCATGCACTTTTGCGACGATGCAGAAACGATCCTTTTCGACGGCTACACCAACAAAGATGATTTCGACGACAAGGCACCGGGATCATTTGTGCTCGATCGATGCGTGGTCAAAAAAGAAGACTTCAAACCCGGCACAAAATACCTTGGCATCGGGTTTTGGCGCAAAGGGCTCGGTGTGGTGCCCGCTGATCGAGGACGACGGCAAATGGAAAACCGAAGATTGCTGGTCGCTGAAATCACGCCCGACGGCGTCATTGCGGTAGACCAAAACGTGAAAGCAAAATGACCGGAACACGGTCGGTGCCGGCGTTACCAATCTGAATCGTTTTCGCGGGAAAGCCCTGGATTGGAAAAGCTCATCGAGGAAAGCTCAAGACTCGAAAAAGCTTTATCGCGGAAAAACTCAAACGCGAAAAAGCTCAAACGCGAAAAAGCTCAAAAGTCTTGTCGGCGATCAAATCGCCATCGATCTCCAGCGTCAAACGCCAGTCACCAATCTTGTCATCGATCGGTGCCCACACTGTGTCGCCAAGGTAAAAATCCCAATCGTTTGACTTGATGAAAACCGTACCGTCAAAGGGTTTTCGTACCGCACCATTTTCATCACGGATCCCTGGGTGATCAATGCAATAATCCAAATGTCGATTCTTCGCTCCGCCAATATTCACAACGAAGCCAAACTCGATATCGATCGTTGCCGGAACTCGAGTCGTTAGCTCGATGATCTTCGGCAGGTCACGGGATTTCTTATCCCAGCCCGAATAAATGCCGTAGCTCTTCATCCGAACTTCAGGCTTGCCAGATTTCCGTCGCGCCATCGCAATCTCGCATCTCGAACTACAAAGGCAAATAGGAAATGGAAACTCGCTTCGAAAAACAAACGTCAACATCGCAGCCTTCGGTCCGAACGCGATCGTTGTACTTGCCTGCGTAGGAGAACTTCGTTGAGCCCTCGACGGTTTCGACAGAATAGGAAACAGGAAGCGGAGCTGGATCCAGTTCGCACGGATCCACTAAAATGACTTCGGGAAGCGTTTTGGCATCCGTGAAATCAGGCAAATTCACATTCAGCAGCTTGCGACCCGCGAGCCCTTTTTCCTGGCAATGTTGGATCACTTGCCTCGCAACCTGCTTTGAAAACGTCCAGTCAAAAGCTTCTTTAAATCGCGATCGGTGTTGAGAAATCGCGATCGCCGGTATACCGAAATGAGTCGCTTCACGTGCTCCCGCGACCGTTCCCGATATAAAAACGTCGGACCCAAGGTTGCCGCCGTTGTTGATTCCCGACAACACCAAATCAAATGGCGTTTCCCGCTGGTCCAACTCCGCGGCACCACCCATGTGCATCATCGCAATGCGAGCACAGTCCGCCGGCGTGCCATCGAGCGACCAGACTCGATCGGATCGCTGAACCAAATTGAGCGGTCGATGAAACGTTACTTGATGGCTGATACCGGATTGCTCAACCGCAGGAGCGACGACGGTACAGTCACCGAATTCGCTGGCGACTTCCAGCATGACCTGAATTCCAGGTGCGTCCCATCCATCATCGTTGGTGATCAAAATTCTCATTCGTTTTCCAAAGCAAGCAAGATCCTGTCGGTCGCTGCTTCGACTGACTGTTCGATTGAGACTTCAATGACACCATGTTCATTCACTGGCGATTCAAGCGTTTCGAACTGACTCCGCAGAAGCGATTCCGGCATATAGTGGTCAGTTCTCTGTTTCATCCTTGCGTGAATCACTTCGAAAGGAGCATGCAGGTGAACAAACTTAACCGGCCACGATAGCGTTCTTAACTGCTCGCGGTAGGCATGCTTTAACGCGGAACAAGCGATGATCAAGCCACTTCCTGAAGCACATTCTTCTGCCGAAAAGTCAACGATCGCCTTGAGCCACGGTTTGCGGTCGTCATCGTTGAGCGGTTTTCCGCTGGACATTTTTTGCTTATTCGATTCTGAATGAAAGTCGTCTCCATCATAAAATGGCAGGCCAGTCCGAGCCGAAAGAGCGGTTCCGATGGTGGTTTTTCCGCACCCGGAGACTCCCATCACGACGATTAGTTGAGGTTCAAGTTTGATCATGGTTTCCGATACGGAGCTACCTGCTTGCTCAATCTGCCCCTCAATCTGCCTTTGCCAGAATTGATGATTCTGACAGAATGAGGGCTCGTTTCGAAGGTCCCTCCCACAACTTCTACGCTTACAAATTATGCCGATTCTGAAAAAGGAAAACGACATCTTTCCTGCAGACCTCCTGCAGAACGAAGACTTGCTGCAGGACGAAACGAAATCGTGGTGGTGCGTTTACACGATTTCGAGACGCGAGAAAGACCTGATGCGAAAGCTCGCCAAGTTGGAAGTCGCTCACTACGGACCCGTCATCCCCAAACGATATCGGTCGCCCAATGGCCGATTGCGAACCTCATTCGTGCCCCTTTTCCCGAACTACGTGTTCATGTTCGGCGACGAGCAATGTCGCTACGACGCGATGACCACCAATTGCATCAGCAAATGCAACAAGGTCGAAGAAGGCGACGAACTGTTGATGACGCTGC
This sequence comes from uncultured Pirellulaceae bacterium, assembly GCA_964479855.1. Classification (GTDB taxonomy): domain Bacteria; phylum Planctomycetota; class Planctomycetia; order Pirellulales; family Pirellulaceae; genus Mariniblastus. The sequence goes on from CAYZPA010000139.1 coordinate 8,008, forward strand.
GGCAGATCAAATCGGTGATCGACGCAGAAGTGCCGCTAACGCCAGAAGGTCGGCTTGAGCCAGGCAATCGAGTCCGGGTGAAGTCCGGTCTATTTGCGGGCTACGAAGGGGCGGTGATCCGCCGGGAAGGGAAGACTCGATTCTCTCTGGTGATTCAATACTTGAATCAGGGAGTCTCGATTGAGATGGACGAAGCATTGCTCGAGTCCATCGACTAGCGCTGGACGTTGCAAACAACCTTTCATGGGAATCATTGAAATCTGATTCTTGCTCGGGCAAAAGCAACAAACGATGTCAAACGTCAACTCGGGTTATTTGCACTAGCGCGGTTCAATCCGCGTCCATTGGCCTGCATCCGCGATTAAAAAAACGCAGCATTAAAGGCCCGACGCCCCAGTTTTGAAGCTGCACCAATACCAGCACGACGCGCAAGCGGCGGGTGAGTGAGTCCGGCAAACCAGT
>CAYZPA010000140.1:0-8436 GCA_964479855.1 uncultured Pirellulaceae bacterium
CGGCCTATCGACCGACGAGTCCGGCAAGATATTCTTTGGTAACTGAGGTGGTTACCATCAGGTTGTAACTGTCGGGAATCACCACGCCCGGCTCCGGAGAAAAATGTCGGCCCAAAAAATCCGAAGGAATCGGCACGACGTTCAGACCCTGAGCTTCGGCAAGCCGCTTCGCCCTTGCGAGATGCCATGCGGATGTCAGGATACCGATTCGTTTCTTTTCCGGATTCGCGTCCGCCCATTTCTTCAGGTTTTTCATCTCTTCGGAAGTGTTGATTCCGCTGAGCTTCAAAATTGCGTTTCGCTTGACCCCCAAACCTTCCAGCAACAGGGCAGCTTCCTCATAGGGGTGCAAATCATTTTCGTTGGCTTTATTAAATTTCTTGCCCGTGCACATCAGTTCCGTCGCCTGCCCCGCGTGCCACAAACATGCGGCCTGCGCGATTCGATCTCCCGAGGTTGAAAGTTCGGGACGGCCATTCAACGCCGTCGCCGTTCCTCCTCCCAGCACGACGATCACGTCCAACGGTTCCATTTGCATTGCGTCGACTTCCAGAAACGGTGACTCGATTGAGTTCGCGTACCAGTTTGCAAAGAATGAATTTCCGGCAACCGACAGAAAAATCCAACAAAGGAATCCGAAAACCGCTGGCCATGCCTGCCGATTGATCAAACAAAAATAGATCATCACAAGGAGTGCCAGCCACAAAACACCCAACGGCATCACCAAAGATGTGACCAGCTTTTCCAGCATGGCTTGCCCGGCGACCGCTCCAACGACAACGCAAAACACCCCGCCGATGAAGCCCAACAACAGGAGATGCGGCAAGTAGCGAAACCGAACTTTTCCGCCGCCACGCTCGATATCGCGAGTGTAATACTCGTCGTACTCGTTTTCCCAATCGTCTTTTTTTCGCCAAAAAAACATCGCTTGCTGCCCCTCTTTCCGAATCCCGAGCCGATGCGACTCGGACTAGTGCAAATAACTGGAGTTGATGTTTGCCATCGTTTGTTGCTTTTTCCCTCGCAAGAACCAGACTTCAATGATTCCCACTAAAGATCACTTGCAACTTCCAGAACTAGTGCGACTTGTGTCCGCCAATATGATAGCCGTGACAGAGTGTACACGAATTACTTGTCAGGCCTTCCTGATGACACTTCGTGCAAGTCGATTTTGACAGCGTTTTGAAGTTACTCTGATAGTCGCAGCCATGAACACTGGAAAATGAATCAGCGTTTGAAACTTCGGTGTCCATCTGGTGACAGTGAGTACAATCTTTCAATTCTGGCTGAATCAGGTGAGGCCGATGCGAGAACTTCGTAAACTGCCCCACCGAAAGATCGCGTTGTTCCGCTTTCCAGTTCATCACAAACGAAAGGTCGTCCTGCTGCTTCAGCGTGTGACAGTAGCGACAGTTGCCGATCGAATTTTCACTGGTCAATGAAATAAACAACGCCTCCGTTTCCGGACGCGAATCGGCGCCCGAAACTTTCGAAACGGCATCGATCCAATGCTTCAGAAACAAGTCTTCGTGTCCAAGCGGTCGATAAAGCACACGAAAACTTCTGTCGTCCCGAATCCAGCCAGTTTGCAAATCAGCACTGCCTTTTTTTGCCACATTGAAAATTGGAATTTCAGTCGGGATATCGACCAACCCGCTTTCAATATCGCTCGCGACAGGCGTTTGAGTTTCGATCCTGTTCGTCGTCGGCCTGTTTGAGGAATCATTGTTCGGCAACAACAGGCCCTCTTTTCTTTGACCAACAGATGACGGAACGCTTGCTCCCAGAAGCGGGTTGTCCGCCAATTGCTCTTGCGGTCGAATCCGGGCCAGCGACGGTTGCGAGCCAAAGATCGTTGCCACGTCACTTTGGTTCACGATGCCAAATTTTTCTTTCAATTCAGCGGCCAGATTCGGCAGCCATCTTCTCCGTGCAGCAACAAACGCTTCCTGATCGATGCCGCCCATCATGCCGTCAATTTCAAAGTCATCGACTGGCCTACCCAACACCTGCTGCAATCGCGAGCGGAATTCAGATTTACCCGCATTGGCCAAACCGTGCAAAAGTTTTTTGACCGACCATGCCAGCGTTACCGCATCGCGAACATCGGCTTCAACGTCTGCATCAAAATCCGAAAACTGAAATGACGCTGGACGATGTTCAAGCACCTTGCTCGCGTCCGGGTCGGCCATTAACAGCATTCTCATCGCAGGCGGAAGTTCGCCATCAAAGTCTCCTGTTGCATCCGAAGGCCAACCTTTTACGTCCAGTTTGGCGTCAGCAATGGCTCGCATATCCAACATCGGCAATGCAAATAGAGCAAACCCGGAAAGGCCGCTTTCAACGATGCCGTCCGAGTGACAGGAAGCACAAGCCTGTTCGAACGGCACCTGAGTCTTGACGTCTTTGTAATTGTCATCCATGTGGCATTGCTTGCAGTCAAACACTTCTCCTTTGGTCGCGAAGTGCTTCAACGAATGACTGGAATGATCAAATGCGATGCGCTGACGCGATGCTTCTGGCCAGTTCGTAAAATCGGGATGATCGGTTTCAAAACTGTGGTAGTTCTCTTTGTGACAGGTTTGGCACTGGGCGTCAGTTAACGCTTTCAAGTCCTGATTGCCTTTGTGTTCGCGATGGCAAGCACTGCATGCGATTTCGTTGTTCGAATTGACAGGTGAAGTCTTGAAAGAACTAACAAACGAAGCTTGCTTAAAATCCTGTGATCGCTTTGCCAATTCAACCGGATCCACGTTGTGCGGATTGAGCGCAAATTGCTCGTTCATGGACTCCTGATGGCACTCAAGGCAAAGCTGAGACTGCGTCACGTTGTCGGACGCACCCGAAAACGCATGAGCAATCCACCCACTGAACGACGAAGTGGCTGCTGAGTGACACGCACTGCAACGATCGGCTCCCTGAACGGCCAGAAGCTGACCGTGACTGGAATGCAATGGCCCCGGAGCCAGAAACTCTTTGCTGAATGGAGACGACATCAAGATCAGCAGCGAGCCAATCGTGAACGCAGTTATCGAAACAGAAAGTACAAATCGTTTTCGACGCAGCGACGGTTTTCGAACGGTAGGCTCTTGCTCCTGGAAGTCGAACGAGCCGTCTTCCAGTTTCCGGTACGGCTTGATTGGACCGGCCGGCACCTCCACAAAAGGATCATTCGGACGCTCGTAAACAGGATTCGACAGATCCTGCATTTGGAAAAAGTCTCTCGATTGTTTGGTCATCCAAGCCCTCCGGAAAAAGCGTGAGCAAGGATGCCGTGCACAACGGCGAAGATCAGCAAACTGTAGGTCATCGCGATGTGAACAAACAGCCACATTTTCAGCTTGCCCTGCATCACCCGGTGGTAGTCGAGATCATCTTTCTTGCGGACCATGATTGCCAACTCCCGGCTGACTCTCCGATCGTCTCCGGCAAGGAATCGATCAAGATCCTCAAGTTCCGCAACCAGTTGTCGACGCGTTCGCCCAGTTGGATGCACCATGTAAGCGAGACTTCGACGCGTTTCAAAAAACCGTGACAGTCGATTGACGTAAAAATTGGCAAGGACCGGCGTGCTCTGACAGGCTTCGAGAACAATCGTCCTGGCGTGTCGCGCGAGTTCACGACGAAACGCAGGGATGCGTTCGTAAATCACTTCTTCGTTGAGCGACGTTAGCTTTCGAGGAAAAGTACGCGTCGCGTAGAGCCCGTACATTCCGCTGCCGAACACGCACAAATACAAACCGGCAAGAATTGATTCGAGCATTCCATCGGGCACACGAAAACTCACGTGCAGCGCAAAAACAACAAAAGACGCAAGCCCCACATAGATGTGCAGCTGCATCCAAAAGGCGGCTGAACCAATGCCTCCGATCATCGGAAGCCGCTTCCGCATCCCAAACGCCGCCAGCAGAAAAAGGCTGGCCAGCATCACATAGCCAGAAACGAAACTGCCATGCAGCAAGGACCGATTCATCCATGAGATGACGATCGTGAAAATCGCAACGCAAAGTACCGTCACCAACATATTGCGTCGGCGGCGATCAGAATATTTGATGGGAGGAGTTTTCTTTTTCATCGATTACCTCTTCGTCCAATCCAGCACTTCGCTGGTTGAGCTAATATCGAGCCGCACCAGCGCGTCATGTGGACAGGCACGCTGGCAGGCAGGACCCGATGGCTGATCCAGACAAAGATCGCACTTGGTGGCTTTGATCACTGGCAACGCCGTTTCTCCGCTGACTAGTGGTTTCCCTGTTCGGTCATTGACTTCTACCATTTGGATATTGTTGTACGGGCAATTATTGGAGCACGTTGAACATCCGATGCAGGTGTTGTCGTTGATCGTCACGTTGCCAGTTTCACGGTCTCGCCCAACGGCTCCGGTCGGACAACCGATCATGCAAACAGGGTCCTGACAGTGCATGCACGCATTGGCAATCATCCAATGATCATGAATTTGACCATGTCGAATGAACCGTGGATTGTTGTCATGAGTCGAAGCGCAGGCTCGAACACAATCATCACATCGAGTGCAGCGATCCAGGTCGATCATCATCGCCTGCGTCCCGTTGGTGAATCGATTTTCGACCAGAAACTCCATGAGCCCTGGCTCAATCGACTCTGCACGTTTTTTCAATCGACGATTGTTACCGGTGCCCGTTCGATTCAGATCGGGAAGCGGTGGTGGCAATTTATCTTTGGGAAGATTCGGCAAAACCAGCTCTTCCATCGCGCTGACGGGAATTTTCAAAACGTCAACGTACCCCAGCGATCGCAGGCTCAGCATCCATGGCCGCTGCTGTTTTGCAGCCCAGTTATGAGCGACTTCACGGAAGCCAAATGAGTCGCCTTTGCCAAGGTAAGCAATCGTCTGATGCCCTTCGCCATGTTTTCGACTTAGACGTGCGAAGCCGTTTCGAATCAGAATCAGCCCATCGACGTAATCGCCCTGTTCGGCAATCAGCGGCTCGCTCAAAATTCGCTGAGAGACATCTTTTTTTCGAGTCGACATAAAATTGTGCGACCACTGAAAATTACCATGTGTCTCAAAAATAGTTCGATGAGCCAATTCGGCGATGATCGAATCGGGAAGCCCTCGAAGCTCTTCCGATTCTCGTAGATGGCTGTGCAAGCTGTGTTCCCGGTACTGCTGTTCGATATGCTTACCGAGTGCTTCGTTTCGTGAGATCAATTCGCGGAATCCCTGCCAACGAATCTCAAGAACATAAGATTTCGAGTTGGCAACCACCGTCGCAGAGCGGGCAGATCGAGTCAGAGCCGAGATTTCGCCAAAGATTTCACCTTCGCCAAGCGTGATCGAATCCTCTGGCGAAATGACTCGCGGAATATCATGCAAAAAGATCCGCGTTCCCGTTCCGTCGTCGCGTTTTCCTGTCAGGTCAGTAGAACCACCGGTTTGAGTTGAGCGTTTTGGGTTGGAGTAGTCACGGGTTTCGGTATGACGAGAATTTTTCCAAACCTGAGCAATCGCCCGCGCCCAACCTTTGGGTTTGCTTTTGTTCCGTCCCAGCACTTCCGGCGGCAGACTTTTGGTTGCCACCAACGCTTCGCCAGAGAGGATCATGAACGCGCTACCGCCGTAGTCTCCTTCGCGAACGATGATATCGCCTTTTTCAAGCGAATGGAGTCGTGAATCGTTCTTTAGAATTCCTTCCAGCGGCGCCCCGGGAGAGAAACTCTCGGGATCCATTTCCTTGAACGGATTGACTCGCAACAAGTTTGCGACGGCAGCCTCATCCATGCGCGGATCGAGCGGCTCGCTCCAGCGATGCGGAAATTTTACTCGGGTTGAGCTGTCCATCCTTGGTCCTTCGTCAAACGATTTGCCGAAATCCGTTTCGGCAGGCTGTCGAGGCGAATCCTCTATCGAGACTGATCCTATTTGTACTGGTCTGGCGTCGGTAGCAAATCATCAACAACGGACATCGTTGATCCATCCTGTATTCGAGCAAACTCACGGCCCGATGACTGGATTGTGTCCGCGATTGAATTCAGCGATTCATAATTGTTCGTTTCCAACTTTGCGGTCGCGAACGCGTCCAGAACACGTTGCACCTGTTCGTTGTTTAACTTCTTCTGCAAGTCGTTCAGTTTGATCGCTGACGCAGCGGCTCGTTGAGCAACGTTGACGCCGTATCGAGATTTTTCCGTGGCAACTGCCGTCGCACGTGTGCTGAATTCGAGGTCGGCAATCAGTCCTACCACATGCATGACTCGCAAACGATTCTGATCCGCTTTCGCATTGACGGCTCCATCGCTTCGCAAAAAATTATGCCGGACCTTGCCCTGCGAGTAACGCACCAACTCAAAATCAGCCGTACCCGCAACATGCCCTCCACGATTGACAAGTTCCTCGTTGGGCACCATGTGGCAGCTGTAACAATTCATGGCGATCGAATACAAATCGCGAGTGTTGTTCATGCCGTACTTGGCACTTAGCTTCAATCGTTTCTTCCGATGAGCTTCCGTTTCGGATTCTCGTGTTGCGGTAGGACCACCGTAGTCGTTATGAAGCTCCAACCAGTCCCTCGACGCACCGTGGCATGATTCGCAGGAGATTCCGGAAACAGGCTTCGTCTTGCCGTCGATTTCTTTCAGCGTGAAATGACAATCGATACAGATATTGCTACGTTTTGGCGACCGAATCCCCATCTTTTCACAGATGATTTTTGCTTCAGGCCGTCTTGAGAGTTCCTGAAACGTCTGGAAATGAGGGGTCGTTTTCCAAACACCGACCTCACTGGCGTGACACTTCGCGCAGGCATCGGCGGTAAGCACCTTGGTTGGATCGCAAACCAACCCTTGAGCGGCCAGTGAACGAACGTTCGCGACCAGTGCCATGTAGACGGCCATGCAAGTCAGCAGTTGTGCGGATCGTTTCAAGAACATCTATGCCTCAAGCTCAACTGGACCATCGGGGCGTGCAATGCACGGGAGACAACAACCCGGATTACAATTCACTTTTTCACCGGCTGGATATTTGACTTTGCCGCTCACCAACGCAGTCTCGCAAGTTCCGCAACTCCCAGATCGACAACCGGATTCGATCGGAACGTCATGCGTTTCCGCTAACTCCAGCAACGAGGCTAACTGCGGGTTCCAAAGCACGATTTCGTCAGAGCCAAGAAACGTGACAGGGTCAAGCTGCTCATCGACATTGATCGTTGTCTCCTGAACTTGACTGGTTTTGATTGTCGAAGGTCCAAAATTCTCGTAATTGATTCGGTCTTCAGAGACTCCCCAGTCTTGCAACCCGGTGAAAAGGGATTGCATGAATGGAGGCGGACCACACAAATAGAACTGACAATCGGGCCCCGGCAGTATCGCTTTCAAAACGTCAACTGAAACGAAACCTTCAACTTGATAGTCGACGCCCGCGACATCGTCCGCGTTTGGCGATGAATAACAACTGACAACGTGAACATTCAAATGCAGGCTTTTGATTTCCTGCAAGTACGCTTTAAATGCTTGCTCGGTTCCGTTTCGAACGCCATGAAACAGAATGATCGTACGCGAGCTTTTGGTTTGAACCAGATGATCCAGCATGCTGATCATGGGCGTGATTCCGATTCCGCCTCCCAGCAAAACAACCGTGTCGTTGGAGTTATCTTCAAGGTAAAAATGCCCGGAAGGCGCCTTGAGATTGATTCGATCTCCAACCTTGGTTCCTAAATTGATTTCATTGGAGACAACTCCAGGGCCTTTCTTGTTCCCTCGATCGGTCACGTGCCGGACTGAAATCCGATAGTAGTCCTTTCCCGGCCCGTCGGACAACGAATAGCATCGCACCTGCGGCTTGGTTTTGCCTTTGATTTGCAACCGGACTGTCACATGTTGTCCGGGCTTGAATCCTACAATTGGTTTGGCATCTTCGGGCTTGAGGTACAGCGAAGTCGTATGAAACGTTTCGCGAACCACTCGATCTACAATGAAGCTCCGATATCCGTTCCACGAACCGACGGCTTGCAAAGGAGCGACCTGACTGGTTCGTCGGCGAATCTCTTCACGCATTTCTTGCGTCGAAGCACCATATTCGTTTCGAGATGTCGCAAACTGGCCGAAAGACTGCCCAACCCACAACGCCACCGGGAACACTGCCAAAACGCAGAGCCCGATACCCAAAAGCAAAGTGAGAGATTCTGTTGCGAACATGCGAGAGGACAGCAATCGTTAAAGATTGCCTGAGTCCTATAAAACCAAGATCCTGCGTCCAACGGTGGCGCAGACTTATCTGGTTCGTCGTCCTGTAACACGGCTATCTTGAGACGTCGCGTGCCTCAGACGTACAGATTCCGCTCAGAAGGGAAATCTCTCTAACCTGCTATCACTATTGACCGCGAATAAGCCCGGATTATTCACGATGCGTGGGCGTCGACATAGAGAAGCTTGTTTCATTGGGGTATTGTTCCCGGTTTG
>CAYZPA010000141.1:0-8311 GCA_964479855.1 uncultured Pirellulaceae bacterium
AGCCTCGGTTAACGACGCTTCAACCGGGGCTATCGCCCAAACGGCTCATTAAATCGACAAGCTCTTGCGCGTCGGGCTGGCGTTTGTGCAGCTTCAAAACGTGTTTCCGCGCGGCACCATACACACAAAAAAAAAGCCTCCGCTTGCGATAACAAGCGAAGGCCTTGAGATAGATTAGATAGGATACGCTTCGACAATAAGCGATTTCAAGCAAGCCGTTACGCGTTTGCGATCGCTCGTGCCATGGCACTTCCCATGTCGGCAGGACTTTGTGCGACTTCGATGCCAGCGGCTTCCAGAGCCGCCATTTTCTCATCGGCGGTTCCTTTGCCTCCGCTGATGATCGCACCGGCATGTCCCATGCGTTTTCCGGGAGGCGCTGTTTTGCCAGCGATGAACGCGGCGACCGGCTTGGTGATGTGTTCTTTGACGTAGGCAGCTGCTTCTTCTTCAGCCGTTCCGCCGATTTCTCCCATCATCAGGATGGCTTCGGTTTCATCGTCTTCCTGGAACATCTTCAGCACGTCGATGAAGGAGGTTCCGACGATCGGGTCACCACCGAGTCCGACGCAGGTTGTCTGTCCCAGTCCAAGGTTCGACGTTTGCCAAACGGCTTCGTAAGTCAGCGTGCCGCTGCGGCTCATGATGCCGACCTTGCCCTTTTTGTGAATGTAACCTGGCATGATGCCGATTTTGCATTCTTCGGGAGTTATCACGCCGGGGCAGTTAGGACCGACCAGAACGATGCCAGCTTCCTGAGCCGCTTTGTAAACTGGAACCATGTCCAAAACCGGAATGCCTTCCGTGATGGCACAGATGACCGGGATTTTGGCTTCGATCGCTTCCATGATCGCTGCCGCCGCAAAACGTGGCGGAACGAAAATCATGGTCGCGTTGGCACCCGTTTCGGTAACGGCATCTGCGACAGAGTTGAAAACTGGCAAACCAGCGACTTCTTGTCCAGCTTTGCCGGGGGTCACGCCGCCGACCATTTTCGTGCCGTACTCAAGGCAACCGCGAGTGTGGAATTCGCCGACTTTGCCCGTGATGCCCTGACAGATGACGCGAGTGTCTTTGTTGATCAGGATACTCATGTAAATATTCCGTATTGATATGTGTTTGATTTGTAGAAGAGAAGTAGTCTGTCTCTGGTGCTGGCAGTTACGAAATGGCTGCAACGACTTTTTCCGCCGCGTCAGTCAAATCGGTGGCCGAAATCAGATCGACGTCTGACTCTTCAAGAATTCTGCGACCTTCTTCGACTTCGGTGCCTTCGAGTCTGACGACCAGAGGAACTTCAAAGCCAACGGTCTTGGCAGCCGAGACCAAAGCTTCGGCAATCGTTGAACATCGCATGATGCCACCAAAGATGTTGACCAAAACGGCTTTCACATTTTTGTCCGAAAGGATAATGCGAAACGCTTCGGTCACGGCTTCTGTTTTCGCTCCGCCACCCACGTCAAGGAAGTTGGCAGGTTGACCGCCATGAAGTTTGATGATGTCCATGGTGCTCATCGCGAGCCCCGCACCGTTGACCAGACATCCAATGTTGCCTTCGAGTTTGACGTAGCTGAGCCCGGCATCGGCAGCGCGGACTTCAGATTCGTCCTCTTCGGAAAGGTCACGCATTTCGAGAACTTCCGCCTGTCGAAACAGAGCGTTGGAATCGAAATTCAGTTTCGCGTCCAAGGCGACCAGATCGCCTGAGCCGGTTACAACCAGAGGATTGATCTCCATCAACGCGCAGTCGAGGTCTACGTACAGTTTGCAGAGAGCTTTCATGAACGCGTCGGCTGAAGCGACCGATTCGCCGGTGAGTTCCAATTGGTCGCACAGCGTTTTGATTTGGTCCGATTGAATTCCGACTTTTGGGTCGAAGTGCTGTTTGAAAATTTTCTCTGGCGTTTCATGAGCGACCTTTTCGATTTCGACGCCACCCTCTTGCGAGCACATCAAAACCGGGAGTTTTTCTTCACGATCCAGGACGATGCCCAAATACAGTTCTCGAGCGATATCGCAGCCTGCTTCGACGATGACCTGATTGACTTTCTTGCCTTCCGGGCCGGTTTGGATCGTGACCAGATGATTGCCAAGCATTGCTTCGGCGGCCGCTTTTGCTTCGTCTGCGGATTTGACCAATTGGACACCGCGTTGCTGATCGTTTTCGATAAAGGTTCCTTTACCGCGACCGCCCGCGTGAATCTGGGCTTTCACAACAGCAACGGCTCCACCGAGATCGTCGTAGGCCGCAGCAGCTTCATCGGCTGAGCGAGCGACACGATTTTCGAGCACGTTGACGCCGAACTTTTTGAACAGCTCTTTTCCCTGGTATTCGTGAATTTTCATGAGTCTTTTGGGGTATGACGTTGACTTGAGAGCCGAGGATTATAGTTGTCGTAAAAAATGATGGTCAACGGGACTCGAACGATGATTCGTGTTCAAATCCCATATTCCAGCCATAAATTCCTCAATTCCAACCGGATATTCGGAATGACTCACGACGGCTTGATCGATCGTGGCTGGTAAACCGATTTGGATAAGACGTCTTGATAAATCCAAAATCAACAAGCCCGTTCCAATGACGACTTCCAACAACTCCCGGACCACGCCACAAATCGCGAGCCCACTGCAATTCGATGGAAACCATACGGTCCATCGGCTGGATGACATTACGGCTCAGTTGGCCCAGTTGAACGATGAACCGGTCGGTGATGCTGCCGAAGGTTCTTCTCGGCCCGAAGTCGTTTTCATTGACGGGACCGAAAATCTGCCTCAGCAGACCATTGTTGTGACTCTGTCTGATTCGGCGCCGGTTGAAAGCATTCAGCAGGCCTTGAACGGCAGCAGTGTTCAGGACGCGTCGTCATTGGAACAGCCTGCGGAGGTTGATGACGCGGAGATATCGGCTGGTGATTGGGGCCGCGAGTTCCATCATTATCGCGAGCCGATTCAATGTGATCCGACCTCCGACGGTCGCCTGGTCGTCGACCCGTTTACGTACGAAGACAGCGGCGAAATGCCAACGATGACTTCGCTTCCGGTTCTCGAAGCCGAACGCATGACGCAAGATACCGTCGCGAGGCAGACTTCTGGCGAACATCATGCGTGGACGCTGGCTTCCGAGCTGGACCAAGCGACATCAGCCGAGTCTTCAGTTGCGGCAAAAGGTCAGCCTGAACTGGCTGATCGGAAATCAGGATCACAAGCCGCAGATCAGCCGCTGGATTGTTTCTTCGCCGAACCTGGGCAAGTGATTTTCGTGGACGGCAATCTGGGCTTCGATCATATCGATGTGCGAAGCTACAGCATCGAGCATGCGACTTTTCAGCCGGGTTCTATTGTGCTGCATTCAAATCTTGATCCATCGGCGTTGGCGGAAGGCGAACAACTGGCGGCGCCGATCACGATTCGGTATCAGGGCGTCAAGTTCGCTGTCTTCAGCGACGACGTGACGGTTGAGCTGTAAAATTAAGTCGCGTTTTTTACCGCGAGTTACGCGAATTTCGAGTTCGCAAACTTCGAATCGCAAACGAAAGCTCGTCCGTCTGAAACCTTGCTTTGCCTAAGCCGCAACGCGAGCTTTCTACCTCCAGCCGCATCGCGAGCTTTTAATCTCCAGCCGCAACGCGAGCTTTCTATCTCAAGCCGCTTTGCGGGCTTTCTGGTACAGGTAAGGATTCAACGACGGGTCGTTGTACATCTTCAATTGTCGATAGGTTCGATGACGCTTTCTTCCTGCAAAGATGTCGTCAATCAATTCTTGCAGTGATTGGCTCAGTTCATCCTGCTGAAGCCGACAGATCGCGATCTTGTTGTTCACCGATTCAAAATGAGCGTCGTCGACGTCGTTGCGTTCCAATTGCTCTTCCAGGTGGTAGATCCGTAACGCCAAAATCGAAAGTCGATCGATCACGCTGCCGGGCGTTTCGGTATTAAGTCTTGCTTTTTCAGCGACACGAACATTTGTCGCTGCGATCATTTCGCTGATGCAGTCGTCGACCTTCTCGATCCAGTCGTTTCGGTTCTGGTTAAAACCGTCAATCGCCCGTTTGACTTCTGCGATGGTGTTGTCGTCCACGTCGCGGCTTCGAGCGATATCTTCCTGATGCCAAAGCTGATAATTGAACTGATGCTGAGTGCAAACGGTGGATTCGAAATCCGAATACGAATTGTCGATCGGCTCAACATGCCAGCGAGCGACGGTCTCTGTTTGCAAGCCAACGATTTTTTTGATGTTGATCATTTCTCATCCATGAGTTGCGTCAATATTTGGGCCCGCGAGCTTCCCTGAGTTTCGACGGGGAGATGAGTATGGTCAAAATGGCCGTTACCTCGAACAGCAATCAGGGTTCATTGTGAAACGGATTTTGGAAAAGTTTAATCAAAGGAGGGCCTTGCGCCTTTTTAAGGGTCTTTATCGCTCCTTTATGTGGTTCAGATCATTCGGTTGAGGCCCGATCAGCTAAACTTGTTTGATGCTTTGCCACTTCCAGTTTTTGACTTCCACGTTTGGAGATCACGATGAAGTCCCGCTGCAACGATAATTTTCTCAGTCGTCGAAATTTGCTGACCATCGGCGCCATCGGCGGTCTTGGGCTGACGCTGACCGATTTCTTCAAAATCAAACAGGCTCAAGCGGACCAAAAGTTTTATGAGAGCAAGGAAGGAACCGCGAAATCGGTCATCTTCATTTTCTTGCCCGGCGGATTGGCTCAACAGGAATCTTTCGACCCCAAGCCCTACGCTCCGTTGGAGTATCGTGGTCCGCTGAAGTCGATTGATACGAAGTTGACGGGCGTCAGATTCAGCGAGCTGTTCAAGCAGACGGCGAGCGTGGCGGACAAGATCACGGTCATCAACTCCATGACGCACGGCGAAGCGGCTCATGAGCGCGGCGTGCACAATATGTTCACCGGCTACCGGCCTAGCCCAGCGGTGCAGTACCCTTCGATGGGTAGCGTCGTGTCTCATGAATTCGGCCCGCGCAAGAACTTACCGCCTTACGTTTTTGTGCCGAACCAACCCAACACTTACGCTGGAACGGGATACTTAAGTTCATCATTCGCCGGGTTCAGTCTTGGTTCCGATCCGGCCGCTGGTGACTATCGAGTTCGAGACTTGCAACTGCCTGAGGGTGTGGATGAAAAACGGTTTGGGAACCGACGCAAGATTCTTGATGTCGTGAATCAGCATTTTCGCCAGCGAGAAAAATCAGATTCGCTCGACACGATGGATACTTTTTATCAACGAGCTTACGGTCTGATCAGCTCTGAGAAAGCTCGACTGGCGTTCGATATTTCGAAAGAGGATCCAAAGCTTCGTGATCAATACGGTCGCAATCAAGCCGGATCACGAATGCTGTTAGCGCGTCGGTTGGTCGAATCCGGAGTTCGATTCGTCACGATGACTTACGGCGGGTGGGACCATCACGATCAGATCGAAAACAAAGTTCGATCTCAAGTGCCCGCTTTTGATCAAGCCTACGCCATGCTGATTCGTGACCTCGAACAGCGTGGAATGTTGGATTCCACATTGGTGGTTGTTGCGACGGAGTTTGGTCGGACTCCAAAGATCAACGCGACGGCAGGGCGAGACCACTGGCCAAAAGTTTTCAGCACGTTGCTGGCTGGCGGCGGAATCAAGAAAGGGCTGGTCTACGGCAAGTCTGATGCGACGGCCAGCGAACCGGCTGACAATCCGATGACCGTGGAAGACTGGGCGACCACGATTTACAAGTGCATGGGCATCAACGCCGACAAGGAACTGATGGCTCCCGGAGATCGTCCCATCGAAATTGTCGACGGAGGCAAGGTTCGAAGCGAACTTCTTGCTTAATCGCATCTTTGCGGCGTCTCTCCGACATCTCTTTGAATCACCATCATGGACAACTACAAGATGTTCTTCATTAGACCGATGACTGCTTTGTGTGCAGTGCTTCTGTTTGCCGCTTCAATGAATGCGGTGGCTGCCGCGGTTCGATCGACGCCTGTGCTGAATCAGATATTGCCTCGCGGGATGCAGCGTGGAACCGAAATCACACTACTGTTTCAGGGGCAGCGTTTGTTTGGCACGCAAGAATGTCTTTTTTACGATACGGGCATTGAAGTCAAATCGATCGAACAGGTAGACAACAATCAGGTGAAAGTCACCGTTGCTGTTAGTGCTGATTGCCGGCTTGGCGAACATGTGGCGCAGCTCAGAACCAGCACCGGGATATCAGATTACCGCAACGTTTTTGTGGGGGCCCTGGAAGAGATCAAGGAAGTCGAACCGAACTCCGAAATCACTTCGCCGCAAAAGATTGATACTAATCGAACGGTCAACGGAGTGATTCAGGCGGAAGACGTCGACTACTATCAGATCGAAGCCACAAAAGGGCAGCGCGTCTCGGTCGAGATCGAAGCAATTCGGCTGGGGTTCATGTTCGATCCCTACATCGCGATTCAGGACGCGAAAGGGAATGAACTGAAAGCCGTCGACGATTGCACTCTGACTAAACAGGATGGGCATTTTTCGATCGTGGCTCCCGAAGATGGGAACTACACGATCATGGTTCGTGAAGCGTCCTACGGTGGCAATAACAATTGTCGCTATCGGTTACACGTTGGAAATTTTCCCCGCCCTGCCCTTGCCTTTCCAGCGGGTGGAAAAGTTGGCGATTCGGTTGAGGTTCAGTTTCTTGGCAATCCATCAGGCCCGATCAAGCAAACGGTCGAAGTCGTGGAAGAAAATGGTTTTCGAGACGGAATCTTTTGCCGCGACGAATCTGGAATCTCGCCTTCACCCGTTCCATTCGTGGTTTCCAATTTGAATAGCGTCCGAGAAGCGGAGCCGAACAACTCTTTTGCTGAAGAGAAAGCTGCGACTCTGCCGATCGCGTTCGACGGTCAGATCTCCGAGGGCGACCCGGCTGACTTTCATCGTTTCACTGCCAAAAAAGGAGAGACTTGGGTCATCGATTGCCTGGCACGACGCATTGGTTCACGTCTGGACCCAGTGATGAATGTGTACTTTGCCAAAAACAAAAAGCACATCATCGGCAACGACGACTTTCAGCGAAAACCTGACAGTCAAATCCGTTTCAAAGTGCCTGAAGACGGTGACTACTTCGTCCGGGTGGCGGACCACCTAAAACGTGGAGGTGATGAATTCGTCTATCGGTTGCAGATTGAAAAACCCAAGCCTTCGTTGACCGTTGGCATTCGTCGCAATGATCGTTTCACGCAACGACGCCAACAAATCGTGGTTCCTCAAGGCAATCGGTTCGCGCTGTTAATGGACGCGTCCCGGAAGGACTTTGGTGGCGAAATTAAACTGTTGGCGAACTCGTTGCCTGCCGGAATCACGATGCACTGCAAGCCGATGGCTGCGAACATGACGTTCATGCCGGTGGTGTTTGAAGCCGCTGCAGATGCGAAAATTGACGGCGGTTTGTTCGAACTGAAAGGTTCCCACGTTGACGACTCGAAGAACATCGTTGGCGGCTATCGATGTCGAGCCGATCTGGTGCTCGGCGAGCCCAACAACACGCTCTACTATCCATGCTACGTTGATAAAGTCGCCGCCGCTGTGGTTGATCCGGTTCCCTTCAAACTGGAAATGGTGCCACCCAAAGCGCCGTTGTTGCAAAACGGTTCGACGGCATTAACGATCAAGATACATCGTGATGAAGGCTTCGACAAAGATATCCTTTTGCAGTTTCCATTCAGGTCGCCTGGCGTCGGAACGAACTATCAAATTCGAGCCAAAAAAGACAAAACGGAAATCAAATATCCGCTCAACGCGAACTCGAAAGCTCAAACTGGCAAGTGGCCCATGTACGTGATCGGTTACGCCGACAACAACGGGCAGGCGTGGGTTTCAACTCAGTTGGCCGAACTTGAAATCGCACCGCCTCGCGTGAAAATCCAAATGGCTCGAACAAGTGTGACTCGGGGTGAGTCTGCCGAGATGGCTTGCACGGTGGAGCAACTGATCGAGTTCGAAGGTCAGGCCACGGCGGAGTTGCTTGGTGTGCCTCCGCATGTGACAACGAATTCGCCGCTGAAGTTTGACAAGTCGACTTCATCACTGGTGTTCAAGTTCGAAACGACTGAGAAAGCTCCTACTGGAAAGCATCGGCCTTTTGTTCGCGTTACGATCCCTTACGAAGAGGAAGCGATGGTTGCGAATGCAGGCAAGGGTGAGCTTTTGATCAATAAGCCTCGTCCTGCGAAAAAGAAGGTGGCAGTCAAATGAGCATTCCAACCAATTCAATGGCGGATTCTCTTCCGGCATTACCCCGGATTATTCACGATGCGTGGGCGTCGAC
>CAYZPA010000142.1:0-8040 GCA_964479855.1 uncultured Pirellulaceae bacterium
GTGCCCTCAATTTGAAAAAAACACAAAGTTGTCTCACCTATGTTGGCACAGAGGGATAGCCCCGGTTGAAGCGTCGTTAACCGAGGCTATCGCCTAAACGGCTAGCATCAAAATCTCGACTTGGACTAAATCAACAATCCGACAAGCGAGTGGTTCCCTGTATACCTTCGGGTATTGAGCCGACCAAAAGTAAAATTTAATGCGCGGCAAATCTCTTGCTTGCATCAGGCTTGTATTTCTTGTGTTATCTCCTTATCTCCTTCGAGCAATGCTGGGCAAAGACCGGAAATTCGAACGTTCATATATGGCTTTTGAATTTCGGATTGGTCACAGGAACTCCACTCATAAATGCCGTTTCGATGATGTCCGCAGCGAGTGCGGGCCCGTCCATCGAGGCGAGCTGCTCCTTGAATTCCAGAGACCTGTTTCTGAAATTCGAATCTGAAAGCAACAGCTGCAAGTCGGCGCGAACTTCATCCGCATTCAATTTGCCCAGCGACAGCCTGCGTCCCACTCCGTGATGTTCGATGCGAGTCGATACGCCTGGTTGGTCGTTGGTGACCGGAATGGCCAACATTGGAACTCCGTGTGCCAGACACTCAAGCGTTGTGTTCATGCCCGCATGCGTGATGCAAATAGCTGATCGTTTCAGTAATTCCAACTGAGGAGCGTAGTGCACGACGATTGGGTCGCCTGCAAGTGAGGAAAAGTCATCAAGGTTTGCTCCGCCACCGAGCGAAATGACCAGTTGGACTGCCAGGGGCTCGCAAGCCTTCGCAACAGTCTCAAAGACGTGCTTCATGCGGTTTTGAATCGTCCCCATCGATGCGTAGATGATCGGTTTGTCGTCGGTAAGCTTTTCCCAAGGGAACTCAACAGCCGATCGCGACTCAAGCGAATGAAACGGAGCAACGTAATGAAACCGGTCATGCAGTTTGCGGTTTGGGAAATCAAACCGGGCCGGAATCTGCGAGATTTCAGCCAGCTCATGCCGAATCGGCGATCGAGGCTTGTATTCGTCGAGTCCATGTTGCTGATGGAACTCATTGACAGTCGCCACGATCGGTTTGCCCAAGTGAATTTGCAACTTGTTCAGCAGCGAAATGCGCATTCGACCGAAGATTGACTTTGCGGGCTGCAGCTTGGTGAAGATTGGAGGCGTCGAACTGTCGATGTTGACGGGCAAAGCATTACAAATGTTGACGTATGGAATTCCGATCGCGCGAGCCACCGAACCACCCCAAGGCGTCAACTGATCCACAACCAACCCATCGATGCTGTCCTCTCGTACGAAGCCCGGCAATTCACTCAACGCCGAAACCGCACTCCGTTTCATCATGTCTACCGTGAATCGAACGGCTTTGTAGCCCGACAGCTTTCCAAGGGTTTCATAGGCTTCTTGAATTTCCTGTGGGCCAAATTCAGCGGTCCCGTACGGCCTCGCGCGAAATCCGCGATCCACAATTTTATCGTAGGCGTCATGCAGGGTGTAAAACGTGACTTCATGCTTGCGGTTCGCAAGTTCGGTCGCCACTGTCAATGACGGGTTCAAATGACCAGGTGACGAAAATGTGACGATGCCGATTTTGGCCATTGAAGTAACGCAGTAGTTTGAACCGGAATTATTCACGACGACAGGCGTCTGGTTTGATTTTGAGACGATTCTCCTGAAGTGGCGACAGTTTTTGCAGATGCACCAATTCATTTCGTGGGTGAACTGTCGAAATCACAAACTTGGAGCAATATCCCAATGAAGCAAGCTTTCTCCTGGTCGACGTCCACGCATTCTGAATAATCCGGGTTGAACCAGCAGCGAGTTAAATCGTGACTACCGAATGGCCTCACATTTCTGCCTGGCGATCATTAGCCGAGGCTGACTATGGTTTCGGCAAAAAGATCACTACTTATACACTGCAGTTTCAAGGTCTTGTTCTTCGCCCCGACTGGCGTTTACCTCTTTTGCTGTGCCGGAGGGATTTGAGACGAATCGGCCGTTGAGACGTTCCCAATCAAGGACCAGTTTGCCTCCCGTTCCTTCATGTTGTTTGGCCCAGTTCATCAATAGGTCAAGGCAAGCATGATCGATGTACGTCAAGCCATCGAAATGAACGTGAAGCTCGGCCGATTCGGGAACCTCGTCCAACTTCTGGGCCAAGGTTGGCAGTCGAAGAAAAGTAGCGGCTCCTTGCATTTCAAGGTGGGCGATTTCTGGCTCGGCCCGCAGATCCAATTCCAGATGCGAAAATCGATGAAGCAACTTGAGGGCTGACAGTGCGATTCCGACGACCACGCCAACCAGAAGATCTTCGCAGACGATCACGATGACGGTTGCGAAATAGATGCCGGCTTCGGTACGACTTGTCTCCCACAGCGATTTAATCTGCTTGAAATTGACAAGCTTAATGCCGATGTGAACCAGCAGAGCTCCAAGGGCAGCTCGGGGGATGTAGGAAAGTACAAAAGGCAGGAACGCCACAAACAGCAACAACCATCCGCCGTGCATGATGGCTGACCAACGCGACTTCGCACCTGAGTTAACGTTGGCGGAACTTCGAACGATCACACCTGTCATTGGTAATGCGCCGATAAGACCGCAAAGCACATTGCCGACTCCTTGGGCCGTCAGTTCTTTGTCGTAATCGGTTCGGACTCCAGAATGTAACTGATCGACGGCAGTCGCACACAAAAGGGTCTCTGCACTGGCAACCAATGCAATCACAAGAGCTCCTGTAAGAACCATTGGATCGAACAGCAGCATGACCCATGTGAGGTCATTCGGTAGCGTCGTTTCTTCGAACATGTTGTCAGAAACAGAAAGCATCTTGATTTCGAGGCCAGCATAAAAGGCAAACGCAGTCGCCACCAGGATTCCAACCAGGGCAGCAGGCAGCAATTTAAGTTTCGCCGGCGCTACCATGGGCCAAATCACAACGCAGGCGATCGTAATGAGACCCGTCAGTGCTGCGAGATGATGATTGACAGATGTGTCGTTGGAAAAACACTTCAGGAAAGCTTCGGGCATGGTGGCCAAGTATTGAAGTCCACCATGAGCTTTATGGCCTTGCCACATCGCGACGTGATCGAGCATAACGTGAAACTGACTTGCCAGAATCAGGATGCCGATGCCCGCCAGCATGCCTTTAATTACCGCTGGCGAAACTGCTCGAAACCATTGGCCCAGACGAAACTTGCCTGCGGCGATCTGAACGATCCCGGCAAGGAAAACCGAAGTGCCCAAAACCATCAGCGAGTACGTTTCGTTGTCGACTTCGAAGACTGCCCCTTCGGCAACTTTTGCAGCAAAGCTACTTTTTCCTTTCTCCAGCAGATCAAGGACGATAACGAACAGTCCAGCCGCGGGACCGCTGACCTGGAGCGGAGAGCCAGCTAAAAAACCGACGACCAATCCGCCGATGATCCCGGTCAGCAGGGCTCTGGCTGGACTGACTCCGACTGCAACGGCGATACCAATGCAAAGAGGCAATGCGACCAAAAAAACGACAATGGACGCCATAAAGTCGGCTCGAAAATCGGCAACTTTACCGTTTGTCATTTCCTTCGAAGGCTTTGCGTCAGTTGGGTCGGTCATGATCAATACCTCTTCGTCACATTCTTAAGTTGGCAAAATTCAAACCATCGAGTTTTCATCATCGAGGAACTCTATTTCGCCATTTTCGAAATGATAGACCCATCCGCCGAGCTCAAGCTTTCCATCGGAAACCGCTTTGGCGACGTAAGGGTATTCCAATAGATGTTCCAATTGCAGCAGGACGTTGTGCCGAATGGCGTTCATCACATCGGTGTTGGAGCCAACTCGTTCAAGAACTTTTTCGCTGATTTTCACCCAATCGCGGATAGCCGGCATCGATTCGAGGGAACTCAAATTCAACAGGCCCGTTACTGCTCCGCAGTGCGAGTGACCGCAAACGATGATCTGTTGGACGTTCAGCACATCGACTGCGTATTGGATGGTGGCTTCGACCGACAGTTCTCCAGTGCCTGGTTTGGGCACGATGTTTCCCGCGTTTCGAATGACGAAAAGTTCACCCGGGCTGGTTTGGGTCACCAAACTTGGGTCAATGCGCGAATCCGAGCAAGTGATAAACAGAGTCGCAGGTGCCTGCCCATTTGCCAGCTCTTTAAACTCGTTTTCCATGTCAGGAAAAACGTCTCGCTGAAACTTCTCGATGCCCGAGCCTAATCTCATATTTTATTCCTCGAAATGATTTTTGGGTTGCGCACAATTCGCATCATTTTTACCCGCGCGGATACTGGTCGCAGCCGTATGCTGATGAGACACAATTTTAGCAGTCAAAAACAAAAGGTCACGCGTACAGGGTAGAGGATTCTGTCGTCCTCCGCGCCGCCGTTTTTGAAACGCCCTGAATTTGCGACCAGGAGGATTGAGATAAACGGGCTCACAAACCGAATTTGAGGAATCGTTGACGGATCGAGGAACGCATTCTCGCGACGTAAAAATCTGTGGTTTGAGCTCGGTTTCGAGTTCGTTTGGGTTTTGACGGTATTGACGACATCGATTGGGCTCGGATTGAGCAAATATTCTTTAGGAAACGTCGAGCGTGGCTATACTGGGAGAAAATTCAAAATCTGCGTGTCAGGGTCGACACAGGACCCACCGGAACCGCTTCTGCGAGACAGCTCATGTTAAAAAAGTTTGCGATTTGTACCCTCGGCCTGGCAACAGGGATCGGCGTTGCCGCAACGACTCAGCCTTACGTTTCGGAAATCCTTGGCTACAAAACCGATGACGATGCGGCCGTTGTGGAAGTCGCTAAAGCTGTCGAAGGCGCCGATGACAGTGCTGTTCAGGCAGTAGCCGAACGAGACAAGCTGGCCTCCGAAGGCGGTTCGACCGTCGGGCTGTCCGGTCGCGAAAATGAGACCGCCAAAGCTGATTCGAAAGTCGCAATGAAATCAACTGTTTCGGCTGATGCTGGCGAAAAAAATACGTCGTCCGAAAAAGTGAATTCTGGCTCGAAGCCAAACGTGGAAAACATCGCGGCTTCCCAAAAGAGGGTCGATTCAGAAAAGATTAAATCAGTAAAGATCGATTCACTGATTGATCCGGAGCTTCGTGCGGATCCCCGAACGAAGATCGCCAAAAAGTTGGCGGATAAAGAAATGGTAACGAAATCCATTTCCGCACCTTCTGCATCCGTCGCGAAAAGCAATCTTTCTGCAAAAGCCGACGCGCCCGACAAAGATGACATGTCGCCAAATGCAGCGAAGCAAAAAAAGACCGCCGCGTTACCGCTAACGATCGGTGGCTACGAAGCAAAAGTTCATGAGTCGAACGGATTCAAATTGCCGTACCGAATACTTGGTCCAAAGAAACTCGATTCAGACAAAAGCTATCCTCTGGTTATCTTCCTCCACGGCGCAGGCGAGCGTGGAGATGACAACGAGGCTCAATTGAAACATGCTTCGCAACAGTTTGCGTCCTATCTGGCCAAAGAAAACGAAGAAGCATTTATCGTGTTTCCTCAATGTCCCGTCGAGCAACAGTGGTCTGATTTGAAGTGGTCTGACACCGATCACAAAATGAATGACGAGCCCTCGTTGCCAATGAAAGGGGTGATGAGTCTGATGGATCAAATTCTGATCGAATCTCCAATCGATGAGGACAGAATTTATGCTGTGGGATTGTCGATGGGCGGCTACGGAGCGTTGGATTTGGTTGCGAGGCGGCCAAAAATGTTCGCAGCGGTTGCAAGCTGTTGCGGAGGCGCCGATTGCAGCGAACCGGTCATGCAACGGCTAACTGGTTTGCCGCTCTACATCGTTCATGGCGATGCGGATGGGGTCGTCGATGTTCAAAACGCTCGAAACATTGTGGAACAAGTTGAAAAAAGCGAAGGCGATGTCGTTTACAAGGAGCTCGCCGGAGTAGGGCATGATTGCTGGACGCCGACGTTCAATGACGCGGAATTTTTTGAGTGGCTTTTTTCGCAATCGCAGAACAAGGAATCGCAGAACAAGAATTTGCAGAACAAGAAATCACCAAAAGACACAAACAATTTGGCATCCAATTCGTTGGCGGCGTCGGCGAAAAAAGAAATGGTCGTCGCAAGAAAACCCATGATGCCAAAGGCTGGCTCTAAAGCGGCCACGAACAATTCACCAGAACCGGTTGCAACGAAAGACGCCGAGGTCGCTACTGCGGAAACATCTGCCAAAAAGCCATCTGGCACGGCTAAACCGGCTAAGAATCGGTTTGCCAAAAAGGATGTTTCACCACCGCGAAAAGAATCTGGCAAAAACGTCGATGCAACCGCCGTTCCTGCCATCGCGAGGCCACGCGCCACCAACAAGGTCGCCACGAAAGCTCCGGCAAAAGACCAGGCTAGTGTTGAGAGTACCAAAGAGGTTTCCGCCAAGGCTGCGGAGAAAATTTCACTCGATGGAGAATGGAAAGTCGCGAAAGGGATTTACAACGGCAAGCCGATTCCAGCCAAGGTCTTAAAAAAGATGAAGCTCGCATTCGAAGATCAACTGATGACGTTGAGCCAAGGCAGGAAAGTTGAAACAGGGAAGGTCTTCATTGGTGAAACGGCCATTCTTGACGGGAAACAAGTCCAGGCCTTAACGGTCGTTTCTCCGCGGGCTGGCATGCCGGATATCGATGCCGTCTTTTTCGCCGAAGGTAAAGGCATCGTTATGATTTGGAACGGTCCGGGACAACCCCGCCCCACGACCATCAAACCGGAATCATTACCAAAGTCGCGGATCATGTGGCTGCAGCGTTAGAAATGGTCCTCGGACTTCCATCCAAGGCTAACGCATTTCGTGCCTTCGGCATTGTCGCATAAAGCAATTGCTCGCCCCACAGGACAAATATCCGGCAGATGCAATGGAGCAGGAAATGGAACAGGAAAATTGTCTTGTTCCGGAAAGACACGAAAATCGGAGCTTCAATGCAGCTCTACTGTCGGTCTTTGAATTCGAAACTGTCAGCAATCAGTTGGCCGCTGAAAGGTAGTTCATGCCGTTGATGCCGTACTAACTTAGGCGACATCTGTGAAAACCATCAGGAAAGACAAGGTCAGATCTCGCGAGCTTGTTGACTTACTCCAAATCGAGCTTTTTAGGCCAGCCGTTCAGGCGTTAGCCTGGGAAGACATTGGCAAGTCAGTGGGTTTTCATCGTGCATGGGCGAGACGCTTCAGCGGAACGGCTTTGCAAAGTCTGCGGCTGTTGGTTGATTCCGCATTCATTGATTCCGCATAGCATGACCGAGAAGCCGAGCTGGTCGAGGGTGATGGATTCAAGTCACCGTCCCCGCTGGTATCAACGTCACTGACGGAACATCCGGCCTTCAGGTTGCCACGAAAGCTTGGCAGCCGCTTCTGAAATCGATTACGATTGAGCGAGACCAAGTCGCTTCGAGCGATAAAGTTCAACGCACGATCTGTCCGTGTGCCCAATCAAAACCCAAATTGCGAGCGTGTCCTCGTGGCACACGGATAGATCGCAATTCGTTATGCGGCTAAAGCGAGTTCATGCGGAGAACTGATTGAAAATTCAATTTTCACTTCTTTGGCTTCTTTTGTTCGGCACCTTCGTCGGAATCGGGCTCACATTTCAATACAAGCCATACCGCCGGCCACCTGGCGTCGCGGTCGGATATCCATTCGTTGAATCTTCGTACATCAAGGTGCCGACAGACATCTCGCCCGATGAATGCGTCGCAACCCGTGATCCGTTTCTAACGTTTCACGAACGGCGAACCTGGAACATGCTGGCAAATGCTTTGGTTTCCGCTTTGATTGCCACTGCAATTGTTCACATAATTCGTCGCAAAAATACAAAACTGCTAGATATTGTTGATTCATAGATGCACAATGTCCAGAACGAACCGCGCCTGACCAACTTGTAAATCGGATTGTGTGCATCGCGAAAACTTGCTGCACGCTAAGCCTCATCACAAGCATACAGGGGCAACGGTTTTCCTGATGGCGAATGCAGGATAACATCTGAGCGACGGTGTTTGTGTTGGTCAAATGGAAAACGTAGTTTTTT
>CAYZPA010000143.1:0-3866 GCA_964479855.1 uncultured Pirellulaceae bacterium
CCGCTGTGAATCAGGATCGAAAGTTCATCCTGATCATCAATCTGGATTTCAACAAAGTGGTTGCCTCGTCCGAGTGAGCCCAGTTGCAGCATTCCGTCGCGATGTTTCAGCTTTTCGAGTCGAGAATGACTCAACGGTCTTTCGGGCAGCCTTTGCGTTTCGTCCGCCAATGGCCGCAAAGCCTTTCGACGCATGATCGGCACGCTGTCGGCGATGCAGTGCCAAGCGGTTTTGCATTGTTGTCGATATTGAAGCGGGTTTGCTTGCGTATCAATGTTTGCGAATAGGTAGCCACAGCCGATATCGCCTCCGACGGCCTGCGGATAAATTCGAGTTCGGCTTGCGATGGCGACGCCGTTGCAAAAGTCTCCTGCCACGTGAACGTCGGGCATGACAGCGATCGCTGCGATGTCATCCGATTCGGCCAACGCTTCGAGTTTTCGCTTGATCGCAGAATCAACGGGCTCGATGACCCACGACGCGATCTTGCTACGATTCATGGGACGCCTCCGTCGAATCGGCAGTCGGTCCCGAAAGCGAAAATGTCAGGTTGGGCACCCGTTTGCGGTGGATGGCGCGGCTGATTTCGAATTGCAGTCGAACGGTTTGGCTTTGCAGGGCCGAAAGGCACGCCCCATGGTCAAATTCGTCGATCGGACCATCGAACTGCACGATCAGCATCAGGCAGGAGCTGTCTGGAGCAGGTACAACCTGAACCAGAGACAGATTTTGCAGCAGGTCATGTTCGCAGTCGGTCAGAGCCAGGCTTAGAGTTCGCATGACTTGTTGGCAAAGCTGCTTCGTTTTTCGATCGCCCTTTTTTCTACGGGTTTTAAGGTACTCTCGCGGATCGATACCATCATCGTCGCGAATCTCGCCACAGCATTCCAGCATCGCGGCGCGCAGGTTCTTCGTGTTTGTTTTTCGTTTCAAGGGAAAAGTCCTAGTTTTGGAAGTTGCAAATAACCTTTCATGGGAAACATGGAAGTCGACATCCCGCTCGGAAAAAAACGACATGCGATGTCAGACGTCAACTCTGGTTTTTTGCACTATGGAACGCATGCGACAGCGCGATCTACGTCGAAGTCGACCATTGGCTGGCGAGGCATGCGAAAGTGTATGAATGAAAGAAGGTTGCTGCGGTCAGCGAACCGGCGCACTTTTGAAGCGTGGCGTTCTGTGGAGTTTTCAGGCCAGAAACGACGAGCGTGGTGATTCATTTGACGCAATGACGCGTCGTTGGTGAACCGTTTCGATCAGTTTCGGCAAGCCGCCATCGGGAACGCTGCTGTAAACCGGAATTATTCACGACGACAGGCGTCTGTGTTGCTCTTTGAAGCGATTCTCCAGACGCGGAGGCAAGCGTTGCAAATTCGTCAATTTCACGTCATGGGTGACCTGCCGAAACCACAAACCTCGAACGATACCCCAACGATACAAGCTTTCTCCATGTCGACGCCCACGCATCGTGAATAATCCGGGCTAAAAGTGGCTGGTTCGCGAGCGACAATTTTTGAATGATTCTGCAACGGACTGTCCTCCAATTGAGAAGATGGAACGGTCGAGAGACCCTGTTTCGGCGTAAAGGTTCGCCGATTTCTTTCGAGTTTCACAGGTTGGTTGCGAGGTATTTTGTTCCGCTACGACTGAGGGGTGAATTTCGCTATAATCCGGGCCCTTTAACGATGAATCGCCGTCTCCACTGCAAAGCCAACCTTGTCGACCCCAACGCCCAATCCTGAAGACTGGTTGCCAAATTTCGGCCTGCCCGGATTTCGGCCCGGGCAGCGGCATGTCATCGACGCGGTGTTGGCGGGCCGCGACACGCTGTGCATCATGCCAACGGGAGGCGGAAAGAGCCTCTGTTTTCAGCTGCCGACGATTGCGAGGTCCGGAGTCACGATCGTGATTTCTCCGCTGATTGCATTGATGAAGGACCAAGTCGATTCGCTACAGAAAATCGACATTCCAGCGACCTTCATCAACAGTTCGCTTTCGCCGCAAGAGCAACAATCGCGACTGGCGGCATTGGGGGCCGGTCAGTACAAGCTCGTTTACATCGCGCCCGAACGTTTGCGAAGCAATGCCTTCATGCGAACGATCAGCCGCATTGAAGTGCAGTTGCTGGCGGTCGATGAAGCCCATTGTATCAGCCAGTGGGGTCACGATTTCCGTCCCGATTATGCGAGACTGGGCAAGTTTCGGCAGCGGATTGGCAATCCTCAAACAGTGGCGTTGACCGCGACGGCGACCAAACTGGTTCAGGACGATATCGCGAAAATTCTGGACCTTGATGATCCAGCGACTTTCGTGACCGGTTTCGCGCGAGACAATCTGGCGCTTCGAGTCGAATCGCCGACCGGCAATCACGAAAAAGATCAGCGGTTGATCGAGTTTGTGAACGAAACCGCCGGAGCGGGAATCGTTTACGCTTCGACTCGAAAAAGTTGCGAGCATCTGGTCGAGCTGTTGGAGTCCAACATCGATCGTCCGCTGGCGTTTTATCACGGTGGGCTCGGACCGGACCAGCGTCGTGCGGTGCAGGAGAAATTTATGTCGGGGGAGACTCCGATCATCGTCGCAACCAACGCGTTTGGAATGGGAATCGACAAACCCGATCTGCGATTCGTGGTGCATTACAACATGCCCGGCAGTATCGAAGCTTACTACCAGGAGGCAGGACGAGCCGGACGTGATGGTTTGCCGTCCGAGTGTTTGATGTTGTTTTCGTATCAGGACAAGTTCATTCAGGAGTTCTTCATCGAGAATTCCTACCCTTCTCGCGAGACGATGAAGGAATTGTATGAGTACTTGCGAACGATTCCGGCCGATCCGATCGAAATGACGCTGCAGGACATCAAGGAAGAACTGGATCTTTCGATTGGTACGACAGGCATTGCGACTTGCGAGAACTTGCTGGAAAAAGCCGGCGCGATCGAGCGGTTGGATTCCAAAAACAATGCGTCCGGTATCCGTATCGATTCGGATATGAAAACGCTGGTGGACCTTCTGCCAAGAGACGCCAGAACTCGTCGACATGTTTTGCGTGGGCTTGAGAAACTGGTTGGCGATTTTCGAGGCGAAGTCGTTTTGTTTCAGCCCGACTGGTTGGCTGAAAAGCTTGAAATGAAATGGTCGGCGGTGAACCGGTCAATTCGAGAGCTGTGTAAGCTGGACGCGATCAGTTACGTTCCGCCGTTTCGAGGCAAAGCGATTTCGATGCGGTGTCGAGACAAATCGTTTCGTGAGCTTGATATCGATTTTCATCAGTTGGAACGTCGCAAGAAGGCGGAGATGGAAAAGCTCCAGTCGGTGATTCGGCTCGGGACGACTCGGCGATGTCGTCAACTGGAGATTCTTGAATACTTTGGCGATTCCGATCGGCGTCGCTGCGGGGCGTGCGACAACTGCGCGAAACGGCCCAAGCCAAACGGCGGTTCAGGTGACGCGAGCAAGCCAAAACATGCTGACGCGGATGCCTGTTTATATGCGGCTCAGGTTGTCTTGAGTGGAATCGCTCGGACTCACGGTCGAATCGGAAAACGTCTGGTCGCTCAGATGTTAAAAGGGTCGACTCAAAAGAAGCTTAAACAACTGGCGTTGGATCGGCTGAGTACCTTTGCGTTGCTAAAGCCGCTGCGCGTCGATGACATCGTCGAGCTAATCGAATTCCTGATCGATAACGGCTACGTCGACCAGATTGAGACCACCAAGTTCCGACCGGTTGTTCAGATCAACGAAGATGGATTGATGCTGATGTCGGGCGAGGCGGTCGTTGACCTGACCGATCGCATGTCGAATTCTCTGCTGAATCAAATTGGTACCAAGCTCAAGGGGAAGCAACCGCACTTGATGCCGGTCCGCGA
>CAYZPA010000143.1:3966-6772 GCA_964479855.1 uncultured Pirellulaceae bacterium
GAACCAGAATCGGCTCAGCTTCGCTTTGACGCCGCGGATGCGGAATTGCCGCCACGTGGTCAAAAACGGCCCAGTCACTTTTGGACTTGGCGTTTGTTCAATGAAGGTTACTCGCTGGAACACGTTTTACAGATTCGTCAGCTGGAAGAGGCGATTGTGGTCGATCACGTGTTGCGATCGGCGAACGAAGGGTTTCCGGTGAAAGCTCATTGGCTGCTGGATCGCGACCGAATCGAAATTCTGGAGCGCTTCGTGGCTGACAATGTGGGCGAGCGGCTCCCAAAATTGCTCGCTGCGTTACCAAACGAACTTCAATCGAATGATTTGTTGTTTTTCTTGCAATGCCGTGCCTCTCATGGCGAAACGCAGTTGTCCAGCCGATAAACCGCTGAAAACCGGGGGTTTGGACGCAAGGCCGCAGCGATGATCCGTCGTCGTCAATTTTGTTGAAATACGCTAGAATTCGACGGTTAACCGTGCTGTGGTGATAGAAGTACGAAAACAATGTTCGTGATCGCAGCGATTGCTGCTTTGAAATAACTGGCTGAGAATTTGATGGACGACAAGCAGGACAGGAAGACTCCCGAAAGTGAAGGCGATGCCCAGAATGCGAAAGGGCCAATGCGGGGATTCCCAATTTGGTTGCTGGTATCGCTGCTGGTGATGTTTGTGCTGTGGACGCTTTTGTTTCCATCGCAGCCCGCCTCGCGGATTTCGTACGGCTACTTTCAGAATCTGATCGAAGGTAAAGATCTTGACGGAAAACCGATTCGTGATGGCAGCAACAACGAAGTCGGCTGCGTCATTGAATCTGTCGAATTTGGTCCGACGAGTGCGACGGGAACGTTCAGCGTCATTCCGCCGGCTGTGCCAGTGCAGAACCTCAACGGTGAATTCGTCGCACCAAAGGAAGGGGCGATGCTCGAAAAGCGATTTGTCGTTGAGCTTCCTCCGGACGACATTTCGCGGAACCGACTTAATGAAAAACTGATCAAAGCTGGCGTCAAGCAGATCAGTTTCGAAACACAAACCGATCCATGGATCTACCAGCTGCTTTTCCTTGCACTGATGACGTTGGGGATCGTCGGCGTGATGATGTACATGATGCGTCGTCAAAGTCAGATGATGGGTGGAGGCGGGTTTCTGTCCAATTTTTCTCGCAGTCCTGCCAAACGGTACGAGCCCGCTGAATTGCCGATCACGTTTAAAGATGTGGCTGGACTGGAAAGTGTGAAAGCAGACTTGCAAGAGATTGTTGACTTCCTGAAGGACCCGACGAAATTTCAAAAACTTGGCGGCCGTGTTCCCAAAGGAGTCTTGCTGGTGGGGCCTCCGGGTACCGGTAAGACCTTGCTTGCCAGAGCCGTTGCTGGTGAGGCCGGCGTTCCCTACTTCAACGTCAACGGTAGTGAATTCATTCAGATGTTCGTCGGCGTTGGTGCCAGCCGCGTTCGAGACTTGTTTGCTCAGGCCAAAGACCAGTCACCTGCGATTATTTTCATCGACGAAATCGATGCGGTCGGACGACAGCGTGGAGCCGGGCTCGGTGGCGGACATGACGAGCGGGAACAGACGCTGAACCAGATCCTTGGCGAAATGGACGGGTTCGACAAAACTGATTCGGTCATCATCATCGCGGCGACGAACCGGCCCGACATCCTTGATCCGGCACTGTTGCGACCGGGACGTTTCGATCGGCATGTGACCGTCAGCCGACCCACAAAAGCTGGACGGCTTGCGATCTTTAAAGTGCACGTTCGCGATGTTCCGCTTGGCCCAGATGTCGATTTGGAAGCGATGTCAGAAGCGACCGCTGGCATGACCGGTGCCGACATTCAGAACCTGGTCAATGAAGCCGCGTTGTGGGCTGCTCGCAAAAGCAAGACTAAAGTCGAGATGGACGACTTCTATTACGCTCATGACAAAGTGTTGATGGGAGCCGCTCGTGAAGAAGTTCTGACCGAAAAGGAAAAAGAACGAACGGCCTATCACGAAGCCGGCCACACGATCGCGGCATGGTTCCTGAAAGGAGCCAACCCTGTTCATAAAGTCACGGTCATCCCACGAGGTCAGGCATTAGGTGTGACTCAGATGGTGCACGACGAAGATCGGATGAATCTTTCTCAGCAGGAATTGATTGACCATCTTGTGGTGTTGTTGGCCGGACGCGGTGCGGAAATGATCGTTTACAATGAACTGACCGTCGGCGCTGAAAACGATCTCGAACGTGCGACTTCGATGGCTCGTCGGATGGTGACGCATTGGGGGATGAGCGAAAAGCTCGGTCCAGTTAGCTACAAAATGTCTGAAGAGGATCCGTTCCTCGGTCGCGAGATGCAAAAATCTCGATCCTTCAGCGAACACACAATGGAA
This sequence comes from uncultured Pirellulaceae bacterium, assembly GCA_964479855.1. Classification (GTDB taxonomy): domain Bacteria; phylum Planctomycetota; class Planctomycetia; order Pirellulales; family Pirellulaceae; genus Mariniblastus. The sequence continues at coordinate 6,340 of CAYZPA010000143.1, forward strand.
GTGATCGACGAGGAAGTCCATTTGATTCTGTCTGCTGCTCAGAAAGCCGCCAATGAATTGTTGGAACAGCGGCGAGACGATTTGCAGGCGATCACGGACGGGCTGATGGAGAAGGAAGAGCTTGACCGCTTCGAAATCGCGGATTTGATCGGACCTTCGGTTCATGGCGAAACGATTCGGAAAAGCCTTGAGGTAAAAGCTCCACAAGATGATGCCTCCGCTGAAGAAAAGTCGGCGGATGCAAGTGATGCGAGCCACTCGAAAGGCGATTCTGCAAGTGATGCAGAACCAAAGGATGACGAAGCGGGTTCGTCGCTCGAAGAAGCTGCTTCTGACCCCAAATAAGTTACAAGGTCGTTCGATGATTGCGTGGATCGATTCGCTACTCCGATTTTGTTCACGCGCTCGCACCGCTGTTTTCGCGCGGAAGGTA
>CAYZPA010000143.1:6872-8007 GCA_964479855.1 uncultured Pirellulaceae bacterium
GAAGGGCCTGTCAAAAGGGTCTTTACCGTTCGCGTCGAAGACAAAGGCAAGATCTATTACGGTCGTCCGCTGGGTCAGGATTCAAAACAGCTCGTGCTTCTTCGTTGGGACGGACGAATCACGACTCTGCCTCGGAAGAAAAGGCTGCAGCACAACTCCGACGGATTCGCTCCTTACTCGATCAAGGAACTTGGTGCTCGGCTGCAAAAGCAGTACGGAGCCCGATATCTGACTCAGTCGTCCAAGCATTTTTTGGTGGTTCACCCGCGAACGAAAAACCAGAATTGGGCCAAGCAATACGAAGCGGTCTTTGTGCAATTCAAAAATTACCTGGCAAAGCGTGGCATCGATATCGCGGAGCCAAAATTTCCTTTTGTCGTTGTCGTGTTGGGCTCACGAACCGAATTTGACCGATCGCTGGTCGGAGAATCCATCTTCAAACGAAACGTCTACGGATATTACTCGCGGATCAGTAATCGAGTGACGACCTATATCTCGACCGATCCACGACTGGCTCGCCAAGTTGACCGATTGGCAACCGTGACGCTGGTGCACGAAGCCATTCATCAGGTGGCTTTCAATACCGGGGTTCATAATCGTCTTTGTGCGGTGCCTCGATGGACTTCCGAAGGTTTTGCGATGCTTTTCGAATCGGCCGGTTTTCGAGCGGACGATCCGAAGGCTCCTGTTGCGAAGCGTGTGAACAAACGACGATTGGTGACGTTACGAAAAATGTTTCAGTCGGGATTGGCGAAAGGAAAGCTGGAATCGATGATTCGCAACGATCAGTTGTTCGTTAAGCAGCCGGAACTTGCGTACAGTCTGGCGTGGGGGCTGTCCTTCTATCTGGCAGAAACAGAGAAGAGCAAATACCTGAAGTTCGTGATTCAGGATGGCAACCAGAAAGAGTTCGCAAATTACAGTCCCGATGAGCGCGTGACCTTATTTGCTAAAACGTTCAAAACAGATTTCGACACGCTGGAAAAGAAGCTGAAGGAATTCGTTATGAAGCTTTGAATTTGAAGTGGGGCGTTCGAAGAAAGTCGCATCGACAGCTTCCGCCTTCCGGCTCGAGTAAGCCGGCCGACGGTTGCCATCGTTACGATTTGATCCCGGATTATTCACGAGGTGTGGG
>CAYZPA010000144.1:0-5368 GCA_964479855.1 uncultured Pirellulaceae bacterium
GAAAGCTTACTTCATTGGGGTATTGCTCCAGGTTTGTGGTTTCGAAAGGTCACCCAAGACGTGAAATTGACGAATTTGCAAAACTTGCCTCCGCGTCCAAAGAATCGCTTCAAAGGGCAAACCAGACGCCTGTCGTCGTGAATAATTCCGGTTGATATTGCGATGCACCTTTGCCATGCCGATGGATTGCCACAACGGCTGGATTGCAAATAACAAACAACGGGTGGCCTGTCCGCTTGAGCCACTTGGCGCACTCGGCGCACTCGGCGCCCAAACCGCGAATCGTCCGGCTTCAATTCGGGAAGCGGTGAAGTATCATTGGCGTTTTCGCACCAACAGGCAGTATCGCTTTCATGGAAGTCATCAGCAGCTCACAGAATCAACGCATCAAAAAACTGGTGCGGCTGCATTCGTCTCGTGGAAGGCAGCAGCAGAATCGAATTGCTGTTTTTGGCAGCCGCGAAATCATTCGAGCAATCCGGTCAGGGATTGAACCGGATGAGCTTTTTGTTTGCAGCCAGTTGGTAAACGCAGACGTGATGTCGGCAATTGGCAAGCTGTATCCCGACTTTGATTCGCGAGCGATTTCAGTTTCGGAAGAACTGTTTGACAAAATTTGCTTTGGAGACCGGTCTGACGGAATCGTCATGACAGCTCAGCGTCCGGACATGACTTTGGAAAGCATTCAGGCGGGTCTTGATTCGGCCGCGCCCGTCATCGCCGTTGCTGAATCGATCGAAAAACCGGGCAATCTGGGAGCAATTTTGCGAAGCGTTGACGGAGCAGGAATCGACGCACTGATCGTTGCCAATCCAGTCACCGACTGGTTTCATCCCAACACGATTCGATCGAGCCTTGGCACCTGCTTTTCAGTCAGAGGGTGCCAGTGTGATACCGAAACCGTTCAGGGCTGGCTGTCAGAGCAAGGGTATCAGGTGCTTGTTGCGTCGCTCCAATCGTCCGTCGACTTTTACACTCGCGATCTAACGTTAAAAACTGCGATCGTGCTGGGCAGTGAAGCGAAGGGAGTCAGCAAAGCCTGGACGAAAGAAGAATATCAATCCGTCAGGCTTCCGATGTCGGGAATCGCGGACAGTCTGAACGTATCGGCTGCGGGTGCGGTTTTGTTCTACGAAGCACTTCGTCAGCGAGCACGCACGTAACGGCAATGAAAGATCGATCGCTTGATCGGCTATGATCCGGCGACCATTCGAGAGACACCGGCAGCAGGGCGGGGTTTTACATCGGACGGAATCACCTGCTTAGTCGGCTTCATCCATCGAAGCAGAATCAGGAACACCATTCCCCAAAAGAAAACAAATCCGAAAATCGTACTGAGATGCGTGCTGCGGAAACCTGTCTGATCTGCCGTTAGCAGGAATTGAGGCCCCCTCGACAAAGCTGATGTCGAAACTGCGTTAAGTTTAACGAGCTCTGTACTTTCGGAGGAAAACTCCTGCATGAAGTCGTACCCTAGATCAAAACGAATTTCAGCCTCAGGACGCGACGAAGAAGTTTCATAGCCAGGAACGACCAAATGATCTGCTCCCAGATTCATGTTGGTGAGCAAACTTTTTCCGTCTGGATGCTGAATCTGAATGTTAAGCTCTGAAAGATCGAAACGGGAATCGCTCGAAAGCTGTTCTATTTCCAGAAACAAAGTCAATTGATTGACCGAATTAATTCCCTGTTCGTCAAAGAATCTCCACAGCTCACCGGTTGTCATTTCAATGGTCTGACTGTCCTCGGAACCACCCATTGCGAAAGATGAGGAACCGACCTTCGTGAAACAGGGAGAGCAAAAGAAGTCGCCGATTGGCACGCCCGCCAAGTCCCGACCCTCTTCAAGAATGATCTCTTCCGCAAATGCCGTCGAAGCAAATGTCAACACGAACAGCACAATCGCACTGAAGCTCGTTGAGCAGAGTTTGCCTACCATTTGTCAGTCCATCAAAAGTTGTGTATCTCACAGAGTCTACTTCATTTGCCATGATATCTGACAATCAAGTAATTGGAACCCTCGAGACCGAGATCAAACGCGTTTTATTGGCGGCAATTTCGAAAAAATAGGGTTACAAAGCTGGCTCCGACCCTGAGTTGTCATCGTCTTGCAGTAATTCTAACCCCAATTTGGACTCGAATCGCGGCATAAGCCGCACAATCACGAAGGTCGCGAATGCATGGTATCGAAATTGTTAAAGATAGCAATTTTGAGACAATGCGACTCTCAAAATGCATGCTGGATAAACCTACCTCGCTAAAACAAACTTAAGTGGAAAAATGCCTTTTTCACCGACGTTTTCGTTCATCTAGGCCCCGCAAACCCTGAAACTTCTTTGCTGCCAGATCCTTTCGCAACATTTGGCGGAGCATCAGATTTTAGCCGTTGAGCTTCACTAAAGGTCCTGAAACAGGTTTCCGAGGCTGTGATTCGTAAAAATGCTGCGATTTGAACGACCCCAGCAAACGAGATTCGACTCGCGCCACGCCGGTCAAACGACGGCTGGTTTCATAGTGCTGCAACAGAGTTGCAATGAGGTGGGATCAGTGAAGAAGCGTCATGTTGAGTCTGGCGAGCCGATCCCGGTTTTTGGGAACTATGTTTCAAGTTCCATGGCACCGGCGTCGCCCACCCGCATCGCAAATCGATTTGCATGGTCAATAACCGCATCGTCAAAGGCACCGAACTTCACTGAAGTAGCAATCACATGAAGCGGACCTTTTGCACAGATCGTTAACGCAGAGAATGCTTGGGGATGATATGCGTTCCGGTGGCCATTGAAGAGGGTTGCCATTCTGATGAATTGTTTTCCGACTTTGATTTACCGATGTAAGGCAAACTCGGTCTGCCTGTCCCCGCTTGAATTTTCGCCCGCTTGAATTTTCTGCCAAACCAGAACGCTTTGACTTTCAAACTTTTTTGACAAAGATACAGTCAGAAAATGCGTTAGAGATAAACGCTCAATTCGAAAGACGCTTGCTGAAACTTACAGTCGGGTTGAGTCAGATCGGCCAAACGACGAAACTGTTTGTACGGCTCCACAAGTCAATCTCGCTTGATTGAATCCAACAAAGGAGCTGGCCTGAAGGAGAAGTTGATGAACGATGTTATGGCTGTCATCCTCGCTGGCGGAAAAGGCTCTCGCCTTGAACCTTTGACTCGCGACCGAGCCAAACCTGCGGTCCCCTTCGGAGGCAGCTACCGGATCGCGGATTTCGCGTTGTCGAATTGTCTCAACAGCGGCATTCGCAAGGTGCTGTTGCTGACCCAATATAAAGCCAGCAGCCTTGATCGCCACATCAACACAGGATGGCGACAATTCTTCTGTCGCGAGCTTGGCGAATTCATTGATGTGGTCCCACCGCAGCAGCGAATCGACGAGCAATGGTATCGCGGAACCGCAGACGCCGTCTACCAAAACATCTACTCGATCGAGAAAGAGAAACCTGAAAACGTGCTGATTCTGGCCGGAGACCATATCTACAAAATGGACTACGGTGCGATGATCGACTACCACAATAAGATGAAAGCCGATCTTACGGTCGCGGCACTGCAGGTCGACATCGAATCTGCAAAAGCGTTCGGTGTCATGCAAGTCAACGAACAGCAACGCATCGTTGGCTTCGAAGAAAAACCGGCTGCTCCGCAAACGTTGCCGGGAAATCCCAATGAGTGCCTCGCGAGTATGGGAGTCTACGTTTTTTCGTCGCGTTTTCTGTTTGAGCAATTGCTCAAAGACGCAAACAGTCCGGTCAGTTCGCGCGATTTTGGAAAGAACATTATCCCGTCAGTCATCGATTCTCATCGAATCTACGCTTTTCCGTTTCAGGACGAAAATGGAAAAAGCCAGGCTTATTGGCGTGACGTCGGAACGGTCGACGCGTACTACGAAGCGAACATGGATCTTATCAGCGTCGATCCGATGCTAAACATGTACGATCAGTCCTGGCCAATTCGAACTTACCAGGAAAACTGCCCTCCGCCGAAATTCGTTTTCGGAGGCCACGACGGAGGTGGTCGAGTCGGAACGGCGACGGATTCAATGGTCTGTCCAGGCAGTATCATTTCTGGCGGCAAAGTCGAGCGTTGCATCGTCGGTTTGCATTGTCGCGTCAATAGTTTCGCGAACGTGAGCGATTCGATTCTGTTTGATCATGTGGAAATCGGTCGCGGTGCTCAAGTGCGAAGGGCCATCGTCGACAAGGGCGTCAAGATCCCGCCGGGTGTAAAAATTGGATTCGATCTGGAAGAGGATCGAAAGCGTGGTTTGACGGTGACCGAAAGTGGCATTGTCGTGATCGGGAAGGGCGGTGTGATCGATGGCTCTGGTTCGGGGTCTGCCAAAGCGGATCGGTCTGTTCCCACTCCGCATCTTTCTTCGGTGAAAGAACGTGGCACAAGAGTCGAATGAAGTCGATGGCATAACGCAGGCTTTTGCGACTCCATCGAGTGCCCATTTGACGCCGCTGCTGGAAGATCCGAGCGTGGTAAAAACGCTTGTCTGCTTGGTGGTCGGAGTCTGCGGGTTGGCTCTGAATGCCTTAGCGGCGTTTATCGGAATACTCGGCTGGCCATTTGACCAGGAAGTTGCAATGGCCGTTATGGCATTGAGTTCAACAGCACTGATCGGTGTTGGCTATCTGCCACTGCTGAACCGGTGGCGGCTGGCTTGGTTGTGTCACGTTTTTCTGTCGAGCCCAATCACTGCTTTCGCCATTTGGATCATTCTTACGATGGACGACTAAGGTTGGCCAGAATTTTCAGGCTATAAGTGCCTCTTTCAGTTCAAAGCAAATGCTCAAAATCTGCTGCGCTGGACGAATTTCTGAATCAGCATTTTGTTCTTCACGCCCGGCGAATCCTCGACGCCACTGGCGACATCGACTCCATCCGGTTTCGCGGACTCAATCGCTTCGCCAACAACTTCCGGGTTAAGTCCGCCTGCCAACAGCCAACGCGTGCGGAACCTCAGACTCGTCAACGCTTTCCAATCCAGTCGCTTTCCAGTGCCACCAAAGGATCCTGCAGACGCGGCGTCCAGCAAAATCAGGTCAGCCCCGGAGTCTTCCCAGGCAGCGATCTCCTTCTGCGCTGCTTTCAAATCGTTGTCGATGACGCGAATTGCACGGATGAACTGCGTTTCCGGCGGGACGAACCGAGACAGTTGGCCGATCAAGTCTGGATTTTCGTCACCGTGCAGCTGGACGTGAGAAAGACGGGACAGACTCACGGTCATCATGATCTCTTCGGCCCCAGCGTTGACGAACACGCCAACCTTCGCGAACGTTGTTGGAAGCGTCTGCGAAATCTCTGCCGCTAACGCTGGCTCGATGTACCGCTTGCTTTTTTTGTAAAAGTTGAACCCGA
>CAYZPA010000144.1:5468-7609 GCA_964479855.1 uncultured Pirellulaceae bacterium
GCCGCTAACGCTGGCTCGATGTACCGCTTGCTTTTTTTGTAAAAGTTGAACCCGATCGCATCGGCCTCGGCTTCGACACAGGCGGTGGCATCCTCAAGACGCGTGATGCCGCAGATTTTGGTTCGAATCATGGAAACTGAGTGGAAAGAGATTGGTTGAGGATCAGGTTGGACAGAAAAACGGGCTGTCGATATGTTAACGCGTTCCAAACTTTCTAATAAGCCGATGACTCTGAATTGAATACGACGCCCACAAGCATCGCTGCGTTTCCGCAGACCTTTCCAAAGCTTCTGCCGCAAGCGAATCGACTTCCGATTTTGATTTGCGGTTTGGCTGGCGTCGCTGCTTACAATGCGTTCTTCTGGTTTCGGGATCGATATGGCGCGGACGTTCACGGCCAACGACCGACTCGAAATTGGAGGCTCGTCGGAGAAAATATTCTTGGATGTGATCTTTCAGAAACCGAACGCATTCGGGAACTGATTGTCGATAAGGGAATTCGCACCGTCGTCCATGCCGGTGGAAGCTGCGCTCTGAAAGCCTGCGAATGCGATCCAGAAATGGCTCGACAATTGAACGTTCGCAATCTCGAAAGCCTGTTGGATGCGATCGATGGCCGCGACGTGCGGCTGATTCACTTGTCGATTGACCTTGTTTATTCCGGGGCAGGGCAGGGCGGTTATGTCGAATCGGACCCGACGGATCCGGTGACGATTTACGGGACCACGATGGTCGAAGCGGAACAGATTGTTCTTCGACGACGTCCCGACGCGTGCATTTTGAGAATTTCGCTTCCGATGGGAATCAGTTTCAATGGCCATGCAGGAGCGATAGATTGGATTCAATCGCGGTTCGCGAAAGGGCGTCCGGCAACGCTGTATTTTGACGAAGTGCGAACTCCGACATACGTGGAATGTTTGAACGAAGTCATCGAGGAAGTTGCGACGCTGAAACTTTCCGGGATCTATCACGCTGGAGGCCCGCGAACGAAGTCGCTTTATGAAATCGCTCAGATCGTGAATCGAGTCGGAGGCTACGATCCTGATTTACTGCTCGGATGTCCAAGGATCGAAGCCGGTCCGATGCCGCCTCGCGCGGGGAACGTGACGATGGTGTCCGAGAAGTTAAAATCGGCTTTGGGACGCGAGCCCTTTTTATGCTGGCCGCTCGACCCGGCGATGGTTCCTGTCGATCGAGACTGGCATCGGGATCGGTCGAGCGGATCCGAGCCTTTAACGAATGGCTCATTGGAATGGATCGAGTCGACGCTGTATCGCCGTCCGACAAAGCGGCCTTAATCCAAGTCGCCTTGGTCCGCATGTTTCGGATGAGACAACGGTAGTCGAAGTTTCGTACTCCTATTCACGGCATCGCGATTTTCGTCCATCATGTCCGCGATGATTGCCGAAAACTACAACCAAATGCAACCTCGTCCATTCCTGCAACACATTGGAATCGGCATTGCCATGCTGGTCGTCGGGTTTGGCTTGGCGTTTTTTGATATCGCGATTATTTCGCAGGTTAATTCTGACAATTGGCCAGGCGACCTGCGACGAATCGTGAAGCTGTCCGAAATTTTTGCTCACGGCTTCGGAGTCGCTCTCATTGTGTTGGCGATCTGGAATCTCAATCCCGACCGACGTCGTCATCTGGTGCGTCTAATCTCTTGCGCGGCGTTTCCGCCAATCACCGCCCACTTGATAAAGCTGTTCGTGCCACGCAACCGACCGACCAGCTATTTCGATCACCTATTGCAACCTACGTGGCCGGATTCGAATTGGCAAACCTGGTTGGTGCAAGTTCAGGAAGCCACGTGGAACGTCGAGTATCAGACTCAATCTTTTCCGTCAGCTCACTCGGCATTGGTTTGCGGATTGGCGATCGGGTTGAGCTTCCTTTATCCGCGGGGCCGAGTGTTGTTTTTGTGTGTCGCGATTCTGGCGTCCATTCAGCGAGTGATTTTTTTCGCCCATTGGCCCAGCGATGTTGCGGTCGGCTGTGCTCTGGGATTTCTGATCGCAGGTGGGCTCGTGCAAAACTGGGGCATCGGTTACCTGTGCGGACGGCTTGAGGCGAACCGAGAGAAGCCCGTCGCGTGACGGGCTGTTGATTAAATTCGTTTCGCAAAGGCAATCTCGAAA
>CAYZPA010000145.1:0-7469 GCA_964479855.1 uncultured Pirellulaceae bacterium
TGAGTTCGCCCGGAAGCAATCATTCAAACACTGTCAGGACGTTTGTCGAGTCATTGCGATGCTTGGTGAGAAAGAACGAGAAACCTCAACAGTGGTTCTCAACGAAATTTCAAAAGAACCAGTTTTTGAATCGAGCAAGGCAATATTCGCTGACTATTTTCCCGACCAAAACCCGGCAGCTATCGCAGCAAAATTGAATTGGCAAGACGATGATTTTGACGTAATCGCTGGATTGCTCAAAGAATGGTTTGGTGCGTGAGCAACGTGTTTGGGTATGACTCTATCAGCACATCAAACGAATCATTTCGTTCGAACGACCTTGGTTTGCGGCAGTAGGCGACTCCAAATGACTCGTTTTGGCTCACTCATTCGGGTTCGCTCCCTTGTCGACCGTGGAGTTAATCGGCAAAAATGTCTCGCGAGCAGGTGCGATCATGGCATGTGGGCTCTTGAATCCGTATCAGTACAAGAGAACGGCAGACGAGTCGGCCCGCTTGGATTTGTCAAAGTTCAAATTGTGTTTGCACCATTCGAGGCGAACGCCGACGAAGCCGTGTCCGAAGACGAAGTGCCAGCTCCTGTTTGGAGGAACCATGAACGTGCCTCAATTTGTCGTTGAACTGGTGAAAGCAGCCTATAAATAGTTCGGGGAATGGGAATGAATAGCTCAGAAGATTTGGTCAAAAACTTCAGTACTCTTGATGCTAACATGTCTTGCGACAGTTTACGGGAGCTTTTGGGAATTCCAAACTCGGTACAAGAATTGGTTGTGCCAGAAGGTTCTGGAGTGGGCAATCAATCGGGCGTTTGGCGAAAGTTGAATCCGGGTGATAGATACTTGGAGTGGATTTACGAAACCCAAGACAAGTCACTGAGGATTTGGTTTGCTGATATTGACGGAGATTGGTTGCCGGCAATGGCAATTCCAATACCAAAGACACCCAGGCAGGCTTAATTGTTCAGCTTCCCGCCCGATGGTGAAGTGTTTATGCATACCGCGGATCTGTCTTGGCAGGGTCTGCGGTTTTTATTTCGCGTCAGTTTCATCGTCCGAACGCTTCGCATCACTTCGCATCCAATCGTGAAGTCATTTTACCCCGGATTATTCACGATGCGTGGGCGTCAAAATTGAGAACGCTTGTTTCATTGCGGCATTGTTCCAAGTTTTTGGGGTTTCGACAGTTCACCTACCATGTGAATTGGTGAATCTGCAAAAACTGTCGCCACTTCAGGAGAATCGCCTCAAACATCAAACCAGACGCCTGTCGTCGAAAATAATTCCGGTTTACTTGCCACTGATTTGAAATCAGTGGCACCGTTGACAACGAAAATCCATCCGGGAGCATAAGGGTATACCAACGTGATGCAACGCAAGTCAATTTTCTTTTAGAAAACAAGGGTTTCTGAATAGTGCGCAAAACATTGGGTTGCGTTCCAATCGCGGTATCGTCAGACGCTTTAGAATTGTGAACTTGGGCGACAACCCCCGGATGCTGCCGATGTCCGATCTTGGCTTGATGCGTCTCTGACTAAACTTTGTCTGCCGATTCAGGACGAGGGTTAACCAGCGTATCCCGTAGCAAGGGCAGGTTGGGGATCGGAATAAATCCTCCGCGTCGCACGAGGTAGCCTTGAAAAACGGCTCCGCAAAGGCCAACGGCCATTGAGATTGCCAAATTAAAAAGCAACGCGATTCCAGCAGCTCCCGCAGGCATTGGTTCCGCGAGAATCATTAAAAAGCCAATGGCTAAAGAGATTCCTGCAAGGATTGAAAACGGTCGAATCCAGCCTCGTCCATAAATCGCGGCCGTGACCATGGCGATCGCGGCGGCCAGATGAAACAGCGTAAGAACGATGGCCAACAGCGGCGGAACAGTCGCCATCGCGAGTAGCAAACAGCAAGCCGTGGTGGTCGCAAGGATTGCTTTGATATTAAATTGCCACGGAAAAGATCGAGCTTTCACGGGCGGCATCGCATGCATGGTCTCGTTCATCATTTTTCGAATCCTTCGCGCAATATTCAATCAGGGGAAATCAAACGACCAACTTATCAATTCGAGGCCGACGGTTGGATCTTGGGAGAAATTGCAGAAGTTTATCTTTCGAGCCTTCGCTGCTTTTCCGGTTCGCTGCTTCTTGGCTTACTTTCATTGTCGAACGGCGGGTGTCCTCCAGTTCGTTCGCGTTTCTGTGTTTTGGCCGCGTTTCTGTGCTTTAGGCTACCGAATTTGAACGAAAACCGTGGCTTCCTACAAAATGGAAGTTTTTTTGGAAAGTTGTCCAAAGCGTATCGCGTCCAAATGCGTCATAATCCACGATCGGACTACCAGAATTTCGAGGTCTCAGATGAAATACGTATTTCTTTCAGCAATCATCGTCAGTGCGGCTGCTTTTTTCGTGCACGCGAACAACGCGATGGATGACAAAAGTGAGAAGCAGCCTGTAGAACTGGGAACGGTCGAATGGTTGCGAGATCTCGACTCCGCCGTTGCAATTTCGAAAAAGGATCAGAAACCGATCGCAGTGCTGTTCCAGGAAGTCCCCGGCTGACAGGGCTGTCAACAATACGGCCAGCAGGTGTTGGCCCAGCCTTTGATCGTCGAAGCACTCGAAGACAACTTTGTTCCCTTGGCGATCTACAACAATGTGGGTGGCAAAGACAAACAGATTCTTGAACGGTTCAACGAGCCGTCGTGGAACTATCAGGTCATGCGATTCCTTGATTCGGATCTCAAGGACGTGTTGCCTCGTAAAGATAAAGTTTGGACCATCAACGGAACGGCTCGACGAATTGCGACTGCGATCCAGAAGAGCGGAAATGAAGTCCCGGATTACCTGGCGAAAGTACTAGTTCCAGAATCGAATCCAAAAAACAAGTATGTCGCATTTGCAATGTATTGCTTTTGGACGGGTGAAGCCAAATTGGGATCGCTCGACGGCGTGATCGCAACAGAAGCTGGTTTTTATGACGGGCGAGAAGTCGTCATCGTTAAGTACGACGCCGATACAATCGATCTTCTTTCATTGGTCGCAGAAGCCGAAAAATTTGAGTGTGCGTCTGCAGTGTACTTGCCGACGGCCGGGGATCGCGACCTTGTTGCGGATAAGACTCGTTTGAAAAACGTAAAGCTGTTTGATGCAAAGAACGGTTATCGCCGCGCACCGCAATCAGATCAGAAAAAGCAGCTTTCGCGAGTGACTGGCTTGGACAAGTTGAACCTGACGGCGATGCAGTGGACGAAATTGAATTCTTCGCAAGTCTCTGGGCAATCGATTGAGGACTGGCTTTCACCGCGACAGTTGGACCGTTGGAAAAAGAAGTAAACGCCAGCGGCTGATGTGAACCCGAATCGGTTGTCCTGTCATTTTGCGGGGCAACTGGAAGGTTTGATGTGAATGGCGACTGGTTGCGCCGTTGAGTGTGGCGCATCTCAGTCTGAGGTCTCGGTTTGTTCATGGCAGCTAAGCGATGATTTCGACTGAGAAAAACTGATGCGGTTTCTTGTGGTAAACCTGTGCCATATGCAGCAGGGTCCGCCATCGCGTTTCGTGATTCTTGCTTTCGAGTTCTGGCATTTCTTTTGGCAGGTTCAGGAGGTCATCCTTTCGAATCAGCATTGCCCGAATCTTGCGAGTGCGAATCCCGCCGTCAGATTCATTGGTAAGGCACAGGATATAGATCGTTTCCTTTTGGTCTTGCCCGGCATCTCGACGAATGAATCCATCCGCAAACTTTTCTGATACTTCGTTTAAGGCGGAATTCAGATAAAACCAATAGTCCTTTTTAGCCAACGGAATGATCGGATCCGAAGCGGTGGTATGGAATGCTGCGTGTAGGATCGTGCGCACCGCGACTTGGTTCAGAAAAACTTCGTCACAGCTTTTTTCCATCAAGGTGCGTATTTTCAGCTTTCCGTCATGGATGCTGTTGAGCGAAAAATTGATGCGGCCGAAGAACTCTTTCTTTTTCCAGCTTTGCTTGGCACGCCACCAGCCGACCAACCAACCAATGAACATAAAAGTTGCACCGACGGCGACTTTTCCCCAGTGAGCAAAAAACGCGTCGGAAATCGTCGTGAAAATCTCGTTCATGAAAGTCTCCTTCGCTCTCTATTCGCTGCGGCGGTTCATTCTTGTGAACAAAAATGATTTGTGGCGAGATTAGCCAGCTATTTCAATCGACAGACATCGTAGCAAATTTGCGGTCAGGCTTTGGTTTGTGTTTTGATGCACTGGTAGTTAAATTGACCCATCGTTAATTTCGGCCGCGACTTGCTCGGACAACGATCGTTCATGTTGCCGACCAGCACAAAAATTGAAAGAGCTCGGATGAAAAACCTGTTTGTATTGGCTTCGCTTTGTTGCTTCGTCGTTGGTGTCAGTATTGCGTTTGCCGCCACAACGCAGGAATCAGAAAAAGAATCTGCGACGCAAGAAACGCAAACTGGTTCGGCTGACTCGGCGAAGAAAGGTGGGGCTGATGAGGAAGCCACAGAATCGTTTGAGCCGATTGATAATATGCATCACTTCATGGAATACATTTCTCAGCCAAGCTATCGATCGCTGAAGAAGGCTTTCGCGGGAGAAGCTCCAGAAAATCGTCGCGGATGGAAAGCGATCAAATCGCACTCGTTGATATTGGCAGAGACATCGGCTCTGGTCGCAAATCGGGTTCCCGAAGGTGCCTCTGACGAAGAAGCCGCCCAATGGCGTCAAATTTCCCTGGACGTCTACACTGCCGGCAAAGCGCTCTATAAATCTGCCGGCGACTTTGAAAAAGCAAAAACGAACTATGGCTTGATGCTGGACAGTTGCAACAAGTGTCATCAGGTCTTCGACAACGGGAAGCACCAACTGTCGAAGTAGTCGTTCAGGTTGTGGCGTTCGACTGTCTCAAGCCGTTATTTTCCAGCGACCGCTGGAATACCTATTTGATGATGCCCAATCGAATCTTCAGCAGATGCCAGAACACGCCGACACCCATCGACAACGAAGCTTTCGAATCGCCAAATTCCCGATCGCGAAAAGTGATCGGAAGCTCCTGCATGAAGATGCGCTTTTTGCGAATGCGCCACAGGATCTCTTCCAGGTAGGCGAAGCTGGATGCCTGGATACGATCGATGTCGATCGTTTTCAGCGTCGTGCTACGGTAGACTCGAAACGCTCCACTGTTGTCGCGAGTTTTCAGCCCAAGGACCAGTCGAGCGTAAAAGTTGACGGCCCTTGAGCTCACACGTCGAAACCATGGCCAGTTTTCGACTCCGCCGCCGGAGACGTAACGACTGCCGATGGCGACTCCAAATCGACACGTTTCGTCGTCGTTCAAAAACGAAACGAGTTTGACCAGGCTTTCTGGAGCGTGGCTGAAATCCGCGTCCATCGTGGCCAGCAATTGATAGTCGTTGTCGTGTTCCAGGCCGTAGCGGAATCCGGTTACGGTTGCGGAACCGAGCCCCAGTTTTCCTTCGCGGTGGATGACGTGAAATTGAGGATCGCTTTTTCTGCGTTCTTCGCACCACTGTCCAGTGCCGTCGGGAGACGCGTCATCAATGACCAGCAAGTCGGCCTTTGGCAAAAGTGTTTCGATGCGTTCCACCAATTCCGGAAGGTTCCTTAGTTCGTTGTAGGTCGCAACGATGACCAGCAGACGCAAATCGAGTGCTTGTTTCGATTGTGGGATATTTTGATCCAAGAAAGTTTGTCTTTCAGCGAAAGGAATGGCGAAGTTTCACGTGCGAATGGTTGCTTGTTAAATTGTGACAGATTCGTATTGCCTCCCATACCCGAATGCCGAAAATCAGCGGACGATCCGAATACCGCAAACCGTTGGATGCCGGGAACCGGTGAACGTCGAAATTCAGTGATTAACGCTGGAACAGATTTCGGCGGCGGAACTTTTTTCACGCTGGAATTTATAAGCATCCTGCGTGGCTAGGACGTAAAATCGGCGTCTGCGTCTTGTAGTCAGCTTTTTGCATGAGTTTATTTTCACCTGCCCTGCCCTGCACCGTTTCATCATGACATCATCTGAACCGACCAATGCGAAGCCGCCCGCAAACAGGGATCAGGCATCTGAAAAATCACCGAAACTATCGCCGCTGCGAGAAAAGATCCATGAAGTGATTTTTGAGGCGGATACGTTTTGGGGAATGTTTTTCGATGTGGCGTTGCTGATCGCGATTTTGATCAGCATCGTTGTCCTTTGTCTTCAAACGGTGGATTCGTACAACAGTGTGTGGGGCGACCGCTTTACGGCGATCAACTGGGGGTTCACGATTCTGTTCACGGTTGAGTACCTTTTTCGTTTGTACTGCGTTCGAAAACCGTGGCGGTATATTCTAAGTTTCTGGGGCATCATCGATCTGCTGTCGTTCCTTCCGGACTACCTGACGCTGGGAGCCGGAACTTCGATCACTTCTTTCAGCGTACTTCGATCGTTGCGGCTGTTGCGAGTGTTTCGCGTTTTCCATCTAGGCTGGTTTGAAGGAGAAGCTGATGCGTTGGGTGCGGCAATCTGGCGATCGCGAGGCAAGATCGTTGTTTTTCTTGCGACGGTACTGGTGATTGTGACTGTCGCCGGCACGGTGATGTATGAGGTCGAAAAGACGCAGCCTGCAGACAATCAGTTCGATTCGATTCCGCAAGCGATCTACTGGGCGGTCGTTACGATGACCACTGTTGGGTACGGAGACATCGTTCCGCACACGGTTGCGGGAAAGTTTGTTTCGGCGGTCGTAATATTGTTAGGGTACAGCCTGATCATTGTTCCGACGGGGTTCGTGTCGGCTGAAATCGTGGAATCGCAGCGGAATTACAAATCAACTCGATCGTGTTCGGCTTGTGTTTCGCAAGGGCATGATGTTGATGCGGTTTATTGCAAGTTTTGTGGCGAGCGGTTTCCTTAATTGAACCGCAATGGTGACGGTTTCGTTGACGCGTTGGCCGGGTGAAATCGTGGGCCATGGTGAGTGGGCCGAGCCGCGTAAGCGGCGAGGTGGCTGAGCGTTGGATTCTCAATCGCGAGAAACTGTGGCCGTTCGCAGCCGCATCTAAACCCGGATTATTCACGATGCGTGGGCGTCGACGTGGAGAAAGCTTGTTTCATTGGGCTATTGCTCCAATTTTTGGTTTCGACAGGTCACCCGCGACGTGAAATTGATGATTGCGTACGCGCGAGGAGAATCGCTTCAAAGGACAAACCAGACGCCTGTCGTCGTGAATAATTCCGGCTAAACCCGGAGTGAGACTTCCTGTGTCCGTATGAAATGGCATCCCGCAACCTCAGCAATCGCACCCGAGGCCTCACGGCCAAACGGCTCACTTTGTCATCCTTGCCGTAGCTGAGCTCGCCAGAGCTTGTCGATTTATTGAGCCGTTTGGGCGATAGCCCCGGTTGAAGTGTCTTTAGCCGAGACTAACGCTTAAAAGGCGACTGGCATAAATATCTCGATTTGAAATAAAACGACAAG
>CAYZPA010000146.1:0-7230 GCA_964479855.1 uncultured Pirellulaceae bacterium
GCGGCATGGAATACGTCCACGAACTGAACCCCGAAGCCGTCATGCGAGCCTTTGGGCAGGAACTGAACCCCGAAAGCTATGCGATCTGTAAAGGCGACATGCTGATCAAGGGGCAAGACGTCAGCCGCATCAAACTGGGCAACACACTCAGCGAAGACCAACTGTATGCCGAAAAGTTCGACTACATGCTTTCCAATCCGCCCTTTGGCGTCGACTGGAAGAAAGTCGAAGGCACCGTCAAAGACGAGCACAACCTCAAAGGCTTTGACGGACGCTTTGGACCGGGCCTGCCGCGAGTCAGCGATGGATCGCTGTTGTTTCTGATGCACCTGATCAGCAAGATGCGAGACTACGATGCCAAGTCTTCAGTTCCCCTCTCCAAAGGGAGAGGGGCCAGGGGTGAGGGGAATAGAACCGGCGGTCGCATCGGCATCATCCTCAACGGATCACCCTTGTTCACAGGCGGAGCAGGCAGCGGTGAAAGCGAAATCCGGCGATACATACTGGAAAGTGATCTGTTGGAAGCCATCGTCGCGTTGCCAACGGACATGTTCTACAACACCGGCATCGCCACCTACGTTTGGATTCTTTCCAACAAGAAAGAAGATCAGCGAAAGGGCAAAGTCCAACTGATCAACGGCGTGCATCTGTATCAAAAGATGCGTAAGAGTCTGGGCAGCAAGCGTCAGGAGATCGGCGAAGACGACGTCCGGCTGATCACGCGAACCTTTGGCAACTTTGAGGCGATTGAAAGTTACCGACTGGACAAGGAACCCGACGAGAAATCAAACAGAGGACGCCAATCTTCCTCTAAGAAGAAAGCCGCCAAGAAAACCTTCGGCAGCAAAATCTTTGCCAGCCACGAGTTTGGCTATCGTCGTATCACCATCGAGCGACCGCTGCGTCTATCGGTTCAGTTCACCGACGAACGAATCGAATCGCTCCGCTTTGACCCCCGCAAGCTCGGCCCCGCCATGCAAAAGGTCTACGAGCAATTCCCCGATTGCTTCCCTGATGTTCGTAGTACCGGCTTTAGCCGGAATCCTGCGAATCCGCCTAAAGGCGGTACTACAAACGCCACCACCTACGGCGACCTCTCCACCGTCGAAGCCGAAGTCCGCGCCATGGTCAAAGCCGACTTTGCCGACCTGAAAGAAAAGCAAATCAAAGACTTGCTGGACGCCGAAACATGGACCGACCAAAAAGAACTGCTCGACATCGCCACCGCGCTGCAAGCCGTCATTGGCACTGACCAGCACGACGACTTCAACCAGTTCGAGCTCGCGCTCAAGGCTGCCATCAAAGACGCGGAAATCGAACTCAGCGCCCGTCAGAAGAAACAAATCATCGCCGCCGTCAGTTGGACCAACCCCGACGCTCAGCCGGTCATCAAGAAGGTGCTGAAAAAGGGCAAAGCCGATCCAACCTACGGAACGTTCGAGTACCAAGGCCAGATCGTCCAGTTCCAGCCCGACAGCGACTTGCGAGACAACGAAGACGTGCCATTAACCGCCGACACCGCACGCGGAGCCAAAGTCAACGCGGTCAACGAAGCCTACTTCCACAAGGAAGTCGCCCCGCACGTCCCCGACGCATGGATCGACGGTGGCAAGTGCGATGAGAAAGATGAGCAAGTCGGCATCGTCGGCTACGAGATCCCCTTCAACCGACATTTCTACGAGCACGAACCCCCGCGCCCGCTGCAAGAGATCGACGCCGAGTTGGATGAACTGAGCGGCGAGATCATGCAGATGCTGCAGGAGGTGCACTCGTGAGCACCGTTTTGCAGCAACAGTACGCCGACATGATTTCGTCGAGTGTTGAGTGGGCCGAGATGACGCCTGCCCACTGGGAAATTCAACGACTTGGACGACTCTTCCGTGAGAGTTCGCAAAGAGCCTCAACATGCACTGAGCTTGGCTATCCAATTCTCAGCGTGTCTATCCACGATGGAATTTCCGACAAGGAGATGAATGAAGAAGAGCTGGATCGCAAAGTCACTCGCAGCGATGACCGTTCTCTATACAAAGTCGTTGAAGAAAACGATCTCGCGTACAACATGATGCGTGCATGGCAAGGCGGTTTTGGTGCGGCGCAAGTTAACGGCTTGATCAGCCCTGCATACGTCGTCTGCAAGCCGAGAACGTCGCATCCCTCTCGGTTTTTCGAGCTGCTGTTACGAACGCCAACCGCAGTCACTGAATTGAAACGTTTCTCGCGTGGAATCACAGACTTTCGGCTCCGGCTTTACTGGGATGACTTCAAGAAAATAGAAGTCGCAGTTCCACCGGCGCGAGAACAAAAACAGATACTTGCGTTTCTGGACTACGAGACGGCGAAGATTGATGCGTTGATTGAGAAGCAGCAGCAGCTCATCGCCTTGCTCGGGGAGAAACGTCAGGCCGTCATCAGTCATGCGGTCACCAAAGGCTTGAACCCCGACGCCCCCATGCGAGATTCCGGCATCGAGTGGTTGGGCCAAGTGCCGGAGCATTGGAAGGTCAAGAAGGGCGGGTTCATCGGAGCATTATTTAGTTCGGAATCCGTGAAAGAAGACCAAGTTGTCGAGGAAGGAAGTCTTCCTTTCATCAAAGTCAGCTCGATGTCAAATGATGGTTTCCAAATCAATTCATGGGACTGGTTTGTTGCGCCCGGTAGCGAAAGTCGATACCAAACGCGATGCAACTATGTTGTGTTTCCAAAACGTGGTGCGGCCATTTTTCTAAACAAAGTAAATGTGGTTGGGAGAGCGTCCTTAATTGATCCAAACCTGATGGGATGGCAAATCGGCAAGGATTCAAACTCGTATTTCATGGCGTACCTGTTGAAAACTCGCAAACTTGATGAATTGGCTGACGTTTCTACTGTGCCTCAAATCAACAACAAACACATTTCACCGGAGAAGTTCCCGGTTCCGCCAATCGCTGAGCAAGACGCGATCGTGGAGTTCCTAGACGGTCGGATGAGTAAGCTGAACGACTTGCAATGCAAAGTCGAGGATGGCCTCGAACTTCTCCAAGAACGCCGCACCGCCCTCATCTCCGCAGCCGTCACCGGCAAGATCGACGTGCGAGGCTGGAAGCCGCCTTCATCCGCACGGATGCCAGAAACTGAAATGGAGGTCGCATGAACGCTGACTCCAAAGAAGCCTGCGAACGCAGAGGCGTTGCCATGGTGCCGAAAACGATTCAGATTTTCCTACCATCCGGCGACCCAAGAGGAATACGAATCGCAGAAGTGACAACTAGGATTGTCCAAGCGATTGAGGTGCCTAGAAGCCGATTGAAAGAGTTCTTTGCGATGCCAGAGAGCCAGCAAGTTGGCGTCTATTTCCTTTTCGGAAATACTGACAGTGATGATGGCCCAAAAGTCTACATCGGGCAAACTGGAAATCTGAAACAAAGGCTTACTAAGCACAACAAGTCTGAGGACAAAGACTTCTGGGATCGAGTCATCGTTGTGCTTTCTCGCACGAACAGTTTGACACAAACTCACGCGCTCTTTCTGGAATGGCATTGTCTTCAGGCCGTCCGAGCAGCAGGCCGCTATTCAGACGAAAACGGAAACAGTGGGACTCGTCCCCACACACCGCCGCCACTGGAAGCGGACTGTTTGGAAATCTATGAGACCGCGTCAACACTGCTCGCCACGCTTGGCCATCCTCTGTTTCTGCCCTTGAGCGGCAGCCAACCGACTGAAGAGCAACAAATCTACTATTGCCGAAAATCAGAGGCCGACGCTCGTGGTTTGTATACGGAAGAAGGCTTTGTGGTTCTTAAAGGATCGAGCGGACGGATTGAGGCGGTCGAATCATTTAGGGATTCACGCCCCAATGAGAAACGGCAGAACCTGATCGCGTCCGGTGTCATCTTGGAAGAGGCTGGCAGGCTTGTTTTCCAAAAGGATCATCTATTCAGTTCTCCAAGTTTGGCAGCAACAGCCGTGATGGCGCGTCATGCGAATGGCTGGAGCGCTTGGATCGACAGCAATGGCCGTCCCTTGGACGATCTGAGGCAAGAAAACAACGAAATGCAGTAGCATCGAACAAGATATACAACCAAGAACCACTTCACATCTCCCGGGAAACTTCATTGAGCAACTTTTCGAAATACACGTGGGACCTGTACCGTAAGTCACCTGATGGAAAGAAGGCTTTGAAAAAGTCTCTTGCACAGTTTGCCGCTCCGCTTTTGGGGAAGCCTGAGGATGACGTGTTTGCTCAAGTCCTATACGCAACTCAAGAGGCAGAATCAACAAGCGGCACTATCGAAGTGCATGGAGACATTTTCTTTGCGGCCTATGTCGATTCATCAACAGCTGTGACTGTAACGCTAAAACAAGTGCGCGACCTGTTTGAGGAAATAGCGGACAACGGATTGGAGGTTTCCGAGATTGTTTCAGATGTTGCTACGCAGTTAATTTTCAACCGCGGCGACAAGCCAAACTACGCCTCGATCTACACCGAGATCCATTCAATCAGCGCTGGCTTTCACATGGCCTTCCCTGAAGCGTTCGCTCCATTCTTTTTCGGACGAAACTTTGATCTGTTCACGGACATCTGCCATCAATTTGGAATCTTCTTGCCTGAGTTGCCGCGGAAACTGAAGAAGCGTGAGCGTGCCATGTACTATCTCGCGATCAATGCAGCGTTGCAACGCTTCCGTGAAGCCAATGCCCTTTCACCTGAAGAGTTCAACGCCTTCCTCTACGACTTTGCGATCAAAGATCGACAACAGAGAGTTAAAAAACAAAGCAAGACGCCACCAGCATCGAGGGTTTGGTTTGTGATCGGTGGAGCTGGCGGAGCGAGTGATCATGAATATGTGATAGAGCCAGCAAGGATGCAGTCGCCCTTTGGCAAGGAAACATTGACACCCGGCCTGACGACATTGTCGTGATGTACATGGCCAGCCCCAAGAAAGCCATTCACTCGATCTGGCGTGCGCAGACGTACGGATACATTGATCCGTTCTTTTACTACTACTCAGCAATGCGAGTGGCCACTCCAATCGAGATCCCTGAGATTTCATTCTCTCAAATCGCCAAGCACCCAACCTTCAGAAACACACGAGCAATTCGAGCACGTTTCCAAGGACGCAGCGGAACAGAGCTTACGGCCAAAGAGTATGAGGCAATTCTGAGCATGGCGAAAAAGAAGGGTTTTGATACTTCAAAACTTCCGCAGCCGCCTAAGCCAATCAAATTGCCGAAAGTCAAAACGCGCAACGAGAGAGAGGTCGAGACGAAACTCCTAGAACCGCTTCTGTCTCGACTTGGCTATGACGAATCAGAATGGCGGAGACAAGTCTCGATGAAAGTTGGTCGTCGGGAAAGGGTGATCCCGGATTACGCTTTGCTGCCAACAGACACTCGAAACGGCGTTTCAGCGAAGGCGATGCTTGAAGCCAAGTTCGATGTTGTTTCGGAGAAGGAGCGAAACGATGCGTTTGATCAAGCTCGCTCGTACGCAAAGCTTCTCGGCGTATCACGTATGGGCATCGTCGCCCGTCAGGGACTCTGGATCTTCTCTTCCACAAACGGTGTCTTCGACAGAAATCTTGGTGAGGCGTTCACATGGGGAGATCTCGAAGACCCTCAGCGGTTTGCGAGACTGCTGGACTTGATCGGTAAAGAGTCGCTACTTCAGATTTAGATTTGCAACCAAGGCACATGACAAGATCGACGTGCGAGGCTGGAAGCCGCCTTCATCTCACCGAGGGAAAGAAACTGAAATGGAGGTCGCATGAACGCGAACGAACGTGCCTTATTGCAGCGACCGGAGCATCAACAAGGAATGCATTGGATTCTTCTGCATGGTATAAATTCGGGTTCGTTCGCGTTTCATCAAAGGCGAATACGTAACTCACCCGCTGACGAGATTTGTCACTGATAGTAGCGGTTAGTGATGTCGCTCAAAGATTCATTATTGCAAAAAGAAACGCCTCCCTTTAAAGGAAGGCGTTAGACCCATGGATACTATCCGTGGGGTTGTTCATACGGGAAGTGTAGGTCGTGATGCCGGACTCGTCAACGGATTCAAAACCTGAAATCCAAAAGCCAAAGCCAGCAGAGCGTGTAATCGCTTACGTTGATGGATTTAACCTTTATTTCGGCATTCGAGAGGCTCAACTTAGACAGCACTTGTGGTTGGACGTTCACAAACTGGCAAAAAAATTGCTGGGACCGCAACAGATCCTCGGGGTTACGAAGTATTTTACGGCACGGATATCGGGAGCAAAAAAGGGGGATCGGGGAGACTTCGCCAAAAAGAAGAATGCGAAACGCAAGCGACAGACAAATTATCTCGATGCCTTGGCGTCCATCGGAACAATCGAGATCTTTGAAGGGAACTACTTTGATAAACAAGTATCCTGCAACAACTGCGGCCGAATATGGCATGACCAAGAAGAAAAGATGACAGACGTCAGCATCGCGACAGAAATGCTGTGCGATGCGTACGACGATAAATGCGACACTCTGATTCTGATCTCCGGCGACAGCGACTTAGTCCCACCTATTCGCCGGATTCTTGACATGGAAAATCCGAAGCGTGTCATTGTGGCGTTTCCGCCCTGTCGGTTCGGTGCAGAACTCGCTCAGATCGCGACCGGAAAACGCTCGATCGAAAAAGGTCATTTGAAGAAAAGCCAACTTCCTGACGAGATTGAATTACCTAGTGGTTACAAGTTACGAAAGCCCTCGTCGTGGAAATAGGAATTGCGAGTAGTACGCCTAACCTTGAAGCCATTCTTTGGTAGCAAAACAGCTAGTCCACTTTCGTGGACTAGGAAGTACCACTAGTCCACGATATGGCAAAAAAACTGGATTAGTGGCCTCGAAAACCCTCTGAAACAAAACGAATCCAGACACCATGAACGCTGATTCCAAAGAAGCTGCTTTCCAGCAAGACATGATCGACCAGATGGTTGCTCGCGGTTGGAAGCTGGGCGATCCGGCAAAGTACGACCGCAAACTTGCTCTCTACACCGAAGACTGCCTCCAGTACGTCAAAGCGACTCAGAAGAAGAGCTGGGAAAAGTATCAGCAGCTATACCTTGCCAATGCCGAGCAAGCGTTTATCGAAAAGCTCGCTTCACAGCTTTCCAAAGCCGATCCGCAGGCCAGCGACAAATCACTTCGCACCTTCGGCACTCTCGGCGTGCTGAGACACGAATTGCGTGACAAGTCGGCTTCGTTCAAGATGTGCCAGTTCAAACCGGAACACGGATT
>CAYZPA010000147.1:0-7072 GCA_964479855.1 uncultured Pirellulaceae bacterium
ACTTCACACTTCACACTTCACACTTCACACTTCACACTTCACACTTCACACTTCACACTTCACACTTGATGCTCGAAAACCCTGTCCTTCAGCGTGAACTCCTGGTCAACCTGCGAATGCCCCGGGCATTCGTCCTGCTGTTGCTCTATCAAGCCGTGCTGGCGGCGGTTGTCTATTTTGCATGGCCGAAAGAAAACATTCGGCTCGATCTGATCGACAACAGCAACTCAGTCGGCAACCTTGTCGACATTGTATTCCTTGGCCAGTATCTGCTGGCGTCACTGATGGCCCCAAGTTTTGCATCCAGTGCCATCTCTGGCGAAAAAGAGCGTAAGACTTACGAGATGCTGCTGGCCAGCCCGATCATCCCAGAATCCATTGTGCTGGGCAAACTGGTCGCTGCACTGACCCATCTGGCCGTGCTGATTTTTGCTTCGCTGCCGATCGTGATGCTGTGTTTGCCTTTGGGAGGTGTTTCTTTTTACGAAGTGATCGCGGCGTACGTGGCGTTGATCTGCAGCGTCATCACGTTTGGCATGATCAGTGTCGCCTGCGGAAGCTTCTTTCCCAGAACCAGTTCGTCGCTAGTGGTTTCGTATTTGATCATCCTGCCGCTGGCGATCCTTGGGATCCTGTTTTGGCAATCGCTAAGCAACCTTGGTGAGACCCGTTTCAATTTGGCAATCACGGTCATTCCCGGCGTGTCGGCTGCGATCTCAATCCTGCTGTTTTATTTCGTCAGCGCGGGAATGCTGTACCCGCGAGACATGGGCAGCGACGGCAAAGAGGTTATTGACCCCGATATGGAAGCCGACCAGGCAATCGGACTTGTCATTCAACGTGATCAGTTTCCCGATCGATTGTTCGCACCGCCGAAACGCGAAACTCTGATGAAAGACGGCACCAATCCCGTCTACGACAAAGAGATGCGAAGTGAAATCTTCGGGCAGGGCACGCTGATGCTGAGGCTGGCGATTCAGATCAGCATGCTACTGGCGATCCCGATGATGGCGATCTTTCTTTACATCTGCAAAGATCTCGCCCCGTGGTACATGTCTTACGTCATTCTGTTCAACATCCTGATTGGTCCTGTTTTTTCTGCCGGCAGCGTCACCAGTGAACGGGAGCGACAAACACTTGACTTGTTGCTGACGACGATCATCACGCCGTGGCAGATTCTATGGGGCAAGCTCCTTTCCAGCTTACGAGTCTCCAGCGTGCTGTCCTCGTTTTTGCTGTGGCCTCTCTTGCTGGCCATCCCCTTGGTCCTCGAATACATGTCAAACTTACCCACCATGATGGCTTACCTTGTCATTTTTCTGCTGACATGCCTGACGACTTCCATGGTCGGCCTGTTTTGTTCGACTGTTTTTCGAAAAACGATCACATCCTTGATCGCGACCTATTCGATCATCCTGTTCCTGTATTTGACTCCGCTGGCGACAAGCTATTTCGCCAATCAGTATTTCGCCGAATCGCCGGCGACTCCGTTCGTCTACGCGTCTACGATCACCAGTCCATTCGCAGCTTCGTTCGCTTTTCCGCTGTACGTGGATGACTTCCACGGCATGACAATCGACTGGCAACCGCGCTCGCCAGACGCGATCGGATTTCTAAGATACCCGCTAATCGACATGGCTCACTTTGCAGGCTACGTGGGATTCACACTGGCTTTGAATGCTGGATTATTGGGGATCATGGTGTGGCTGTTTAATTCACGCTGGCGAGTATCTTCTTCTGACAACTGATGTGTCACGTTTATTGACCTAGGAACTGGACCGATCATGGAACTCATTTCAAACCGGATTATTCACGAGGCGTGGACATCGAAATGGAGAAGACTTGTTTCACCAAGCTATTGTTCCCGGTTCATATTTTTGACGGTTCGCCTGAGACGTGAAATTGACGAATTCGCAGGACTTGCCGCCACTTCAGGACAATGGCTCCGAAACGCAAACCAGCGGTCCGTCGTAACCCATTTCGTTTCAAAACTGATATTGGCGGTCGCAGTCGCCACCTGCTTTCTGGGCGGCATCGTTTTCAGTCAAGAAGAAAGCGGGACGGCAACGGACGAAACACAATCTGTCAATCCTTTTGCAATTGAGCAACAACAGGATGCCGATTCTGCAGATTCTACCAACGACGACAAAGAGGAACGGGACGAGCCACTCATTCCTGAGCCCGTCGATGTTTATATGGGACGACGCGTCGCGCGAACGATGGGGCATCAAGGCGCAGACTGGTTGACTCGTGACACTCGCGAACGCGAGGAACGATGCTCGCTGATGCTTTCCAATTTGGGAGTCAAACGTGGCATGACGATCTGCGACATGGGCTGCGGCAACGGGTACTACAGCTTGCAACTGGCGGAGCTGACGGGCGAAAAGGGCTTGGTCGTTGGCGTGGACGTTCAGCCGGAAATGCTCAGCTACCTTCGTGACCGCATGGAATCCAAAGGGATCGACAACATCATTCCGATATTGGGTTCGTACCACAACCCTCGACTTCCAGAGAACATGATCGACATGATTTTGTTGGTCGACGTCTACCACGAATTTTCTCATCCGGAAGAAATGCTGGCCGCGATGAGGAAGAGTCTTAAGCCGGATGGCGTTCTGGTTTTTCTTGAATATCGATTGGAAGACCCGGACGTTCCGATCAAACGTTTGCACAAGATGAGCAAAAAGCAGGTCGACAAAGAATTGACCGCAAACGGATTCAAACTGGTGAGGTCATTTGATGAACTTCCATGGCAACACATGCTGTTCTATGGCAAAGATGATGGTGACCAGGCAACCGAGACTTCAGACGAAAGTGATCGAAAGTGAGCAGCGTCGAACCGTGGAAAGAAAAGTTTCGAATTCCTCTGCTGAAAGACCATCATAACCATCCGCTTTTTTACGCGGCTTGCATGGATGGCTTGAACATTCGCGATGCAGCGACCAAGGCTGAGGCTATCGAAACGATCGCCGACAGGTCAAAATCCGACAATGAATTGCTGGTCGTTTTGGGATGGGTCGAAAGCCGGTACGGGATTTCGGCTGAAGATTTGGAAGGCTTCGGACCTGTCGCGGTTTTCAATTTATCGCTTCACGGACTGGTATTGAATTCGCAAGCGAAAAAATTGCTGGGTGAACTCGCGGGCCCCGACATTGAAAATTGGGCCGATCAGGAATGGCATGACCGAAACTTCAACAAGGTTTTAAATTGCTTCGCACAGTTAAACGGAAACGTGGATCGGCTGATCAAATTCTATTCGTGGCTTGAGCAAACCCACGGTGTCGCTTACGCCGAAGAGCTCCTGCTGGTCGATGAGAATGAAATCACGCTGTACGAACAAGCCGGTCTGCTGGATCGCACCCGATTCTGGAGTGCTCCGGACGTTTTCGATTCTCTGTCCGAATCTGGAAAGTCAAAAGTCACTGGCTTGAAGCTGTTTACAGACGGAGCCCTCGGCGTGCGCACTGCGGCGCTTCACGAGCCCTATCTTTCGGGAGGGCATGGCTTGCTGATTTACGACGACGATCAGTTGAAGTCGACTCTGCAAAAATGCTTCGCGACTCAAAAAGCAGTTGCGATTCACGCGATCGGGGACAAGGCGATCGACCAAACGGTTGACGCTTTGGAGCATTTGAAGATTAAAGATCACTTTGAAAATGAAGTTCGAATCGAACACGCTCAATTGATCTCGCGACAGACGGCTGAACGAGCAAAGAGCCTCGGGATCATTTTGAGCATGCAACCGAATTTCTCGATGGATTCAGCCGATTACTCGGATCGTCTTCCACAAAAATATCTGCAGGCAAACAATCCGTTTCGGATGTTGATTGACGAAATTGGATTCGTTCCCGGCAAGGATCTTTTTTTTGGTTCCGATGGAATGCCTCACGGCTTGACGGAAGCAGTTCGTGCATCCGCACGGCCTCCATTCCCGACTTCCCAACGACTGACACTACAGGAATTCGTCGCCGGCTATTGCACTCAAGATACTTCCAAGGTGCAACTTGAGGTTTCCCTGCGGGGTGATGATGTCGTTTTTGAGCTCGTGTCGGAATAGGGCTGGAGACCATGACGGCGACGACGCTGGACAAAGCGAACGGCAAAACGACGTGGCAACATCACAGTTTCTTCAGCAGGTCCTCAACTTCATCGTTGACTCGTTCGCTACCTAAAACGATCAGAACCTGATTGTAGATAGCGCATCGACATGCTCCGCCTCGGGACGACCAAGCTTCCGGTGTGACGGTTTCGTGAAGAACCAATTGAAGTTTTGATTCCGCTGCCGCACCATGAGCGCCTGTTGTCGACGCATCTGCGGTCTTGGCAAGGTCTCCCACCGCATGTTCGTTTAAATGTTCCTGAACATCGATCAACCTTCTAACGAGAAATTCAGGCTCGAATTCACGGTTCTTGGGAATGATCAGAAGGACACCATCTTTAACAACCCATGTGGCATCAAGGGAATTCAGCACCATGCGCAGCCCTTTGCCCGCTTCGACTCCCGTCAGATTGCTACTGGTCAGCGTGTCGCCATCGAGAAACTCCATCGTAGCCGGATGAATCAGAATGTTGATTTTCAGGTCGTTTTGCAATTGAATTCGCACGTCATCGAACGGCGCTTCGTCGAATATCAGATCGATCCTTGTTCGCAACGCCGTCCTGATTTGGTCATCTGTTGCAGGAGCTTCATTTGCGACTTCGTTCTTTTCGCGAGCTCGGCTCTCGCGAACTTTTACCGCATCAATCGTACGAATAGCGCGAACGGCCGAGTCAGCACCACCCGAAGACGCCCCACCGAATGGATTTTCGTTTTGAGCGGTCAGTGTCGAAACTGAAAGGAACAATACGGTGAAATAGGAAGCAACTGCGACAGCGAGAACCTTCATGCCTGATCCAATCTCTGAAGAAAATGCGAAATGTCCTGACGTATATGATTCTGCCTTCGACGCCCACCCGCCACCAAGGTTCCCCAGCTTTTAAACTTTTTTTCTTCAGCAGCCAAGCAATTCAGCACGCCAAACGATGGTAAGCTGACGAAAGAGTGGGCTGATGGATTTAACTGGCGAAAACACGCTTTGAACGAACTATCTTCTTTTTTGGGAAAGCACCATATCGAAGATGATCTCCCGGAATCGTCGCTGCAACTCAGGGTTATTGAGGTACTGGGTCATCTGATTTTGATGTACTTCGCTGCTATCCATGACGGCGTCGTCGAGAGCCTCGGCGAAATCGCCCAATAACGCCTGCTCCGGTGAGTTATTCGCGATCTGGTCCATTACCTTTTCGTTCTCTCGGACCTTGTCGCGAATGGTGTACGCGTAGTTAATAAGATCCTGATCAGTCAATTCGTCGGTAATGAACAATTCGTTTAACCGTGCGATGATCTGGGAAAGCCACTCTTCCTTCTTGTCTTTTGCTTTGCCTCTTCCGATGTCTGAACCAGCTTGCAGACCCTCCGCTCCTTCTTTAACCAACATCAAATCCTGCTGCCTGATTTTCGATAGCCGATAGTGACTCAAGCCGACGGACGTTAAGTCGATTGGGTCTTCCTCTGGTTTCTCTTCGCGAAGCAGCGGGGCCAAGTGACGGGCGTACAGATTTAGTTTTTCGAGATCGGTGCTGTCGTAGTCACAAATCTGAGACATGAACTCGTAGTATCGAGCAAAGGAAACGAGATCAGCTTTGAAGAGTCCCAGTTCATCAAGGGTCTTCTTGGCGTCCCTCATCTCTGTTTCGGCGTTGGCGATGAAGGTTGGATCGCCGAGCTTCTTCGCATGCTCGAACAGCTTTCTTTGCTTACCAAACTCTTCCTTGGCTTCCCCGTATCGCGTGGTCCATCTTTCGACCGCAGGCCGGCAGATATTGCTGATCGCGGCGTTGCTTTTGCTTTTGACGAAAAAGAACTCGCTGAACTGCGTGACTTCCGTCCATAGGAAAATGCCGGCTCCCCTGAGTTTGTCGTATAGCTCCCAGATCAGGTTCGGATCCGAAACGTCCAGCAGCTTTGCGGTTTCGAAGTACTCCTGGAACGCTTCCAGCACATCGACGGGATCGTTGACGAAGTCCAACACATACGTGTCTTCCTTGCCCGGGAAAATGCGATTCAATCTCGATAGTGTTTGTACGCACTGAACACCGCCCAGCTGCTTGTCGACGTACATCGCGCATAGCTTGGGTTGATCGAAACCGGTTTGGAATTTGTTAGCCACGATCATCACATGGAATTCGCCGGACTCAAAAGCAGTCCGAAGGTCTCGTCCCTTCACATCCGGGTTCATGCTTCCTTCGGTGAATTTCTCGCCGGCCAAAGCGGCCGCATTGGGATCATCCGCGTGAAACTCGACTTCGCCAGAGAATGCGACCAACGCCGCCAGTTGGCTGTACTTCTTCTTTTTGATGTACTTGTCGAATTCCAGCTTGTATCTGACCGCTTCTTTGCGTGAACTGGTGACAAGCATCGCTTTCGCTTGTCCGCCCAGAAGTCCCATTACGGTTTGACGATAGTGCTCAACGATCACCTTCACCTTTTGAGCAATGTTGTAGTCGTGCAATCGAATCCACTGGCCGAGTCGCACCTTCGCTTTTTTGCTGTCGACTTCGTAGTCTGGCTTGGCGACCTTTTGAGCCAAGTTGTAGGCGACTTTGTAGCTGGTGTAATTCTTCAGCACGTCGAGGATGTAGCCCTCTTCGATCGCTTGCCGCATGCTGTAGACATGAAAGGCAGCAGGCTTGTTGTCGCGTTTGTTCGGAGGTTCGTCAGGCTTGGGAAGTCGGCCGAACAGCTCCAGCGTCTTGCTCTTGGGCGTCGCAGTGAAAGCGTAGTAGCTGAGGTTGGTTGAACTTTTGCGAGCTTCGACGCTGGCTGCCAAGGCATCCTCGGCCGTAGCTTCTTCACCTTCGCTTGATTCATCCTTGTTCAGCACTTCTTTTAGTTTGCCTGCCGTGCGTCCTGTTTGTGAGCTATGAGCCTCATCGGCGATGATGGCGTAGTTGCGTTCTTTCAGGCTAACACTGTTTTCGATCGCTTTCAGCACGAACGGGAACGTCTGGATCGTCACGATGATGATTGGCT
>CAYZPA010000148.1:0-3491 GCA_964479855.1 uncultured Pirellulaceae bacterium
CACGGCGTGAGCACTCGCGACGTTGAGAAACTCAAACCCGACTCGCCGGGAGTAACACGCAAGGAAGTGGAGCAGGTTGAGTAAATATCAGCGGCTTAACGCGAGCTATCCTTCGGGCTCGCTTGCCGCTTGGCTAACATTCAGATAACTTTTTTACGCGAGATCAATTCAGACTTTTAACAACAAATCGGACATCCCCTGATTATTCATTGGGGTGTTGCTCCAAGTTTGTGGTTTCGACAGGTAACCCACGACGTGAAATTGACGAATTTGCGAAACAGTCGCCATTTCAGGAGAATCGTAACACCGGGACAACCGACGCCTGTCGTCGTGAATAATTCCGGTTAACAACGAATCGGGCATCCGCAAAATTTTACTGCACAACCCGGTTCAACTACTTACCAGGAGGCTTACCAACTTGACCGGTTGGTGCTGGAGCCGAGACCCTGTCGGGCATTTCCAAGTCAGGATCAGCATCTTTGGGAAGTTTATCAATTTTATCTTGCGTCGGTGCCTGGACGCCACTCTCGCCACACCCGATATTCAAGCAGAAACAGCAGGATACGAAAGCGATCAAAAACAAACGTAATGACATAACGATGATACTCATTTTTGGAATAGGTTAATCGGATATCAAGCCGAACGACTTGAATGAACCCGGATTATTCACGATGCGTGGGCGTGGACCCGGAGAAAGCTTGTTTGATTGGGGTGTTGTTCCGGGTTTGTGGTTTCGACAGGTCACCCACTAAGCGAAATTGACGAATTGGCAAAACTTGCGTTCGCGTCCGAAGGATCGCTTCAATGGGGAAACCAGACGCCTGTCGTCGTGAATAATTCCGGATGAAAAAAGCCAGCCAAACAATGTCTGGCCGGCGTGACAGTTTACAGTGTACTACTTCGTGGCAGCTTGTTATTCAGTGACGTTGACAACAGCGCCGTCCTTCATGCCGGACAGGTTAATCATCACGTTACGGTCAGTATCGACCGACTTCGAGTGGACTGAACCGTCGGCGGCAGCAAAGTTAACGACGCCTGAGTGGTTACTTCCGAATGCCAACTCGTTTTCGGTACCCGGGCCGATGTTGCTTGGCCAAAACGTCATCGCAGGAAGAATGTTGGCCATGTACGGATATCGGATCTGGCGCCCCCACCTGAACATGCCAACCACCTCGCCAAATGCAAGAACATTACTGGAACCATCACTGATTTGACCAAACGTTGTCTCGCTTCGGTTGGTGTAAACACCTGCCCACGGTTCCCAGCCTGTGCCAGTTGCATCGCTGTCTCCGTGGCGCAATGTGCCGACGCCACCACAAACTCCGACGTAATTGGTCAAGCCAACGTCTGCCACATCTCCAGCCCACCAACTTACATCGGAGGTCATCCAGAAATTGTTGAAGGTAACGCCTGAGGAAGTGATCTCTGGCACAATTGCCGTCATGATTGCAGTTGCGCCGCCTTCACCATCGGTAGGACAAGTAAAGCTTGGAAGTGTGTACAGCGATCCAACATAAGAGCCGTTCGTTGCGACAGGCTGCCACCACCAAGGCGCCTCGCCAACGCTGCTCCGTGGGGATCGATTGCGATCAATCATTCTGTCGACATTATTCAACTCAATGAACGGCAGCAAATGAACGAGAACACCAAAATCATTGTTGTTGCTCGCGATGGTGCTATCGAACAATGCTCCTGGAGGAAGTCGCATCCTCGCACTCTCGTAATTCATACTCGCGAGTGCAATTTGCCGAATGTTGTTCATGCACTGTGTGCGTCTCGCTGCCTCTCTTACTTGCTGTACGGCGGGCAACAGCATTCCGATCAAAATTCCAATGATTGCGATGACAACTAACAACTCTACCAAAGTGAAGCCACGGCGTCGTTTTTTTGAAGTGTGCATTTAAAAATCCAATGAAACAAGAAACCTGTAAAACCTCATCCATCTAATGCATTGCGACAACTTTAACCAGAATTATTCACGACGACAGGCGTCTGTTTTGGCCTTTGAGTCAATTCTCCAGAAGTGGCTTCATTTTTTGGAAATTCGTTAATCTCACGTTGTGGGTGAACTACCGAAACCACAAACCTCGAACAATACCTGAACGAAACAGACTTTCTCCAAGTCGATGCCAACGCCTCGTGAATAATCCGGGCTTTAAAATAAGTCTGCCCCATTAAAAGTATTGTATTGGCTCTGCAAATACAATTGAAGAATCAATTGCCGATTCGGGAAAGTTCTTTGCGATCCGCAAAATGCTTGGTTGAATTGGCGGTTTTGCGCGAATCGCTTGCCGCTTTGTAGAAACCGGAATTATTCACGACGACAGGCGTCTGGTTTGCCCTTTTAGGCGATTCTCTGGACGCGGAGGCAAGTTTTGCGAATTCGTCAATTTCACGTCTTGGGTGACCTGTGGAAACCACAAGCTTGGAACAATAACCCAATGAAACCAGCTTTCTCCATGTCGACGCCCATGCCTCGTGAATCATCCGGGGTGAATAGTCCGGGTTCAAAGACGAGCTGTCTCGCCAGCAATTTTGCTATCTGGTTGTTTGTTTTTAACGGCTCTGCTGTGCGGTTGACACCACGCTGGCGGACGTCCGGCAAGAATCTCTGGAATGACACTCAAAAGGCGAAAGAATATGGCGCAAACCAAGAGCAAAAATTCGATTTGGATTTTGGGTCTTCTAATAAGCGTCCTCATTGGTGTCGCTGTTGGATGGATGGGAAGCCACGGAAGTGTTGTCGCATTCGGCGTGCCGGTGTTTGCAATCATCATCGGGTATGCGTTTGTGCTGAACTGGATCGCGTTCGTGCCGTCATTTCTGAATCGTACCGAAAAGTATTTTGATTTGACGGGAGCACTTACTTACGTGTCGGCGACGGTGGGTGCGATGGTGCTTTCTGGAAATTTGGACACGCGAGCATGGTTGGCCGGAGCAGTCGTCATCATTTGGTCGACCCGGCTGGGAACGTTTCTGTTTCGTCGTATCAAGCGTGATGGAGGCGATGGTCGATTCGATACAATGAAACATGATTTCTGGCAGTTTCTGATGACGTGGACCATTCAGGGCTTGTGGGTTTCGCTGACGGCGGCCGCTGCGTTCGTTATGATCACGGCTGAAACACGTGTCAGTATTGGCCTCATTGGAACTCTGGGGTTCATTGTCTGGTTGATCGGTTTTTCAATCGAAGTCATTGCTGATCGGCAAAAGTCAAAATTCAAATCGGATCCTGCCAACAAGGGGCGCTTCATCGCCAGTGGACTTTGGGCGTGGTCGAGGCATCCAAATTACTTCGGAGAGATCCTGTTGTGGACGGGTGTTGCGATCATGTCCGTTCCTGTTCTTGACGGTTGGCGCTGGTTCGCGCTGGTTTCGCCGATTTTTGTGTGTTTCCTGCTAACAAAAGTAAGCGGTATCCCAATCTTGCGGCGCCGCGCTGACGAACGCTGGGGAGAGGAGCCTGAATACAAAGCCTACATCGAAAGGAC
>CAYZPA010000148.1:3591-7019 GCA_964479855.1 uncultured Pirellulaceae bacterium
GGCAAACCTTCTGTGGCTAAAGAGCTTCTAAAGGTCTCGGGAGAATTGAAGCAGTGGCACAACGTCACTTTGACGTTTAGTGGCCCTGAAGCGTATGAAGATGGAGACCCGAATCCGTTTATGGACTATCGCCTGAACGTTGTCTTCAAACATGCTGAAACTGGATTGACTTACAAGGTTCCCGGCTACTTTGCAGCCGACGGCGACGCGGCGAATACTTCAGCAACAGCAGGCAACAAATGGCGTGTTCACCTCGCACCCGATCACGTTGGAAAATGGAGCTACGCGGTTTCGTTTCGAAAGGGAACGGACGTTGCAGTTTCCGACGATGAGGACGCTGGAGAACCCATCGAGCCCATCGACGCCATGCAAGGAACTTTCGAGATAGGTCCAACTGACAAAACCGGACGGGACCTTCGCGGTAAGGGGCGGCTCGACTACGTCGGGAAACATCATCTACAGTTTGCCGGCAGTGGTGAGTATTTTCTGAAAGCTGGCGTCGACGCTCCCGAGAATCTTTTGGCTTACCGCGACTTCGATGGCGATTTCAAGACCGACGGTTACAAAGACGAACTGGTCAAGGACTGGCAGCCGCATGTTCAGGACTGGAAGGACGGGGATCCTGTTTGGGGCGAAGGAAAAGGCAAGGGCCTAATCGGAGCGATCAATTACCTTGCGTCGCAAGGTCTTAACGTGTTCTCGTTTTTGACATTGAACATCGAAGGCGATGACCGCAATGTGTTTCCCTACACCAGCTACGATCAGCGGACTCGCATCGATTGCTCAAAGATGGATCAGTGGGAAATCGTTTTTACTCACGGCGACGCGATGGGAATGTATCTTCACTTCAAAACATTGGAATGCGAAAACGTCAACTTGCTGGATGGCGGAGAGATGGGGCCGCAGCGGGCGCTCTACTATCGCGAATTGATTGCTCGATTCGGTCACCACTTGGCGATGAACTGGAACCTTGGCGAAGAAGTTGGCTACGTGAATGAAGTCAGCACTGAAAAGAAGGTGGCGTGGGCCAATTATTTTGCAAAGCACGATCCCTATCATCACCACATCGTGATTCACAACGGAAACAAGCATTTTGATTTGCTTGGCGACGCGTCGGCTTTGACCGGTTTTTCGTTGCAGACCAGCCAGGTCGATTTCAAACATGTGCACGGTAGCACTTTGAATTACCTTCGACGTTCTGTGGCTGCCGGTAAGCCTTGGGTGGTGGCCTGTGACGAGCCCGGTGACGCTCAGCACAGTTTGCTGCCGGATGCGGAGGATCCGACGCACGATAACGCTCGAAAGAATGCGTTATGGGGAAACATCATGGCGGGAGGTGCTGGTGTCGAATGGTATTTTGGCTACAAGCACGTTCACAGTGATCTGACTTGTCAGGATTTTCGCGTGCGTGAAAACATGTGGAAACAAAGTCGCATCGCGATTGATTTCTTTCGCGATCAACAGATTCCGTTTTGGGACATGACCAATGCGAACAGGTTACTGCTGAGCAACAAAGGTTATTGTTTGGCTCGGCAAGGAAGCCTCTATCTGGTTTTCGCCAAGGATGGGTCGAAGTCGGCTTTAGATCTTACTGGGGCTAACGGGCTGTTCGAAATTCACTGGTTTAATCCGCGAGATGGAGGCGACATGCAGGTCGGCTCTGTCGAGGCCGTGAAGGGTGGCGGGAAATACATGCTGGGGCAGCCTCCAGCTGATGTGAAGAAAGATTGGGTTGCCGTTGTTCGGGCGGCTGCTCCGGGAGCATCGTTCAAATCCTTCGGTGAACCGGCCATGTCAAAGCCGACGGATTTGATGAAGTTGAATGCGATGACGGATTTTGAATTCGTCGTAACCGACGGCTTTGTGCCCGGTTACAAAGACAAGGCTCGCAAAGCGATGGCGATCAATGCGGCACAGCACAAAAACAAGTTTGCTGCCGCCGAAGCGAAATTCAAAGGTAAGTCAGGAACTTACGATTTGGTTTTGGATGCTCTGACGGAAACCGATGGCGAGAGTTCGTATCGCGTTTTGATCGCAGGCCGAAAGATCGGCGAAGCCACCAACCCGGAAACCGCCAAAGATTACGAAGTTGCTTCTCATCGTTTTGAAAACATCTCGATCAAAACGGGAGACACGATTCGTGTGGAATTTAGTTCCGCGTCTAACGGAAAGATCCCGGAAGGCGATGCATTTGCGTTTTCGCGAGGTCGCTGGCGTTCGCTGAGGGTGCTGAAGAGCGGGCTTTCTGGCGCGAATTCTTCCAGCAAGTAAAGCGGCCACGACCGAAGGCTTGATTTCGAAATTGGCAAGTGATGCCAACAAAATCAAACCTTGACGGCCAGTTGTTAGCTAAAACTACTTCTCAATTTATGGATAGGTGGCAAGGGTTGTGGAGTCATCGTTTTGAGTGATGGTGATTTCAAGCGATAAAGTCTCGGTTTTCTCATCAGGTTCTGTAGTGGCCGGTTTTTTCGCATCAGGATCTGTTGGATCGTTCGTATCGGGATCCGTTGGGGAGTTTGGATCGGGTATCGTTGGAAGTGAAGGAGGAAAGATAAAATCATTCGGTATTTTGAAATCGATGCAAATCCCGTTTGGCAGTTGCCGCCAATTTGTGCCCGGAAAAGAGGCGGACCTGCGGCCGGGATCATTTGCGTCGTTGCTCGAACGCTTTACACCTACGATTGATATCGTTTTGATCGGATTTGCCGATGCGATGCTGCATGGAATGAAAAGACAGCCCTCGAATCCCTGAGTCAATGATACATGACAAGTGGCGTTTACCGTCGGTAGATTCATATTCTTCTCCAGTAGATAGATTAAAGTACAAGTCCAATTACTCTTCATTTTCGCGAAGCAATTCGCGAGCGTCATTCAATTTTTCGGCCAAGGTTTGTGACAATGGCTGAGCTTCGATAGCGGTTTCAAATTTCTCGAGGGAATCGTTGGCCAGTTGCATCGCTCGTTCGCGATTGTTGTTTTTTAGTTCGTGGCGGGCGAAGCTGAAACAAACATCGCCAAAGAGTTCAAGACTGACCGAGTTCTCGATATCCTCTTCCAGTAACGCCTTCGCTTTTTCGAGTGCTTCCTCAAAAATGCTTCTCGCGATGCCGGGGTCGTCAGTTTGAGAACGAATGGTTCCGCTTTCGCAGAGAGCATTGATCAGGCGCCTCCGGTAGGATATGAACTCCGCAAAGTTTGAATTGAGTTTTTTCCAGATGTCGACGGCCTCGGAAATTGTCTGGACGGCGTCGTCATCAAATTCCTCCAACGCGATCGCCACTCGGGATCGTTCCAGAAGCGTTCTGGCAAGCATGTGGCGGGACGCTCTTGTGTCGCGTTTCTTTAATTGCTCGCGTGCCCAAACGATGGCCTCGTCAGCGGACTCTTTGGCTTTATCAATCGCTCCCGATTTTCTGTCCAGAAAC
>CAYZPA010000149.1:0-6914 GCA_964479855.1 uncultured Pirellulaceae bacterium
CGATTCACGAGATAGATGTAAACTTTTTGTTGCTAACTGTTGTGTTCACAGATTCTATTCCCGGCGTGACACATCTGGTCAATGCGGATGAATTTATTTGCTCAGCCAGAAACGATGGGTAATTAGTTGCATGCTCGCACAAGGCTGGAAGCCCCGACCGTTTGCAGTTTGGGTGGTTGCTTCGTCGAAGTACTGCCCTTTTTTAGCGCGCCGCCGAAAGATCTCAGAGTGTTTTCGCGGCGGGTCGGAGCCTCCAACGACTTCGAAATGGGCATGGACCACATAGCAAACGTCTCTCAGAATCGTCGCGGCTCTTTGTTGGCGATTGTCGCCGTCATCGGCATAGAACCCCAGCTGTCCTTTGCCGGCTTTCATGGCGGATTTGGCGTTCGACGCGGAAACTTTTGATTTGATTTCGTTGCGGCGAAGGTTAGTGAAGCGAACTGGATTCAATACGTGGACCTGATCGATGACCCAGCGAATCTCCGGTTTCCAATAGATGGTTTCAAGCACACCACGGGCCGCCGATGGAGTAATGACGTCGTAGCTGACTCGCTCGACTTTCATCTCTGGCCGGCTGAAACAGGCAAAATCGCCCCATATTTTCAAGTCGAAGTGTTGTATAATCACTTAGTTCCTTTCGTTATTGAGAACGTTAAATCCTCTAGAGTCCATTTCGTTACTTCTGTTCGTAGTACCGGCTTCAGCCGGAAGACCGCGATTTTCCGCCTGAAGGCGGTACTACAAACTTTCGAATACGGCCGTTTAGTTGGCTCTAGGGACCTTCCCCAAATGCAGAGGTGACCAATGTCCATCATTGAAGACCAACCGATATATGACGAGCTGTTGACGATGTTGGCCGATGGCTTTGATCCCCAGAAGCTGGCAACATTTCGGCTTCCTGAATCGGCCCAGCAGCGGCTTGAATTGCTGCTGGAGAGAAACCGAAACGGCGACCTAAGTGACTCAGACCGCGCTGAATTAGACTCGTACGAGAAACTCGAACACGTGTTTCGAATGCTCAAAGCAAGAACGCTGGGGAAGCGTAAATGACGCGCCCCTCTGCCGAGCTGCGACGGCAAGTCATAGAACTTGCAAACGATCGTTGCGAATACTGTCGCGTTCCGCAGGTTCTTGCTCTGGCGACGCACCAAGTCGATCACGTGATCGCTGAAAAGCATGGCGGCGAAACGATCCTTTCGAATCTTGCCCTTTCGTGCGCCGTTTGCAATCGTAGAAAAGGAAGCGACATCGCCTCGCTTGATCCAGTCAGCCGAAAACTGACTGCGTTGTTCCACCCCCGTACAATGAATTGGGGTGAACACTTCGGAGTTGCTGGTTTCGAGTTTTTGGGAAAGACTTCCGAGGCTCGCACGACGATCGAATTTCTGAAACTTAACGCGCCCGAACGACTTGCCGAACGAAGACTGATGAAGCTCAACGGTTGGGACATTACTGGGTTCGACGAATAGCGGGTCACTCATATGATCAAGCCTTCCGGTTCGTGCTGGCCCGCTTTCTCCAGTCGCAAATGATTTCGAAAAAAAGTTCATAAGACGTGATAACATTCTGACTGAGCTGAGATCGCAAAACAACTGAGTCGCCTAGGACGCAGGGTTAAGCCCGGATTATTCACGATGCGTGGGCGTCAATATTGAGAAGGCTTGTTTTATTGGGGCATTGCTCCAAGTTTGTGGTTTCGACAGTTCACCCACGATGTGAATTGGTGAATCTGCAAAAACTGTCGCCACTTCAGGAGAATCACCTCAAACATCAAACCAGACGCCTGTCGTCGTGAATAATTCCGGTTAAGTTGCTAAAACCAATTTTGATATTCTGAAAAAAAGGTTATTCCTGAACAACCAACAGAAAAATCTCTATCGTCAAATTAAAGAACTCGCGATAACGCCAGCGAACTATGGGCTCACTTTCGAAGGGCGGTTGGCTCGTGAGAACGGTTGGGATATTTCGATGGCGATTCTGGTAGATCGGGAATATCGCAAGTTCCTGTTTCTGATGCTGGAAGCGGGACACTCGGTGACTCCCTCTGACGAAGTCGATCAAGCGTGGCACCTTCATTTACTCTACACTGAATCCTATTGGGATGATCTGTGCGGAAGGATCGTGGGAAGACCGTTGCATCATGGGCCCACCGCTGGTGGATCGGCGGAATCTGCAAAGTATGTTGACTGGTACGAGGCGACGCTGGCTTCCTACCGGAGACTGTTTCAAAGTGAACCTCCGTCGCAGGTGTGGCCAAGTAGCGAAGCCCGGTTTGCGGACGCTGATTCCTTCCTGCGGATCAACACCAGAAAGTATTTGCTCGTTCCCAACCCGATGAGTTGGGTGAGATCGTTGCTCAGCAGGTGGAGGTCGAAAAACCGTGATTTTGGTTTGTCACAAGCGCAGGATCGTTGATCGGGGTTGATTTCTATGCCGACTGTAAATCCGTTTTCGTGGGATGCCGAAACGTTTCTGATATTTCAGGCGACGTTGCTGGTCGTATGTGTCACGCTTGCTGTGCTGATTCGGATTCGATTGATTTCGGCGTCGACATTGAACCAGAACCAGCTGGCCAAAGTTGCCAATGGGCTATCCATTTTTCAGCTGGCTTATCTGTGTCATCATTCGAAGGGCGTGATTGATGTGGCGATCGTCTCGCTGTGCTATGAAGGGAAGATGTCTGTCGTTGGCAAGAAATTCGAAGTCCATGATACGGTGGCAGAAGATGTTGGTTCCGATGGCGAGCTGCTGCGTCAGTCCATTTTGTCGATGGCGGCGTCCGGAGCTTCATTGGCACGGATCCGACACGGGTGCAGGACGGCTGTTGAACTGATTCGAAGGTCTCTGGTTGCTGAAAAGTTACTGAATTCGCCTTGGCAAATGGCTCGCAGGGGAATGTTGATCGGCGGAATCATGTTTCTGCCGATGGTGATTGGCGTGATAAGACTGAGGAACGGTTTGGTCTTTGAACGACCGGTTGGGTTTTTAATCGGGCTGCTTCTGCTAAACGGTGTTTTGGGGCTTGGTTTGTGTATGAGTTCGGGTCTGAACAGACGTGGAAGGCAGGTGAAGCGATTTCAGAAAAGAGCAACGCCGGAACCATGGCGCAGCGCGATCGCTCGAGCTGGATATTCCCTTGAAGATCGAAGTCGATGGAATTCGGTCGCATTGCAAACGCTGGCGGTGCATGGTTTGCATTCCGCGGATCGAACGCTGGAACAAAGTGATTCGATCCTACTGCTACAGTCTGATTGGCAGAGCCATGGCGGCGGAGGAGATAGTGGTGGTGGCAGCGGCTGTGGAGGAGGTTGCGGCGGCGGAGGGTGCGGCGGCTGCGGCGGATGATGGAAGGAGCGGTATCGCAGCCTGCTTGTCCGAAACTACCAGTTATCGTTCGCTTCGTAGCCCATTTGTTGGATCAGGTCTCCAAAGGAATCCTTGATCGCGTCGACGTGATCTGCGGTAAGAACAGATCTCCATTGTCCGGGCTGTCCACTACGAAGGTGGCTGTTCTGATTCGGTTGCCCCAGCGAGCGGCCCGTGACTTTCTCAAAGCTGCATTGGGCGGCCATTTTGAGTGACTTGCGGACGGCTCGATCTGTGAATCCGTAGTGCCGAAACACAGTTTCGAAGACGTCGCTTTCATTGGCAAGCAACTGTTCGTACTTGATTTCAATGATTCGACGATCGCTGTAGTTCCAGTCTCTCATGCCGTAGTCGTTTACGTATCGAGCAAACCGCTTGATCTCTTCATGGATGCCGGAATTCTGATCCCCTGAATTCAGATAAGCCTGGTAAGAGAGTCCGTCGAAGGTTTCTTGCGGTACGTGAGCCCATGATTCTTCGGTCCACAAGTGATAAAAGTAACCCGACACGATGCAGTCTCGCGGATCACGAACCATGTGAGAGCCTGTGAAATCTCCCAACGGGTCAAGGGGCAGATGAGAGTGGTTGGCAAAGACGATATCGGTCGTCGGGTCAATTTGATCGCCATGTTGGTTTGATTTCTGCAGCTGCATTGCGAACGAATCAGCGATGCGTTCGAGGACGCGCATCCACCAAACGGTCCCCATTTTGTGATAGGTGCCGTGAAAAATCAGGCGAGGCGCTTTTTGAAATGTCGCCTTTTGAAAGTTCATCTTTTGACAGAAATCACGTATCGGAAGCAGCTGGGAGGACAGACTTCGCATTGTATCGAATACGCGTGGAGTTCGGACCATTCATAAAATTAGAGTGATAGCGTGATTTTGCATCTAAATTATCCGACATCGTTGAAGAGTTTGACATAGATTTCAGATTCAGAGTGGGGCCAATTCCAGATTTATCAGAACACTTGTGAAATGAGACGTAGAAACTCCAAAAATGGACAACGTTTCGGAGCGGCTGCCGTTGAACTGGCGCTCGTCATTCCGATCCTGCTTTTTGTGGTGATGGCGGCTGTCGAGACTTGCGATTTGGTCTTTCTGCGGCAGTCCTTGAAAATTTCCGCTTACGAGGGCGCCAGAATCTCGATCGTCCCGGGTGCGACAACCTACGACATTGAGTATCAGGTGGCTGAAATTGCGGCTGCAAGAAATCTTGACAACCCAACGGTAACGATCACGCCGTCGAATTTCGAAGATCTTTCTTCTGGAGAGTTCGTAACCGTTGAAGTCACGGTCGATACGAAAAACCGAACCTACTTTTCCAATCTGATAACGGAAACGAAACGTTCCGCTTCCGTTTCAATGATGAAGGAGAATTGATGGTGTTCATGTTAGTTCAAACAAAAAGAACCCGAGTGGCGGCACGTCGAGGGGCGATCGTTCCGCTGTTCGCAATTATCTTGCCGCTGACTTTGTTGTTTGCGGCGATGGCAGTGAATCTTGCCTACATTCAGCTGACTCAAACCGAATTGGACATTGCGACCGATGCATCGACACGGGCAGCCAGCCGGACGTACGCGATAACTGGCAGCCTTGACCTGGCCCATCAAGCGGCCGTGGATGTTGCCAATTTAAATTACGTCGCGGGAGACCCTTTGCCGATCGCGAAAGAAGATCTTGTGTTGGGAACAGCGACGCGAAGTACGATTGAAGATCGTTATTTGTTTTCACCGGGCGGAGCCAACGCCAACGCCGTCAAGATTAACGGTAAACGTAACGAAGAATCGTCGCTGGGTCCTGTGCCCACATTTCTGCCAAGCCTGCTAGGCCAGTCCAGCATGTCGATATCGTCTCAAGCGGTTTCGTCTCGTGTCGAAGTCGACATCGCGTTGGTTTTTGATCGTTCTGGATCAATGGCCTACGCGAGTGATGAAGTCGCAGTGTATCCACCGATCCCCAAGGCGGCTCCAGCGGGATGGGACTTTGGAAGCCCTGTTCCGCCGAATTCGAGATGGCTCGACGCGGTCGCCGCGACGGAAGTTTTTCTCAATACGATTAACAGGAGTCCGCAAGATGAAATGGTGTGTCTTTGCACTTATGCGGATGCGGGTTTTGCTGACGTTCCGCTAAC
This sequence comes from uncultured Pirellulaceae bacterium, assembly GCA_964479855.1. Classification (GTDB taxonomy): domain Bacteria; phylum Planctomycetota; class Planctomycetia; order Pirellulales; family Pirellulaceae; genus Mariniblastus. The sequence goes on from CAYZPA010000149.1 coordinate 5,500, forward strand.
GGACAACTATAACAGCATCCTGAACGGACTGGATGCTTATTCTGCGCAAATGGATGGCGGAGGAACCAACATTGCGGACGGGATCGCAAGAGGCGTGGAGTTGCTTGGCGGAGAAGCTGGCCGCGAATATTGCGCTAAAGTCATTATCGTGTTGACCGACGGTCGGCGAACCTTGGGAGAGGAACCAGCCGCCAAAGCCAGGGCCGCGTCCAGCCAGGGAGTCACAATTTACACGGTCACGTTTTCGAATGAAGCAGATCAGGGACTAATGAAAAAGGTTGCAAGAAATGGGCTCGGGAAGCACTTTCATGCGGTCAACCAGGAAGATCTGATTCATGTTTTTGAAACGGTAGCTAATGAATTGCCGACGCTAATTGTTGAGTAGTTTGCCAAGAACTCGTCGCTGAGGCAACGTATACTTTCTGGAAATGTAGCAATGAGAAACACTCGAAAAGTGAAACGCAGAGGCGCATTTGCCGTGGAGATGGCAATGGTGGCACCCATCTTGTTTATGATCATCTTTGCTTGCTTTGAGTTCGCGCGGATGAATATGGTTCGACACACGATCGCGAATGCTTCCTACGCAGCATGTCGGCATGTCATTGTGCCTGGAGCTTCAAAGGAAGAGGGTATCGCGCGAGCGGAAAAAATCCTGGCAATCATTGGGATCAGGGACGCCGTGGTTACGTTTGACCCAACGGAAATCACTGAGGATACTGCTACCGTTACAGCAACCATCACGGTGCCGTGTGCATCGAATGCGTACGGTTCAAGTATATTCTTTCGCGATGGCAGTTTTGAAACGGTCACGACGCTACGAACCGAAAGGATTCCTGTCATTCAGGCGAACAGTTTGCCCAACGTCATTAATCCGCCGCCTGCACCGCCGACGCCAGATCCAACGCCAGGTCCGTTGCCGCCGCCAATCCCGTTTCCAATTCCTTCGCCAAGTCCTGCTCCAACTCCGATTCCAACTCCGCTTCCAACTCCGCTTCCAACTCCGCTTCCAACTCCGATTCCGAATCCTGAACCTACTCCGACGCCGACGCCGGCACCATCACCCACACCAACGCCGGTGCCAATGCCAGCGCCTACGCCGTCTCCCAATCCCAGTCCGCCCTCGAGTCCTCCGCCTGTTCTGTTGTAGTGAAAGCAATTGGGAGTATTCCGGCCTTGTTCGCGGATGACATGGCTGGCTTTCGCTTGATAGACTGTGATGATCTAAACCCGGATTATTCACGATGCGTGGGCGTCAAAATTGAGAAGGCTTGTTTCATTGGGGTGTTGTTCCAGGTTTGTGGTTTCGGCTGTTCACCCACGACGTGAAATTGACGAATTTGCAAAACTTGCCTCCGCGTCTGAAGAATCGCTTCAAAGGACAAACCAGACGCCTGTCGTCGTGAATAATTCCGGCT
>CAYZPA010000150.1:0-6516 GCA_964479855.1 uncultured Pirellulaceae bacterium
AAATCAAACCCCGGTTTTTGCCGTGCCAATCAGCGCATGAAACGGATCGCACCCGTTGACAGTTGTTATAGGTTTTCGGATTTGGTTTTAGCCCGGATTATTCACGATGCGTGGGCGTCAACATTGAGAAAGCTCGATTCATTGGGGTATTGCTCCAAGTTTGTGGTTTCGACAGGTCACCCGCGACGTGAAATTGACGAATTTGAAAAACTTGCCTATACGTCCAGAGAATCGCTTCAATGGGCAAACCAGACGCCTGTCGTCGTGAATAATTCCGGTTTAGCATCAGGAGACTTGCGATGTGTCAACGTCGTCAAGAAAACGGGTTGTTTTGGGAATTTGTGCTTTGTGAGCACGCAGAACGTGGGCTGAGTGTCGCAGAATGCTGCCGTCAAGAAGGTGTCTCTCAGGCGTCGTTCTATTAGTGGCGAAAAAAACTGTCAGCCGAATCGAAGCTCCACTGTAATGTCGAGCAACGTGACACCGATAACAAACGCGACACCGATGACAAACGCGGTGGTGAACTTGCTGACATTGCACCGCTGCTTCCCGTCGAAGTTGTCCCGCAACATGACCACCCGCAACACCACAACCCGCAACATGACGGCTCTCGATCGGCTGGCTCGTTGAACCCGAAAGCGTCACCGACGATTCGCACTCCAGATGGTTTTGCCGTTGAAGTCAGCGGTGAAACGCCGCTTGATGTTCTTGGACGCTCGCTTCGGGTACTGAGGCAAATCAACAGCGAGACCATCGACAGTTTTAACAATCAATGGGACATCCCCTGCGTCGTTTGGCAAGCTGTTGCCTTAGTTTTGTGTTCACCCGAAACTCCGTTTTGAGTTGATGCTGTTTTTTGGTTAATCCACAATTCAACTGTATTTTCTCGAACGGGTTTCGAGGTCTTAAATTCTGCTTCTCATGCGACGCTTGTTTAAGGTCTAGCGGCTAAAGGAAACAGCAGGCTTCACGCTTTTTTACTCTTGTGGCTCCCCAGAACTGAGTTTGTCGCGCCAACGCGAGGAGATCTCGATCATGTGTCCAGAAAGGCAGACATTGCCGTTGTCCGTTTCAAAGTTTCCTGCTTGCAACTCTTCGGTGATCGCATCGAAATAGTTTTCGAGTTTTGGAAACGTGTAGGACAATCCTTCATAGGCATAGTAAACGCGCCCCGTCACGTTGTTGACGTAAGTTACATCTGCCTCAGAACTCCCGATCCCGACGAGACACGGATTGTTCATCCAATCGTATTCAGGGTCGAAGTCGAATCCGATTTCGATTTCATCGAAGGACGCGTCTCTCTCCATATTCAGATTGTCCAACGATTCACTGAGAGAGAGCAGTTTCTCAAATGTAACCAATTCATCGACTCTGCTCGGTTGGCCATTGTGAATTTCGAAAAGAGCTCGCAAAGAAGGATGCAGCGGCATTCCGAGCTGATGTTCGAAGTTCGCAATTTGAGCTTCCGACGCGGGAGGCAAGAATCTGTTTTTTGCCGGCGGTTCGAGCGACGCCAAAGCCGTATGCAGTCGATCAAGCGAGCGCTTCATGCTTGCGTATGCGACCGGGTCATGAACCGATAACGCACCTCTGTTTGCCCTGAACTCAAATGGTTCGTCAAAACTTGCCAATAATTCAACATCAACCGCTGGAAGCATCCCTTTCAATTCACGGAGTTGGGTTGAATCAATGCCGCGATTTGCGAGCTTCAAATTTCTGAGCGACTTGCAATCTTTGAAGATCTTTGGATCCTGGTTGCAGCTTCCGCCAGAGACGATGACATGTTCTAGGCCTGAAAGTTTTGCCAACTCACAGCTCCAGCTCGCAGGAAAACTTGTGTCGCGAATTTCTAGGTGCTTCAAGTTGCTCCAGTTCGCAAAAAAACAGACCGCATCCTCCTCGATGATCGCGTATCGAAAACTCAGCTTGGTAATCTGTTTCGTGCGACGATTCTTTCCAACAAGCTGGCTGACTCTTCGATCAACGGTGATTTCTGCCAAATTGGACTTCACAGAATCGAAGGCGACTTCGACGATAGCCTCCGGATGGCCATCTCCCAAAAATTGGCTCATTCGGCTGACAGGTTGCGTTTTTTCACCAACGAAACTTACACCTGATGCTTGAAGCGTCTGTACCAACATGTCGCTTCCACTTTCCCGCCGCCATGTAACGTACGCAATCAATACGGAAGATAACGCTATCAATGCGAGTAACGAAAGCAGACTGAAGCGTTTCCAATTCCTGGAGTGCCGCGGTTTTCGTGAGCTCTTGGGCATAGCCGACTTCAAAAGGCTGGATTGGATGGAATGTAACTTCGGCAGCACCTTCGTTGTCGATGATGTCGAAGTTCAAAACAACGGCATATCTTTCTTTGCCGCCCACAAAATCGACTTTGCCAGATCAGAATGTGCTGCTGCCCAAGTGTCGTCAAAGAAGTACCAACTTACGGTGCAATCATAAGTTTTATTGTCCCGAGAAGTTGACCTCTCTGTAAACGCAATCTGGGCAAAGTGATCACCGCTTTGAATTTTAGAAGGCAGCCACTTACTCTTCCAGTAACTCCTTGGGCTGTCAGGCTTGCTCTCGAACTTGGCTTGAGCTTGACGATCATAAGACTTCAACAGCGAACCCAAGTCCTCGACGTCCTCAACCATGGCAATTTTTCGTAGCTCGACAAATTCTGTTCGCCATTTTTCTGGAGTGAACCACTTTTTGATATTCTCTGAATCTTGGATAACTTCCTCAGGAACCATTCGTAAGAAATCGACAAATCCCGGCAGCCTGACGCCTTGAAATTCGTACGGGCCCAACAAGTCAGAAAGCCAACCGCCATCGTCGATCACAACAAGGCACGCATAAACACTTCCTTCGTTTTCACCAATCGGCTTGAGCTTGTTGGTCGCACCTTCCCAAATAAAAGGCTTGTCGGTTGAAACATGATCGTCGTATTGGTCGGGTAACGCCCATTCTTCCCGGAGCAAGAACTCGGTTCGGTCTGGGTTTTGCTTTCGAAACTCGTCGTCAAAAACGAGCGTGACCAAATCGAATTCGTCATCGTCTGTGTAAGCTTGAAATGCGTGCTCGACCGCCTTAACGCTACCTTCGCCAAATGATCGACCATCAAGCCATTGTGTAAGCTCGGCAGGAGAACCGGGCGTTTCACCGTGTTCCCGCATGTCTTCCATCAGACAATACATGCCGCCATTGAGCTCATCATCAACTCGACCTGAATGATTTCCCAGAGACTCATCGGTCAGATCAGGCCAGATCCGTTGAAACCAATCGAACATGGTCACGTCGTCGAATTTGTGAACTCGGCGTGTTAGCGGGGTTTCGTCCGGAGTGCGATATACGAGATAGACCATGTTGATACCTTAGCGTCTGAAGAAATCGTCATAAGCAATAAAGGAGTCCTGTTTGCAAGTCGGACATTGAAACTTCCCCAACAGTTGAGCGAGCCAGCCGAGTAATTCAGTTCGATTTCCGCTGATCATCATCTCGTAGTAAGGAAGCAGCGAAGCGTAATATGGCTGACTGATCGAATCTTCCAACGAGCCAGATGGCAGTGCAAAGACGGCGACAGCTTCATCACCATCAGAGTCTCGGCTGATTTGATAATTGGCGTTCGTCTGCGACGCAGTCAAATTCTCATCACAGCGAGGACACATGAATCGGTATTCGCAACAGTCGCGCAGTAGATAGTATGTCGAATTGTCGCCGCGGAAGTTGGCAATGGCTTCGAAGAGTTGAAATTCGGAAACGGGAACTGTCTTGTCGCGAGCCAGCATGACTGCGAATTGTTCCGCTTCCAAAATCGCTTTGTCGTACCACTGGGCCAAGTCGCCGAATTGGGTTTCTTTTTCATGGGCCGTTCGAGTTTGCGTTCTTTTGAGCCTCGAACCGGCTCCGTCATAGTGCATTGTTGCAATGATCCAAAGTAAATTGACTTGGACGGCAATCTCAAGACGTGGCAACAGTTGGACATAGTGTGGAACGGCAGCCCCAGCAGCGGTGTAAGTCGTCTGTTGGTGATCGAGGTCTTCGAACTGCAACAACATTTGCTCGATTGCCGCCGCCAATTTGCCGTCGTCTCGAGGATCGGCATCAAGTTCGTCGTAGACGCATTGAAGTTCATCTGCAATGTGTTGTGCGTAGCCGATGCAAACTTTTAAGTTGGCCCAGCGTGGTGAATTTAAGGGAAGCATCCGGGGAAGTCTCTGGCTGGGAATGTAAGGCCTCAAGTAGCCCAATTATCGTGGCTATGATTCGCGTTGGGCAACCTGACCCTTGAACTATTTGGGTGACTGTTTTGCTTTCAAAAGCTCACTCTGCTTTTTACGCGCCGCATAGAATTCCTTAATCTTCTTACGTTGATAAGCAAAACCGTACTTTCTTTGAACGAATGCGCTGGGTGTGTTTTCCCGCATCGACTTCAGGCCGTCGCGACTTATCCCTGCGGCGATCCCCGGTTCCTTTTCGGTAATTTTTACCCACGCGAGATGTTTGAGCCGCGACCATGATTCAAAGTCATCTACATCAAATTGGCAATCGACAAGGATCAGAGTTTCCAGATTGCCAAGTGTCGAAATTGCCCTGATGGCCTGGTCATCAAACCGGCCACAAGAAATCGCAAGGTGACGCAGATTGTTCATTCCTGCGAGATGACGAATGGCTTCCGAAGAAACAGGGTGACGCGTCTGAAGCCGCAGCACCTCGATGCCACGTTTCCAATAGGGCGTTCGCATCAACTGGTCGATTAGCTCGCTTCCCTGCGGATCGGTCAATCCAGTTTTTTTGACGTGGTCGTTTACAGAAACGCAGAAGGGAAGTTCGAACCATGAAATGACGGCTCCTCCCTGCTCGCCGTAGATCAATGACCTCATTCCCAGTACGTCATCTTTTTGTTCGGCGTAACTCACAGAATGGCTTCCGAATCTTTCACCGATCTTTAGTGCTCTCGTGCGACCATTTTCGGGAAGCACAATGCCGGCGATGAGCACGCTGAAAGAGAGCAGCACAAACAGGAATAGCTTCAGGGAAAGTCTCATTGCCAGTCCATCCACCAATCTGGCTCGCCGCTGGCGACCGACTTTTCAACCGACTTCTTCAGGAACTCTTCAAAACTTGCAGCGACATATTGAAAACTCCATCCATCGTGATCCCACCAGAGGATTTCGCCGGTGTCGAGACGCAACACGTACCCGGCGCCGTCGTCTTCGATGATCGTGATCAATGCAGGGTGCCAAAGATTCGGTACCACATCGACGTAAGAGCCATCGGTAGGAAACTCAAGTATCTGCCACGGCTTACCAAAGTCCCCCAAAAAATCGTTTTCGACACCGCTCCAAAGAATCTCTTCGATATTGTTAGGGGACGGGTAGAGCCTTCCGGTGTGCCAGAGCGAGCCATTGTGAATCTTCAGAAACGCGCGGTAGTCAGGCGGAAGACTGCAACCGATCTGGCCTTCCAGTTCCAGGATTTGCTCCTCGGTTGCTTTCGGCAGCTGGGCATCGAGAACGCTATCCTCGTTTCCTTTAAGTTGAACCATCCGAATCCAAAGCGATTCGATTCGCTGCGAAACTTCTTTGGCTTGATTCGCTGTCTCGACACTATCAAGAGGTAGTCGCGTAGTGGAGCGAGTAGAATTCGTTGTGCTCGCCCAGGGAGCGTAGAGCAATTTCAATCCGCAGACAAAAACGGCGCTCGCCAACAGCCATGGAACCCATCGAAGAACTTTTCGTACGTTCACCTTGTAAACCTAAAAACGACGCGTTCGCAATGCTGGCCTTGGCAATGCAGACCATTCCTCAAAATGTCACGAAACTTGGTTCAACCAGTCTATCCGAATGTGGGCCTAAACACGAAACGAAAAAAGCAGGGTAACAGGTCGAACAGCTTTCAAAGTGAAACTTATTAAACCCAACTTGCCTCAACTCCACGGATCTTCCGAGCCTACGATTCCTTCGTAAAGCGGATCAGACCACGGACGAACCAATTGGTTCGCAACACGGTCAGGATACCAACCAGCATTGATGTATCGCTCGGGAGCCTTTTGAATTTCTGTCCAAGTGACTTGCGGAAAAGATCGCAAGACGCAATGGTCTTCATCGTACGTCGCAAACTCGGCGGCTTTCACAAGCCAGACGAAAATCCCAAACGCTCGGTAGCCGGGAATATCGGCAAGCAAATCAAATGCTTCAACTCCATAGTACAAACCCGTATTGGCGGCAGTCTCGCCGTAGTTGTCGATGTAGTCATCCGTGGAAACGTAAAGTGTCACTCGCGGAACATCTTCGATGCGCTAGAAGGTAACTTTCTCCACGCCATGACCATCTGCGAACCTGGTAGGAAGTATCAGTCCACCCGGATTCTTACGCAACGTTTCAGCGAGTTCATTTGGGAGAGAAGGGGGAGAAGACATGACGCTTTGATTGGTTGAGTTGTGGTTGTCGATCGCTGAAAAGCAAATTCAATGCTGCAAGTAATATTCAAATTCGATTCGAGGTTTGATTGCAA
>CAYZPA010000151.1:0-6508 GCA_964479855.1 uncultured Pirellulaceae bacterium
GTCGGCATTTGGAAACAACGTTTCCTGAGAACTACGACGAAATGGTTCTGGTCAGGGACATTTCCTTCACCAGCATGTGCGAACATCATTTGCTGCCGTTCACGGGCGTGGCTCATGTCGCCTACGTACCCAACGGAAAAGTCACTGGGCTAAGTAAACTGGCGAGAGTTGTAGAAGAAGTTTCCAGACGTCCCCAGGTTCAGGAACGTATGACTCAAACGGTCGCCGACTTGATCGAGGAAAAACTCAGCACTAGCGGAGTTGCCGTTGTCGTGAGCGCTGAACACTCTTGTATGTCGATCCGCGGGATTCGCAAACCCGGTTCGCGCACCGTGACCAGTGCTCTGCGCGGCATCTTCAAAACTGATCAAGCGACACGAGCAGAGTTCATGTCGTTGATCAATGGTTCGCAGTGATGGCGGCCGTAGCTCTGGCTCAAACGCTTATATGATTCGGCATGCCGCTGAAGTAATTCAGCACCGAAAGTTCGACGATGTCGCGATTCATCACCAAAGGACGCTGGTGGAACTCGCAGAAATCCTGAGCCTGCTGCAGCAAATCCGCAACGTGACAGAATCGAAACGCACGTCCCGTACGGCGGTAGTGGTATTCGACCAGATGCTCGACAACGCCGGGTTCGACATCGAAATTGCGTTGCTCCATCAGCTGGTGGAACAGCTGTTTGAACTGTTCTTCTGTCGGATCGAACACTTCGACTTTGTAAGGAATTCGTCGCAGGAACGCTTCGTCGCAGAGCGTTTCCGGATCAAGATTGGTCGAGAAAATCAGCAGTTGCTCGAACGGCAACGATATTTGACGGCCCGAAGGAAGATTCAAAAAGTCGCTGCCGGATTCCATCGGCACGATCCAGCGATTAAGTAGCTCCGTCGTCGAAATTTGCTGACGTCCAAAGTCATCCACAACCATACAGCCGCAGTTACTTTTCACGTGGATTGGAGCTTCGATGATTCCGGTGACCGGATTCAGGGTCGCTTCCAAGTGCTTCATTTCAAGCTCACCACCGACAACGATCGTCGGTCGCTTGATGCGGATCCATCGATGGTCAATGTCGGCAGCCGTGATCGCTTCGGTGTCTTCAAGAGGTGCCGCCTCATGCTGAACCGGGTCAAAGAGGCGGATGACTTCGCCCCCGACGGTAATGGCTCGCGGAATCCAGATGATTTCACTTACCGCTCGGATCGCCCGTTTGGCGATGCTGGTCTTGCCGTTTCCGGGAGCTCCAAACAGAAACATGCCGCGTCCGGAATTGATGGCTTGTCCCAGCTGGCAGACCATCAGATCGGAAATCATCAAATCCCCCAACGCGTCTCTCACGTCCTTGAAAGTCGGTTTCAGTTTCTTGATGGATTGTACTTCTACCGATTCGACGTAATCCTTCAGTCCGACTGGCGCGGCGCCACAGTAGCTGTTGCGAGACAACTGCAGTTTCGCTTGCTCAACCCCTTTGGGAGAAAGCTCATATTCAAAATCGCCCACTCCAGAAGAGGATTTGTGCCCAATCAGCAGGTCGGCTTTCAGCTGCGCCAAGATGGGCGACAGGATTTGGAACGGAAGTTTAAGCTGATTGGAGATTCGGTTTCCCGAGTTGCTTCCGTGCAAAAACAGAAATTTCATCACGAGCGGAAACAGGTCGTTCGGGTGTAGGCCCGTCTCTTCGAGCGACTTCGGCGCTGGAGGAGCATGTCTGAATTTCTCCGCACCACTGACATTGGAGGGCTGCGAATTCGAAGCCGCGACGTATCCAGTTGCGGGATGGTTTGCGGAAGGACTGTCTGAAAGAAACTGATTTTCCATGGTTTGTTTACTGCAAGAACAGACAAAAATTACTCGACACATGAACCTTCGGCTTCAACTGCCAACGCAATTGAACTTTTTGAAGATCGTTCATCCAAGACGCCCTGTCGAAGTGCGACTTTGCCGTCGACTCCGGTTGCCCCGACTGGATGATTCTAAAAATAGCGGAACAACCCGAATAATCGTTATTCGAGTGGGTCTTGCCCATAACCGTGAGCTACGCTTCGATTCGACTGCGCACAGATTGCGAAATTTCCGCAATGAATATGAGCGTTCCACTACTAAACCGTGCCATTGGTCTGCGCTAGTCTGCGTTGATCGAGCACGTAGCCATCCGAGAGTGATTCCGAAACCATGATTCACATTCGAAACCTCAAAAAGCAATACAACGAGCTCCAATCAGAGGGCTTTCTTGCGTTACGCGGCATTAGTCTCGACGCAATGCCGGGTCAGATCTACGGTTTGCTCGGCCCCAACGGCGCCGGAAAAACGACTGCGTTGAGGATTCTAAGCACGGTGCTGAAGCCCACCAGTGGAACGGCCATCGTGAACGGCTACGAAGTTTCGGAGGCTCCCGAAAAAGTCCGTCGTCAGATCGGATTCGTCTCGACCAACACGGCGATCTATGACCGAATGACTGCATGGGAAATGGTGCAGTTCTTTGGCGGCTTGTACCAAATGGATCCAGAAGACTTGCAGATTCGAATGGAGTCGTTATTCAATCGGTTTCACATGAACGACATCCGCAACATGCTGTGTAGCAAAATGTCGACCGGGATGAAGCAAAAAGTCTCGATCGCTCGAGCCATCATTCACGATCCACCTGTGCTGATTTTCGACGAGGCGACTTCCGGTTTGGATATTCTTGTCGCCAGAGACGTACTCGGGACGGTCGAGCAATTAACGGATCAGGGTAAGTGTGTGATTTTTTCGTCGCACATCATGACCGAAGTCAAACGGCTTTGTGATCGAGTCGCGATCATGAATCACGGCCAGATTCTCGCCGAAGGAACCATCGAAGAGCTTGCCGATGATCACGATCAGCCTGATCTGGAAGAACTCTTCTATCAGTTGATCTCGAAATCCGAACAGGAACTCCAACAGGCCTAGTCGCCTTTGCTAACAGGAAGACGCACTGCCATGATATGGGCAAACGTAAAATTAATTTTTCAGCGTGAAACGCGAGACCAATTGCGAGATCGTCGGACGCTTTTCACGATCGCAATTATGCCGCTGATCCTGTACCCGTTGATGGGAATGGCGATGCTGCAGATGGCGCAGTTTACTCGCGAGCACCCGACGCGGGTTTGGCTTGTTGGTGCTGACAATCTGCCGACAGATCCCGCCCTGTTGGTTGACGGAAAACTCGATCCTCAATGGCTCGCTGGCGAACGGGCTGACATGCTGGAAATCTGCTCCTCTGAAGAGCAGGACGAAAAATTTCATGACTTGGTAAAGCAGTTTCATGAAGAGAAATCGCTTCAAGACGGCTCTGAAATTGTCGATCAGATGATTGATCGTCAGATGAAGCAGCGAAACATTGACCTCGCGATCGTCATCACGCAGCAACGCGACAAAGCGAATAGTGATACCAGTCAGTCCATTTATCTGTTTCACAATTCCGCAAGCGATCGATCCAAAATCGCGACCGAACGGTTGTATAAAATTCTGTCCCGGTGGAAATCAAAAGTCGTCGATCACGCACTGGCTGACAACGGAGTTCCACTTTCGCTGGTTCATGGCATCAAAATTTCCGGAACGGATATCGCCAACACGACCAATCGACGAGCCGCTACTTGGTCAAAAATACTTCCTTTCATCGTGATCATTTGGGCACTGACCGGAGCGTTTTATCCCGCCATTGATTTGTGTGCTGGAGAAAAAGAACGAGGCACCTTCGAAACGCTCCTTAGTAGTCCCGCCGGTCGAAACGAAATCGCGATCGGAAAACTGTTGACCGTCATGTCATTTAGTATGGTGACGTCGCTACTAAATCTGGTCAGCATGGCGTTCACTGGTCTGTTCGTGGTTTCGCGGATGGGCGGGGCGATCGGTATGGGCTCCAACGCTCTCGGGATTCCACCGTTAAGTTCATTGCTATGGCTGCTCTTGGCGTTGATTCCGATCTCTGCCTTGTTTAGCGCTATCGCTTTGGCAGCAGCTGCTTTTGCTCGCAGTAGCAAAGAGGGGCAATATTATCTGATTCCTTTGATGATGATCTCGATGCCGCTGATGATGGTGCCCATGTTGCCCGGAGCCACGCTCGATCTCGGAACCAGCCTGATTCCCGTCAGTGGATTGATGCTGCTGTTGCGAAGTTTGATTGAGGGACAATATGCCGAAGTGCTGCCTTATGTTGCACCGGTCTGCATGGTGACGCTTACGTGTTGCTATCTTGCGATTCGCTGGGTCGTTTATCAATTCAATTCCGAATCCGTCCTGTTTCGCGCCAGCGAGAAGTTCGGTGTCGGTGCGTGGTTGCAACACGTGATGCGTGAGAGACATGATTTGCCGTCTGTAGGAAACGCTCTGTTGCTAGGCGTGTTGGTTTTGGTGCTTGGCTTTTTCATTCGCCTTGCGGTGCAGGCGCAAACTCCTACCTCGTGGTTTGACATTGTCAAAGTGACCATGGTTGTGCTTATCGCGACAGCCGGAGTTCCTGCAGTGCTGATGGCGATGATCCTGACCCGAAATCCACTCAAGTCGCTTCGACTTCGAACTTGCACTGTACCTGCGGCCTGCGCGGCCGTTCTGGCGGCGCTATGTTTGCATCCCGTTTTGACATGGTTCACCGCCGCCGTGATGTACGTCTATCCGCCGGCAGCCGACATGAGCCAGTTTGGAGAGTATCTGAATGGTTTGATTGCACAGGCGCCAGGGCTGTGGGCGGTTGTTCTGGTGATTGCCGTCGCTCCAGCTGTTTTTGAAGAACTTGCTTTTCGAGGGTTTATTCTTTCCGGTCTAGAAGGTTTGCGAAATCGTTGGCAAGCGATCCTGATTTCCGCCATTTTGTTCGGACTGGCTCACGCAGCAATTCAGCAGTCAATCGTAACGTTCGTCGTCGGAATGGTGCTTGGGGTGATTGCTGTCGAAACAAGGAGCTTGATCCCCTGTGTGCTGTACCACGCGACTCACAATTCCATCACGGTTTTGCTTTCAAAAGTAGATACCGCCACCGTCGAAAACTCTCCAATCCTTCCGTGGTTTCTGTATTCCAGCGATGGAGTCGCCTATCAGTATTCGCTGATTCCCGCCTTGATCGCAACGGCTGTCGGGTTCTTGTTGTTGGTCTGGTTCGTCCGCAACCCTGCGAAAATTGAAGAGGTTGCCACGGACAAGGAGCTTCCTGTGGATCCAACTGCAATTTTGCATCAGGCTCACAGTTAGAGAAATCTTCAAAAAAAGAAGCCTCGACCAATCGCTCGGTCGAGGCTTCAAGTATTCAACTAACTCACCTTATTCGTGTCCAATCGGGACGCGAAACGCCATGTTACTTGGCGACGGTTGCCGGAGGAGTGCATTGTTCGCAGTCCTCGCAGGCCACGCAAGTGCATTCGCTTCCGTCTTCGCAGTCGCAAGCTGGGCAACCACATCCATCGCTGACGGTGTCGCAGCAATCACTTACGGAATCGCAGCAACTACCTGCGGTGTCGCTGCAATCGCATGTTTCTGATCCGGTGCAGCAGCAGCTGTCACAGCTGCATTCGGAATCTCCGCACTCGCAGCAGCAGTTCGGGCATTCGCACTCGACGCCACAACAGCAGAATGAGGCATTCGATTTGTCAGAAGTTTCTGTTGAGGAACCCGCGATCGCCATTCCGACGACAGCAAGGAGAATCACAGCGACAGCAACTGATCCAAATTTGAAAATAGACATAAAAGTATCCTGTTTAAATTTAACATTGAAAGAAGAGATTTCGGTCTGAGCTCAGACCGAATTGATCGACTTTGACTCTGTTAAATTTGCCATCTGCAACACAATGCGTGCAGACTGACAGGACGTTCATTGAAAGGGGATTCGGGTTCACGAATCGCCCGAGGAGTTTCCAAGTCGTAATCTGGTGCTGAAGAAACAGCAGTCGAGAATTCGGGGTATCCGAAGGAGCCTGTTGCATCCCAATCGTAGGATACGAGGTCGACTCCAAAACGACATTTGCAATGCTCGCACGTGCACGGTCCGGACTGATCGCAGCAACTGCCGCTATCTCCATGGCAGCAACAACCTGTATCTAGGCCATCGGTATCGCAACAGGAAGAACTGACATCGCAGCAAGCGTCACTGTCATTCGGCTCGCCGGTGTCGTTGCAGCATGATTTGCCGGTCGTTGATTGCTGGACCTCCGTTTGGCAGCAAGTTGTACCACACTTACAGTTGCCGATGGAAAAAGTGAAGCCGGAGGTCACTACGCAAAAGACGGCGAGCAGTACACGGCATAGCTCAAGGAGCCGCCGTTTCGATAGCTGCTTGGTCGATTGTCTTAGTGCGTAACCCATATTCGGATTTTAGGAGCGTCTCGAAGCAGCGTCAAACTCGATTTGGCGGTAAATCAGCTCAACCGCTTTAAATTCAAGCGGGAAATCCTGTGTAAGTCGCTTGTTCGCCCAGTTGAACGCAGGTTTTCACTCGGTACAATCTTGCCATCGGGCTGTAGCGCAGTTGGTAGCGCGCTACACTGGGGGTGTAGAGGTCGCT
>CAYZPA010000152.1:0-6354 GCA_964479855.1 uncultured Pirellulaceae bacterium
TCTTGTCAATGGATTGCGTTGGGGACCCGACGGATGGCTTTACAGTCGCCATGGGATCCAGGCCGTTTCGCACGTCGGCAAACCCGGTTCCACGATGTCGCAGCGGACTCCCATGAATTGTTGCATCTGGCGATACCATCCGGAACGAGACGTATTTGAAATCGTTGCCGAAGGCGGAACGAACTCATGGGGATTCGATTTCGATCAGCATGGCGAAATGTTCTTTACTAACACCGTGATCGGTCATCTTTTTCATGTCGTTCCGGGGGCTCGTTACAACCGAATGTACGGTTCGCATTTTAATCCGTACACGTGGCAAACGATCGACCAAACGGCGGATCATGTTCACTGGGGCAGCGGTGAAAAGTGGTTTGACGCGAAGAAAGGAGTTGTTGGAGACGCAGGCACAGGCTCTGATGCAACCGACAAAGCAGGCGGCGGGCATGCTCATAGTGGATTCATGATTTATCAAGGCGATAACTGGCCAGCCGAGTATCGAGGTCGAGCGTTCACTTTGAATTTTCATGGCCGTCGAATGAATCAGGAGCGGCTTGAACGAGCGGGTTCGTCGTACATTGGAAAACATGAAAGCGATATGTTTCAGTCAGCTGACCCGTGGTTTCGAGGCGTGGAATTGATGAGCGGACCTGATGGTGCGGTCTACGTCTTGGACTGGTCTGATATTGGTGAGTGTCACGAGAACGATGGAATTCATCGAACCAGCGGACGGATTTTTAAAATCGCTTACGGGAAAACGAGTAAGCCAGAATTCGAAGACTTGAATGAACTATCGGACAAGCAATTGGTTGCGTTGATGGAGCATGACAATGTTTGGTATCCCCGGATGGCACAGCGGATACTTGCGGATCGAAACGCGGCGGGGAAAGATTGTTCCAGCGACGAAAAGATTCTCTTAAAGACGGTTGTGCAAAACTGGACAGGCGAAAGATCAGTGGCTCATCGACTTCGAGCTCTCTGGTTGCTGAACGAATTGGGGGAGCTTGCGCCGAAGTCACTGCTGGAGCTGTTCAAAGAATCGGACGACGAGCATATTCGCGTTTGGTGTCTGCGACTTTTGACGGACTACGGATCCGTTGACTCAAACGTTGCGGCACAGATGATCGAAATGGCCGGAGATAAATCGAGCCTCGTTCGGCATTACGTGGCCAGCGGATTGGACCACATGGATTCGGTTTCTGTTTTCGAAGCGGCGAATGTTCTCGCCGCCAACGAAGTCGACATGAAAGATCGCGTCCAGCCGAAACTACTCTGGCAACGCGTTGAACCGTTCATCGTTGGAGATTTCGATCGGTCGATGAGCTTGTTCGATGTCTGCAAGAGCCAGATGCTGCGGCAAAATATTGCTCGGCGGTTGGCCTGCGATCCGGAACTCCAGAACGAAATGCTTGAGCGACTGGTGCAACGTTTGCTTGGTAACGCAACGCTTCATCGAGCGGATTTGCTGCACGGCATTAAGTCGGCGATCGAGGGCCGGAAGAAGATGGATGCTCCAGAATCATGGTCAAAATTGGCGGCCATCGTACCCGCTATGGATGCAGCTTCTGCCAAACTGGTAGAAGAAATCAGCCCTGTTTTCGGTGACGGTCTGTCGATGGAACGTTTGATGAATCTGGCGTCGGATCGAGACGCCGAACAGGCGGCGCGGCAGCAAGCGATTATTTCATTGGCGCAGTTTGCAGAACCGAGTGCCCTTTTTCCCATGTTTAAAGATCTGATTCGAGATCGGCTGGTGAGCGAATCCGTCGCCAAATCGTTTTCTGTTTGCGATCAGGATGAGGTCGCGTCGCTGATTTTGAATCAGTACAAACGGCTTTCAGATCAAGGCAAGCGCAACGCGATCGATACGCTTTGCAGCCGAAAGAAATGGGCGAAGAAGTTTTTGACGGCAGTTGGCAATGGTCGAGTTGAGGCCGAATCGATCACGGCATGGCATGCGAGGCAAATCAATCTTTTTGATGACGCGACGCTGACGGCAAAGTTGGCTGAAGTTTGGGGCCGAGTCCGTGCAACGGATTCTCAAAAACTTCAACAGATGGAACGGTTGCGTGAAATCATGACCGCCGAAAAACTTGAAACGGCAAATCTTGCGAATGGGAAGAAGCTGTTCGCGACCAATTGTGCGACCTGTCACGCAGTTTTTGGAGAAGGCGGAAACAATGGGCCAGATTTGACAGGTGCTGACCGAAAGAATTTGAACTATTTGCTTGAAAACATCGTCGATCCAAGTGCTTCGGTTGCGACCAGTTATCGAGCTTCCGTTTTGGCGTTGGAAGACGGACGATTGCTTACGGGAGTGGTGCTCGATCGGACGCCAAAGACGTTGAAGCTGCAAACACAAGATGAATTGTTGACGATCGAAACTGATTCCATCGAAGAGATTCGTCAAACGGAGCTTTCTTTGATGCCGGAAGAATTGCTTGGGAAGCTAACCGATTCGGAAAAAGTTGATCTGTTCGGCTACCTGATGTCCAACGGAGTCCGCTAACCTGATAAGCGATTCGCTCGGGCGATTTGACCTGAACAGACTTGTTTGAAAACATGACACCTTGAAAGAAACAAAATGATGAAGATTGGATTCGTAGGCGCAGGACAGATGGCTCAGGCACTTGCTGGCGGCATTGCAAACGCAAATTCAGAAATCAGTTTCATTGTTGCCGATCCATCCGCGAGAGCCACCGATGCGTTCATGGAATGCGTGGGTGATGCTCCCGTCGAGCACGCGAGCGCGAACGAGAGTTTGTTTGCCGAATGCGATTTGGTCTTCCTTGCCGTTAAGCCGCAATATTTTACGGCTGCAGTTGATCGCGAAGCCATCGTCGCCGCCATTGCAGACAGAGATGCTCCTCCGTTGGTGGTTTCGGTCATCGCAGGCGTTACGATGGATCAAATTGTTGAACGAACTTCGATCGACAATGTCGCTCGGGTGATGCCCAACACGCCGTGCCTTGTGGGATGTGGGGCGTCAGGAATTTCGTTTTCGAGCTCGGTTCCCTCCGCTGATCAGGTGTGGGTTACGGCGTTGTTGGAACATGTTGGCATCGTGATTCCTGTTGCGGAAGGGCTGCTCGACGCGGTCACGGGACTTTCGGGGTCCGGGCCGGCCTACGTTTTTGAGTTTATCGATGCGTTGGCTTTGGGCGGTGTTCGAAACGGTCTGCCGCGAAACGTTGCGCAAGAATTGGCGATTCAAACGGTGCTTGGCGCGGCAACATTGGCGAAAGAAACGGGGGACCATCCAGCGGTTTTGCGGGATCGCGTTACCAGCCCTGGCGGAACGACGATCGCCGGTTTGAAAGCACTGCATGACAACGCGTTTCCCAAAGCCGTCATTTCTGCCGTCGAAGAAGCCACCAGTCGCTCAAAGGAGCTACGCGGGTAAGTTGTCACAGCCGAATTGAAAAGCACATTTGTCGATGCGGGATGGTCGATGCGTCTTCGTCGATGAACCGCCGGTATCGATTGGCATGTCCGTGGTGACTATTGGGCCGCTGTTTGTGGTATAACCTGTTTTCAACCCGGATTATTCACGATGCGTGGGCGTCGCCCTAGAGAAAGCTTGTTTCATTGGGGTATTGCTCCAGGTTTGTGGTTTCGACAGGTTACCCACGACGTGTAATTGACGAATTTGCAAAACCTGTCTACGCGTCCGGAGATTCGCTTCAAGGGGCAAACCAGACGCCTTTCGTCGTGAATAATTCCGGTTCAACTTGAACAATTTTTAGGGTCGGTTATGTCGCTTTTCGAAAATGAACAGTACGAGTACACGGATACATTTTTCGTGTTCTTTCAACGCGATAAGCTACCGACGGCGGCTGCGATCGAAGCCGGTTTGAAGGAACTTGGCGAAAGATACGAGGTCCGCAAGGTTTCTCTGCGTGAGGAGCAGTTTGAATCTGCGACGGTCATTTCGCCGCAAGATTTTTCTGCGATGGACATTGTGTTGGATCTCAATGCGGAAGTGAAAACGCAGATCGAGCAGATTGTTGATGAGTTCCGCTCGCTCACTTTGACGGGCGATGATCGGGAAAAACTTCAGACCTTTAAAAAATGTGACGCTCGATTTGATCTGTTCCATTTCGAGCAACAGGTGAGCGGATCGAGTGATCCGGATGCTTTCATCGATCCCGGTGGCTTACTGATCGTGTTGGAGAAAATTCGCGAACTCTGCGGCGGCGTTGGGCTCGACCCACAATCTCAAATGCTTCTTTGAGTTAGCCGTTCAAGGCACCGTTTGAACTACTGTTTGGGCTACTTATCGGTGCTTCATTCGCGTCAGCCTGATTTGATTCGGGTGGGAAACTCGCTTCGATTGCGTGTAAAATAAAATCTTCCATGAGCCGCGCCGGCCTGATTTCTGGCAGCCAGTTGGAGGACCATTACGTTGCAACGTTTTTCGAATCGATCGGCTTATTCGGGTTTGTGCCAGCCTTGCCGGTTTCCGTTGAGCATTTTGGCCACTATCTGGTTGTTCGTCATTTGGTTGTTCATTATTTGCCTGGCGGCAGAATCGGCGAACGCAAAGCTTACCGCTGAAAACAATCGGGATGAATTTAGTCCTCAACAGTTGGACTTTTTTGAAAACGAAGTCCGACCGATCCTCGTTGAAAGGTGTTACGAATGTCATGCCGATGGCGAATCCGGCGGCGGGCTCAGCCTTCAATCCAGAAAAGCCATGCTGGTCGGTGGCGATACGGGTCCCGCGATCAAACCGGGCGACGCAAACAACAGCCTTATCATTCAGGCGATTCGATATGACGCGGAATACGAAATGCCGCCGGATTCGAAAATGCCGGACGACGAAATCGCGGCGTTGACGAAATGGGTCAACGATGGAGCAGCGTGGCCGACCCATTCTGACGTCGAAATTGAGTCTGCAACGTCGTTTGACATTAAGGCTCGAAAGGAATCGCACTGGTGCTGGCAGCCTGTAAAGCGGCCGGATCTGCCAGCGGAATTGAAACAGGATGCGGTTGACTTTCTGGTTTCCGAACGTCTTGCGGGCAACGGGCTGCAGGCAAACGGGAAAGCGGATCGGTCGTCGTTGTTACGTCGAGTCAGTTTTGATTTGACGGGGTTGCCTCCTTCGACCGAACATGTGCAGGATTATGTTCTGGACCAAGCGGTGTCGCTGGAATCGATTATTGATCAGCTGTTGGATTCGCCTCAGTTTGGCGAGCGATGGGCTCGTCACTGGATGGACTTGTCACGCTACGCAGAGACTTACGGTCATGAATTCGACTACCCGATCGAAAATGCATGGCGGTATCGCGACTATTTGATTCGCGCGTTCAATCTGGATGTTCCTTACGACCAGTTTGTTGTTGAGCATCTTGCTGGCGATCTGTTGGATGATCCGCGTCGGCACCCTGAACATCAATTCAATGAATCTGTTTTGGGAACCGGGTTCTGGTTTCTTGGTGAAGCGACGCATGCGCCCGTCGATGCAAAGGAAGATGAGGCTCGACGGATCGACAATCAAATCGATGTGATGAGCCGATCGTTTCTCGGGCTGACGGTTGCGTGTGCTCGATGCCACGATCACAAATTTGACGCGATTTCCACAAAGGACTACTACGCGTTGTCGGGATTCCTGCAAAGTTCCCGTCGTCAGGATGTTTGCGTTGATTTTGGTTTGAAGTCGCAAAACGCGGCCGCCGAATCGGCTAAGCTTCAACGGAGAATTGGTGAACTGTCAGAGCGTCTGAAATCGAAGCTTCTTGACCTTGCCCCCGAGCAGATCGCCAAGTCGCTTGTTGCCGGGCTGCAAGCTGAGGACGGGGCCAGCGTAAAAAATACAGAAGCCGCATTCAATGCGGAAAGCGAACGCATTGAAAAGTCTTTGCGGACGCTGGCGAAGAAACTCAATTCGGGCTCGCAGAACCTGAATCCCGCATTCAAGCAAGCGAACCTTGAACTGATGTTTTCGGGTGATGCATTTGATGGCGATCGTGATTTTCCGCTGGTTGTTGGTAAGAGTTTGCAGCTAATGCATTCAGACGTTAGCTCAAGTGCAAGTTTAGGCATCCCGTTTTCTGGAACGTTGCGTACGTCAACGTTTACGATTGAGCATGACTTTTTGCATGTTCGTTTGAAATCCAAAAATGCTGAAGTCACGGTCGTGGTTGATGGCAACATCATGCATCAGTTCAACGCACTGTTGTTTGAAGGGTTGCATCACAAGTCAGTCGACCACAATGAATTCAAATGGCTTACTCTTGGAAGATCGCTGAAGAATTTCAAAGGCCATAAAGCATGGCTGGAGATTAGAGATCGAGGGCCGGGATTTTTCGCGGTCGATGAAATTCTGTTTTCCAACTCTGCGACACCTCCGAA
>CAYZPA010000153.1:0-6345 GCA_964479855.1 uncultured Pirellulaceae bacterium
AAAGGTAACCAAAGGCATGGACATCGTTCGAAAAATCCATTCTTCGCCAAGCGAAGATCAATCGCTGAAACCTGTGATCAAGATTCAACGAATTGTACGAGGGAATTAGTAAAACGGTTGTTCGTTGCCAGTTTCGTCCTGATCCGGTGGATGGTGTGCCGCCTACAAACTCATGTCGGACATTGCTCTCGGCGCGTTGTTGACGAACTATCGTAAGGTCGAATAGCACGCGAACGATATCGGTCCGAATCCAAAGCACGTCTGGCATGAGAAAAGCCACTCTTTCGCAGAATTCAATCCGTGCATTTGAATCGGTAACTCGGCATGAAAGTTTTGCCAAAGCGGCGAAAGGATTGAGTGTTCCGGCAAGCGTCGCCAGCCAACAGGTTTCCTAATCCGGAATTATTCACGACGACGGGCGTCTGGAATAATTCCGACTAATGTAAACGGTAAGGAGTGTCAAACAGTGACTAGACCAATTTACTTGTGTAGCTCTGCGAGCCGTTTTCAAGCTTGTCCACGAAACGTTGGCAAGCTTCTTTCGAGTGACTGTTGCTGCACATTGTGTCAAACAGGTCTGCTTTTTGTTGTTGATTGACATTGATGCCGTTCGTTTTTTCTTGACGTTTCTTCGTCATGGCTTGGGTTCCTTGTTCGATGGTTCGTTTATTGATTGAACATCTATTGACGGGTCGACTGTGCAGTTCTTACCCCGGATTATTCACGAGGCGTTGGCGTCGACATGGAGAAAGCCCGTTTCATAGGGATGTTGTTCCAGGTTCGTGGTTTCGGCTGTTCACCCAAGACGTGAAATTGAGGAATTTGCAAAACTTGTCTCCGCGTCAGGAGAATTGCTTCAAAGAGCAAACCAGACGCCTGTCGTCGTGAGTCATTTCGGCTTACTAGCCCTAATGCAAATAGCCGGAGTTGACGTTTGACATCGTTTGTTGCTCTTTCCCCGAGCAGGAATCGGATTCCAATGATTCACATGAAAGATTATTTGCAACTTCCAGCACTGGGGCTTGGGCAACAATCTTGTGCAACTGCCTCGGAAAAAAACTGGTTGAATCAGAAATTCAACTGCATCGTTTGTCCACGGGTCTGCTGAGGCAAACCAGAACCAAAACTGGAACCCGGCTGCGGGTTGCCAAAAGACATTGTGGAGAAGGGCTGAAATTCCGTATCAACAACGGGTGAAAGGAAGTTGCTTCCATCGCCATCGATCGAGATCACTGAACTTCCATTCGGTTCGATCATGACTCCGTCCTGCGGCACGGTTTGAAATGCAGGACCTTGAGACTGATAAAATTGCGAGCCGTTTCCATTTAACTCCCAACCGCCGCCGACGGCTCGGTAGAGGCGAACCAGTTGAGTGATAGATTGCGATTGAGCTTCGAAGCTCTGAGTTTGATCCCCGAGGAGTTGTTGTTGCGAATCGAGTACACGTTGAAAGTTTGCTTTCCCGGCCCGGTACCTTTCCAAACTCAGCTCAACCGCCTTTAAATCTGACTCAACGGCCAAATCAAGCGTTCGCCACTGTTGTAAGAAACCCTCGTGATTGACCATCGCGTCTTCCACTTCGCGAACCGCTGCCAAAACAGTTTCCTGATAGCGTGCAATCGACTGTCGGAATCGGGATTCGTTGATTTCGATATTGTTTTGAATGCGGCCAAAATTCAGGATGTTCCAACGGAAACTCGGACCGACCGAAAAGTCCAGTCCATTGGTTTCGAACAACCCTGAAATGTTTTTTGAACCAACAGAAATCGTCCCAAGCAGTGAGAACTGTGGGTAGAGATCCGCCTCGGCGACACCAATCAGGGCACTCGCTGTTTTCACTGCCATCTCCTGACGACGAACATCCGGTCGACGTCGCAGCAAATCCGCCGGCAAACCTGCAGTAGGAATTGGAGGCAACTCTGGAAGCGGCTTAATGCCAAGGTACTGCCGCAAGACCAAGTCGGGAGTTTGGCCTAACAGCGCACTGAGCTGGTTGTATTCGAGTTCTGTCTGCTGTCGAATCGAAGTCAGCAGAGCGTCTGTTCGAAATCTGAACGAGTCGGTTTGGCTTTTGTCCAATTGAGTTGAAACCCCGGCTTGCATTCGCTCCTCAACGAGGTCGGATGTTCGCGCCTGGGTGGCGAGGTTCTTGCGAATGACATCTTCTTGCGATTGCAACAATCGGATTCTGAGGTAACTGCTGACGATGTCTGCGAAAAGTGTCTGGCGAATAAACTCGTATTCGTTTTCCTGAAACTTGACTTCCGCATCAGCCGCTTCGATTCGGCGAGCGATTTGGCCGAACAGATCCAATTCCCACGATGCATCGACGCCAAGATTGAATAGGTCGAACGGATCGCCATTCGCGGCAACGAACGGGCGAGCGTTTTGGCTGTTTTTCGTGTATGCATAGTCTCCGAACAAATCGCCATTGGGTCTCAGCTGCCCGCCCTCAAGGCAGAAATTAGCTCTCGCTTCGACAATACGCTCATATGCCTCACGCAGCGGAAGATTCTGAGACTGTGCACGGTCCAACAAAGCGTTCATTTTTGGATCACCAAACGCCTGCCACCATTGAGAAATATCAGCTGACTGAGCTGAGGATAGCTGCTGCGTTGCAAGATAGTCCAATTGGAGGCCCGGAACCTCTGGCTGGGAGAAATCGGGCCCTACTGTGCAACCGCTGGCCACAATTCCAGCCATGAGGATCACGCAATGAGCCAGCTTTTCGGCTGTTTTGTGAATGTGAAATCTCCACCCGGCCAGCGAGCCTTCTGGGCACCGATCTCCTTCGGTCGAATGTGATTTTGGACGGGGATTCGTCATTGATACAGCGCAGATTCAGATTAACGTCTAGGTGGGTGTTTATCTGTACCAATCGGTAAACTTTACCCACGGCTTAAAGCCTGCTTCACCAATTGCGTCACAAATCGACAATTGTCTCAGTTCCCTCCTTTAAATAGCTAGCACCAGTGTCAGATTCTCCCTATCAAGAGTTCATTGAAATCAATGAACGTTCGTACCCGGTCTCCGAACTTACGGAATTCGGTTTCGTCGCCCCATTGGAATTGGCTGCCGGTGAAAACCGCGGTAGTGGAATACTGTCTTTCGGCGACCAAAAGGTCGACATCGAATTTCGTGTTCGCCGCAAAGTCAAAAATCAGTCGATGTGTTCGTTTACCAATTTTCCAATCGCGAGCACTGAATTGGTGCGTAAGTACTTGGTGCGCCGCGATCGCGTTAACAGTGGCAACGAAGAACTCGAAGAGCGAACTTACGACGAATTGGCCAGCGGGGTCGTTTCCAGTCACCCCGGCCAGAGAGCTTCAGAGAATGCTCCCAAGCAAGAGTCGCAAGTCAAGTCGCTCGTGTTGATGGTGATTTTATTTGTGTTAGTTGGACTTGCCATCCTTGCTTCTTTCTTCTTGCGGTCGCGTAGCACGCTGAGCGTCAACAATTCCGCGCTGATGGGGAATTACATTCCTGTCAACGCAAAAGTCGAAGGGGCAATTGAGGAAGTCTTCGTGCGTGAAGGCGACCAAGTCGAAAAAGGAGACGTGCTGCTGCGGCTCGTCAATCCGGAAATGCAAAACATGAACCGGGAGTTGGCCGCACAGCTCGCCACCGCCCGTTCCACTGTCGATGCACTTGCTAGGCAGCGAGAATCGTTTGTCGCACGTGTGAAGTTTGCGAGTAAAAAAATAGAGCTGGATCGTGAAGTGGCGATTTCGGAACTGGAAGCTGCGAACAAGGCTCGTGAAAGCGCTGAAGCAGCATTCAAGCGACTCGAACCTTACGTTAAATCGGGCGCTGTCACGCAGCTTGAGTTGGATGAGGCCGCCAATCAACTGCTGGCCGAAGAATCAAATTGCATCGCCAAAGAAAATCTTGTTCGGCAAATCGAATTTTCACAACAAGCCATTAAAGGAGACGTTCTTGTCATCGGAGATCGCGTTGACGGCGAACTTGGGCGTATTGATGCAGAGCTTGAAATCGCTCAAGCCAAAAAAACAGAGCTCGAAACGATCTATCGGCTCTCGGTCCAGCGAGAAAAAGAGCTCGATGTGATCGCGCCGCGTGATGGGGTCGTCTACGTGAATTACCGGCAACCGGGTGAGTTCATTAAGATCGCGGACGAGCTGGTGGGGCTTAGCTACACTGGACGATCGTGGGCTGCAGGACAAGTCAGCGCGGCTCAAGCTTCCCGCGTTTTGCCAGGCCAACCGGTTAAGATTTCCGTTCCTACCATGGGAATCAAAATCGATGGAACCGTCCTCTCGGTCGGCCACAGAGCCATGTACTCAAAAGGTCACTACAACGCCGACTTCCGTGGCGCGACCGCAACAGACGTTCCTGTCAAAGTTTACATCGATGACTTGCCCGAGAGCATTCCGTCTGGAATTCGACTCGATATGGCAATCAACACCGGGTTTGGAATTGAGTGGCTCGACAAATCGATGGGCTACGAATTGAATCCAATCGGTTCGTCTCCCCGCTCCCCAGCGGCGAATCAGGACGCGATGACGCTCGCATCATTAAACGAATCGTCGAAAGAATAAGCAGTAACGCGACCTTTCTTCGACTTAAACCTTTGAAATTGCCATTTTGAGCTTCAGGCCTTTTTGGGTTTCCTTCCTCGCAATATCACTCCTTAGAATCGACTAGCCGACCAAAATGGAAAACAGTATTCGATATGATGTCTCGCTTGGGATGAGACTTTTGCGTGCGATCCCAATCGTTGTTTTTTACTTTGGGTTGGCGTTTCTGATTTTCGTTTTCTTACCAGAGAGCGCACGAGAGATCCCGCTGGAATCGATTGCGGTTCTGGGTTTCATTGGGATGTGGCGCTACCTGTGGTTGATCACTCACTGCATTCGAGCGGCTGTTTACGAGTACCTCGTCTATCCGAAAATGCAGTTTCAGGCGAGTCAATTGCCTGAGGAGCAAAAGTATGCGGATCGCGTTTTCTTTTTGATACCGACGTGGAAAGAGAAACCCGCGGTGACTCGGCGGATGCTGCAGTCCGTTTTGACTGAGGCGGCCGATATTCCCAGCGAAGTGTACGTATTCGTAAATTCCGGATCGGAAGAAGAAGACGATTTGTTTCGGGAAGTCTATCGCGAATTTAAGGGTGCGGACAACGTCAAGATGGAGTACATCCGACAGGTTGGCGGTAAACGTCAAGGCATGGCGGACTGCCTGTATCGACTTTCTGAATTTGATATCCATGATTCTGACATCGTCGCGTTGATGGACGGTGATACGGTGCTCGGTAGAGGAATCATGCGTCGCTGCCTACCATTGTTTGGCTTGAGGCCCAAACTGGACGCCATTACCACCGACAACATTTCTGTGACGGAAGGGCATTGGCTGTATCGCAAATGGTATACCTTGCGATTCTCAATGCGTCACCGCTACATGAAATCGCTTAGCCTTTCGAATCAGCTGCAGGTCCTGACTGGCCGGTTTTCACTTTTTCGAGCTCGCGAATGCGTGAAGTCAGAATTTATTGCTTCGCTGGAAAATGACCGCATTAAGCATTGGCTTCACGGCGAAATTCAGTTCGTGACCGGCGATGACAAAAGCACCTGGTACACGCTGTTGAAGAAGGGCAGTGAAATGCTCTACGTTCCAGACGCGATCATTTATTGCATGGAAGACTCAGGCCCACGTCCGTTTCGAACCAGTATTCAAAAGATGCATCGCTGGTTCGGGAATATGCTGCGAAACAACGGTCGAGCCATCGGACTGGGCTTGGCGACGCAAAGGCCATTTGTCTGGTGGTGCCATGTAGATCAACGTCTGTCGATGTACACGAGCTTGCTGGGTCCACTGTCAGCGATTTGGGCAGCTGTCTGGCTGAGCCCCTATTACCTGTTGATCTATTGCATCCTTGTTTTGATGGTGCGAACCGTCTACATCCTGATTCTGTCTTTTGAAGGCCACCGGCTTTCGTTGGTCGACATCCCAATGTTGTTATATACACAATGGATCGGAAGCATTGTGAAAATATACACGCTATTTCACTTACACCATCAAAAGTGGGATTCTCATCGAACTAACATGGATGGGGAGAAAGACGGCGAACCGTTCCTTGATTTTCTGATTCCAAAACTTGAAATGACTCTAAGCTACGTCGCGCTGATGGTTTTCGTCATCAGTGTCGTAGGTAGCAAATAGACTCTGTGCCCGAATAACGATTCAACCCGGATTATTCACGATGCGTGGGCGTCAAAATTGAGAACGCTTGTTTCATTGGGATATTGTTCCAAGTTTGTGGTTTCGACAGTTCACCCACGACGTGAAATTGGTGAATCTGCAAAAACCTGTCGCCACTTCAGCAGA
>CAYZPA010000154.1:0-6291 GCA_964479855.1 uncultured Pirellulaceae bacterium
AACGGAACATGAGCGTCGATCTCAAGGTTCGTGTGTTTGCACCACGCTCCGTAGTCGCCAAGCTTGTAGCCGTGATCGCCCCACAGCACGATGATGGTGTTTTCGCGAAGCCCCAATCGATCGAGCTCGGCCAACACTTTGCCGACTTGAGCATCGGCGAAACTGACGCTGGCCGCGTATCCGTGTTTCAATTGCCGAGTTTGTTCGTCGGAAAGATGGCCTTCTTTCGGCATGCCGAGATAGCTTCGCAGTTCATCCCACTTCGTGAATGCCAGCGATGGAGCGTCTTTGGGCAACTCTCGCGGCGGAACGTCGAAGTCGTCGCGATTGTAGAGATCCCAATATTTCTTCGGTGCCGCAAACGGCAAGTGCGGTTTGGCGAATCCAACGCACATAAAGAACGGTTTGTCTTTGTTTTGACGCAGGGTTTCGATGGCTCGGTTGGCAACTTTGCCGTCGGGATAAGCGTCGTCCGGCACGTCTTCTTTTTCGAATGCGGGGCCTTTTCCCAAACGCCGAAGCGTGTTGACGTCGACGCCTTGTTCTTTGCCTTCCTTGACGCGCTGGGCCATGGCGTCAAGCGTTTCCTGATTGGCGTATTTGATGGTGTGCTTGGGATCGAGGATGGACCAGCTTTTTTTATCGTCGCGATTGTGATGATAAACTTTACCGAAGGAAAATGTCTCGTAGCCACGCTCTTTGAAGTACCGCGGCATCGTCATCGCGTTCGGATGAACTTTGGTCAGCGGCGTCCACAGATCCGTGATGCCGCTGGAGTCCGGATACATGCCGGACATCATGCTGATTCGAGACGGCCCACAAAGCGCCTGTTGGCAGTAGGCTCGGTTGAACAGGACTCCGCTCGCCGCCAGCGAATCGATGTTCGGGCTCTTGATTGCGGATTGGCCGTAGCAACCAAGTTCTGGTCGAAGGTCGTCGATGTGGAAGAACAGAATGTTCTTTTGCGGCTTGGCTGGCTCTTGAGCTTTCAGCGCTTTCCCTGCCAAAAGAATGGCGAGTAGAAAGCCGAATGAAAAGATGTAGGGCTTGAAGAATTGAGCTGTGATAGTTTTCATAGCCTGTTCCTGGAAGATAAATTGGCAAAACAACGTTAGCCGCGGATTGGTCCAGGCCGGAGGCCGACACATCTTTTGCCGGTGGCGTAAGCCACCGGATCTGTTTAATGGTGTGCAAAGCCCGGAGGGCGACACAGTTTTGGCGCTTCGTTGTGTCGGCCTCCGGCCTGAATTTCGAAGCAAGAGTTTTCCGGTGGCTTACGCCACCGGCATTTCATGTACCGGCCTCCGGCCTAAACCCAAAGCCCACGCACACCCTAATGCTGACTCAAAACGTCGTCCAGCTTTAGAATGCCGCATGACGCAAACGGACAACTGAATTCAGGTCAAAGTGTGTTCTGTGACCAATATCATCATGTCTAAGGACAAATCTGGACAACAACCTAACGCGAGCGATCATATTATGCGATGGAACCGACAAGTTGCGATCATCACGTTGTTGTGTGCTTTTGTTGTTCTCTTTTCACGTTCTGTCACAGCACAAAATCAGGTTCATTCTCTGACAGTTGGCGAAGGCTTCGTTGATCCGCTTGGCTTCCATGATCCGTCGCCCGTTTTTTCGTGGAAGCTCCCGATCGCTGACGACGTTCAATCGCAGTCGGCTTACCAGATTGAACTGACCAGCGAACCAGCAGGTGATAATCCGGCGAAGACGGTTTGGGATTCGGGGAAAGTAAAATCCGAACAGTCGGTGTGGGTGCCTTACGCTGGCCCGGCGCTGAAATCCCGGCAGCGGGCAACTTGGCGAGTCAAATTTTGGGATCAGGACGGCCGTGAATCGCCGTGGAGCGAATCAGCGACAATCGAGATGGGACTGCTTTCGAAATCGGATTGGCAGGCGAAGTGGATTGAAGTCGAACGTCCCGTCGCAACTCCGGACAAGATCGAAGTCACGAAAGCCGAGTACGGAAATCGGGACGGCGATGCTCCTCAAGTCGTCGACGTTACCGAGCGATTGAATCGTGCCATTAAGAACAGCGGCAAGCCAGTCCGCGTCGTGCCAAGGCGGCTTGGTGGTGATCCGGCGCCGGGAAAGCCCAAGACGCTGTGGGTTGAGTACTCGGTCAACGGCGAATCGAAGTCTGCGGTCGTCAAAGAGAAGGCCCAGTTCGATCCTTTCCCGACGATTGTGCCTCAGCCAAGTTACCACTTTCGACGCGACTTTGACGTTCCCAAAAAGATCATGAAAGCGAGACTCTACGCGTCGGCGCTGGGGATCTACACGTTTTACATCAACGGAAAACCGGTCAGCGACGATGTACTTTCGCCGGGCTACACGACGTATTCGAAACGTGTCGAGACGCTGACTTACGATGTGACTTCGTTGTTGGTTGACGGAGACAATGCGATCGGTGCTTCCTTGGGCGAAGGCTGGTACGCGGGCAATTTGCTGCTGCGGCAACGACAAGAACTGATGGGATTGACGCCGAAGTTGCTTGGGCAGCTGGAACTGACTTATGAAGACGGAACGGTTGAAACGATCGCGACCGATGCAAAGTGGAAAGGCATGGATGCCGGACCACAACTTGCCGTTGGCTTCTACCATGGCGAAGACTACGACGCGAGGAAAGAGCTTGGCGACTGGAACGTTGCGGGGTTCGATGATGGACAATGGAAGGATGTGAAGCCGAGGTCGCTGGACGAATCCGGCTCGCTGGTCCCGAAACGTTTGCCGGCAGTGAAAGTGATGAAGGAAGTTCAGGCCGTAAAACTTTCCGAGCCCGAATCCGGCAAGTTCGTTTTTGATTTTGGTCAGAATCTGGTTGGCGTTCCGGAAGTGAAGCTTCCGGTCAAAGCGGGCGAGAAGATCACGTTTCGATTCGCGGAAATGCTGGAAAAAGACGGGACACTGTACACGACGAACTATCGCAGTGCTCGTTCGCAAGCGACCTACATCGCGGCGGAGGACGGGACGATCCAGTGGCAGCCACAGCACACGTTTTTCGGATTTCGGTATTTGGAAATCAGCGGGCTTTCGCAAGCCGATCAGCTGACGACCGAATCGGCGACTGCCAAGGTGTTCCATACTGATTTTGAGTCGGCGGGAGTGTTTACTTCATCGCACGAGAAATTGAATCAGCTGCAAAGCAACATTCGCTGGGGGCAGATTAGTAACTTCATTGATGTGCCAACTGATTGCCCGCAGCGTGACGAGCGACTTGGTTGGACCGGTGACGCACAGGTCTTTTGCCCGACCTCGTTTTTCAACTACGACGTTCATTCCTTTTGGGCTCGATGGCTGCAAAGCGTTCGCGATGACCAGACGGAAGAAGGGAAAATCCCGCACACCGTTCCGGCAACGAACTTCGGCGTTGCCAGTCCCGGTTGGGCGGACGTGATCGTGACGGCTCCGTGGGATATTTACGTGCGGACCGGCGACGATCGGATCCTGCGCGATAACTATGAAGCCATGAAGAAATGGGTCGCGGTTTACGAGCGCGAGTCGGAAAACTTGATCCCGACGACGAAAGGGTTCGGCGATTGGTTGCAGCCGCACACGAAATCAGACAACAAAGGCGACACGGCTCAGGACTTGATCGCAACGGCGTACTTCGGCCGCGACGCACAGATCATTGCGAAAGCCGCGAAGGCGTTGGGGAATGATGAGGATGCGGCAAAGTACGCAAAGTTGCACGCTGACATTCGTAGTGCTTTTTCGAAACGATACTTTTCTGCTGATGAAGCCCCGGCTGGAGCCGATACACAAACGGCGTGCTTGATGGGGTTGGCTTACGATTTGATCGAGCCAGAATTGAAAGATGCGGCGGTTAAGCGGTTGATGGAGAAGTTCGAGGAAGCTGACCGGCACTTGCGGACCGGTTTTCTGGGAACGCCATTGCTGGCTCCGGTTTTTGATGAGCTTGGACACGCGGATATTTGTTACGACCTGCTGTTCAAAGAAAGCTATCCGTCCTGGTTTTTTCCGATCAATCAGGGCGCAACCACGATGTGGGAACGCTGGAACAGTTACAGCCACGCTGATGGATTCGGCAACGCGAATATGAACTCGTTTAATCATTACGCTTACGGAGCGATCGGACAGTTCATGTACGAACGCGTTGCGGGTCTTTCGCCGGATCCGGACAATCCGGGCTACAAGCACTTTTTCGTTCGGCCGTTGATCGGCGGGCCGTTGGAGTCGGCTTCCGCGGAACTTGAGACGCCGTTTGGACAGGCGAAAAGCGGTTGGTCGAAGTCAGACGATGGCGTATCGATTCAGGCGACCGTTCCACCGAACACAACGGCGACGTGTGAGCTCCCGACGAAAACCGCAGCGGATGTGCGACTTAATGGAAAACCGCTGGCTGAAAGCGGTGTTGAAATCAAGAAAGATGTCGACGGTTGGCTTATGATTGACATTGGTCCAGGAAGCTATGAGTTTGGAATTGAGTAAATGAAGAAGAATTGATGTGACATTGCTAGTAACACCCGACTCGCAAGTTTTGAAGTCGCGCAATACAAGCCCGACGCGCAAGCGAGGAGAATTTCCAAGATTTTCAGATTCCTCGCTTGCGCGTCGGGCTTGTATTGGAACACTCCGCGATTGCAGTGCCAGAAACAAACTAAAACATAACACCACAACCCTGAAGGATTTACCGTGACCACAACACGCAGAAGCTTCATCAAGAAAACCGCCGCTGCAACGGCGGCGATGTCGACCATTCCGTATATCTTCACCAGTCCGGCGTCAGCCAGCACGCTCTATGACGACGACCTGACGGTTGCTGCGATCGGAGTTGGCGGAAGCCGCGGGCGATACAATCGCGGCGGAAAGGTTTCTCGACAAGCCGCGAAGTTCGGCAAGATGATCGCCGTTTGTGATGTGGATGAACTTCATAATGCTGAATTCAACGCGGATGAAATGTTCGGCGGCAAGCTCAAGGAATACGTCGACTATCGAAAGCTGATCGACACCGAAAAACCGGACATCGTCGTGATCGGAACCAACGATCACTGGCACGTTCCGATTGCGACCTACGCGCTCAAAGCTGGCTGCGATGTTTATTGCGAAAAGCCGCTGACGCTGACGATCGATGAAGGCAAACAGATTTGCAAAGTCGTCAAGGAAACCGGCAAGGTTTTCCAAGTCGGTACGCAGCAGCGAACGGAGATGGATCGCAAGTTCCTCAAAGCGATCGCCATGGTTCAAGGCGGCTACATTGGAGACAACGTTTCAGCAAATATCGCGATTGGTGCTGCTCCGGGAGAAGGCCCGTTTGAGAACACGCCGACACCGGAGAAGCTCAACTGGGACTTCTGGCTTGGGCCGGCCCGTTCGGCAGACTACTCGCTGGAACGGCGAAAGTTCTTCCGCTGGTACATGGAATATTCTGGCGGCAAAATGACGGATTGGGGTGCTCATCATATCGATATCGCTCAGTGGGCGATCGGGATGGATCAAAGCGGCCCGGAAAGCATCAGCGGCAAAGGGAAATTTGGCAACGTGGTTCCGGCCGACTTCGATTGGGTTGGTTTCTTTGAGGGAAAGGAAACGCTAGAAAACGGCTACAACGCGGCGACGAAGTTCAGTGTCGATTTGAAATTCGCCAACGGTTCGGTGCTTAATGTGAACGACGAATACGTTTCCGAGGACGGCAAGACGAAGTTTCCTAACGGGATTCTATTTCAAGGAAGTCGCGGGCGGATCTTTGTGAACCGAGGGAAACTCACGGGTAAGCCGGTCGAGAATTTGACTGAAGCGGACAACAAGAAACTTGAGGAAGCGATCGCGAAGCTTTACAAGAACAAGCCGATCACCAGCCACATGCAGAATTTCTTTGAGTGCGTGAAGGATCGCAGTGAGCCGATTTCTGATGTGTACACTCACCATCGCACGATGACCAGTTGCCACATGTGCAACATCGCGCTGATGGTTGGTGATGATTTGAAATGGGATCCAAAGAAGGAAGTTTTTGTTGGTAACGAAATGGCGAATAAGCTGATGGTGCGGCCGAGTCGCAGCAAGTTTTTGGCAGAGGCGTAGGTGTAAAGCACAAGCCCGACGCGCGAGCGAGGGATCGGACCTTCCGGGAAATATCCACTCGCTTGCGCGTCGGGCTTGTATTTCCACTCGCTTGCGCTTCGGGCTTGTATTGGGAAGCCGGAAAATCCAACTTCAAACGTAATTTTCACGACGAGTATCTGATGAACAAACTGACACGTGTTTTTGTTGGCTGTATCCTGGCGGCTGTTTCGTTTTTGTCTGGCAGCGTCA
>CAYZPA010000155.1:0-6168 GCA_964479855.1 uncultured Pirellulaceae bacterium
AGCCTCGGTTAACGACACTTCAACCGGGGCTAACGCCCAAACGGCTCATTAAATCGACAAGCCTTGGCGACGTCGGCTACGCCATGCTGCGCCGTTAAGCTCTTCAAAACGACGGCGAGCGCATCAACGGAAGGCCAGTGCCAAACAAAGGCCAGCACCAAACGAAGGCAAAAACCAAAAACATGTTGCCAACTGCAGGCAAGATTGCCCCGCCGCTAATAATTCGGTGTCGGCGGACGGTAGTGCTCGAATTCGATCGTTTTGAACCATTCGATGGTCTTGCTCAAACCTTCACGAAGCGGAATCGCAGGCTCCCAATCAAGGTGCTTTTTTGCCAGCGTGATATCGGGCTGGCGACGAGTCGGATCGTCCGGCGGTAGTGGTTGGTGTACCAGTTTGGATTTGCTTCCAACTAGTTCAATAATCATCTCGGCGAGCTGAAGAATCGTGTACTCACCCGGATTACCGATGTTGATCGGCCCCGTCACTTCATCAGGAGCATCCATCAGACGCAAGAACCCTTCAACCAGATCATCCCGGTAGCAGAAAGAACGCGTCTGTGACCCATCACCAAAAATTGTGATATCTTCACCATCCAAAGCTTGCCGAATAAAGTTGCTAACAACTCGCCCATCGAACGGATGCATTCTGGGACCGTAAGTGTTGAAGATTCGACACACGCGAATGTTCGTTTTGTGCATTCGGTGGTAGTCAAAAAACAGCGTCTCCGCCGCCCGCTTCCCTTCATCGTAGCAAGCTCGAATACCGATCGGATTGACACATCCTCGATACGATTCAGGCTGCGGATGAATTTCGGGGTCGCCGTACACTTCGCTCGTCGATGCCTGAAATATTTTGGCGTTACAACGCTTGGCCATTCCCAGCAAATTGATCGAACCTTGAATGCTGATTTTCATGGTCTTGATCGGATTGTATTGATAGTGTCCCGGTGCGGCCGGGCACGCCAAATTATAAATCTCGTCGACCTCCAGCAAAATTGGAGCCACGACGTCATGACGTATCAGTTCAAAGTTTGGCTGCTGCAGCAGGTGCACCACATTGGATTTCTGACTGGTAAAAAAGTTATCCAGGCAAATAACGTCATGTCCCTGTTCAACCAGACGCTCGCAAAGATGAGATCCCAAAAACCCGGCGCCGCCAGCCACCAAAACGCGTTTTATCAATGGCATATTTTTATTTCAAATGTGAAGTGAGAGGGCAAAACCATCCAAGATTTCCGCCATGAAACTTTAAAAAAAGCCTTCCTACGATCCAAAAAGGCTATTGGCGAAAAAGTCATTTTAGCCGTGTTAACGGATCGCAGCGACCCCACCCATCAGCGCCCTGTTGGCGGGTTCTGGCACGGCGATCGCGATTCGAATAAGACCTTGCGAGCTGACGACCTGCTTCCCCAACATCACCGAAAAAAACAAGTCAATGATTCCTTATGCACAGCACTCATCGCTCCAGTTTCGAATCAGATGAGCTCAAGAATTTTTGAATCCTTCGGCAGAAAGCCATGCATGCAAGGCTCGCATGGCCCCCGTGGCATGCTTACCCCAGTGAGCATAAAAACTGAAACGCCACTCCCACGAAGCACGATCAGAATCATTGTCACGCCAAGCAACAAGGCCTGTTGATACGTCCCGATAAATATCAGCGACATCATCGTAAAGACTGCCAACGCCTGACTCACCGCCAGGCAATTCAAGTGGATCGAAGACTTCTGAATACAAGTCAAACGGAATCGCCGTTAGTGCCAAAAACTTGCATGCCTCGCTCGAACTCGACTCTTCCACCAATGAGGTTTGCAACCGATCATCAATTTCGCTGATCCTTGGCAGCATCAATGCTTCTCGATACAGGCTTGAAATCCGCACCAAAGCAATCGTGACCGCCTCGACAGAGTTTGCCTGTTCGCATTGAGCCCATGCGCAAAACTGAAGTGCTTCTTCGGCAAACCTTGCGACGGAGTCCATTGCGATTGTTAACCTGCGTTAGAACCGGAATTATTCACGACGACAGGCGTCTGATTTCCCTATTGAAGCCATTCTCCGGACGCGGAGGCAAGTTTTGCAAATTCGTCAATTTCACGTCGTGGGTGACCTGTCGAAACCACAAACCTCGAGCAATATCCCTATGAAATAAACTTTCTCCAGGTCGACGCCCACGCATCGTGAATAATCCGGGTAGAAAGGGAATGCGCCATAAATCAACCTGTCATCGTGTGCCTACACCTGCTTTTTGGCATCAACATTCTTGTTGGGCGAAGCCTCGTCAGGTGGTCCAATCAGATACCGCGTAAGCCACACCGACGCAGATTTTCGTTCCATGATCCAATCAACCAAGACCAGCGTGGAAAACAGGATCGTAAGCACGCAGATGATTAGTTGAAAAATGTCAGCCGTAGGATGCCCACTACCTAGTAGAGAAATCGCCATCGAAACAAGGCCACAGCCCGTGAGAAATTCCAGTCGAGTTTTCATAATTTCTATAGGTGAAAAAAGCGGTAGACCAGCGGCAAACGAAGCACTTGGAAAGTGCGCAAGTCTATCAGACAACCGTCAGTTTAACCCTGGATTATGCACTACAAACGCGATCTCAATGAATCAAACCCGGCAGCGAAACAGGCAATAAGTTGCTCAACCTCTTTCTCGGTGTGAGCCGTCGAAAGGGCAGCGGTACAAGTACCGATCAGCATGAACCCGTTTCGATAAAGATAATCAACCATAAACCGCACCATCTTTGACTCGGACTCGTTCTGCCAGGCAGATCGATAGTCGACCGGAGGACTCTCCTTAAAGTAAACGCGAAACATCGAACCCACGCCAGTGACACAAGCTTTGATGTCGCTCTTGTGAATCAATGCCGTCAACGCGGCACGCGCGAATACACCAAGTCGATTCAACTGATGCACCGCATCCTGATCGTACAATTTCATGGCCGCCAACCCTGCCGCCATCGTTACCGGGTTAGCCGAAAAGGTCCCAGAAAACGGCAGTCCGAACTTTGCTGACCCCGGATCCAGCACCGCCATCCATTCGCTCTTGCCTGCGAGGGCTCCTGCCGGAAAACCGCCACCAATGATTTTCCCCAAGGCCGTAAAATCTGGCTTTACTTCTGGGTACCAATCCTGCGCTCCGCCATAGCCCATCCGGAACGAAATGACTTCATCAAAAATCAGCAGCACGTTTCGATCATGCGTCCATCGCCGAAGCTCGCGAATGTAGTCTTCGCTGGCGCTTACCAGCCCAAGCCGATGCGGCAGCGGATCAATCAAAACACAAGCCAACTCATCCGCTTCGGCTTCCAGAATCTCAATGGTCCGATCGACATCATTGAAAGGAAAGACAACCACGTCGTCAAGGATCCGCTGCGGAGTCCCAACAGCCAGCGCCACACTTTCGGGCAGTGCTTTATCGCCCCAATTCTCGGGGCAGGAATTTTGACTTACTTCCGCGTAATCGTAAGTCCCATGATAAGTGCCCTCCGCTTTTGCGATCTTGGGACGACCAGTGATCGCTCTGGAAGCCTTGATCGCCGCCATCACGGCTTCGGTCCCCGAATTCATGAACCTGATTTTTTCGAAGCCGTTGTTCCGTGCACAGAGATGTTGAGCAAACCGAAGTTCCGCTTCGGTTGCCATCGAAAATCCCGTGCCCCCTTGAAGCTGCTCAATCACGGCAGCGTTGACAACCGGATTCGCATGACCATGAATCAGTGAAGCCGTATTGTTGCCGAAATCGATTCTGGTCCTGCCGTCGACATCGGTAACGTGGCAACCGGTGCCGCTTTCCGCATAATCCGGATGAGGTTGGCGGCGGACCATGTTTCGACTGACGCCACCGGCAAGCACCTCCAACGCTTCGGCATACAGCGACCGGCTTTTATCGGAAGGATTACCATCACCATTGATGCTGTTCGGGACTTCAGAATTCATGGCGTCGACGACAGAAAAGAAGACTGCGGGAATCGATCCGCAGATTATTTGATGTTTGCTTTGATAGCGGCGATCGTCGATTCAAGATCCCTTGAACTCAAGGCTTCAAAAATCGCGACGTGCTCGCGGTAGCCCTCGTCAAAGTCTCGCAAGCGAGTGTAGGTGAACAACATACGAGAACACAATTGTCGCCAGGCACCAACAAGGTCTTCACCGCCACATGCGATCAGGATTGTCCTGTGGAAGGCGATATCTTTCAGCGCGACTTCGGATGCTTCGTTCGAATCGCAAGCCTCTTTCAACTGCTGCAGCGCGGATTCGACCTTTCGAATCGATTCATCCGTAAGGCTGGCAAGCCCTTTTCCGAGCACATGGATTTCAATTTGCTGTCGAATCGAAGTGATAAACTTGTGGTCTTCCGGGTTGGGAGGATGCCGGACCATGACGCCGCGATTCGCGTAGTATTCCAGAAACCCTTCATGCGAAAGCTGGATAAACGCATCACGAACAGGCCCGCGGCTTACGCCAAGCCGTTTTGCCAATTCGATCTCTCGCAGCATCGTGTCGGGTTCGTATCGCCCCGAAACGAGATCATCCCGAATCTGATTCGTTACCTGCTCTCGTACTGTTTTTGGCGCGAGCGTCATTCAATTCCCCGTTTCAAATCGGCCAATACCAATCGCGGCCGAAAAATCCATTATAGACCAATTGGAAAGTGCACTCAATTACTGGAAAAAAGCGCTTCTGCAAAGCCATTTCAACTCCTGTTCCGCAACGAATTTCAAGTCGTGGAAAAACTTCCTAACCACCAACCGGGAACAATGCTCCAACGATTTAAGCACTCTCCATTTCGACCCATTTCGACGCCCACGCCTCATTAATAATTCGGGCTTAAAGCGAAAGATCACTATGATCGCGTCGCAACTTCCAAACTTGGTAACGGCTTTCAGGCAACGTCTGCAGTAAACGGAATCAAGTTGATTCTACGAACCATGTCGCAACTGGTTTGTGTCGAGCAACACTCAGCTACTCGGCTCTTGAAGCAGCAACACCTGCCGTCTCGGACGCGGAACAGTTTCAGCGGATTTACCTCAGCAAGAAACAGTTTTAAGTCCGGTAAAGACACAGAAAGGCGGAAACGCGGCGTCGTTCTAACTCGCCGCAAGACCAAAGACATCGCAACAAGTTGTCGAATCCTCTCGAGTTAAGTCTTGTCGGGTTGCGTCAAGTTGCGTCGGCGCGATTGAGTCGAAACTTAAACATCGGGCGCCTCAAAAAGCCAGAGATCCGTCGAACGGGTCTGCAGCCAACCCTCGCTCAAACTTGGTGCCAGAGAGGCAAGAAAAAAGCGGACGGAGAGGGATTCGAACCCCCGGTGAAGTTACCCCCACGCCGGTTTTCAAATCCAGCGTTAATCGAGAAAAAACGCGGTTTTCGAATTCCACCCGGTGGCTTGGTTCCACTGTTTCTACCGAGCTGGACACGTTTGCTGACCAGTTCCGTGACCTTTAGTTGGTTGACACTCAAGTTTCTTTGCCGACGATCCTCCGGTGGTACATCGCTCGGAACACGCCGAATGTGCTGTCGTCATCTCTACGGATACCATAATCATCCTCAGCGTGTCGGACCGGGGCACTTATCTGGGTCAGTCCCCGCTGTCGTTCGTCTTGCCGCGTTGTCGTTCGCAATTTGCTGTTCAACCCGCTACAATAAGACAGGGGCTATATGGGGAAGCGTAATGGAAAAGTTGCCGAACGAAGCCGTTTCAAGGTCGATTCTTCTTTTGCTACTAGTTTCATCTTTTGCCGTTGCTGGTGAACCGGTCGCGAAATGGTCTGAAGCCACTTTGGTGATTCAAAGGGAGAAACAGTCTCCGTTGCTGATTCGATCTAGCAAGAAAATTGAATTCTTTCTCGATGAGCGCATTTTGCAAATCGAAGAGAATCGCATTCGATTGATCGATCACGATTCATCTGCCGAGCTCTGGCAGGCAGCAGTCGCAGCTGGTTCAAGCGTTCGGCTTCTTGAGAATTCCCAGAAAGGTCTCGTCATTGAATCTTTCAGCAACAACTACAAGTTGACAGAGGATCGCTCAAAAGTCTCGGTCCTCGATCTCGAAAACGGGACTATTGCGGCTACCCTGGAAATTCCGTTTGACGAAAAAGACAGCGGCATAGTTCGTGTCATTGGATCGTTGGTTGAAGAGTCTGATATCTATTTGCTGACTT
>CAYZPA010000156.1:0-5910 GCA_964479855.1 uncultured Pirellulaceae bacterium
ACATCATCGCTGCAGCAAATGCTGCAGAAGTCAGCAGACTTCTAACCAATTTCATTCTAAATCTCCAAAAATTACTGACGTTTCAAACCTTGCAGGCGGCACCTGGTCGGGCGAACCACTCGCCATGCCAACCCTTAGCTCAATCA
This sequence comes from uncultured Pirellulaceae bacterium, assembly GCA_964479855.1. Classification (GTDB taxonomy): domain Bacteria; phylum Planctomycetota; class Planctomycetia; order Pirellulales; family Pirellulaceae; genus Mariniblastus. The sequence goes on from CAYZPA010000156.1 coordinate 147, forward strand.
CCCTCGACTGGGACCACGACGGTCAACTCCATCGCCACCGATCCGATCAGCCCTGAGTTTGCGAATCCTCCATGTTGATTCGCCTGAGGGTTTCATTTGCTTTCGGTAACTTCGGGGCTTTGAGGCCTGTGGGTTGAATAGATAGCGAATGTCGGAGAAGAAAAATGGAAAGCATGAGTAGACTGTAACGGTTGGTAGGGTCGTCAGACATGTACGGCCAAGCTTCGCCAATGACAGCCAGATTCGGTCTGAAAATCTTGTCTGGGGAAACGCAAAGGCGATAACTTGCCTTTTGCCTAACCAAAATTCACTTTGCCTTGGGGCGATGGGCAAGTGGTTTGGGTAACCTAACGACACTGCGGGTAAGCTAACGACGCCAATAAAGATGACGCGGTGAAACTGGATGTTCAACGCTCAACATCTAATGGTCAGCGTCCAATGTTGCGGATCAAACCGGCGGAAGAATTGGCAAACCATGCCTCTCACTACGTTGACTCAACGGAAATTGCTGATGGGACGAGTGGTCGGGGTTGTGAACGAAAATATTTCTGTTTGATCAACATGCCAGGGTAAACCCGAAATACTCAATACGGATTCTTCTTGAATGAATTGTTTGCCCAGATCGTTTGCCCGTAAATGGCAGCGTCAGACACCATGCGAAAAAACACAAGCACAGCAAACTTATTTCGTAAACTGACGCAATGCGAAAACGGATCGGCCGTTTCGTTCGAATTGCTGCTTGTGTCGGTCGTGGCCGTCGTCGGGTTGGTGGTCGCTATGTCCACCGTGCGCGACACCGTCGTTTCGGAGCTTAGAGACGCGTCGCTGAGCGTGCAGAATTCGAACCAATCCATCGCTTACAATGGAACTTCTGGAGCATCGGGCTCGACTGCCGGATCCGGGTGGAGCGATCAGATCGACAGCATTGATGGTGAAGATGTCGCCGGAGTCGTGCTTGGGATTGATTTCGATATCGCTCCTGAAGACGAAGGCTCCAACGCGGAACTAATCAATTTCATTGAGAACACCGACTTTACATTCCTGATGCAAAGGTTCGGCAGTTCATGGACGGGAACGGTTGATTTTGACAACGGAACCTACACTGCGGTCTCATTCTGGCCGGGTTCCTACACGATTGAAGGCACCATCATCAACGTTGTCTTCAATGGGTTGGGGTTTGGCTGGGATGATGGCAGTTTGGTGCTGGACGCGTCTGACACCGATAACATTAACGGCAATGTGACTTGGATCAATTCGATCTCAGGATTCGTTTGGGAAGCGACTTACCGGCTTTTCGAGCTGTAGAGAAACCGAAAATCGGCTCCCTTTGTTCCGGTTTCCTTGGTTCCGGCTGGCGACTGAGCGTATGTCCCAAATTTTCCCAGAATTTCTAAGCAGCGCGGGAGCTCTGGCGATCCGTGTTTTTCCTGGCGTCTGTTGTTGAGTCCATGCCACCGTCGATCGCCTCAAGTTTTTTCGCGGCCGCTTCGTTTTCAGCCTTGGTGCGGTCGGTGACGGATTTGATAATGCTGAGTATTTCGCTGTCCAGCTGTTCCAGCTGCTCGATAGCTTCGTCTTGCTGACGCAGAAGTTCGTCCATGAGCTTGGTGCGGGGATCCAAGGCTTCTTTTTCGCTGTTCATGAGAGTCAGTTGCAAGGAAGAGATAGAGGCGGACGGCTGTAACGAATATCGGATCTGCAACTTCGAAAGACTCCTTATTGGGTCAAACTGTCAGTCAGTGAATTTGGGCTGACCTTTCCGATGGGGAAAAATCGCTGAATTTTCCTAAAAAGCTGGATTCAGTTGGTTTCCGCTGGACAATAAGCTCGAAAAGCTCATATAATCCCCGTCCTGTAATCAAAGGCCTGCGGGAGATTTGCGCTCGTTCGGCAAATCGTTTTGATGACCGCATCAGTGCGGATTTGATGGGAGTTGACCGCCAGATTTAATGTTGGCTGTTCAGGTTCTGTGGAAAAACGCTGCGGTCTTTCTCTTTTCTAGTGTGAAGGGAACGCTTTTATGAAAAATGTAGTTTTGGAGACACAATGGTAAAGCTGCTGGTACGTGAAAAAGAATCTATTCAGGAGGCTGTAAGACGTTTTCGAAAGCTCGTCGAACGAAGTGGCATCAAAAAAGAAATGCGTCGTCGCGAGTACTATGAAAAACCATCGGAAACCAAGCGACGTGCTCGTCTGAGAGCAGAACGTCGATCAAAAAGAAATCGCATGCTTGCGAACAAGCGGTAGTCCGCTCAGGCCCTGACGTTGGGCAATGAATAAATCAACGAGCACTTGCTGACATTCGGTCTGCAAGTGCTTTTTTCGTAGCCCTTTGTTTTTGTGGCCTCTTAGTTTTCTGTCGCCAGCAAATTCTGGGCTATCCTTTCTATGCCCGACACCCGCGTGCCAACACCCGCGTGAATTGATTTGAACAAACACCAAAAATCCATCGTTACGATTTTGAAGTACGGCGCTTCGATCGGAATTCTCGCGTGGTTGGTCGTTTCCAATCGGGAGCAGTTTCAGCAGTTTCAAAGCCAGGACAAAAACCTCTGGTGGATGCTGATCGCGTTGGTGACGATGACGCTCGCATTTTCGATCAGCTATCTTCGTTGGCACCAGCTTGCCAACGCGATTCGGCTGGAGTTGTCGGTTTCCGAAGCGGTGAAGCTGGGCTTTATCGGATCGTTCTTTAATGTGGTTGCCTTCGGGGTCGTGGGCGGCGATTCATTAAGGGCGTTTTATGCGGCAAGGCGAAAAAAAGATCGGGTTCCCGAGGCGATTTTGAGCGTCTTCATTGACCGGCTTATTGGGTTGACGGTCATGTGTGGGTTTGCCGGGATTGCGTGGCAAATCAACAGTTGGACCGGTCCGGAATTGGCTGGCTCCGTACTGTCAGATGTCAATGCCGTGGAAAGTCAGTCAGCGATCAGGAAAATCTGTCATTTCGCTGGCGTGTGCAGCATTTTGGGCTTCGCCGGGTTGTGGCTGTTTCTGTTCTTCCCGGGAATTCGAAATTTTTGGCTTTTCGCTGTCCTGAAGAAGATCCCCAAAATTGGCGAACTGGTTGATCGGGCGATGGAAGCGGCGGCTCTTTACAGCCACCAGAAAACGGTCATCGTCAAAGCGATTGGTTTCAGTATTTGTACGAACCTTTTGTTCGCCATCACGATCTGGTTAGTGTCGTGTAGCGTTTCTCAGAAGGCACCCAGCTTGCTCGAGCATTTTGTGATCGCTCCTATTGCGATGGTGGCCAATTCGATCCCGTTGCCCGGTGGCGTCGGCGGGATGGAGGTCGCTTTGACGGCGATGTACGACAGCTACAAAGCATCGGGCGGAGCGATTGTGGCAATTTGCTACCGGCTCTGCATTCTGTTTGTGTCGTTGATTGGGTGGATTATTTGGTTGCGTTTTGGGTCGGAAGTTGAACTCGATAGCGAGTCGTTGGCGGACCCGGAACCTGCTGGTTGAGGTCGACTTTCGCAACTTTCATCACCCGACAAGCTCTAATGCGTCGGGTTGCGATATGTGCCAAAAGCTTTTGAAAACCGCGAAGCGCGACAGTCGGCGAGAGTCGAACTCAGGTCATCTCAGGTCATCTCAGGTCATCTCCGAGATCGGGACCAGAAATACCCGACGAAACCGCGGTTGAATTTGAGGTTTTTGAGGCCTAAAATGGGGCAGAGGGACAGGCTTATTGGATTTGGCAAATTTTGCCGAAGACCTATTTTTGCCGCGAGCAATATTTGTTAAAACATCGCCCACAAGAGCGTGATGCCCGATGGTGTAATGGTAACACTACGGTTTTTGGTACCGTCATTCTAGGTTCGAATCCTAGTCGGGTAACTCGCTTTTTCTTTTGGACCGCTTTCTTCGGTCTGGCTAACGGCAGATGAACTTCGGATCCGCTATTTGGATACGCCGAAGATATTCAAGCTCTCCGCGTCAGTCTTCCATTTTTCGAGCTTTTCCGAAACGTCTTTGCCGATCCCAAGCCGCTAAATCTTCAGCTTTTGAAAGCTCTGGCAACTGCAGCATCGTTCAGTACGACCAAGGACCAGATTCCGAACGGAATACCGATGATGATGCAGGGCGAGCAGATTGGAATGCAGGCCAGTCCCGCCGCGATCATGCAAGTGGCTCTTGATTTTCCGAGCAGCATGTTAATCGAGCCGACCAGAATTGCCACATGAATCGAGACCATTGCGAGGGTTGCTCCGATGGACCCAAACAGACGTCCCATCGATTCCGCATCGTTCATGCCGCCAAATTCTCCGGAGGCGACTTGGACCAGCGTACTGATGGCGATCAGCAGCAAACTGACTGAGGTGAACACGATCAGGAAGATGGCTGGAATTTTTACTTTCGCCAGTGGGTCCGGTGGCAAGTGCGCTGCCGGGCTGGGATGGCTGTATGGATTTTTGCTCATTTTGATCTTCGGCGTACTGAGGTTGGGTGGATTCGGCAGCAAGCAATTTTAAAACTCGACCTCGTTCAGCGACAGGACGTTAGCGGCGCTTGTGCGGCGGACTTAGCGGACTCGGCGCACACGGCTGACTTGGCAAAAAAACGCGGTCGACTACCGGTTCTTGGTCAAACTGAATTTTCATCTGCAACAATCGATTCGCAATCACCAATAGGCTCACAAAACAGCCGTCATCGTTCCAAAAGTCGGCCGAACTGCAAGGAAAGTTGCTATGCTAAAAGCATGCGGTCACGAACTTTCTCGTGTCACTGTTTGGCCTTACGCGATGTTGAATAAGCAAGATGTTGATTGAATTCCGCTGCGGGAATTATTCTCGATTTGACAAAACGACCGGGCAATATCAAGTCTGCGGTCAACGCATGGAAGCAGACGCAGATGACGCTGGCTTGCTGGTGACCTGTCCGCGATGCAGCAAGGAATGCGAAGTGCCTTTTCCCGAAAAAGGGGACTCAAATCGCAGATCGCAGGGTACTGGCGAAGAAGGGCAGGGCGGTAGCGCGAAACCATCAAATGGCGATTCGCCAGTTCAATCTCAACTGCCATCATCGACAGCGGCACCTGTTGCTGGGGCACCAAAACTGGATCGGGAACGCTGCGTCAAATGCGGCGGAAATTTGAACGCAAAAGGTGTTTGCAAAAAATGTCGCTGGGTTCGGCCACGTTTTGACAAAGCCAACATGTCGTTGGACGAAATGCCGATGGCTCCCGCCGGAATGATGCTCTGGTTCGCCAACATCATGTCCGAAGGCGTACCGCTGAGAATGCTCGGCTTGTTTGCCAATATCGCAGTTCCATTCTGTTTGATCGGCTTGATGGCATTTTCGTTGTTGGTGATCGGAGGGATCTTTGGCGGATTCTGTTTCCTGCTGGCTTTCGTGTCGTTGCTGTTGTTCGGAGGTCTGGTCTTCAAGGCCTATCAGTTTTTGAGAGATGGAAACGCGAGGTTGGCGTGGTTTCAAAAGCCATTCTGGTTCGGGATTCTTTGCTGGTGTCGATCGCGAAAATGGGAAGGCATCGATGCGTCGACTCGGAATCGTAACATCATTGATCATCGAGGTGACCCGATCACTGACGCAAGTTTTGCGGAATTGAAAGGGCTGAAAACGGTTCAGGTTCTGGACCTTGAGGGCACCATGATTACCGACGAATCGATCAAATTGCTCTACCAGGCAAAGCATCTACAATGCCTTGTCGTTCGCAACACCAAGGTGACTCATTTGGCCGTCACGAGGCTCCAGCAATCCTTTCCCAAAATGTGGATTTGGCACTGATGTTCGA
>CAYZPA010000157.1:0-5813 GCA_964479855.1 uncultured Pirellulaceae bacterium
CTGCGGAAAGCTCAGCCTCAAGCCAAATCTAAGCCACTAAGTTTCACGAAGAACCAGTTTTTCAAGGAAGGAGTAATCTTGCTCCGAAAGAGGCGAGAGCAATCGTAGTTCACCGTGAACACCAGATCGCTTGAACTCAAGATAGTCGCGAAAGTCGTCTGGTAAGTCAGGCATGGCATCAGGCACCTCCAACTTGAATTTGACTTTAAACTCGTTCTTTTTAACTAGAAACTGTTTAATTTTGCGTCCCAATTCTTCGCCGAAGAAGGAGCATTCGTCACAGGCATCGATAACGATCAATTCAGCGGAATCAACAAATGAAGCAGCCTGCTTCAAATTCAAATCGCTCACAAGGTCAGCCATGTACTCAGAGATTGCGACACGTAAATCTATCGAAGAGTCTGTGTATTTTCCGCATGGAAAGTACACAGCTGACGCATCTCTAGACAAGGCCTGATGAACAAGAGTACGTGCGAAACACGTCTTGCCAGCCCCTGCACCTGCAACCCCGAACACACGAACCCTGATATCGGATCTGCTTCGAATTCATCGTCCGATGCATTTTCGACCATTTCCACAACAGCCCCGGGCGATCTGACCGAAGTGGTCATGGACCTGTCATGCAAAGTAATAAACCATGGTAGATCACACAATGAGCATGATATTGTGTGTTAACTCCATCAGGAGCAGGTCGCGCACTGGAGCCAACTACTTCTACTTTTTGTTGCGGTGACCTGCCGCCGTTTGATCATGCTGATTACGGTTTCGCACTTTCCCTCCGCCAACCGCCACACGAATAAACCGCCGTCAACAAGTTCGAGTTGATCGATTTGTAGAGTTGTGGTGTGGCGTGAACAGCTTTCTGCATTCCGCAGACACGCCAATCGTTCTTCGCCCAAACGTCCGGCTGTGAAGAATAATATTCCCACATATCCCCCAAAATGGTTCGGGGATTCGTTACTCTAATCACACGGTAATAGCGTCCTGTCACAACAACACACTTTTGGGATTTCAACGTGATCAACTCCATCAACGAACTTGCCAATGAAATTGGAATCGCGAATCAACAAAATGATTTGAAGAGACTTAAAGAGCTGGAAAAAGCTTTCATTGTGTCTTCCGAACCGAGTGACCGGCAGCTGGTCGCGCCCAACGTTACGCTTGATCCCAAAAAAGTTGACGTTGGAGATTTCGCGGCGGAATCAGATCAAGTTCTTGGTATCGCCAATGCGCTTTCACGGGCCAAACGAAGGATCACCTACTTTCGCAGTAAGTGGTCCGGTATCAAACGACCCGTCATCATCAGTGAAGGTGATAGTTGGTTTCAATATCCCATCAAGCTCGACGATGTGATCGACGTGTTGATGAAAGACTATCAAATTCTGTCGTTAGGAGCTGCTGGTGATTTGCTTGCTGACATGTCGGTTCGAGCGGAGTATGTCGAAGCCATCGAAAACGAGAACGCTGACATTCTATTGCTTAGCGGCGGCGGCAACGACATGCTTCATAGCGGTCGGCTTCGTGACTATCTGTTCAACTATGAAACGGGTATGAATGAGCACCAAGTTTTCGATCGCACTTCTTGGGAAACGTTTCTTCGACAAGTGAAAGCTACTTACCGAGGCATCTTCAATTCGATGACTTATCGTTTTCCTCGGCTGCAAATATTCTTTCATGGCTACGACTATGCCTTACCACGCGATGGAGGTACTTGGTTGGGAGGCCCACTAGCAGAACGTGGTGTCCCCAAGAAATTATGGAAGAACGTGGTCAAAATTCTGATCGATGAATTCAATGAAGTTGGGCAAAGTTTGGCCAGTGAATTTCAAAGCCAAGTCACCCACGTTGATTGTCGCGGACTCGTTGGTGCAACACCCGGCAAATGGTTTGACGAACTACATCCCAAAGATGATGGCTACGCAAAAATTGCGGTTAAGTTTGCCGAGGCGATTGAATCGCAAACGAGCCACGACGGAGAGTTTTCATTTGCCGAATCTGCGGTGATAACACCAAGCCGCACCTTGCGTCCACAAGGCGTTGAAGCCCCTGCGCTTACCTCGCCTTTGCCCGAGGCAGTTGCGCATCAGGTTTATTCGGCTGTCTCAAGCTTGTCACGTCCGTCAACAAACATAATTTCGTCAGAGACTTCCTCGCAAATAATGAGTGAGGCAATCATTGATGCCGGAAAAGCTGATGTAGGTCCCGTATTGCCCGGCCTACCGGCGTCTCTGGACATGCGCATCGCAGAAGACAAGTCAGATTCGTCGGAAGCGACTGAAACGGACATAGCCAAGCCTGTTACCGGCTTGGTTTCAACAAGCTGCACAGCAATCCACGACATCATCCACTGCATTTTGACCGATGGCAGCTTGCCCGCATCGACCATCACACTTCCAACGGAAGATACCTTCCAGCCGAGAACCAACGAACAGCTACTCAGAATGTCACCTTGTTCTTCCCTGGCGGCATGGCATGCTCACCTTGAAAGAGATCCGATCAGCATTCAGTCCTACCGCGACTTCAAACAAGTTCGTGATGAATATGAATCGGAGGAATCAGAAGACCGTATCAGCACACGTATGGAGCTTCATCCCCAGTCCGACCTGTTTTTCCAAGAGAGGATTATCGGCAAATCAAACCTTGAGCAAGTCAACTTTCTTTCGCGCGGTCAGCGTGCGGCTCGAACGGTAGGACGCATCTCTGTTTTTTCGCAGCACGACATTCCAATTGGAACGGGTTCTGGATTTCTGGTCGGACCCGGTCTGTTGCTGACCAATCACCACGTTCTGGAAACCATTCAGCAAGCCGACTCGGGCAGCTACATTCTGTTTAACTACGAGTACGACGCCGACAATCGCCTCAAGACCACAGAACGTTTCGATTTTTCTTCGGATTTGTTTTTCACAGACAAAGACCTGGACTTCACGTTCGTTGCCGTCGCAATGACCGGTAGTGGAGGTACAGACATTCGCGAATTTGGGGCGTTGCGGCTGATTGAAGAAAGCGGCAAAGCACTCAAGGGCGAGCCAGTCTCGATCCTCCAACATCCTAGTGGGTTGCCCAAGCAGATTGCGATCCGTGACAGTACCGTTGTCGGTCGCAAAGGTGACTTCATTTATTACTATGCAGATACGCTTGGCGGTTCATCTGGATCGCCGGTTTTAACCGATCAGTGGTTCCCCGTTGCGCTGCACCACCGTAGCGTCCCGGACGTTTACAATCCTTGCAAATACGTGGCCAACCGTGGCATTCGAATCAGTTCGATATACGCCAGACTCAGAGGCGCGGCCTACGCTGGCGATGAAATGGCGGAAAGCATTATCGAACGACTTGAACAACCGGTCACACCGCCTTCCCAATTAACAACCAGCGTGGGTAGTTCAACCACATCTATTGTCACCGAGGCAATGGTTGAACCATTCCACGAACTCCCTTACGACAACCGCTCGGGATACGACCAAGACTTTCTCGGATCACCTGTCCCCATGCCGATGGTCATCGATCCGGATGCTATTGCAGCTCCACGAATCGACACTACATCGCCCAAATTCCTTCTCAAATACGAACACTTTTCTTTGGTCATGCATAAAGAGCGTCGCTTGGCAATTTTCACAGCTGCCAACGTAGATTCGTCGGCAGCAAAGAAGAAACCGGAGGCGGGCAAAGAATACGGCCGGAAGGCTTTAGCTGGACTGGGCGAAAACGACCGCGAGAAATGGTTCATGGATCCACGAATTTCGTCTGCTCATCAATTGCCGGATAAGTTCTTCCAGAAAGACCGACAATCATTCGACAGGGGGCATGTGGTCATGCGAGCCGAAGTTGCATGGGGAGAAAGCTACGACGAACTTCGGCGGGCTAATGGTGACACCTACCATACGACCAACTGTTCGCCACAGGTGAAAGAATTCAACCGAGCGGCTTTTGGATTTCAAGGCTTGTGGGGGCAACTTGAGAACATCGTTCTTGCTGCAGCCAAAAGTGAGAAGCTGTGCGTGTTTGCAGGCCCAATTCTTTCCGTGGGCGACACCGAATTCAAAGGGAAAGGGATTGATGGAGATATCCTTGTCAAGATTCCTTCCAGCTATTGGAAAGTGATCTTCGCCAAGACGGACAGCGGCATTGAGTCCTTCGCATTTATTTTGGAACAGGACCTGTCTGGCGTCGAATTTGACCCCGATGAATTTGGTGTAACTGGCGAATGGGCTACTCGCCGAACGACCATTGACGAGATTGAATCAAAGTCTGGGATTCTGAAGTTTGGATAACACTTGGAAGGTGCCTCTGCCTTGGGCCTGTGCTCCGATTGAAAACCTGAAAGGGGAAGAGTTCCCTGTGTAGCCCCCGAATCCAATGGGGATTTTAAGGCTGGACAAATTCTCAATTGCTGGGCGAAGATCGCAGTTCATGTTGCGGAAGCTCTGAATCTCTCCGATGCGTCTTAGGTACTCCGGTGATTTACACCGAAGCGACGTGCAAAAACTGCTACCGGTCGATGTGACCAAGGCGACAAGTTATTGGACCTGCCCTGTCCCTGTAGTCAGCAACAACTGATCCAACTGTTTCGAATCGAACTCAATCGTCTTTTGTTGCTTTCCTTCTCCATATTCGAAAATAAACGACAGTCGATCTTTGCGATGCTGAACATCCCTGAGCATGAAAAGGATACTTGTCAGCGCTGAGAAACCGCTCGGGTCTTTGCTGTAGTTTGTTGTTGGAAACGCCACTATGCCTTCAAAAGGCAATTGGAGCTGAATTGTTACGGTTTTCCGGTTTATCAGATTAGTAATCTTGACTGGATACGTGATGACTTTCTTAGCCTCAGAATCGACGTAGCCTCCCTCCTCAATGGACAGCATCCATGAATCCTCAAATAGGCGGATTCTGTAGAACGCTCCCTGCTTAAGCCAAGCTGTTCGCTTCTTCACCTTTGGTCTCCGGTCCCACGAAAAGTCCAGAAAAGTATCACCCCCCGAAAACACGTTCTTGTTCTCCCTAGAAGGATAAAGATGAAGCAGGTTGCCATCCTGCACTTTCCAGACAATTCTATCTTCAAGAACCCGATATTTATTTCGCTCTACAAGCCGCGGCAGTTCAATCATCGATTCGATTTCACCGCTTGATCGCACTTCAAAAACGACTGTGCTGGCGAGGTAGTTCGCCCATCCTTTTTTATCGCTAGTGGCCGCGACGACAAAGATTCGTTCGTCGGCCTCTTCTTCGCTCCCGGTCTTAAGAACGATTGGCCCGGCAAACACCCATCCCGGTTGACTACGGCTTTTTGCTTTCGCCGCTTCGACTTGTTTCTTGACGTCCAGAAAGTACTCTTCCATTGCAGGTGTCAACTCTCCATCCTGCTCCTTTCGGTACTCTTCAAGTGTCTGTTCCGCGGTTTCGATATCCCAGTTTTCGACACCATATCGCCCAATGAAATACTGCCAAACGCTCGGACCTATGAAGCCACGTTGATACTCCCATATCGCAGGAATTTTCCAGATGACAGATCCGTCTTTTCTGGTAACCGCCAACAGATGCTCTTTTGGACCCGCCTGAACCAACAACTGATCCTCCATGCCAAGCAATCGCGTACTCCTTACACCATCCAACCCGGGGCCGCGCGTTCTGAGAATGAATGCACCCGGGGACTCAAGTGTTCCTGCTGACTCGAAATACTTCGACCAAGCCACTTCGTTGTCGGTAAATTTCGTCAACCGATAACCGATCGAGTCATTGGAGGCAAAATCTCTCTTCATTGCCAAAGTCAGCAAATAGATATCAGACTCTTCAACCAACGATCCAATGACACGAACTAT
>CAYZPA010000158.1:0-1612 GCA_964479855.1 uncultured Pirellulaceae bacterium
GAAATGGTTGCCCAGAACTACACAGTTCAGGTTCCTTACACTGAAACTACGACTCAGTCGTACCAGGTTGCTGTTCCTTACACTGAGAACATCACTCAGCAGTACACTGTTCAGGTTCCTTACACTGAGCAAGTTGCTCAGCCTTACACTGTTCAAGTTCCTGTAACAACTCAGGTTGCTCAGAACTACACAGTTATGGTTCCAACAACTCAGCAGCGAACTGCTACTCGCATGGTTTGCCAGCCATACACAGTTACTCGTTACCGCACACAGTGCGTTGACGCTGGTTCATTCCAGACTGTAACTCGTACGGTTCCAGTTTCTAACGGTTGTGGCGTAGCGTCTTACGCAGCTCCAGCAGTTGGTGGCGGCGGAATCCTTAGCGGTGGCGGAATCTTTAGCGGTGGTGGACTTCTTAGCGGTCGTGGTGGCTGTGGCCTTCTTGGCGGCGGCGGTTGCATGGCTCGTTCTAGCTGTGGTACTTCAAGCTGTGGTTGCGCAAGCAGCTGTGGTGGTGGTTGCGGTTCAGCTTGTGCTGGCGGATGTGGTTCAGCTATCGCTGCTGCTCCAGTTGCATCTGGCTGTGGCTGTGGCCCAACTTACCAGACTGTTACTTCACGCGTTTACGTTCCACGTCGCGTTCAGCAGCAAGTCCCTTACCAGGTAACTCTGAATCGTCAGGTTCCTCAGCAGTACACTTACAACGTGACTGTTAACGTTCCTCAGACTCAGACTCGCATGGTCAACCAGACTTCTTACCGCACTGAAACTCGTCAGCGCATGGTTGCTGTTCAGCGCTGCAAGACTGAAACTCGCACACGCGAAGTTCCAGTTACTCGTACTCGCATGGAAACCAAGACTCGTTCAGTTCCAGTTCAGCGTGTTCGCACTGAAACTCGTACTCGTCAGGTCCCAGTAACTCGTACTCGAGTTGAGACCAAGACACGTACAGTTCCAGTTCAGCGTGTTCGCACTGAAACTCGTACTCGTCAGGTTCCAGTTCAGCGTACTCGTCTTGAAACAAAGACTCGTACTGTTGCTGTTCAGAAGATGAAGACTGAAACTCGTACTCGTCAGGTTCCTGTTCAGCGTACAAAGGTTGAAACTCGCACTCGCATGGTTCCAGTAACCAAAATGCGAACTGAGACTCGCCAGCGTACTGTTGCTGTTCAAAAGCAGCGTCAGGAAACTCGTACTCGTACTTACAACGTTACCAAGACTCGTCTTGAAACACGTACTCGCACTGTTCCGTTCACAACTTACAAGACTGAAACAAAGTCTCGTACAGTTGCTGTTCAAAAGTCACGTACAGAAACTCGCACACGCGAAGTTCCTTACACAGTACAGGTTCCACAGACTCAGACTCGTACCGTTACAGTAATGCAGTGTCAGCCACAGACTCGTACCCGTACTTTCACAGTACAGGTTCCTGAGACTTACACTGAGCAAGTTCCTTACCAAGTTTGTACTCGCGTTCCTAAAACCGTTACTGTTCCAGTAACAGTTCAGAACGACTGCGGTTGCGGCACTGCTGCTCCAGCTGTCATGTCTGCTCCAGCGATCATGTCTGCACCTGCAGTTATCGACGGTGGCATGGGCGGTTCTGTTATCG
>CAYZPA010000158.1:1712-5701 GCA_964479855.1 uncultured Pirellulaceae bacterium
GGTGGAGCTGGAGTCATCATGGATGGCGCTTCTTTCGGTGGTGCTTCTTTCGGTGGCGTTGAAGCTGCTTCTGTAGCTGTTGCTGCTCCTGCAGCTGTTTCTGGCTTCGGTGGTGGATACGTTAGCACAGCTGCTTCTTCTGGCTGTGGAATCGGTTCACGTCTTGGTGGCGGATGCCGCTTGTTCAAGGGTTGCCGTCTTGGTAGCCGTCGTTCACGCTGCGGTTGCAACTAAGTCCACTTGTTTGATGTCTGACATCAAACTGTGAGTAATAAATTAGGACGAGTCCTCCAGTGGGACTCGTCCTTTTTTTATGCGCAGCTTTGATTGAAGTCAGCCAGTTGCAACCGGCGCCACTGGAAAAGTCGACTTGTTCGTTAAAGTTTAATACCTTTGACGGCCGATATCAGGTTCAGTACGTAGGACCTTTTACAGGCAAGAAAGTGGCATTTTCCAATCCTATTCGCTGCTTTCTGTTGTCGCTGGTTGCGATCTACTTGCCGATCGCTGTGTCGGCTCAGGATGATATTGCCGGTCTGAATTACTGCGATCACGATGGCACCGCATCCGATTCAATCGTTTCAGGTTTGGACGCGGCAACGATCACGGGCTTTTTCGGAATCGATGGATCGAAGAAGCCGCAAGTCGTCGTGGGCGGCACGGAAAAACAAGACAATGCGATAGATAAGTAAGCGTTCCCGGGAACGGTTGTAGACGCTGCGGTTAGGGTTTGGGATTTCCTTGAAATGGAGATTCTGATGACCCGGGAAGAACGAATTGAGATGTGGACAAACCGGCTTGAGCGGTATGCAAACTGCGACCTGACAGTCGCAGACTTCTGCCAGCAGGAACAGGTCTCGGTGGCGAACTTTTATTATTGGAAACGCCGCATTGCCCGGCGAGACCAGCAAACTCGACTCGCGACGATGCCGCTGGATGACAAAACAAAGACAACTTCCGCGATTGCTAAAACCAGACCGCAGTTCGCTGAGCTGGTCGTGAACTCGCAGGCGACTTCTGCCACGGCAATGCTTCCCGGTGGCGTGAAACTGGAACTGGGCAGCGATCTGCAGATGGCGGCAATGATTGTGGATCGACTGCTCGAACATGCGGAGCGATCTCATGGATCGAGTCCCGGAGGACCGAACCGATGCTGAACGTTTCGCACAGTGCAAAGATCTTTGTGCACACCGGTGTCACGGACATGCGGAAAGGGTTCGCCGGTCTTTCAGGAATCGTGAGACAACAGTTCGAATCGGACCCGACCGATGGGAGTCTGTTCATCTTCATCAACCGTCGCCGTGACCGGATGAAAGTGCTGCACTTTGCCGACGGCGGATACTGGCTGTACTATCGGTTGCTCGAGGCGGGCACGTTTGAAACGCTGACCACGACCGATGGTTCGCAGAAGTTGCAGATCGATGCGACGGAGTTGTCGATGTTGCTCTCGGGCGTTTCGCTCTCGAGTTCGTCGAAGCGTCGCAAGCGATACGCGGCCTGAGCGTCGACAAATTCTGTTGCCAAAAATACTTTGCAAAAAGTTTTGAAAAAGTCTGCTTTCGGCTTGCTAGCCGGGGCGGGCTTTTTTATGTTAGCCCGCATGTCAGACGCCGCCACATTTTCAAAGCAACAGCTTGTTCAGAAGCTCGAAGTTTCACAGCAAGAGCTGGCCACTGAGCGTCGCGAGCACCTGGTCAGCAAAGACATCATCCGGCAGCACGAAGAGAAGATCCGTCAGCTGGAGAAGGACTACCTGCAATTGTTCCGCGAGCGATTTGGCCGCAAGAGCGAGCGTTACATCGCGGCTCCGGATCAGCTGCGGCTTGACTTCGGCGATACCGACGACGCAGCCGATGCGGCGGAAGGCCTGGCCGATGCGGTGGCCGAATCGGAGTTCGTTGAAGGTCACCTTCGCCGCAAGCCAAAGTCGAAAAAAGACCGCTCTTTCCCGGCTCACTTCCCCCGCATCGAAGAAATCATTGACGTGCCTGAAGCGGACAGAACCTGTGCAACTCACGGCGAGAAACAGCTGCTTCCCGAATCAATGTGGGACACCGTGGAGAAGCTGAAGTACATTCCGCCGAGCTTCGAAGTCCTCGTTCGCAAGTACAAAAAGTACGCTTGCCCGAATCACAAACAGTGCGGCATCACTTCTCCCGAACGGCCCACCGGCATCGTGGAAGGCGATCGCTACGATGCTTCGGTGGCCGCCACGATCATCACGCACAAATTCGGCTATCATCTGCCGCTGTACCGTCAGCAGAACATGTTCGCCGGAAGTGGCTGGACGCCGAGCCGCAGCCAGTTGCTGAACATTCTGCAGAACTGCCAGTTCATCGTCGAGCCGCTGGTCGCGCACTTTCGCTCGACGCTCAAGACCGATTCGATCATCGCCTGCGACGACACCGGCGTGACGATGCTGTATCCGAAAGTGCTGCCGGAGTTCGACCTCGATGATCCGAAACAGCGTCGCGCCGCTGAGGTGCTGGAGAAGGCGCTGGCCGAAAACAAATCGAGCATCAACGCGAAGATGTGGGCTTACCGCGGCGTGAATGTTCCGCTGAACGTTTTCGACTTCACCGTCAGCCGCCATCGCGACGGCCCGGATCTGTTTTACGCGGGATACGAGGGCACGATTCTGGGCGACTGTTGGCACGGCTTCGGCTCCATCGCGTTGGACTCCGACGGCCTGATCGTTCGCGGAGCTTGCAACGCTCACGCACGACGCAAGTTCGAAAACGCACACGACTATCCGGCGGACCGTGAAGTCTGGTTGAAGTTCTTTCAGGAACTTTACGAGGTCGAACATCTGGCGGATGAACAGGCGTTTGAGCTTCAGGCGACCGATCCGCTTTCGCCAGAAGAGCATCGGCAACGCGAGTTGTCTTTGCGACGTTCGCTGCGTCAGTCCCGTGCCCGCCCGGTTTGGGATCGGATGAAAGCCGAGCTGGAATCGATTGACGAGCGAACTGAAAAGGTGGTTTTACCCAAGAGCGATTTACGCAAGGCTTTGAACTATCTGAAGAATCACTGGACTGAGCTAACGCGTTATCTCGACGACTCGGAGTTGCCAATCGACAACAACGAGTGCGAGCAGTTGATGCGCGAGGTGGCGTTGGGTCGCAAGAATTGGATGTTTTGCGGATCGCTTTCGGGTGGCCAGCGGACGGCAGATTTTCTGAGTCTCGTCAGCAGCGCGCGAACGTGGACGTGTGGAGTTACATTGATGACGTGCTTCGTCGTTTGCTTGCCGGCGAAACGAATTACGACTCGTTCCTGCCGTGGGTCTGGGCGGCCGAGCACCCCGAGGCCATTCGCGTTTTCCGCGAGAAGGAGCGTAAGTCCGTGAAAGCTCGCAAGCGAGTCTCCCGCTCGAGCCGCCGCAAGACCCGCTAGGCAATCTGCGTCAACCCCAGCAGGCAATACCGCCCCCGGGTACGCTTACATAGATAATAGGAAGAGCCGATGGGACATGATGAGCTTCAGTTGAGGGAGACGTGGCGTTGCAGGAAAAGACCGCACTTCTAAACCCGGATTATTCACGATGCGTGGGCGTCAAAATTGAGAAGGCCTATTTTGATTGGGGCATCGTTCCAAGTTTGTGGTTTCGACAGTTCACCCACGACGTGAAGTTGGCGAATTTGAAAAACCTGTCGCTACTTCAGGAGAATCGCCTCAAACATCAAACCAGACGCATGTCGTCGTGACTAATTCCGGTTCATGAGGCGTTGGCGTCGACATGAAGAAGGCCTGTTTCATTGGGATGTTGTTCCAAGTTTGTGGTTTCGGCTGTTCACCCAAGACGTGAAATTGACGAATTTGCAAAACTTGTCTCCGCGTCAGGAGAGTTGCTTCAAAGAGCAAACCAGACGCCTGTCGTCGTGAACGATTCCGGTTTAGCCAAGATTGTTCAATCGAGACTGCAAGTCCGAAGCGCAACGGCTTGTTGATTTAATGAGCCGTTTGGGCGATACGGAATGTGTCAACGA
>CAYZPA010000159.1:0-5367 GCA_964479855.1 uncultured Pirellulaceae bacterium
ACTTGCCTCCGCGTCCGGAGAATCGCTTCAAAGAGCAACACAGACGCCTGTCGTCGTGAATAATTCCGGCTTACTTTTCGTGCTTGTAGATTTTGCCCTCTTTCATCACAAAAGCGATTTTTTTCATCAGCGAAATGTTGTCGATAGGATCGCCCTTCACAGCAACGATGTCGGCAAGTTTTCCAGTTTCTAACGATCCAAGCCGATCTTCGACATTCAATAATTTTGCGCCCTCAATCGTCGCAGCCTGAATGGCTTCCATCGATGTCATGCCTCCGGCGACCATCAGTTCGAATTCACGAGCGTTTTCGCCGTGCGGTGAAACGCCCGAGTCGGTGCCGAAAGCGATCTTCACACCAGCGGCTTTTGCTTTAGCGAAAGTTCTCATGATGACCGGCCCGATCGCCGCTGCTTTGGGTCGCACAACCGCCGGGAAGTAATCATCTTCTTCGGCCTTCTCCGCAACCCAAGCTCCGGCCATCAAAGTCGGAACAAGATAGGTCCCGCGTTCCTTCATCAACTCCATGACCTCCGGCGTCATGTAAGTTCCATGTTCGATCGAATTGACTCCAGCCATCACTGCACGTTTCATGCCTTCGGTGCCGTGAGCGTGAACGGCGACGGTCATGCCGTAGTCGTTGGCGATCTCGACGATGGTTTCCAGTTCCTCTGTTGTGAACTGCGGATTCTGCCCGTTGGTTGCGAGGCTCAGCACGCCACCCGTTGCCGTTAGCTTGATCAGGTCGGCGCCGTCTTTGTAACGTTGTCGTACGGCTTTGCGAGCGTCTTCGACGCCGTTGATGACGCCATCGACAGGTCCCGCGTCGCGCTTGAACGCACCCTTGGTTCCATTGGTAGGATCCGCGTGCCCGCCCGTTGTCGCCAGCGATTTTCCAGCCGTGAAAATCCTTGGACCGACGGCCCAGCCTTCGGTGATGGCTTTCCTGAGCGACACGGAATTCGTGCCGTTGTCGCCGAGCTCGCGGACAGTGGTGAAACCAGCCATCAGAGTTCGTTTTGCGTAGACGGTTGATCGCAGTGCGAAATCAGCTTCGTTCATAAAGAACTTTTCCGAATACACTTTTTTGTGATGTTGCATCATCAAATGAGTATGCATGTCCATCAGTCCGGGCATGACCGTGTGCTCTTTCAGGTCAACCACGGTAAGTTCGTTCGCTTTGCCCAGCGATTCTGGTTCGACGTAGCCGTTTTGAACGGATGCGACTTTACCTTCTTCGATAACAATCGTCATTTCTGTTTGAACCGCGCCATTGGCGACATCGATCAGACGTCCTGCGTGGATAGCTGTTTTGGCAGATTGGGCCTGCAATTGAGCAAGGTTTGCGGTCAGCATCAGGCAAGCCAAAGTGGCCAGCCTGGAAATGGTTGTCAGAGTTCGCATTGGATTCACCAAAGAGGATTCGCAAAAAAAGGTTGTTTGGGGTAGTGCGTATTCTACCTCAATCCGGATTTGTTCGTTGAGTCGGCTGTTTGACGATGCCGCAATTCTGCGGAGTGATACCTGTCATGTTGCGAAAGGTGCGGGTGAACGCGCTCTGGTCACAAAAGCCGCATCGTGAATAATCCGGGGTCAAATGAAATTACATGTTTTGAAAATGCAATAGCGCACGATAGATCATGACAAAACCAATCCCTGCGATGAAGATCGCCCGAATCTTTGCCCATCGAGTAGAACTGCCGCTTGTCGAAGGAAGTTACAAGTGGTCAGGAGGCAAATCGGTTTCGGTTTTCGACAGCACGATTGTCGGTGTTGAAACCGAATGTGGCGTTGTCGGTTACGGGGAAGTCTGTCCACTTGGACCATTTTATCTGCCCGCCTATGCGGACGGAGTTCGAGCCGGTTTGAAGGAGATCGGACCGCATCTGATCAGCTTCAATCCTCTTGAGCTTGCGAAACTGAATCATCGTATGGATGCCGCTTTGAAGGAGCATCCCTATGTTAAATCGGGGATCGATATCGCTTGCTGGGATATCCTTGGCAAAGTTACCGGTCTGCCTGTTTGCATTCTGATGGGAGGACGTTTCGGAGAAAGCATTCGGCTCTATCGAGCAATCTCGCAGCAGCCGCCTGATGAAATGGCGCTCAATGTCAAAAAATACTGTGACGAAGGATACACGCGTTTTCAACTAAAGGTTGGTGGAGATCCTGACCAGGACATCGCGCGGATTCATCAGGCCAGAGAGATCATTCGGCCGTCGGATCGGCTTGTTGCGGACGCAAACACGGGCTGGACTCAACACGAAGCGATGCGAGTCGTTCGCGCGGTTCGGGACCTGGATGTTTACATCGAGCAGCCATGTTTGACCTATGAGGAATGCCTGGCCGTGCGGCGGAATACGGACCATCCGTTTGTACTTGATGAAAACGTCGACAGTTTGCAGATGTTGCTTAGAGCCAAATCAGATTTGGCGATGGACGTCGTGAATTTGAAAATCAGCAAGCTCGGTGGCTTGACCAGGACGAAACAGCTTCGGGATCTTTGCGTATCGATGGGCATCGCAATGACTTTGGAAGACAGTTGGGGCGGCGACATCACAACGGCGGCGATCGCTCACTTGGCTCATAGCACTCCTGAAGAATTTCGGTTCACATCGACGGATTTCAATAGCTACGTCACGGTAAGCACTGCTGAAGACGCTCCCAAACGCGACCATGGATTCATGAGAGCGTCGACGCATCCGGGCCTTGGCGTCACACCAAAGTTCGATGTCCTTGGTCCGCGCGTCGTAAACGTTTCTGAATGAGTTTCGCCGATCAGGGGGCAAAAAGTTGAGTTCGCGAAAAATTGACTGACAAATTAACAGGAGTCATTCACGACCAAGGCGTCTGGTTTGGCTTTTGAGGCGCTTGTCCTGAAGTGGCGACGGTTTTGCAAATTCATCAATCTCATATCTTGGGTGAACTGTCGAAACCATAATCCTTGAACGACACTCGCTGAAACGAGCCTTCTCCATTTCGACGCCCATACCGTCGTGAATAATCTGGGATTAAAGACCGCTCACCCGTAACGGAACCAATCAACATGAAGAATTTAAAAACCGTTGCGATGCTATTGATGCTGTTCGCTGGTTCTCTGGCTGGCCCATGGTTGGCAAGCGTTCAGGGCCAAGCCGATGGCAAGCCAAAACTTGTTCGCAACGAAGACTACGTCGAAGTTCCCGCGATCGGATCGGGCCTCTGCGTCAGCAATGCCTTTCAAACCAACATGGTTTTGCAGCGTGACAAACCGTTGAGGATCTGGGGCTGGGCTGACCCGAACGAAGAAGTCACCGTTGCCTTTGCAGGCCAGCAAGTCAGAGCCGTCGCAGATACGGATCGGTCGTGGCGAGTGATTCTGGATCCAGTTCCGGTGAAACGAGTTGCTCAGTCGATGACGGTGACAGGAAAGTCTGAAACTTTGACGCTGGAGAACATTCTTGTTGGCGACGTTTGGGTGTTGGGTGGACAGAGCAACATGGAGTTTCGGCTAAGTGCGGTTGACGATGGGGAACTGGAGATCGAGTCTGCGAACTTCCCGCAGATTCGACTGCTTACCATGCCAGTTGGAAAAGGGTTTGATTCGGTTCCCAGTTTTGAACGGCTTTATGAATGGGGCAGCTTTTTCAGCAAGCATCATCGCAAAGGAGATTGGGATATATGTTCGCCTGAAACGGTGCAGGAGTTTTCTGGTATTGGCTACATTTTTGGACGCCGATTGCACATGGCGACGCAGGTTCCAATCGGTTTGATTGACGCTTCGATCGGTGGCACGACCGTAGAAACGTGGACTCCTGAAAGCGTGTTGCAGAAAATCGAAGGAAGCGAAACCCAAGAGTGGCTCAAGAACTGGGAAAACAAAATCGCCAGCTTCGATGCGGAATCCGACCTAAAACAACGCATCGAAAACCACTTAAGGTATGAAGAGCGGAAGCCAACCGGTAAACCGATTCCGACGGACCTTCGGCCCGGTCCGGTGTTCGATCGGAACCGTCCGGGCTACTGCTACGCTGGCGTGATCAGGCCGCTGAACGCACTGTCGGTCAAAGGAGCCATCTTCCACCAGGGATTCAACAATTGCTTGAACGGTTCGACGGGTACGCGAATGTATCATCAGATCTTTGGGCCAATGATCACTGCATGGCGTGACGCTTTTGATGATCCCGAAATGCCATTTGGAATCATTTCACTATGCACGGCCAGCGAGCCGCAGACTCGAAATAATTTCCTGAAACCGATGGTCGACGCGGGATCTTTTGTTCGCGAATCACAGTACAGAACGTTTCTTGAGTTTCGAGATGCAGGTGATAAGAACGTGGGCTTCGTTAGTAGTTTTGATCTTCGCAAAACGTGGTATCACCCTCAGATAAAAATTCCTGCTGGCGAACGAATTGCGAAATGGGCGCTGGCGACGCAGTACGGGATTCTTGGCGACGAACACTGGCTTCCACCTTCGATTGTCGATGTAAAGAACGTGCAGGGAAAACTTCAGCTAACGCTCAGTACACCGGTAACGAAAAGCGACGATAGCGACGCGAATCTGAATGGGTTCGCGATTGCGGGTGAAGACCGACGATTTTTTCCGGCTGACGTCAACTGGCTGATGAGAGTTGGAGACGATGGAAAGAGCCGCCCCGTTAGAAACGTGTTGTTGCTCAGCAGCCCATTTTTGAAAGAGCCAACACACTACCGATACGCATGGGCTCGCAATCCAATGGGTAACATCGCCAACAATCAACAGGTGCCATTGCCTGCTCAGCGGAGTGATGATTGGATCCTCGAGGAAACTCCGCTGAAAATTCCGCCACGACCCGGAATGGCGTCTAGCCAACTCTCAAGGTTTCAGCTGAATCAAAACAGAAAACAAATGGAGCTCGACGACACTCACCGGCGAATCTTGGAGGCCGAGGCGATGATTGAGAGTTTGAAAGAGAAGTATCTAGCCGAGCGTAAAGCTTGGGAGGAGAAGCTTTTGCGGCAAAGAGGGCAGTAGCGGGCAGGGCGGTTAGGCGGCTAGGCGGCTAGTGCAAATAACCGGAGTTGACGTTTGACATCGTTTGTTGCTTTTTCCCGAGCAAGAAGTCGATTTCAATGATTCCCATTAACCCGGATTGTTCACGATGCGTGGGCGTCGAAATGGAGAAAGCTTGTTTCATTGGCGCAATCAATTAATGAGTTGCGTCCCCTTTCTTTGTTTGAGTCTTTGCCAAAACAGCTTGAAAACCGCTCAAGAAGCATATAAGATTTGAGACCGATCGCAATGACCATATTGACAATCTGCTCCAATATGGTTTTATATTGCGAGGTCAATTATATTGTTATCCGACTAAAGGAACTTGAATGGCCATGTTGTTCGGGGATTTTGACGC
>CAYZPA010000160.1:0-5235 GCA_964479855.1 uncultured Pirellulaceae bacterium
GCCGACCAGCACGCAGGCGTCGTGCCGAACACTATTGTGGGTGTCCCCTTTATTTCGTAATCTGGATTGACGAGGCTGGACTCGCCGGAATTCAGGACATGGCCACGCTGGCGGATATCGCCAAACGGATGGAGGCAAGAGTCATCCTCAGTGGCGATGATCGCCAACACAAAGCGGTTTCCCGGGGAAAGCCGTTGGCTCTATTGGAATCAGAAGCAGGGATTAAACCTAAAACTGTTTCCAAGATCAGAAGACAAGAAGACGATGCCTATCGGAAAGCCGTGGAAGCATTGAGCCAAGGCGATATTGCGGGTGGATTTGACAAGCTGAATCAACTTGGAGCAGTACATCAGATCCCGGATGAAGAACGCTATCTGCAACTTGCCAAAGACTACGCTGATTCCATCGAAAGCGGAAAATCAACGCTAGTTATTGCGCCGACTCATGCCGAGAGAGCCATCGTCAACGAGGCCATACGCGATGAAATGAAGACTCGCGGCCACATTCACCATGACGAACGAAATATCGGCATGTTGAAATCCAAACGGCTTACTGAAGCACAAAGGACCGACTCACTGAACTTTCAAAAAGACGATGTGGTTGAGTTTGTGACTCGTGGTAAGGGTGGATTCAAAGCGGGCGACCGTCTGAGAGTCACAAAAGTAGAGGGGAGCCACGTGTATGCAGATAGCGATAAGGGCTTAGTGGAGGTGCCAATTGACTCACCCCGATCGTTTGACGTCTATCGCTGGCAGGACGCAAAGTTTGCAGCCGGTGATCAGATTCGAGTCACCAAGAAAGACAAAGCCAACAAGCTTTACAACGGAACCATGGTGTCGATCGAAGGATTCGATGAACTGGGATGGCTGAGGCTCAGTAACGGCAAGACGATCTCGACAACGTGGGGGCATATCGACTATGCGACGAGCGTTACCTCGCATTCCGCCCAAGGCAAATCACCGAAACGGATTCTTGTCGCACAAAGCAGTACGTCTTTTCCGGCATCAAGTCCAGAACAGTTCTATGTGACCGCGAGTAGGGGAAAGGAGCAAATCGACATCTATACCGATGACGCCGAAGGGCTACGGCAAGCAATCGAGAGAAGTCGTCCAGACATGTCTGCAACAGCCTTAAAGGCAAAGTCAGAATCAAATCAATCATTGGTCAGGCGAGCTGTTGAACTCAGGCTTCGAGCTCAACAAGCAATCAAAAAACAGTTGCAACGTTTGCATGACTGGATAAAACCTGAACACGAACAGGCGAGAGAAATATGAAAAGCGAATCAACAAGTATCCTCGATCGTTTCAATCAGAACGAATCGGATGAAGCGGTCTATCAATCAGACGGCGACTACAAGGCTTTTGGAATCTCAAGGCAAGCGGTTTCGCTCAACTGCATTTCGCGTGACGGCAACCAAGTTGGCATCTCTTGGTCACTTTATAGCGATGCCCGCTATGATCCGGCAGAAGGAGTCGTGATCGAGTTTTCACATAAGGTTGTCAAAATCCAAGGTCACAACCTGCTTTCGCTGTACCAATACGTGCTCGGAAACCGCGTCACCTTCGTCGCCGAAGCCGATCGACCAACAGAAAAAATGAGTTCACTTGATAGCGAATCGGTTGTCTCAAAACTGAATGTCAATGATCGCAGCCCAGAGCAACTGGCGTAGCCAAACCGCAACTATCAGCATCAAGATTAAAAAATCTCGATTATATGATTCATGACTGTCGCCAAAAAGCTCGTTCTACAAGACCGACGCTATCGGACGTAGTGGTGGCCAGAATGTCCGGGGTGACGTCTTGTTTTGGTAAAGCTCGTCTATCCAAAACTGGCCGCACATAAAGCTGGCGATCGGACGTTATACTGGTGATCAACGCGTCGTAAGAATAATCATGCTCCGAGTAGCCAAAGCCGGAATTCAATTGTTTAAAAAACTTTCATGATTGAGGTTGAAAAATCTTGACGCAGCCACTTTCGAATATTAAAACCACAAACACGATCGTCACTCTGTTTCGAAATTGATACCTAATGCTTGAGGTGCCGCTTCTTAAATGAATGCTGATGCATCAGTTTGACCTTTCTGCTCTATCGCTGATAACGACTTTGTAACTCACTGCTTAAATGACAAGAGAGTGTATCGAGATGCCAGAATCCCTTATCAATCTTACGCGTTACTTGAGTTTTCAAACTTTAGTATTACTCTTCTTCTCGACGTCGGCTTTGCTCGCGGAAGACTCAGATGTTCAAGTAGAAATAGGCGCAACCCTCACGAAGCATCCACAAGCCGACTTCCATATAGCGGAGTTTGATCTTGGGACGCTCCCTTGTGATGGCAAGGTTGAGTTGACGCTTCGTCTAAAAAATCCGTACGACAAGAAGTTCACATTCACAGGCATGTCTAAGACGTGCAACTGCATGGATCTGAAGACCATGAAACGGGAGGTTGCTCCAAATAGCACGTTGGAATTTACGATGATTCTCAAAACTCCATCAACAGCTTCGACAGAAGACGTTTTTGCAAGCATTACACTGGTGGATGAAAATAGTGAAGAGCGTCGACGCCCCATCACTTTGAGACTGAAGTACAAACTTTCAGGCATCCTATCAATCGAGCCGAACTTAATATCAAAGGAGTTACCTGAAGGTGATACGGAAATCGAGATCGATATTCCAGTGTTCATGACGCTGCCCATTAAGAAGGAAGACGTCAAACTGGAAAAAGCCTATTCGTTGCAGGACATTGAATTTCGTTGGTCAGAGAACAAGGGCGGAGAGAACACAAAAATCTTGACTGCCTTCGTGCCGGCGGAGTTGCTTTCAGGTGGGCCCGCGAGCGGCGAGCTGCGAATTTCACATGAAGAAACCGGAAGAAAAGATGGCGTATTTCTTTTACTACGTCAGGGGGCCGACGTCCAAATTAGCCCGTCAGCGTTGAGATTCGTTCGAACGCAACCAGATTCAGATTCAGACAAAGTGAAACTGACGGCGAATGCACTATTGCGACTTCCAAAAGCAACGGAGCAAGGCGAAAAGATTGATAGTCGCACGTTCACAAGCAGTAACAATCCC
Organism: uncultured Pirellulaceae bacterium; assembly: GCA_964479855.1. Classification (GTDB taxonomy): domain Bacteria; phylum Planctomycetota; class Planctomycetia; order Pirellulales; family Pirellulaceae; genus Mariniblastus. Next base: position 3,070 of record CAYZPA010000160.1, read on the forward strand.
GAAGCCGATTCCCCCGAAGTCGATGCTTCAATTGGAGGCCGTTCTTGTTCGGTTTCTGTAAAGAAACTTGCGAAAAGAGTGTATAAGTTGAAATTGACATTCGAAACGACGGATAGAGAAAAACTCAGTGGTGAATCGATTAAATGGCGGGTTAAATACAAGTCAAAAACAAGTGAAATCGTGTCACGACTGATGCTGGCGAATTAAATTGATGTTTAACTTTGGAGATGAAAATGAGTAAGCTTACGTGCGGATTGATGGTCGTCTTTCTTCTGATTTTTTCGAAACATTGTTCAGCACAGTGTTTCACAGTGGAGGAAGTTTCGTGTGAAACTCTCGTTGGTCAAGTGACGTCATGTGGCGAAAAGTCATGTCAGTGGACTCCCAATGGTTGGGATTGGTCTGACCCTTTGAATCCACAAATGGTTTATATTTGGAAATGCGAAGGTCAGAATGAGCAGACTGGGAAGTCAGCAAAACCTGGACTCGGAATTGACGTCGCAGTTGACATCCCGGGTGGAAACGGAATGCAGCCCTATGGTTCTGGAGCTACAAAAAAATGCGCTGTGGAGGCCGATTGCGAGTGTGAACAGAGCGGTCCCAGTATATTTGGCCACTTTTGTAATAATGTGGAAGACTCGGAAGAAGAGGTAGATCCTTATACGGACACAACAAGTGAAGGTCCATTGATGTTGGGTTGCGCTACCCTTCCAGGGTTATAAAGGTTCTTCATCTTATGAAACTGGGCGATCCACTCTCGCCCAGTTTATTTTTTTCATCTAAACATAATGTGTGTGAGAGCTCCGAATGAAAATCTACATCGCTATCTTGACGCTATCTTTCAGTCTGCTCATTGTTGAGAACACATACGGACAAGTACTGTCAGAGGCTTGGGATAGAATCACCGAAGTTCCGAAAGATGAAGCTGTTGATCTGAGCTCATATTACGAGGCGTACTTGACCAACATGATCGCGTGGGAAACCGGAGATGTCTTGGTCAGAATAGTCAGTATATATGACTCGACTGGCATTGTGATAGAAGAGGTTGGGGACCTTGTGATTGAGGAGGTTCAAACCTTCCGAATAAAGTTCGATCATCCAAATCAAAATCTACTTTGCTACAAATCCTATGCAACAGAAGTGCCGCTCGCTGTCCAAGAGGACGTGGGTGAATTAGATGTAAGACAAAAAGAAAAATATGTGAAAGCGATTACTTACAGTCCCAACGGTTCGTACGTCCGAGGATTTCCGGGTGAGACTTTAAAGTTGAAAAAGAAATACGATATTGGATGGTTGTTTAAAGAATTTAAAATTCCGAGATTGAGAACAGTTGGAGTAGTTACTTTTGGGTCGGCTGGTGATTTCGAGCATCTGCAACAAGTCATTCCCCGGCTTGCAACCAGCGACGGTATCAGCAGGGTTAATCAAGAATCTTCCAGTCGGATTAAGGTCACACGTAGCACGCGAATGCCTGGCACAGACGAAACAGCATTCATTTCGATGGTAACATTCAACATGAATTCTTTTATGCCTGAATCGTACGTGATCGATGTCGAGTCTGTTCGAGATGGTGACCGCAACAGAAGCAGAAGTTCCTCTGAACAAATTGAGTGGGGTGAGATCGATGGTGTGATGGTGCCAACGTCAATATCTCAAGACGCTGGATATCGGCAACGAAGAATAGGTGAGCATCGTTTTTTGGTTCGCAAAACCGTCGACGTCCAAATGGTTTGGTTAGCCCTCAATGAGCCAATATCTGAAAATGAATTTGACAAAGAGAAGATAGTAGATATCGATCAAGTTGTGAAACAGCTAGATTTTGAATCTTTGAAGAACGAAGACATTGCAAAAAGAGCGAACGATTAGGGAGCTGTTGATTCCCGCGGCCATGTATATCTAAATCGACCAATTGTTCGTGGTGGCTATTGGACCAAGCAGATTTCAAGCCAGTTTGACTTGGTTGCGCGCACTATCCATACCTCAAAATATATGCTGGACTATTGTCCAAGAAAGAAAAGGGAGAAAGAAAAGGGGACGCAGCTCATTATTGAGCATTATTGAGAAAGAAAAGGGCAGCTCATTATTGACTCAGCTTGTTCATTTCATTAATCTCTTGGGTTCTTCCGGGTTTTTAGTGGCGTCTATTTGGCATCAAATCGAGCTTTC
>CAYZPA010000161.1:0-5188 GCA_964479855.1 uncultured Pirellulaceae bacterium
GGTGAGTCTTTTTGCAATAAAACTCAATACTCCAGAACGGGGCAGCTCTTCAAGATAACTCTACCAAGTTTGACCAGCTTGCAGATTTTTGCACCGCCACCCCCTCACTGGGGTGCAACCTTCCGTCATGTTGACCGGAATTATTCACGACGACAGGCGTCCGGTTTGCCCCTTGAATCGATTCTCCGGACGCGGAAGCAAGTTTTGCAAATTCGTCAATTTCACGTCGTGGATTACCTGTCGAAATTACGACATTCGAAAGATGCCCATTGAATCGAGCATTTTTCATTTCGACGCCCGCGCCCCGTGAATAATCCGGGGTTAATTGTCTTTGTGTCCAGCTTCACGGAACAACCGAGCTGGCTTTCGTTGCCAAGAAGCAGCCGTTGACGTAACGTCACAGAGTGCTCTAAACCGGAATTATTCACGACGACAGGCGTCTGGTTTGATGTTTGAGGCGATTCCCCTGAAGTGGAGACAGTTTTTGCAGATTCACCAATTCACCTCGTGGGTGAACTGTCGGAACCACAAACTTGGAACAATGCCCCAATAAAAACAAGCCTTCACAATTTTGACGCCCACGCATCGTGAATAATCCGGGCTAAAGCCAATATCTTGCTCGACGTAACTGATTCGTTTTAAACGAATTTTGGAATCTTCAAATTGTGCGACGACATCCGCAGTCTGGTGGCGACCGGAAATGAATGGGCGAATTTCGTACTCTTTAGCTGAACTTTGAGTGCGCCAGCTACTTGCTAAATCATAGGTAGCCGACGCCGCCAAGGCTTGTTGATTTATTGAGCCTTTTGGCCGATGGCCCCGGTTGAAGCGTCGTTAACCGAGGCTAACGTCTAAGCGGCTTGCATCGAAATCTCGATTTGAAATAAATCAACAAGCTCGCCAGACTTCGGCCCAACCATCGTCCGCGTGCCGGCTGGAAATGTGAGTGATGCGAGCCGCGAAATAGGCTCCGTTTCACACAAGGCAGTATTGGAGCACCGTCGCACCAACATCGCCGTCGACGACTTGCGAGATAGCTTCCCAGCCGGGAGAAGCGTTGACTTCCAACACCAAAGGCATCGAACGATCCGGGCTTTGAGTATCGTAAATCAGGTCGACGCCAGCGATCTCGCACTGGTTGGAGCGAGCCGCTTTGATGGCAAGAACTCGTTCAGTTTCAGTGACCTCGTGAAAGCTTGCTTTTCCGCCAACGGCAACATTGGTTCGCCAATCGGCTTCGGCAGCTACACGTCGCATTCCGAAGACCTGATCTCCAACAACTAAGACTCGAATGTCGAAGCCTTTGTGCTGGATGAATCTCTGCAAGTAAAGCACTTCACCGCGTTCGACAAAAGCGGCCATCATGAGAGTCGCTTCTTTAACAGACGTAAGTCGCGTCAAGCCGCTGCCCATGCTCCCGAAAATCGGTTTCAGCACGACGTCGCCTCCCAATGCTTCAAACCATCGAATTCCCTGTTCGACGGACTGGCAGACGGCGGATTCCGGCACCGCGATCCCTGCCTCTTTCATTAACGCCAACGAAAGATATTTGTCGATCGCGATTTCCATCGAGCGAGGTGAATTGACAACTCGAACACCCGATGCAGCGATCCGATGAAGGCAATCCATTCGAAAAACAATCTGTTGCAACGAACCTTTCGGCATGCAACGCACGACGAGAACGTCGATACGTAGCGGCGATGCAGCGTCAAAAAAAGAAGGTGATTCGCCGCTGCCGATGTGTGAGCCGAGACTGCGAAAGTCAATGGACCGGATCGTTACCTTGTCATCAACTTGTGTCGCGGCTCTCAACAGATCTTGAAAGTGCCAGCTCGATTCCGGAGCGAGGATTCCGATTCTCATTCTGTTGGTTTCAAGCCCCAAGACTGTCGCAAGACATCAGGACGTACTTTACCGAAAGCAAAAACGTTTCCGGTTTGTAGGTTGTTGAAAATAACACGTGCGGGGCTGAACAGCATTTTGTCGATCTTGTAGAAATCCATTTCGTAGCGTTCGAAAATCTCAAGAAACGGAGTGCCAAATTCGTCGGAAGAACAGCTTGGGACTTTTGGTCCGATGGATTCAAGAGTTTCATCTTCGCAGTCAACGAACAGTTGCACCGTCGCTCCATACAGCACGGCGTCGTTCGTCCAGCCAAGCGAAGTCAAATCCTTTTTGGCGATGGGTGGCATGGGGGCAGAGCCGAATGCATTCTTGAGGCAATTGAGATCGAATTTCAGTTCATGCAGTTTGTGGATGGAAGTTTCGATCGATCGAGCCACCACCTGCAACGTGCCGGGAAGGCTGGCGGTTCTGGCCACACAGAGCGTCACATTTTCTGGCTTGACGTTGCATTGGCTGGCAACCTCAGCAGCAACGGTCGCGTTAGGCAGTGAGCTTGATTCCAAAACAGCAACAACGTTTTTGGATTTCGCATTCAAGTTGTATTCATCGAGGACAGCTTCTTTTCCCCTTGCCGCGCGAGCTGGTCCGCTGCACATTGCAAAGTACTTTTCGACTGACAATGGCCAGCCTGCGTACTGGGAAGCCATGCATGCGAGCAGAGGATGGTCTGTGGTGACGGAAATTGAAACCGGCAGTTCCGGATCGCCGGAAGAGCCGATCGAAACCTTGGCAAGGTCGGCCATGCAAATCTCTGCCAGCAGAACTCCTGCAGCAAAGGTGCCGCGGCGAGTGGTGCCGAAATGGAAGACTTCGGCTCCGTTGCTGAGCGTTGAAATGTCGAGTCCAAGAACCGGGGCGTTGGGACGAGCGGCTTCCAGCAGAGCAAGTCCGCGTTGGTTGAGTGTTTCTTTTAGGTGTGGCACTTGTGTTGGTTTCTTCAGTTGGGTCGCAAAACGTTGATCGGATTTCCACTAACGAAAGCTCGGATGTTTTCGGCGACGAAATTCATCAGCCGACCTCTGGCTTCGACCGTTGTCCACGCAGTGTGCGGTGTCAACAAACAGTTCCGTGCAGTTAGCAGCGGATTGTCGCTGGGCGGCGGTTCCGAGGAAAGTACATCAAGGCAGGCAGCGGCCAAAACTTCAGAATTCAAAGCGTCAGCGAGATCCTGTTCATTGATCAGAGCACCGCGAGCCGTATTGATCAGGATGCCAGTGGGCTTCATGTGGCGAAGCAATTCCGAATTGACAAAGTGCTGGTTGGACTCGTTGGCTGGGCAATGCAAACTGACTACGTCGGAACTTGAAAAAAGCTCTTCCACAGAGTCACACCAAACCGCGGACTCAAAACCAGCAACGTTTCGCTGCGTTCGACTGAAGATTCTTATTTGCATGCCGAACGCCATCGCCAGTTTGGCGGTTGCCTGTCCGATTCTTCCGAACCCGACGACTCCGAAAGTCTTCTCTGCCAACTCATGCAGTGGTGAAAGCCAAAACGTAAACTGGCCGGCGGCTTGCCACTGTCCCGCACGGATGGCTTGGTCGTGTTCGAATGGACGATGAATCACCGAAAGCAAACACGCAAAAACGTGTTGGGCGACAGATTGCGTGCTGTAGATGGGCACGTTGCAGACGACGACTCCATGATCCGACGCGGAACGAAGATCGACGTTGTCGTAGCCGGTCGCTGTGATCGCGACCATTTTCAGGTTGGGAAGCTTTTCGAATTCGCTCGGCCCCAATTTCACTTTGTTAACCACCAGGACTTCGGCGTCGGCTGCCCTGTCGATGACTTCTTCGGGGGACGAAGTCGGGTAGAAGACGAAGCTCAAATCGTCGATCGCTTCTTTAATGGGCGACCAAAGCGATTGATCTGGCTCGAGGGCTCGACCATCGAGCACCACGATTTTCATTTGGGTCGAATTCATCCGAAGTAGACCTTCCATGCGATCCATGCGAGGTATCCCATCCATATCAGTTGCAGCGCCGCAAAAATGATAGCGGCCCGAATCTGCCCTGTCGTGGCCGTGGGATTGGGCTCAATTCCCGCGTTTTTTGATTGTTTTTCAGAGTTGTTCATAGTGGTCCGCAAAGTGCAAGCATTCCGTTCTGACCGTAATTTTCGTTTTCAGCAATAAAATCCGCAAGTCCGGCAAGGTTTAACACGATACCACATACAGCAATGGATATACCACAAAGGACTTGCGATGTTTACTAAACGACTGACAGTCTGCGTCATGCTGTTGGCTGCGACGACCGCCATATTGAGCTCTGGATGTTTTCAGGCTGTTGGGCCTTCGCTCGGCATTTTCAGCATTCCGCTTCCCGTGTCGCCGTACTTCCAAAAAATTCAGGAAGACAAGTTTCACATTCACGAACGCTACGCTCGAGTTCCGATTCTCGGACCGACAACGTCGGGCGACGCGATCGCATTGGATCCGCCAAGCGACGACGAAGTTTGGCGTGCTCTCGAGCGAGCGGACTCAGTTCAGGGTGGATTTCCATTCCTGCATGAGGTTCAGCGAAACAACGTTCAGATCATCAAAGAGAAGATCGCGGATTACATCGATCCGCCGCGAGTGTATCCTCTGTTCGGCCCTGCTCAACTGCATCACGCTCACTACAAGTGTACCGTGTACTTCACCGAACGTAAGATTGTTGGTTGGCCAACGCCGCACACGCTGGTGGACGAAGATTCTGTGGAAGTCATCTACATTGACCACAACCACTTCCACATGGCCGGCAATCCGGATCTCGGAAAGACCAACACGCACTACTAGGATCCAAAAGCGATGCTCGGCGAGCGGTAAACCGTTTTGTCGACAATCATGGAACAGAAAAGGCTGGCTCGTAATGCGAGGCAGCTTTTTTCGTTTTGGTGCCATCGTTGTGGTTAAGCCCGGATTGTTCACGATACGTGGGCGACAAAATTGAGAAGGCTTGTTTCATTGGGCCATTGTTCCAAGGTTGTGGTTTCGACAGTTCACGCACGACGTGGATTGGTGAATCTGCAAAAACTGTCGCCACTTCAAGAGAATCGCCTCAAACATCAAACCAGACGCCTGTCGTCGTAAATAATTCCGGATGAGTAGACGGAGCAAGGCCTCGTTAAGCTGTGCAGGATTTCAAGGCCAGCTATCCTGTGACGACACTTGAACGCTACTGACTTGCGATCGATAGATACCGATCTATTCGGAACGACTCGCTCGCTCGCTGGCTTGTTGATTTAAACCGGAATTATTCACGACGACAGGCGTCTGGTTTGGTCTTTGAAGCGATTCTCC
>CAYZPA010000162.1:0-5141 GCA_964479855.1 uncultured Pirellulaceae bacterium
AGCCTCGCGTTGAGCGGATTGTTGGTTCGCCGACGTCGGTCTGCCTAGTTTAAGCATGGTTAAACAACGTTTGTGAATTCGCTCATTCACACCCATTGATAAACAAAACCCCGCCGGTTTCGGCGGGGTTTTTTCGTGCCCTTTTTTGAAAGCAGCACGGTCAAGGTGTCGCGATCGCGAGCGAGGAACATGGATCTACTCGGAGATTTCCACTCGCTTGCGAGCTTGTCGATTTATTGAGCCGTTTGGGCGATAGCCCCGGTTGAAGTGTCGTTAACCGAGGCTAACGCCTAAACGGCTCACGTTGCTGAAGGTTGTTTTAAAAAAATCACAGCCTCGCTGACGCGTCGGGTTGCCATCTCCCGCCTCGCTAACGCGTCGGGTTATCAACTCCTCAAAAAGACGATACCGAGGGCAACTCCGAAACGCACGAGCCACTCTTCGTCGATCTGGACGAACGATGGTGCCGGCGTTTTGCGAGCTGCCCTTTTGCGAAAGCATGCCGGCCAATTGAGGCATCGTGATCTTCTCGCGGGACCAAAACAAGTTTACGCTGGGGAAATGGACCCTCAAAAGACAACTGCTATCATCCTCCGCGTGGTTGAATTCAGCGAAACCAGTTGCATTGTCACCATGTTCACTCGCAGCCACGGAAAAATCACCGCGATAGCAAAAGGGGCTCGACGTCCGAAGGGGCCGTTCGAGGCTGCTATTGACGTGCTTGCGATCTGTCGAATAGTGTTCCTCCACAAAACGAACGGATCGATGGATTTGCTGACGGAAGCAAAACTCGAACGCCGTTTTCGTAGCTCCAGTCGTGATCTGCAAAGGCTCTACTGTGGCTACTACATTGTTGAACTTTTGCGAACGCTAACTGACGATGCGGACGCACATCCGGAAGTTTTCGACTTGGCGATGGAGGCTCTGGAGAAGATTGACGGCGAAGGAGAACTATCACAAACCGTTTTCGATTTCGAATCCGGCATACTCAAATGGCTGGGACACGCTCCCATGCTGACGCGTTGTGTGACTTGTGGAATAAACAAAACCAGAATCGACCGCGTTCACTTCGGACTTTCCGACGGTGGGCTGCTTTGCAATGAGTGCTCTCGTGGCAAAGAAGCGATTCGAATGTTAAATAGTGACTCGTTGCAACTGCTGATGGATCAGTTTGACGTGCAATTGGAAACGAATGAGTCAGACAAAACGGCTGCCGTGACGGTTTCGACGTCGACATTGGCTGCGGATTCGACTGATGAACAGGACAAGAGTGAACAGGACAAGAGTGAACAGGACAAGAGTGAACAGGACAAAAATGACTTGAGCGTAAAAGAGCGAGCCAGTGTCTACGCTGCCGATTTGCTCAGAAGCCGAAAAGGTTACCTGCAAGCACGGCAATTGATGAACCAATACATGAATCATCTCGTAGGGCATCAGATTCGATTGCAAAAGTACATCGAAAACCTGTAGCTGGAACGGCTTTGCAAAATAATTTTGCGAACGACGTTGCGAGATGGAATTTGCAAAGCACCTCGGCGGATCGTTCCGTCACGAACAAGCATAAAAACAACTCAAACCAATACCGGACAAGGACGTCTCGTATGCGGACAAATTTACAATTACGGCTTCATCTGCTGTCGCTTTTGGCGTTAGCGATGTGTGTGCTGGTTTCTTCCGGCTGCCGAGGTCTACGAACCAACGGCAAAAACCCGCTTAGTAAACTTCTGGGCGGAAGCAGCACCGAACGTCAGAACGAATTGGCGGATGCATCGCTGGATCCGCTGGGGAAACGCGACGGAAACCGGCTTTTGTTGGACGACTTGTCTCCCAGCCAACTTGCCACGACTTTGAAAGTCCGTACGGGCATGGGCGTCGACGAATCCACCGCGAACGCAGCTTACGCGAAAGCGACTGATTTGTACGAACGAGCAGCGGCTCAGAAACAGGTGGATCCTGACGGTGATTCTTGGCAAGCGATCTTTGTAGAGGCCGCGAACGAGTTCCGCATCGCCGCAGCGAACTGGCCTGATTCCACTTTGGAAGAGAAAGCGATTTTCTTTGAGGGCGAAGCTTATTTCTTTGCCGATCGATACGTTCAGGCCAACCGTGCGTTTGAAAAATTGATCGCACAGTATGCAGGGTCGTCTTACCTTGACCGTGCGGAAAAGCTTCGGTTCGTCATTTCGAAGTACTGGCTGGAGCTGTCCGAAAACGGAGCCATGGTCTCGGTTTCAGATCCGAAGCGACCCAAGTTTAATCTTGCCGGCGAAGCGAGACGGGTGCTGCACAACATTCGTCTGGACGATCCGACTGGAAAGTTGGCGGACGACGCGACGTTCGAACTGGCAAACGCGTTCCTGAAATCGGGACAGTTCTATGAAGCAGCGGATACCTATGAGGATCTTCGTCGAAACTATCCCGGCAGCAGCTACGTATTTCCGGCTCACATGCTTGAACTGGAATCGCGTCTGAAGGCTTATCAAGGCCCCAGCTACGATGCGATGCCGCTTGAGAAAGCAGAAAAGTTACTGAAGCAGATCGTAAGGCAGTTTCCCAAGGAAGCCAGCGAAAATCGCGATGTGCTCGAACAGCAAGCTGCTCTGATCACCAATCAATTGGCCCAGCGAGTTTATGATTTGGGGCAGTTCCATGAAAAGCGTGGCGAAAACCGCGCGGCTCAGCTTTGCTACCAGCGAGTCGCTCAGGAGTATCCAGATTCCGTTTACGGTTCAGAAGTGAACCAGTCAATCGCCAAGGTCGCTGCATTGCCGGCCGTTCCCGACCAGCACGCGAAATGGTTGGTCAATATGTTCCCCGATCCCGAGGCGGATAAGCCCGTGATCACTGCGGGGGACAACGAGTCCGTTTTTAGGTAGACGTCGATTTGCAAATCAGACACGAGTGCAATCAACCAGAGTTGACGCTTGACATCGTTTTTTCCTTTTCCCGAGCAATAATCAGATTTCAATGATTCCCACTAAAGGTTATTTGCAACTTCCAGCGCTAGGGCGATCCAATTGAAATGGATCTCAAATGTTGATGAAACAGGATGCCGAAAAATTGAAACGGACTTTATTCAAACGCCGTTTGCCGAAAAACGTTTATCCGAACAACGTTTTGCCGAAACGCTGTTTGTCGATTGCATTCGTTGCGTTGGCGTTAAGTCTGTTTTCAATTTCTCTGACGGGTTGCCGGGGCTATCATCTGGGCAATCAGTATCTGTTTCGCAGCGACATTCGAACGGTGCATGTCGCCATGTTCGATTCAAATTCGGATCGTCGTTTTCTTGGTCAGCGACTGACCGAAGCTGTCACGAAGCAGGTGATCTCCAGCACGCCGCTGACGATCACGGAGCGAGCGTTGGCGGACAGCTTCATCACGGGGCGGCTTGTCCAGGAATCAAAAAATGTGACAGGAGAGACGGTGACCGATGAGGCTCGTTCTTTGGCTCTGGCTCAACGGGTCGAGGTAACGTGGGTCGATCGAGCCGGTACTCCGTTGATGCAGCGGCAGAGCATCGAAATCAACTACGACAGCGAACTGATTCCTGAGGGCGGCCAGTCGCGTGCCACGACGGAGCAGGAAATAATTGACCGAATTGCACGTGAAGTTGTTGGGCAAATGGAAATGCCTTGGTAAAACGGTTGGTTCGCGATTCAGGTTCCCCAGCCCGTCTCGCGAATCCGATTCGATAATCCGTTTGTGCCTTTTTCTTTGAACCATCTTTTGCTGCCATGACTTCTGCTGAAAATAATTTGTCCACTGATGCCAATTCAGTTCGCGCATCTGAGGATTTGGAAATTAAAGACGCGGAAGTGATCTTCAAGTCGGTATGGCGAGCGTTGGAGACGGATGTCGGTCATGAGAACCTTCGTTTTCCCAAGGAACTGATTTTGCTCGGTGGAGCACCAGGCGCTGGTAAGGGAACTCATACCCGTTTCATCATGCGAGCTCGCGGACTGACGTGTTCGCCGATCGTCGTCAGCAGTTTGTTGAATTCCCCGGAGGCTCAACGGATCAAGGACGAAGGCCGAATGGTGGGCGACAAAGAGGCGGTCGACATCGTCTTTCGGGAGCTGCTAAACGAAGATTATCGCGACGGAGCGGTTCTGGATGGTTTTCCTCGGACTGATGTCCAGGTGGAATGTCTGAAAATGTTGGTCGATCAGGTCGTCCAGTTGCACAGTGAATACGCGGATACGCCGCTCGCTGTTAACTTTCGTCGCCCGACGATTCACGCCATGGTTTTGTTTGTTGGCGAGCGAACCAGTGTTCAGCGGCAACTGCAACGTGGCAAGGAGATCGAAGTTCACAATCAGAAAGTGTTGGAAACGGGCGTTGGCGAATTGTTGGAACTGCGATCCACTGACCTTGACCCGGAAAAGGCTCAGCGACGTTATCGCGTTTTCAAAGAAAAGACTTGGGACGCGCTGCAGTCACTTCAGGAAATTTATCACTACCATTTCATCAATGCCGAAGGCGATATCAAGGACGTCGAAGCCAATATCCTTCGAGAGCTGCAGTATCAAAGTTCGTTGGAGCTTGATCCGAAAACTTTCGATCGGCTGAAGTCGATTCCACTCGCGGAAGAAATCACCGTTCATGCTCGACAGGAATTGGTGAAACGGCTCGACGGCTACGAGCTTGAACATAACAATTTGTTTGTGAAGGTTGTCGATCTGGTTCAGAACAAGTTCATGCCGATCGTGACACGACATGCTCTTTCCGGTCGAGCGATCGTCAATACGGAGGATTCGCTGTTCAATGATGCGTTGGCGTTAACGATGTTGATCGACATTTTCTCGGAACGCGGTTTCAATGCGGTTGTTGATAAAGCGATTAAGCAAACGCCGAATGCGGTTAACTTGCAGACCGGCGAAATCTTTCTGACTCAGAAATCCGTTTACCGGATTCACATCCGGTTCGAAGGATCGTCGATCCGCCGGGGGTAATCCTTTTGAAGTTGCACATTCCGGATGAATTTATGGCTCTACGCGACAAAACGCTCCTAAATTCAAGAATGCGAAGAATCTAAATACAAGCCCAACGCGCAAGAGCTTGTCGATTTATTGAGCCGTTTGGGCGATAGCCCCGGTTGAAGTGTCGTTAACCGAGGCTAACGCCTAAACGGCTCACGTTGC
>CAYZPA010000163.1:0-5096 GCA_964479855.1 uncultured Pirellulaceae bacterium
CCACAGTAGCGAGGACTTTCAACGTTTGGATATGAATGTGCGTTCACTCTTTCGCATTCTTTGAGTTGTTCAGCGATCAAACATCGCGTCAGAGATAGGGTGCTAAACGGTACTAATGCAGCCTACTGTGTGTTCCGTTGACCACGGTTTTTGCCGTAAAATCGAGCGTTCGCCTGTCACTGGGGGTGTAGAGGTCGCTGGTTCAAATCCAGTCAGCCCGACTTGTGAAAACTCCGGGAAAGTGTTGTTTTCTCGAGAGTTTTCGTCTTCTGTGACAGAATTGTCTTCCCGCTGCGTATCGATGGTTTCGCCAGAATGTCGGGGCATATTTCACTGCCCGACGGTGATAGAGGCCAGCTCACTTTTTCTCAAACCGGTCAGCAATAGAGTCTTGTAGATCAGGGCACGCTCTCGCCCGATTTTCTTCAACTTGACTGCCCTTGCCGGATTCTTGCCACCTTGTCGAATCGTCTTCGATGAATGCGGTCGAAACAACGTCCAGCAATTCCGGCGAAACGGCCCGAGTCAATTTTGACGATTTCTCGCGTTTGCGAATCGCAAGTAGCGCTTGCCGTCGGACGACTTCTTTAGCCCAGGCACGAAAATTCTGAATTGTCTCTGTGTCGTCTTCCATTTTCATCACCACGACAGCAGCGTTCTGATAAACCTCTTCAGCAAGATCCGAATCTCGGGTGATCGCGTACAGCTAGCCGATGAATTCGCTTCGAAGTTGCAGATATTGCTGAATCAATGGTTTTTCGTTCACCGTCCATTCCTATGCAGATTTCCATAAGCCAAGTACAGATCGACGGAGATCCTGACAAGGTTTTTGAGAAATTTTACAGAGTTGCCTTTGTGACCGCGAACGGACGCCAATAAACGCGAATTCTATCGAGGGTCTCAAGGTGCGAACAGCGAAAGAAAAAATGTCCGTGACTCCGGACGATGTGTACCGAAGTGGGAAGCAAGCAGCAGTTTTGCTCCGCATTTGAGTTGCGGCCCCTTTACCTTCGTCCGTCCCCTTTACCTTCGCCATTTTTGTTTCCAAATCAAAAGGTTTGAGGAAATGATGATCAAAATCAGCGGCTTTGGCCTCGGTCTTACTGTCGTGACCGGTGCTAACTTCTGGCGCGAGCCCGTTGCTGCTGACGAACTCGGATTCGATTGCGAATCAGATTATAAAGCTGAGGTTCATCCGCTTCTAATGTTACCGTGACTCCAAAGTTTTGGCTAACAAAAGTATCAGGAGCCCAGCGGCGGTCGCAGCGAACTATCAAATGGTAACGGTCACCGTAAGCAGGTTTTGACGTTGTAAATTTCCAACTCGACTTCTGCAGCGTACTGGATCGCAAAGTTTGCGAACCGGGTTTCAAGTCACATTTGAACGGCGACTTAAACGCACCTTGAGGCTTCTCATTGGAATCCTTGAAGCTTTTGCTTTCGTGTTCCGTCAGTTGGCGATAAGCTTCAACTATTTCTTCAACCGATTTCCCTCGCACCAGAGTGTATGACATTCTCACGCCAAGATACTCTGCACGTCGACGGCGAACAGGTGGATCGTAAGCCAAAGAAATGATAATTCGTTTCGCTCCATTTGCATTGAGAAGCTCCTCTGGTATCGGCACTTCGAACACTGAAAAAGTATCAATCTCAATGCTGCCTTGATGGAGCATCGTGACACGCCTGTCTGCGGACTCCGATGCGAATTCATCATCAATCAATCCATAGCCGCTGACTTGACGAACGCCCGCCTCATCTTGAAGAAGTTCTTGGGTAGCTGAGGGAACTGTTGCTGATGCTGCTAAAACTGCTCGAACAAGATTCGCTTGCGGATCTTCCTGTATGGTTGCTTTGATTTGGTTCCAAACCATTGCCGCTGACCGAGCGACAACTGGAGCGGCGAAGCTTGTTCCGTTATCGAACGCAAACAACTTTTCTATCGGTTTGTGTCCGAACGACATGACTGACAAGCCATTGTCGTCTTGAACCTGACGAAGTTGCCCGAAGCCTTGGAAACTAAGATTCCCTGCGGGAGCAACAAACTCCGGTTTGATCGCATCGTTGATGCCCGGCCCGATGGTTGTCAACGGAGAAGGCTGAAACGGTTTCGCAACACTTCGGCTAAGGTCGTCTTTGCTTTGTCCGAGTTTGATAGCCGTCCCATCGTATTCAGCAATGCCTCCAACGGTAATTGGAATTGCCGCAGTCGCAGGCTCGCTCAGACCGCATTCTGGCCGGAATAAGAATTCGGGGTAATCTGAAAGAATCTCTTCCGCTTCGTCTGCGGAATATCCGCGTCCAAGATCATGATTGCCCGCGGACAGTACCAAGACGACGTTGAACTCACGGGCCAAAATATCTAGCGATTCAGCCCATATGCTCTGTCGATTATTGTCTTTCAGCCAAGAGCCACGCCGTCCGAGCGACATATTGAAGACCCGACACGAATATGGCTCCGCAAAAAATGTTTCAATCGCTCGACGCATTTGGTGAATGATTAACTGTTCATTGTCAAAAGCGTTTTCGCTGTTGAGCACCCGCGCGCTGTAGAGTGTGATTGGTGATGAAAACGAACCGTCTGAGTAGCACGCTCGCACATTCCCGAATACAGCAAGACCACCAACCATCGTTCCATGCCCATGTTCATCGGCGCTTGTGATCGACGCCGTCAGGATAGATTCCGCATGCCCAAAGTTGTTAGCCAGCAATGGATGATTACTCGTCGCTCCACTATCTACCACGCATACACTTGGCCCACCCACAGCTGGTATCGGTGGATCTGCAAATTCACGTTCCGTGACTCGGCGAACCAGTCGAGAGTCAAATACTGGAGTAGCGGGAAGGTCGAGTTCTGCAACTATATCTAAATCCAAAAGCTGATTCAGCGTCTGGCCACTCACCGCCACTCTTACTAAACAAACAAGGCTACCAGAGAAACTGTCGCAGACGCGATCACCGCGTTCCTTAGTCTCCCCGATTAGAGCTTTGACCTCATCAAGTGCATCGCGTGCTAGAGCAGTCGTTCCCCGATGCCAAAGCTCAACATCCAAGAAATAAGTATCTGTGTCGACAATAGACTCGCCGTCTTTACCAATGGAACCTGCTAGTCGATTGCCGATTCGATCCGATCGCCCCCAAAGTTTCATCTGGGCAGCTTCAATGTTCTCGATCACATCGTACTGGGTTGTCTTGTAGGGCTCGTTCGTTTTGGGATTTATCGCTGGCCCTTGCTCATATGTGTCGACCGCGCTCTTGAAGCTTTGCAGATCTGCTTTGTTTCGAAAACCAATGATTGCGTTGTCAGATTCAATCGAAACAACTTCAACACCGATACGTTCGAGCATATTGACCAATTGAACTGGCGATGCTGTTTCGGCAATCGGAACTCGAAAAACTAGATGCGGCTGAATTCCAGCAGGCGGGGAAGGACGAGAGTCCAATTCACTTTGGAGATTGTCTAATTGTGATCGAACGACACCCGCAAACTTTTTCCTCCCACCACGGTCTGGTGGAGGAGGCGGGGGAGTAGGTCGTTTTCGTCGCTCAGGGTTTGGCTGCTCCGCTACCAAAGGAAGATGCGGGTGCCTTTGGTCGCGAGGGTCATGCGGCATGCTATGTTTTTTTCTTAGGCTTGGATTTTGGCTGGACTACTTGCACTTCTGCAGCAGTAATCCTAACACGTTGCTCCTGCCTTTCGATAGCATTGTTTAGAACCGATGGGGTAACACTTTCCCGCTCGTTCATAACAACATCTTTGATCGCATCATTTGCAATCCGTTGGATGTCTGCATGCGACATTCCGAGCAGCCTTTTGGAAATTGCCTTGATTCGAATTGATTTCCCCAGGTTGATTTGCTGAAAGTAACGGCAAAGCAATTGCTCGATTTCAACCGCAGAAGGTTTCTCGAATAAAAGGATGTCGTCGAAACGCCGCCACAATGCAGGATCAAGTAGCCCTTGGTGATTTGTAGCGGCGACAGCCAGAGTTTCTGAGTGGAAACTATCTAGCATTTGCAAAAAAGAATTAACAACGCGTTTCAATTCTCCGTGCTCATCTATTGCAGTCCGCTGTTTTCCAATCGCATCGAACTCATCGAAAAACAATAAGACAGGACGTACACGCGCATAATCGAAAACCTTACGCAAGTTGGCCGCAGTCTCACCCAAGTAAGAGGAAACCACTGCGTCAAAACGGACGGTTGCAAGTGGTAGATAGAGCGCGTCTGCCAAGGCAGATGCGGCCATCGTTTTCCCGCATCCCGGCGGCCCGCAGAACAAGATTTTGCTTGCGGGTTTCATTCCGTGCGAACGAAGCACTTCCGAGCTGCGTCGCTCGCGTATGATGCGATCAAGCCCCTCACCAAGACTAGGGGCCAATACCAAGTCATTCACTTCGACGCTTGGTTGCGACAAGTCGATCAAGCTTGCGTCTTTATCATTGTCCTTGGGCATGTTTCCGTTGTTCGCACTTAGCGCAGCAAAAAACGTTTTCGAGGGAGCTTCGCCGTTTGCTTTTTTTAGGATTCGCTCGAGTTCGTTTGCGAACACTGAATGGTTCAACCTACGTTCTTCTTTAATGATACTGCGTGCAGCATCGCAGAAGCCGTTTTCATCGCCTTCAAAATGGGCCAGAAGCAATTTCTGGATTGCCTCTGAACTCTGGCTCATCGTGGATTGGGAAGGTGTTTTCAACGTTTGGCTCACAAGCGATTCAAGGCTTCTCCAAATTTTAGCAGGTGTGACAGCTTGGGTCACGAGCAAGTTTTGCGGTCAATAACGAAATAGACTGTTCGCGACGAATGAAACTTGAAAGCGATCGGGCATTCTGAGGTTGCCAAACTATTCACCCAGCAATTTACTGCAAAACGACATTTCCTCAATTGCGTAGATTCATCTCTTTGCACCTCTTCTGCATCGGAAGGTGATGCCGATGCAGACGACCGCTGTGTCTCAACCACTGCAATCCTTTATGCTGGTGAATGAATTGGAAGCAAACGAAAACAGGGACAAGTTCAGATAACGCTTCGGTCCGACACACCGAAGCGCCTTGTTTCGGCAGCACGTTTCAAGCGGTACCGTGAACTTGGGTTTTTAGT
>CAYZPA010000164.1:0-5063 GCA_964479855.1 uncultured Pirellulaceae bacterium
TCGGCTGAGAAACTGTGGTCGGTTGTGTCACGCGCTTGATCATGGGGACTGATTCATCGTCCTCGCAACGGGTGAGTAATGTTTCAAACAGGAAGTTTTCTGGTGTAACTTCGTCAAACGCAACAAAACGGTAAGCTTTCATTACGTCATGGGTGGCATTCTTTTTCGCAAACGCTTTCTTCAGTTGATCGCGGCGCTTCTTGTTTGGGGCGACGAACAGAACGAAAAAGAAGTCCAGATTCGATTCTGGAAATTGAGCCATGTGACCCTTCTGTTCCCAAAGTCGCTGGTAGCCGGGGCTCTTTCGAGCTGCGACTCGATCATAGAAATATGTGTCGCGATCCTGCTCCAGATAAAACACTGCCCGGATCGACTTGTATTCCAGAACGTACGCCGCATCCGGTATGCAAATCACGTTTCCAAACTTCTTACGCAGGTATTTTTTAGGGGCATCGCCTGCTTCTAGATTTATCGGCTCGTCTTCGTTTACCCAGCGAGTCAACCTTACCTCTTCGTTTGTGGAGTCAATTGCGCTTCGCATTACATGATGCGTGTCGGCGACGGCGACATAGTGCTGCAAATGCTGGGGCTGTGATGGTTCGACTGGCTTGCGAAGCAAGGATTCGTCATCGAAGTGCCCGGCAAGCAACTCGAGACCTTGTCGCGTCAGATGATAGACGGGGCTTGCTGAACCATCACGTGGATTGACAACTTGCAAATTGCGTTTGCGAACGAATCCCTCGTGTCGCATCGCGGTCAAACGACGGCGCGTGACACGACCAGTTGAATCAGCGGTGTAGCACATTGCACGGAGTTGCCGCGACGTAAGCATAAAATAGCGAGCGAGCAGCGAAAGCGCTTCGATATCACGTTCTTGTAGAATCATTCCGTACATTTCCTGGGCGAACAAACTCAGCTGGAGTCGAACCAATCGTTCGATTTTAGCAAAAAGAGAGAGAGCGACGGAAAGTCGCTCCTCTGAGTTCAGTCCAAAGGACTGTCGTTCAACCGGTGAAAACGTAAGGAACACATGACGTGTCGCAGACGAGTTCGCCCAGTCGCCTCACAATTTGATTGACTTTGCAATCAAAAGTGTGGCATGATTCTTTCACCCTCGGATAACCAAAATCAATTGGCCAACTCCGATCACCAAAAATGAGCTTACTAAACTCAATTCAAGTCCAATTCCTGGCAGGGAACTGGGCTTACCTTTGATACCCTTGGCAACTAACCAAGCGACCATCTTTGTGTACTTGATTGACCACGTACGAAGTAAGCGTTCAACCGACAACAAAAACCGAATCGCAATTAGCGACCAACGTTTCACTCTTAAATACAAAGAGCGAAGAGAAATTAACTTTCTCATAAGTAAGGGGGGAAGTAATAAAATGGCTCTTCAGCCGTGTACGATTAGAGAAAGATTCCCTTCCGAAGTCAAGCAAAATTTTTGACACCTGGAATCAACCGAAATTCCAGTCAAAAAGCGATCATTGGAGGGCACAGCTTTCGCCGAGACGGCCAGTTAAACGAGGGCTCAAAGCCCGAAGTTTGACTTGGGTGCAGGGGCTGAGCGTACCGAAGCCGAAAAAGTGGAGCAACGCGAAACGGATGAGGCGTAGGGGAGCCAGCCCTTGCCCAAAGGGATTAGCGGAGCGTCAGGCATCCGCGAACCTTGAGAGCGGGGTTGACTGGAATCCCTTTGGGCAAGGGCTGCGAAGCAAAGCCCGATGCACCCTAAAGCTGTGCATGGGGGAAAGTACGTTAAAACCTTTGTCGACCGGGGGTGGACAAGCATCGGACACGCATGCGGTCATATTTCCAGCACCATCAAAACGAGATTATGCAACATTAACTTTCTTGCGCAAGTTTCTGCAAACCGCTACTATAAAAACGTGCTAGGAAAAGAACCAATCACCGGCACTCCAAAAGATTTCCTAGAGCAATACCCAGCTCATAGCCACGTTGGCAACCTTGCGAGGCGACACGATGCCAAAGCAATGATCGCGGCCATTCAGCAAGTTGAGCAGGAAGTGAAAGAACGAGAACAGATTAACGCCCAGTGCAGCGAGCGAATTGATCGCATGACTGCCGAACATCATTTGAACATGGACTATTTGTTCACCTTTGGCGTACGGTGCGAACACCGCGACGAACTAATCCGAATCCTGCAAGAGAATACTGACCACGGCGGAATGTCATTGCAGGAAGCTGCAGCTTTAGCCAATGCGAGAGCAAGGCTCGAAGAAATGACGATGCCAAATCTCGCTCATAACATAAACGGGTCGTCTGGTTTGGATTCTTTTTCTTGAGGGGATGGCTTGGAGAGGCCCGGAAGTGTTCCTGAAACAATTTGGTCAAGGCACTTTTGATGCTCAATCTTTGCATCCGCCATTTTCATGAAAAATTCGCTGGCAAAATTCTTCTCAAGTAACTGCTCAACCTTGTCGTTTATCTCAGCAGATTCTGGCACTCGCAGATAGTCAATTTTGAGCTGACGAATATCGTTGCTGCCCGGTGTTTGCAACATCGCCTCACCGGCCTGCAGTGAACGAATACGTTTCCCCCATCGGAGCGAATGCTCCTCAAAAGATCGGTAAGTGACATTGGAGACCTCTTCAAACGTCACATGATTTGGCGTCAAGTGCTCAGCTCGGCCACTCGTCCGTCCATCTGTCCAGCCACTTGATTCTCCACGGCCTTCGTTTTCACTTGTTCCAGAGCCACGGCTTAAAGAAGAAGGGGACAAATCCCCATAAGGAGAAACGGTTGATTGATTTTCACTTCCACCCTTTCCAGTACTTTTTGATTCAGATCCTGTTCGCGCCGTAGATTCAGACCAACTCTCTAGGATTTCCTTCTTGAAACCATCAATCAATTGACGCTTCGTGGTGCGTTTATCTTTGATCTCCATGTCATTGAACGTCATCTTGGCAATCTCATCGGCGATGATGTCGGCGTCTTTATAGTAGCTGGCAAAAGCCAAACGCGTTCGGGCTTGCCAAATCATCTGTTCCAGATCAACATCCTCTCGCTCAAGCTGAGCAAAAGACTGGTGCGCCAGTATTAATCGCAAACCCATCTGTCGAACGGTCGGTAACGCGTCCTCGATGTCACCACTAACGTAGCGCTGAAATTCGTCAAGGAAAACATAGGTCGGATCAACAACTTTTCGGCCCTCTGTAACCGCGAGACGACCAGCTGTTTCGAAAATCTCATTGAGCATCAAAGCGCCGAGTGTATCACTGATGAAACCGGGAACGCTACCCTGTTTTGCCAAGTTCACGATCACGATTTTGCGCTCGCGAATCATGCGTTCGCAATCAAACCGGTTTTGCTGTACGCCAAACATCATCCGTAAATTCGGGCTTTCAAAAAATGGATCAAGGCGATTTCTTGTCGACTCTAAAATTCTTACAGCCTCACCACCCTGCGCTGAGAGAATCTGCTGCCACTGATTGCCGGTTTCGCCTGGAATTTGATTGATGATCGCTCGATGATGTTCAGACCCCGGATGCAAAAGAAAGCGGCAAATCGAGATTGGAAAACCCATTTCGGCAGCCGCACAAAACGCCTTGTACGTCCATTGTAGCAAACGCGGCTGTTGGGAAACGTCTTGAGCCCCCCAAGCGCGTAAGACCAAATCAACAGCTCGCAACGTTTGGTAGTAGCGATTTGCTTCCGTGGTGTGATGAAGGGGGTTGAACGGTGTGACAACATCTTCACGAGCTGGTTCGATATAGACCAAACGGTCTCGAGCACTTTGGGTCACGTATCTTTCGTATGCAATGATTTTCAGCAGGTCTCGAGAAAGATTGCCCATGGGGTCAATCACGAAAATGCATGCTTCATCTTGGCCAACTCCCATCATAAGTTGCCGTAGAATGGTGTGGATGGCGGTCGTTTTGCCGGCCCCGGTAGCCCCCACAAGATGCATGTGGGTGCGAAGCAGATCGTCACCAATCGAAGCTCGGTCTTGAGTCTCGTTATGTTTTCCTAGATGAATTTTCATATCGAACCCCTGAAGTCCATCATCGCTTGATCCTCCCGAAAATTAATGTCTACGAGCGTCGCTTCGAGAACTTCTGGAGCCAACCCTGCTGCTTTAGCGTCGGCTCTCTGGTGGTCGAAAAATGCTTTAATTTCGACTCTAGAATTTGGCTTTTTAGATTTTTCCTCGCCAAGAAATCCTTTGATCATTACCTCGAGATCTTGACCACGCCGCTCGACCAAGTCGACCGAAAAATCGTCGTTCATGTACTGCTCAAAATAACGCTCTAGCTTCTCCTGCGGAAACTTATCTTTGATCTTGTATTCGTACTGGTCGTACAGCAACTGACAGCGATAACGAGCTTTTTCGCCGCGTGCCATCTTTTCAGATTGATCTGATTCCAGCCTTGCTTGTTCAGCTGCTGCCTCGGCATCTCTCTGAAGTTTGGCTTCCCGCGATTGAGCGTCCAGTTCGTGTTGCCGAGCGGTTTGCTCCGCAACCAATCGTTCTTGCCGAAGCCGACTTCTCTTGGCGGCGGCGTTATCAATCCATGAGAGTGGGAACAAAATCAATCGGCCCACTTTCTCCGCAAATGGCATTTTCGGTTCGTCGGTCACAACGCTTCTCCAATCATCTTCACAATCCATTTCCAATGGTCAACGCAAGTGCAGACGCCCCAGCCCACGGGAAAAGCCAACACTGCTATCCAAGTCGTAATCTCGTTGTATTTTTCCACTTCACTACTAGCGTCGCCGAGAGCTCCCCAGCACAAGAAACCAAGGACTAGCACGCCAACGAAATAATTGCCTGCGACCCAAAACAAACTCTTCAATTTCGGCCCCTATTTGAAATGTGCATTCACCCGCGTTATCGATAGGGATGCGAGAGTGGTTTTTCTACCAACGTAATCTAAATGTGTGCCAGTTATCTATAACCCAACAAATGGCGACACCAATTGGCCAACCTGCAACGAGCATGGTAATTACTAGCTGATCCCAGGCGAATGCTGCATGTTTATCGAGGACAGCGGGCACTCCAAAAAGAGCCACAAAGAATCCACCGACAAAGAAATTTC
>CAYZPA010000165.1:0-4945 GCA_964479855.1 uncultured Pirellulaceae bacterium
GCGGATAAAGCCTTGCCGCTCACAGTTTCGTGTTCGTCAGAGCTTGGACGACAGCCCAAACGGCTCATTGAATCAACCAGCCGATACCGGCAGTTCATTTCTTTCCACTCACCTAAAGCTCAATCACCATCTTGTCTTGAGCCAGATTCATCCGCCGAAAGACATGTTCTACTTTCTTCAAATCCAGCGGTTCTGGTGAACCGTCAAGCGGATTCATGTGGACCAGATAAACTTGATCGACGCACGCGTTTGCGGCAACCTGAGCGACCGGCGTCAGGCAGCTGTGCCCTGTAAGTTCCGCGCGGTCTTCCCAGCCGTCGGGAAAGTAACATTCGTGAACCAACACATCGACGCCCGAGACAAACTGGATATAGTCTGCGTCTGGCGTCGCTGTCGTATCGGTGATGTACGCGAGCGAGCCGTTTGAATGTTCCATGCGAAAACCACTCGAGCCTCCTGGATGCTTCAGCGGGCAATGATGAACCGCCACGCCGCCATCGAGCTCAACGGCTCCTTCGGGCAACGGCTTCAGTTCAAAGTTCGGGCCGACGGGAAACAGATCTTTCGAAAACAGAAACTTTTCAATCGCTTCGATTTTTGACGCCTCGATATGGACGGTGACGCGTTTCATCTCTTTGCCGAAAAGAATGTCGTACAGAAACGTCAATCCCATCGAATGATCAAGATGAGCATGTGACATGAAGATGTCGAGCGTATCGGTGCAGATCAAATCTCGCACTCGAAACATGCCGCTGCCGGCGTCAAAGATTACTCCAATTTCCGGAATCATCAGGCAAGCGGTCTGACGGTTCTCGTTGGGGTGGTATCCGGTCGTTCCGAGGAAATGAAGTTTCACGGGATGGCAAGTCCGAAAGTGGGTGGGCAGGTCGGGGAATGATCCGGAATTATTCACGACGTTCGCGAAGGCAAGTTTTGCAAATTCGTCAATTTCACGTCGTGGGTGACCTGTCGAAACCACAAACTTGCAGCAATATCCCAATGAAACAAGCTTTCTCCATGTCGACGCCCACGCATCGTGAATCATCCGGAATTATAACAGGAATTTCACACCATTTGCGAACGGCAGAACTACAGATACTTTTGGTAGGCTTCCACCGCAAGTTCGTCGACTCGATCGTTTTCGACATGACCGCTATGGCCTTTCACTTTCGTGTACTTAACGCGATGCCGCTGGAGCTGTTCGTCGAGCCGGATCCAGTGATCCTGATTCTTTACCGGAACAAGCTGGCTTTTTTCTTTGCGTTTCCATCCATTGGATTTCCACTTTGCCATCCACTCGGTCATCCCTTTGCCAACATAAGTCGAATCGGTGAATAGCTCCACGACACAAGGGCGCTGCAAAGCGGCAAGGCCCTGAATGACGGCTTCGAGCTCCATCTGGTTGTTGGTGGTTAGCTCTTGAGCTCCCGATTTTTCGACCTCTTTCCCTGACGGCAAGTGACGCATCAGGAAAGCCCAGCCGCCGGGTCCGGGATTGCCGCTGCAGCCGCCGTCGGTGAAAAGATGGACTTCAATTTTTGGTTCGGTCGACATGAGTAAACAAAAGTGTCGGTTCAGTTTCGATTGGCAGCGAAAGTTACGGACGATCGAATTTAAACTGCCCCGGCAAAACAACCTACTTGGCACCCGCCATGCGAGATTGTCGCTTGCGATCTGCTTCGCGGAGCATCAACTTTCGCATACGAATTTTGGTCGGAGTGATTTCGACCAGTTCGTCATCTTCGACATATTCAAGAGCCGCTTCCAGGCTAAAAAGACGAGCCGGTTTGAGCAAAATGTTTTCATCGCTACCCGAAGCACGCATATTGGTAAGCTGCTTTTCCTTGCACGGGTTCACGGTCTGGTCGTTTGGACGCGGATTTTCGCCAACGATCATGCCTTCGTAAACCTGATCGCCAGGGCTGACAAATAGCTCGAATCGCTGCTGCAAATTGAATAAGCCAAAACCGACAGCCTTGCCGGAAGCCATCGACATCACGACGCCATTTTGCCGCGAAGGAATCTCGCCTTCGACAGGTCGGAATTCGAGAAAGCGATGATTGATGATCGCTGTACCCTGAGTCGCGTTGAGCATTCGCGTTCGCATACCGATAAGGCCTCGGGATGGCACCACGAATTTGGCCAGCGTGAAATCGCCACGCGTGTTCATTTCAAGTAACTCGCCGCGACGGTTGCCAACCATCTCCATGACTGGACCAAACTTGTCGGTGGGAACTTCGACCACAAGCGACTCAAACGGTTCCTGTCGGACGCCATCGATTTTCTTTTCAACCACCTGAGGCTTGCCCACAGAAAGCTCAAAACCTTCGCGACGCATGGTCTCAATCAGAACCGCCAGATGCAGAATCCCGCGTCCAGCGACCGCGAATGAGTCACCGCTTTCAAGCTGACGGACTTTTAACGCCACGTTGCGATCAAGCTCTTTCGTCAATCGATCGCGAAGCTGACGACTGGTAACGTATTTCCCTTCCTTGCCCGCAAGAGGAGAGCTGTTGATCGTGAACACCATTTCCAAAGTCGGTTCATCGACCTCGATCCGGGGAAGCGACTCAACAACGTTGGGATCGCAAATCGTGTCGCCGATCTCAATGGACTCAATGCCCGTCAACGCGACGACATCACCCGCGTCGGCACTATCGACTTCGGTGCGACCAAGCTTATCGAATACGTTCACCGAATTGATTTTGGCCTGGATGACTTTGTCGCCAGCCTGAACTACCGAAACGGTCTGTCCTTTCTTGACACTTCCGCGACGTACTCTTCCAACCGCGATTCGTCCCACGAACTCGGACCAGTCCATCGTGGTGACCAACATTTGGAAAGCACCCGGTTCAATTTCCGGTGGCGGTACGTTTTCGATCACCATATCTAAAAGCGGATTCATGTCGCCAGACATCTTGCCAAGCTCATGCGTCGAAAACCCTTCTTTGGCCGATGCGAAAATGTAGTGGAAATTATCCAGATACTCATCGCCGCCCATTTCGCAAATAAGCTCAATCGCTTCATCGACAACTTCTGCTGTACGAGCATCTGGACGATCGACTTTATTGACGACCACCATCGGCTTGAGGCCAGCTTCCAGAGCCTTCCCCAACACGAATCGAGTTTGAGGCATCGGGCCCTCTGCGGCATCGACCAGCAAAAGTGCTCCGTCGGCCATCTGCAGAACACGTTCGACTTCACCACCGAAGTCCGCGTGACCTGGCGTGTCGATGATATTGATCTTCGTGCCGTTGTAGTTGAGCGAAATGTTCTTTGCGAGGATCGTGATGCCGCGTTCTTTTTCGATATCACCCGAGTCCAGAATCCGTTCGCCCTGGAGCTGTGAATCGCGAAACTGACCGCTCTGTCGAAGCAAACAGTCGACCAGAGTTGTTTTGCCATGGTCGACGTGTGCGATGATGACGATATTGCGAATGTCAGAACGAGTAGCCATGGGATAAGCCGAAGGTTGGCGAAAGAACGGAGAAAGCTGCGATAGCCAGAACATTCCGGCTCAAATTGGAGCCGAAATCATAGCGGTCGGGTACAATATCTCAAACGGATGAAATCCGGCCATTGTCAAATGGCTGTCACCGCATTGTCATTGAACCAATTGCCCCAGAAACACGGCATTACGGGGTCATGATTTGCCGTGTGCCCGAGCGCTCGCAAAAGAGTCCCATTGGACTGCTTGGCAAATTTGCTTCAAAGCGGTCCCTTTCAAACTTTAACCCACGTTTAACAACCAATGTCACGAGTCGTATTGGCGATGTCTGGCGGAGTCGATTCCAGCGTCGCCGCTCACCTATTGCTGGAACAGGGCCACGAAGTCATCGGTGTCTTCATGCGTCACGGCGAGGAAGCCGTCGCTGCGTGCGCGATCGAAGGCCAGCCTGAATCATCGCCGCTGCTGCCGATTTTGAACCAACGAGCTGACCACAAGCAGGGCTGCTGCAGCGCTTCGGATGCCGAAGACGGTCGCCGCGTCGCTGAGCGACTGAACATTCCTTTCTACGCATTGAATCTGGAAGCCGAATTCCGCGGCATCATCGATTATTTCGTCGATGAGTACTCCGTCGGCCGCACACCAAATCCCTGCGTCATGTGCAACAACCGTATCAAGTTCGGAAAGCTGTTTGACTATGCCGATAGCGTAGGAGCAGAATTTCTGGCGACCGGCCACTACGCCCAATTGCATCACGGAGCCAACGGGCCAGAGTTGACTCGTGGAGTCGATGCTGGCAAGGACCAGAGCTACGTCCTGTTTGGAATCAAGCAAAAGTTTCTTTCGCGAATGCTGCTTCCAGTCGGAGCTTACGACAAACCCGTGATCCGGGAAATCGCCGGACAACTGGGATTGAACGTTGCCGAAAAGAAGGACTCACAAGAGATCTGTTTTGTGACATCCGGAAAACACGATCAGTTCGTGCGTTCGCGTCGGGGCACCGAATCGGAGTCAACGGCAGGCGATATTGTCACCAGTGACGGAACCGTCGTCGGACAGCACCCCGGTATCGAAGGCTACACCATCGGACAGCGTCGTGGCATCGGCGTGGCGATGGGCGAGCCCTATTTTGTGATCCGTATCGAGCCTCAAACTCGCCGCGTCGTCATCGGACCACTGTCGGAGCTTGGCGAAACGGAGCTTACGGCGAGCGATACCAACTGGATGGTTGAACCTCCGATCGGAGTGTTTCGATGCCTTGCACAGATCCGCTACAACAGCAGCGCATGGCCTGCCGTCGCAGAAGTAATCGGACCGGGCAAGTTGAAAGTGGTCTTCGACGAGCCCCAAAATGGGGTGGCTCCGGGCCAGGCGGTGGTTTGTTACGACGACGATCGCGTGCTCGGCGGCGGTTGGATTGATTCGTGAGCCGCGTCGCGTAAGCGACCGGGTGCGGTAAAACCGGTGAGCCGCGAGTGAGCGGCCGAGTGCGTTCTG
>CAYZPA010000166.1:0-4654 GCA_964479855.1 uncultured Pirellulaceae bacterium
CCGGTTAGCGACGTGAAATCGCGAGCCCATGTTTCCTCGCTGACGCGTCGGGTTGCCAATGCGGCATTTCGCCATGCAGCGATCCGGGTTGCCAATGCGGCATCAAATCAATTCGGAATCAATTCGATGCAGCATCAAATTCGCAAGACAAACAAAATCAACAAGCCGTTCGAGTCGACTTGCACTAGCTTGGCGATCCCCCGATCACATCTTCTACGCGGCGAGACTTTCCGATACTCTCAATCTCAAAGCCGATCTCTGTCAGCTTGTCGGCATCAAGAATATTGCGACCGTCGAAAACGAAAGCCGGTTTCATCATCGAAGCATAAATTTTCTTAAAGTCCTGACCGCGGAATTCATCCCACTCAGTCATGACGGCAATCGCATGGGCTCCGTCGGCGGCTTCTTCGGCACTCGACGCAACGGTCACGTTTTTGTAAAGCAAATCCCGTTGAGCCTCAGTCAGAACACCACCCGGTCCAGCCATCAGGTATTCAAGGTCCTGACGAATTTGGTCCAAGCTAACCTGAGGATCATAAATCGTTATTCGGGCACGTTCTTCCAACAGGTCGCGGCAGACATAAATCGCAGCCGACTCACGCGTGTCGTTGGTATCTTTTTTGAACGCGAATCCCCAAACGCCAATCTTCTTGTCAGATACGGTATTGAACATCGTTTTGACGATGCGTTTGGAAAATCGGTACTTCTGATGATCGTTCATGATCACCACCTGCTCCCAGTACTTGGCGACTTCCGGAAGTCCAAAATGCTCGCAAAGGTAAACAAGGTTCAGAATGTCTTTTTGAAAACAGGATCCGCCAAAACCGACAGAAGCTTTCAGGAATCGTGGCCCAATGCGTGAATCCGTTCCGATCGCTCCGGCGACTTCATCAACGTCCGCGCCGGTGGCTTCACACAGAGCCGAGATCGCGTTGATGGAACTGACTCGCTGAGCCAAAAACGCGTTCGCGGTCAGCTTCGAAAGCTCACTGCTCCAGAGGTTGGTGCGAATGATCTTTTCGTTGGGCACCCAGTTGCGATAGACGCTGGCCAGCTTTTCAATCGCAACGCTTGATTCGCCGCCGATCAGAATCCTGTCGGGCGAAAGCAGATCATCAATCGCGGTTCCTTCGGCAAGAAATTCCGGGTTACTCAGCACGTCGAACTTGATGCCCGTCGACGACGATGAAAGAATTCGCTTGACGGATTCAGCCGTTCGAACGGGCAGCGTTGATTTTTCGACGACGACTTTATCGCTGTCGGAGTTCTCGGCGATCGTTCGAGCACACTTTTCGACGAACTCAAGGTTCGCCGCACGTCCGGCTCCGATACCAAAAGTTTTCGTCGGCGTGTTTACTGAAATGAAACACATATTGGCTTCACGAATCGCCCCGGGAACATCGGTTGTGAACCGAAGATTCCGACCGCGAGCCTGTTTCACGACGTCGTACAAACCGGGTTCGTAAACGGGAAGCTCTTCTGAATTCCATGCTGCGATCCGGTTTGGGTTCAGATCGACCACGTGAACATCAATGTCGGGACACTGTTGAGCGATCATCGCCATGGTCGGCCCGCCGACGTATCCGGCACCCAGACAGCAAATTTTGGTTTGTTCTTTTGTTTCAGTAGACATAGCTTGAATGATGGTTTTAAGATTAAGAAGTTGTTAGAAGTCAGTGAGTCCCTCGCAACACACCTTGCTGCGACTCGCTCAAAAAATCCTCGTAAGCCCTTTTCAATCCTTCATCCAGGCCAATTTTTGCTCGCCAACCCAAGGCGTGCATTCGTTCCATATTAGTTCGTTTTACAGGAGTGCCATCTGGTTTTGTCGAATCCGTCAGAATTTCACCCTCGTACCCGACAACGGACGCAATCTTTTGAGCCAGCTCCAGAATCGTGATGTCGCTGCCAGTACCGACGTTCACCAAATGAGGCGGATTCTCGAGCGTGCAAAGATGCAGCAATCCGTCCGCCAGATCATCGACGTGCAAAAATTCACGGCGAGGCGAACCCGTACCCCAAATCGAAACCGATTCCGCTTTGTTTACTTTGGCTTCGTGGAATCGCCGCACCAAGGCCGGCAACACATGTGAATTTTCTGGATGGTAGTTGTCACCAGGCCCGTACAAATTCGTCGGCATCGCGGAATGAAACAGGACGCCATACTGACGGCGATAGAATTCGCACATCTTCAGTCCCGCGATCTTTGCCAGAGCGTAGGCTTCGTTGGTCTTTTCCAGCGGGCTGGTCAGCAGGCAGTCTTCGGGCATCGGCTGCGGGGCTTTTCCAGGATAGATGCAAGTGCTTCCCAGATACAGGAATCGGGAAACTCCATTTCGATAGGCCGCATCGATGGAGTTCACCGCCATCGTCAAATTCTGCTGCATGAACTCGGCAGGGTAAGTGTTGTTGGCATGAATGCCTCCCACTTTCCCAGCACAGAAAATGACCGTATCGATCGATTGTGATTCGAAGAAACTGCGAACCGATTGCTGATCGCTGAGATCCAGTTGGTTTCGGTCTTGCGTTACGACACGTTGGCAACCGGCAGTTTCCAAAGCCCGCACAACGGCCGATCCAACCATCCCGCGATGACCGGAAACGAAAACTGTTTGATTGTTGAAGTTAGTTTTGTCCATGCAGATCGTTCAGCCGCTTGGTAGGAGACGCAACCCGTCGTTTTTGACTTGTTGATCTAGTGGTTTGTGACAACTCAATTGCAGGATGAGCCGTTTTGGCGATAGCCACGGTTCCCGCACAAAACTAGGGCTAACGGAGACTCAACCGGGGCTAACGCCGGCGTTAGCCCAATGGCTCGTTAAATCAACAAGCCGTTTTGACCGGGTTGGCTCAGGACGGACTCCGTCCCCTTGGGTGGCTCGACTGGAAAGAGCACCTACGCCATCTGATCGCGATTTAATTCCTTGAAATTCGGCAAAAAGCGACAACGGATACGACTCACGTCCTCGCCGTTGGTCAGCTTAACAACGGCTCTGCGATACCGTAAATGCTAAATCCCTTGAGAAGGCCAAATCGGCAAAGTAGGCAAAAGCCCTATAGCTTAATGCAGGTTTTGAAGGATTTGACGCCTATTAACCGCCTCTAAGCTCTGGACACCAGCAGCCAAAGGATGCTGTCACTTTGCGGAGACGCATCGCCACCGCCAGTATTTCGTCCAAGCTAAATTGATCGAGCAAGACGGTGAGCCGAAGAACGTAAGTTCTCGGGTTTCTGCACCCGGCCGCTTACTCGTCTCGGCTCACAAACAAGTCAGCTCAGCATCGATGGACCACCAATAGAACACCTTGAATACGCAGCCAAGGATGCCAAAACTCGGACGGCAACTGCAACCACTTACTTAACACGAACGCTTACTGGACAGTTTGCCCGACTCAAACGGTTAATCACGTGGTTACAAGAAACCACAGAGTGTCTTGCGTTCGCCGCCAACGTCACCGGAAAGGGCACCAGTGCTACTTCCCGGTCGTGATTCTTGAACGCTCTTTCATCACCTTGTCCGACTCGTAATACGTGCGGTAGCTGCTGCTGCCGTAGTAAGAGTATCCTCCGTACTGATAGCCATATTCGTGGTAGTAAGGATTCTGATCGACATCGTTGACGATCAAACCCATCCATCTGGCGTTGACGGTATCCAGCGAATCTTTCGCTTTCCGAGCCGTTAGCTTCACACCTTTGCGGATCCTTGAAACCATATAAACGCCGTCGACCACACTGGCGATCGTGACCGAATCCGAAACCGCCAGAACCGGTGGCGAATCGATCAGCACGTAATCAAACTGCTCACGAAGAGCCGCAATCGCCGATCGGAACGCTTCCGAAGTCACAAGTTCGCCTGGATTTTTCGGATGACCACCCGCGGTCAGCAAGAACAAACCATTTTGCAGTTCCGTTGGCTTGATCGCTTCCGAAAGCTCAATCTCACCTGACATGACGTTCAACAATCCTCGATCCAAATCCTCGCCAAAATATCGATCGATTCGCGGTCGTCTAAAGTCAGCATCCACAAGGACAACCCGTTTTCCAGCCTGAGCAATTGAAATCGCAAGGTTCGCCGCCGTTGTTGATTTACCGTCCCCAGGAGAAGGGCTGGTCATCAGGATTGTCTTTAAATCCTCATTGTTCGACCTGAAAAACAGACTGGTTCTGATATCCCGGAACGCTTCCGATTCACTGGCCGCCGGATTGTGAGCCGCAATCAATTCCGCATTGCCTTTCGCTGGCTTAATTTTGTTGGTACGAATTCGCGGAATCTTGCCAACGACTGGTAGCTGCAGATGATCCAGAATTTCAGTTGGACTTCGGAAAGCCAATTCAGACTGGTCGATCAGAAACGCCAAACCTAACCCGCACAGCGTCGCCAACATCGCTCCCGTGGCAATGCACTTCGTGATAGAGGGAGCAATCTGGTATCCGATCTTTGGATTGTCCAAAGTTTTGATTTCGGTCATCGTGTAATTGTCGGCCAGAACATTCATCTCCTTCAAACGATCCAGGATGACATCAACAGCTTGCTCTTTTTTCGTAATTGTTTTCTGAATCACGTTCAACTGCATGATCTTCTCGCCAACTTCAGCAGCCAGTTTGGATACTGCATTGATGCTGGTCGTAGCCTGATTCAGCTTGATCAGTAAAG
>CAYZPA010000167.1:0-4437 GCA_964479855.1 uncultured Pirellulaceae bacterium
TGTTTCTTCACCCAGTTCGATCGAAGACAGCATTTCCAAATCCTGATCGGCCCGTACAAGAATCACTTTCCCGGAACGATCCGCGATGACCAGTTTTCCATCGACAGCCACAGGAGTCGAACGATGCTTGTCGGCCATGTATCGTTTCTCGATCAATTTTTTGCCGTTGCTGGAATCCAGACACGCGAGCGTTCCATTCTCACGAGCCAGATAGATTAGCTCTTCGTTAAACACAGGCGACGCGACGTCCGGAGTGATCCGCGGGCTGGTCCATTCCAATTCGTTCTTTGTAACTTTTCCTTTTTGATCGGGATCGATCGCCCAAACTGGGCCACGCTTCGCGGATGGAATGATCACCATTCCATCGTTGAACGAAGCCGATGCCACGAACCGAAGATAAGGATTGTAGGCACTGCCTTTGGGATTCATGCCTCCCAGTCGCCATACTTCAGCGCCGTCTTCCATCGCGTGAGCGGTTGTGTAGTCAGCGCCGTGGATAATCAGCAGCGAACGGTCCTCGAGGGGTGCGATGATGGGCGACGCGTAGACGTGCTTGTTTTCCGAAACGGCATCCGTCTTTCGCAGATGCACCCAATTCTCTTTTCCCGTCGCAGCGTCAAGAGAAACGATCTTACCGATTGAACTCGACGTGTCGTTTCGCATTTTCCCGTGCATTAATCCGAAAAGCAGTTGTCCTTTATGCAACACGGGCGTTGTTGACATGCCAAACTGAATTTGAAACGCACCATATTCTTCTTGGAGGTTCTTGGCCCAAACTTCCTCACCTTCGACCGTGAAACAGTTGACTTGTCCGTTGCCGAACATCGTCCAAACATGCTTGCCGTCGGTACACGGCGAACTACTGGCCGCGTTGGCGCTGTCACGGCTTTTGATGTCCTTCCCATCGACTGTCTTTCGCCACAGTTCTTTTCCGGACGCCGTATCGAAGCACAGCACGACAAGCGTATCGCCATCTACCGACGTGACAAACACGCGATCTGCAGCAACCACCGGACTCGATCCGGCTGGCCCGGGAAGCGGGGTTCGCCAGAGCTTGGTCGAGTCGTCAAGTTTATCGACGACCTCTTCGTTAACATCAGCGACAGAGTTGAGATCTGGCCCGCGCCACTGTGGCCAATCTTGCTGAGCGAAAACAGAGTCTCCGTCAGCAATCAGACATAGCAATGCAAAAGCAAAAAGGACAGCTCGATTTGAAAGGGACTTTGGCATTTTGGTTTCCTGTTATTTCGGCCAGCCGTCAAGTTCCATTTTCTTGACCACGTTTGCAGTGTGCTCATTGTAATGGCGTTCCATTTGGGCAAGCAACGCTTGAGGCGACCAAAAGCGACTTCCTTTCGCTTTTCGATTCAGTGGCATGCCGTCCAACAAGTACGCGAAACGGCGAGTGAAATCTTCGACACGTTTCATTTGGCGGGCTTCTTCTTCCCCGTTCCAGTCTTCGTGAGCGAACTTGTAGTCTTCTGGCATTTGTTTTGGATTCAGGTCCATCACTGAAATGGATGGATCGACAGCATTGTAAATCTGCGAAAAGAAAAGCAGCTCGCGCCCCATCATGTGCTCGGCGTTCCAACGCGGCGTGTGAGAACCATTGGCCGGCTTAAAGTTCATTTGCTCGATCGAAAGTTTCGCGAACACCTCACGCGAATCCTTGCAAGCAGCCTCTTTTCGTTGAAAGAGGTCGGCAAGCTCGCTCGACATTTTATAGGGCTCAGTGCCGAGAGAGACAAAACGAGTCTTGTCGTCCCGTTTTCCGCTTCCTCGAATTGCAATCGTGTTGTGACTAAAATTGACGACTTTCTGATCGCCAACCCTATCGATCCCTTCGCGAACAACGAGTAATTCAGGTTTGACCTGTTCCGCGATCTTCTTGTAGAAGTCTTCATCGAAACGCTCGTGGTTGGCAACGATGACGATGTGCCGACTATCTATTGTGCCATTGCTATCCTGAAGATCTGCTTCGACCGACTTAAAAGCCAAGAATTTTTCCAGCACTTCTTTCTCGGTCACGTTGTTCAAGTAGACAACTTCAACTCCATCCACTCTTGCGATATCAGCCGTGAGTTTTTCGAAGACAACTGAATTGGCTTGAGCTTTTATCGCTTCAAATTTACTTTCAGTGTCGTCGTCACCAATCGGCCCCTGTCCAACAGTCACAATTTCGCTCGAATTCGGAGCACGAGAGACCGCCCACCTTTTGCCTGAGAATTCTGATTCTACGTTTGAGTCAACCGGGCGAGGCAATTTCTTGTTTGCCGTTTCGCTCAACCCGAATCCAATGTGCAACCCCCACATCGTTTCGATCGTCATGCCCCCGTCTGGCCAGAGACGAATGGCAACCGGTTGTCCGTCGTCCGCCTCGCATTCACCAGACAATAAGAATGACAGGGCAATGCATAAAGCAAACATGACCTTAAAAGCTTGGCGACCAGCACCCATTCGAAGACTCCAAAACAAAGACGACAGTTTGATAACGCATAATAGCGAAATCCGCGACCGAATGAACATGGCCAACCCAACTCTTTCGAAACGCGCAGAGTTGCACGCGTTAAAGGCAGCGTTTGGGACGAATAAGCGGGCCACAAAACGAGCACGCAAACAAATGGAATGGCGAAACAGCGACGCCAACCGTGCCTATGCACTTTCGTGAGCCGGAATACAATAAAAGCATGGCACGAACTATTCCATCCATTCCGCAACTGTACCGCAACGCAATGCGCTGGACCGAAATCGCATCGGTGCTCAGCAAATTTGGGCTGGCGGGATGGTTGAGCCGTTTCAACATCGAATTCATTTCAGATCGATTGAAAGCTCCCGACGGAGAGGTTCTGTCCAAGCTGACACAGGAAGCCAGAATACGAATCGCGTTGACGGAACTGGGGCCAACGTTCATCAAGTTTGGACAACTTCTGAGCACGCGGCCGGACGTGATCGGTCCCGATTTGGCGAAAGAACTTTCAAGCCTCCAATCAACCGCTCCGGCGGACCCGTTTGACTACGTCAAGGAAATCATCGAAGCCGAACAGGGCGATACGCTTGAGAACCTGTTCGTGGAATTTGAAGAAGTACCGTTCGCATCTGCCTCGATTGGCCAGGTTCATAAAGCAAAGATCTGTCGAGAATCGACATGGGTCGGCGATGATCCGGGAACCAACGAATCGCCCGTGATGGACGTCGTGGTAAAAGTTCGCCATCGCGGAATCGAACGAGCCGTCGAAACGGACCTGGACATCCTTTCCGGTTTGGCTCAACTGGCAGAACGGTTGGACGATTTCAAGAACTACCAGCCTACAAAGATCGTTGCTGAGATGTCTCGGACGATGCGTCGAGAGTTGGACTTTGAACGCGAAC
Organism: uncultured Pirellulaceae bacterium; assembly: GCA_964479855.1. GTDB lineage: Bacteria > Planctomycetota > Planctomycetia > Pirellulales > Pirellulaceae > Mariniblastus. Next base: position 3,370 of record CAYZPA010000167.1, read on the forward strand.
GCAACAATCTGAATCAGTTTCGAGCCATGTTTGCGGATGATAAAGGCATTGAAATCCCGGAACCTTTCACACGTCTTTCTTCGACTCGCATGCTCACGATGAGCTTCCTGCCGGGAACTCGATTGAACAACTACGACGGGAGGCCGATCAACGGAATCACGGGATCAGACATTGCCCGCGAAGGGGCTCATCGTTATCTGGATATGATTTTCAATCACGGCTTTTATCATGCCGACCCGCATCCCGGCAATCTGATGGTGATGGACGACGGATCAATTGGAATGCTCGACTTTGGCATGGTCGGTCGCATCAGCGAACGGCTTCGGGAAGACATCGAAGCGATGCTGGTCGCGATCGTTCACGAAGACGTTTCCATGCTGACCACTTTGATCAAACGAATCGGACGCTGCCCGCAGAATCTCAACGAATCGGCACTATCAAATGACGTTGCGGATTTCGTCGGGCAATACTCAACGCAGGTTGTGTCGAATTTCGACATGGCGAATGCTCTGAATGATTTTGTCGCCGTCGTCCGCAACTACAACATCGTCCTACCCAGCGAAGCATCGATGTTGATCAAAGTTCTGATCACGCTGGAGGGTACTGGCCGTTGCCTTACGCCTGAATTCAGCTTGATGGAGATCATGAAACCGTTTCAACGCATGATGGTGTTAAAGCGGCTTTCACCTGCAAGACAAGTTCGCAAAATGCGTCGCTTCTATCTGGAAGTCGAACAGTTGCTGGACAAAATGCCCCAACGCATTTCCAACATCATGGAACAGGTGCAAACGGGCAGTTTCGATATTCATCTAGACCATCGAAGGCTTGGCCCGACAGCGAATCGGCTGGTTGTCGGCCTGATGACCAGCGCTTTGTTCCTTGGATCATCGTTGATGCTGAGCTACAAAGTTCCGCCGTTGCTGTTTCCAGACGAAGGACCTCTCGGAATCGAAAAACTTTCCGTGCTTGGGCTCACAGGAGCAATCGTCAGCTTACTTATGGGGTTTCGATTGATGTGGTCGATTCGAAAAAGCGGAAACCTCGACGAGCAGTAAATTTGCTTTCGTC
>CAYZPA010000168.1:0-4320 GCA_964479855.1 uncultured Pirellulaceae bacterium
CAGTTCGGCGACGCAGTAGCGAATTCGATCCTGCCTTCGGGGGTCGTGCATGCTGAGGTGGCCTGGGTTTTGGGGGCCACGCGAATCCTTAAACTGAAAGGATCTCAAGGAACCAAAATGCCACGTAAGACCAAGCCGACATCGACGCCAGAGCGTCGCACCTATACTGACGAGTTCAAGCGTGACGCCGTTGCGATGCTGCTCGACGGCCACTCTGCTGCGTCGATCGTACAGCGTCTGGGGATCTCTGGAACCAACCTTCTTTACCGATGGAAGAAACAAGAGCTTGAGTCCGCCGGCCCGGTTGGTGAAGTGCTCGACGGTCGTGTCGCCGAGCTCGAATCCGAGCTGCGTCGCGTGGAACGAGAACGTGACGTTTTAAAAAAAGCTTTGATCATTTTCGGCCGAAGCGAGTGAGCCGACTCTACCAGGCCGCTCAAAGTATCGTCGCCGAAGGAACCGCATCGGAGCGTGAGGTCGGAGAATTTCTCGGCTTCTCGCGATCGGCATTTCAGCGATTTCAAAACCAACCGTCCAGCCAAAGAGAGCAAAGTGACATGGATGTCTTGCCAATAGTGATTGCGACGTTTCACCGACATCGAAGACGATACGGCGCTCGACGCATTGCTGCGGATCTGAAAATCCAGGGGATCGACTGCGGCCGCCAAAGAACGGCGAAACTACTGAAAATTGCGGGGCTTTCAGCACTTCAGCCCAAATCCTTCAAGCCACGAACGATCGAAAGTCGACACACGTTGGGCTACAATGAGAACTTGCTTCTTGAGCGTGCCGAGCCGATGAGGATCAATGAGTTGTGGGTTGGCGACATCACTTACATTCCAATTGTGCGCAGCGGTTTCGCCTACATGGCAACGCTGATGGATCGCTTCTCACGACGCATTGTTGGCTGGTCGCTGAAGATGGATATGACCGAAGAGCTCGTCAGCGAAACGCTTCGACAAGCGATCGGGAATCGTCAACCGCCTGAAGGTCTGGTCCATCACACCGACCGCGGCGGACAGTACGCGAGCAAGAAATATCGAGGGATCATTGAGCGCAGCTCGATGCAGCAAAGCATGAGTCGGGCTGGTGACTGTTACGACAATGCATTTATGGAAAGTTGTTTTGGAACGATCAAGAACGAGCTTCAAATGACCGAATACGAAAACTATCGAGAGGCTCTCAAAGAGCTGACTGAATTCATCGACTACTACAACACGTCACGACTTCATTCGTCACTCGGCTATCTCTCGCCAAGCCGCTTTGAATCAAACGTCCCCTGCTGAAATAAGAGGACGCGTGGCCCCCAAAACCCAGGCCACCTCATGCTGTCGGCGACGGAGTCGATGAGCCCAAGTTTCGATTCGGCTTCCCGAAGCAACAGCACTCCAGCGGTTGAAGTGAGTCGATGATCGCTGCTTTGGACTTTGATGGAGTGATTGAAATCTGGCTCGAAGAGGTTATTCTGCTTTTCACCCATTGCGTGTCGCGCTCCGTGCTAAAGGATTTTCTTTTCACCCTTCTAAACACGACTCAACACGCTTTGGGTTCCTTTTCAATTTCTTTCTTGATGAATAATCCGGGGTGACCACATGACAAATGCCTCCACCCGAAAAAAATCCTAAACACTTCCCAGTGAACGAAGACAATTCGACGAATGGCCGATGCCCAAGACTTGAAAAAATGGATGCAGGATGCTGAAGGTGAAAACCTTGAGTTTAAGGCTGCACGTAATCGGTACGGACTGGATGAGCTAACCGAATACTGCGTCGCAATCGCCAATGAAGGTGGAGGGAAAATCATACTGGGCGTGAGTGACAAACGACCACGGCAGGTCGTCGGCTCTGCCGCGTTTCCACAACCCGAACAAACACGCGGCCAACTGAACCAGCGGCTGCATCTGGGCATCACGTTCGACGTTGTGAATCATCCCGAGGGTCGTGTGCTTGTCTTTCATGTGCCAAGCCGGCCTGTTGGTCTACCGATCCAGTTCAAAGGCAAGTATCTCGTTCGGCAAGACGAGAGTTTGGTCGGAATGCCCGGCGAGCGACTGCGAGAGATTTATGACGAATCCGGCCACGATTTTTCAGCCGACATTTGCGACGGGCTGACCATCGACGACCTTGCGGATCCAGCCATCGAAGCCTTCCGTAAAAGCTGGATCAAATGGACCAACAATCCCCAGCTTGGCTCTCTTTCGAAACAACAACTGCTGTTTGACATCGAAGTCGCATTTGAACAAGGCGTCACCTACGCCGGTTTGATTCTCTTCGGCTCGCGCGAGGCTGTGCGAAAGCATTTGGCACGCTCGGAATTCGTTTTTGAGTACCGAGTAAACAATGCTGCCGGACCCGCGGCACAGCGGGAAGAATTCACCGAGGGGTTCTTTCTGTACTACGATCGCATTTGGGAACTGGTCAACCTGCGAAACAACAATCAGCATTTTCAAGACGGTCCCTTTGTCCTCAACATTCCGACGTTCAACGAACGCGCCATTCGCGAGGCCATTCTTAACGCCGTTAGTCACCGCAACTACCAATTAGGCGGAAACATCTTCTTGCGTCAGTTCCCAGAACGGATCGAGATTGACAGTCCCGGCGGTCTGGGGCCGCAAGTGACTTTGGAGACAATCCTCTACCGACAGTCTCCCCGCAATCGCCGGATTGCAGAAGTGTTTTCTAAATGCGGATTGGTCGAACGTGCTGGACAAGGCGTCGATTTGATGTATTCCTCAGCCATTCGGGCGAGTCAAGCGAAACCAGATTTCAGTCGCTCTGATGATCACAACGTCAGTTTGATTTTGGCGGGGCGAGTCAAAAACAAGAACTTCGTTCGCTTTTTGGCTCAGTTCGATGCGGATGACTTGGAGAACCTTTCAACGCAGCAATGGCTGATCCTTGATCGACTCAGCCGAGAAGAACCGATCCCTGAATCGCTGATACAGGACGTCGATCATTTGCTTGAGTTGGGGATGGTGCTGCGGGCGGGGCGTGATCGTCACATCCTGTCGAAAGACTTTTACGTCTTTGAAAACCGTGTCGAAACATTTGACAGATTGCGTGAGAACGAGATCCGAAAAGAGACATTAGAATCGTTTCTTGTTGAACGAGCCGTTGATGGAAGCCCATTGCGTGACTTGCTGCCGTTGTTGCCCGATTTGAGTCGTGATCAGGTTCGCGGGCTGCTGGCAGAACTGAGATCCGAATTCAGAATCCACCCGCGTGGGGAAAAACGGGGCTCCCGTTGGTACCCGGGCCCTTCCGAGGAAGATCAATAGTTATGGGTTGTTTTGGGCTTTTTGACAGCTCGTTTGATGAAACCAAAATCGCCAAAGCAACGCAAACCCTTAAAAAACAGTCACTTAAACCGTTTGAGTTATGACCCATTATGGGCCTGATTGCCTAATTCATGCCTAATCAGCGCCCAATCCTTCCCGACATTGCGAAACGAAAATCCATTGGCCACATCCAGTCAAAACAAGAAAACTGAAAACGCGAAATCGCCGACCTATCGGAAGAAAATGATTGAGGTGGCGTTGCCGTTGCAGGCGATCAATAAAGCGTCGGCGAGAGAGAAATCAATTCGCCATGGACATCCCTCGACGCTGCATCTGTGGTGGGCTCGGCGTCCGTTAGCGGCTTGCCGGGCGGTGTTGTTTTCTTCCTTGGTCAATGATCCCGGCGATGATCCGATGTACGGGATCGACGAAAATACGGCAGCGACCGAACGGGCGAAGCTGTTTGATTTGATGGAAGAACTGGTACTGTGGGAGAACAGCAATAATCCCACCGTCATCAATAAAGCCCGTTTGGAGATCGCTCGTAGCATTGCCGCCAACAAGGTCGCCGATGGTGAGCTGACCGATGAAACGAAATTGGTGGCTGGTGCGACGGAGTTGCCTGAAGAGCAAGCCAAGTATTTGCCGGATCCGCCGCCGGAGTACACGCCGCATGATGTGCGATTCAAAATGCCGGGGCTCAAGCCAGAACAAGTGAACCACTTTCTGGCTCATTACGCTCCGCCGGTGCTTGATCCGTTCGCGGGCGGTGGCAGCATCCCGCTGGAGGCTCAGCGATTGGGGCTGCGGGCAACGCCGTGAAGAGTTTCATGCGGCGTTTTGCAGTCGCATTTTATCGAGTATTTTTCGTTCTTCGGGTTCCAAAAGCCTAACCTCAGGCGGCTTGATCTTCTTCTTATCCTTCTCTTTGACTTTGGGACGATACCTAGCCTTCTTGGAAGGGACAGGAAACGGGGGGAGGGACAGGAAACGGGGACAGGTCCAGTTGTTGACAAGATGGGCACTTTCGGTATTGTAATTCA
>CAYZPA010000169.1:0-4313 GCA_964479855.1 uncultured Pirellulaceae bacterium
ATTGTGACTTCAATCAAATGCTGGAACTTGAGACGACCGATCGCTCGTCGCCATCAATTCACGATTTCAATTTCGAAAGTCTTGCTCAGCGGCAAATCGTCTTGGGACAGCATTGCTTTGGTTGTACCGCGGGATGCGGATCAAGTTGCCAAGGTTCAACTGCAGAATAGGAAGACGTAAGCGCGTTCATGGGGTCTAAACAACATAAAAATCAAATTAGGCAGCATATTCGGCTCGCTTGGCCTGGCTCCGGCAGCCGCTTTACTACACTTGGTGCTGTTAATTTTTTTAAGCGAGCGAGCGACGCTTGCGCTTGCGTAGCATTCCTGAAATGTTCTGCTTCAGCCGACACTCTCCGCGTCAGGTTGGCGAGAGTTTGTCAGTCTTTAGCGCCCAATGATTCTCGGACGCTTGGAACTCTATCGCAAAAAACGAATTCGGCATCACTTGCTCAAACGGAATTATTCACGACGACAGGCGTCTGGTATGCCCTTTGGAGCGATTCTCCGGACGCGCAGGCAAGTTTTGCAAGTTCGTCAGTTTCACGTCGTGGGTGACCTGTCGAAACCACAAACTTGGAACAATACCAAATTGAAACAAGCCTTCTCTATATCGACGCCCACGCATCGTGAATAATCCGGGCTCAAGAGCTAGTTACTCGAAGAAACCATTTTTAGCAAAGGTGAAACCAGCTCATGAAAGCTTCTGATCTTTTTGTAAAGGCGCTCCAAGCCGAAGGTGTTGAGTATATTTTCGGAATCCCCGGTGAAGAAAACTTGGATTTTCTTGATTCTTTGGTTGATACGTCAATCAAGCTCGTACTAACAAGGCACGAACAAGCCGCTGGCTTTATGGCCGCGACTTACGGGCGCTTAACCGGCAAGGCAGGCGTCTGTTTGTCGACACTTGGGCCTGGCGCGACGAATTTTGTCACCGCTGCAGCTTACGCTCAACTTGGTGGCATGCCGATGTTGATGATCACAGGTCAAAAACCCGTCAAGCACAGCAAACAAGGCCGTTTCCAGATTGTCAATGTGGTGTCGATGATGGAACCGCTTACGAAATACACTCACCAGATCGTCAGTGGTGATACGATTGCTTCGCATGTGCGCGAAGCGTTTCGCGTTGCTCAGGAGGAAAAGCCCGGCGCAACACATTTGGAATTGCCCGAGGATATTGCGGTTGAGACGACGGATGAATCGCCGATCCCCGCCAGCATTGTTCGGCGACCAACGGCGGAAATCAAATCGCTTGACGCAGCTGTGGAAATGCTGCAGTCGGCGACAAGCCCGCTGCTGATAATAGGGGCCGGGGCGAACCGAAAGGTCACATGTTTTGCCTTAAGAAAATTCATTGACGCCTTTGATATTCCCTACGTCACAACACAAATGGGGAAAGGAGTTGTTGATGAACGGGATCCGCGTTTTCTGGGTAATGCAGCACTTTCGGCTAACGATTTCGTTCATCGAGCGATCGAAGCTGCCGACTTGATTGTCAACGTGGGACATGATGTCGTCGAAAAGCCACCGTTCGTGATGCAAACTGACGGCGTAAGAGTTATTCACATCAATTTTTTTACCGCAGCGGTTGATCCTGTTTACTTTCCACAGCTCGAAGTCGTCGGTGATATCGCATCGAGCATCCAGTCCCTTGAATCAAGATTGGAAAAACAGGAGCATTGGGATTTCTCACGATTTGAAGAAATCGCCGGGCACGTCAATCAGCACGTTGCAGACGGCAAGGACGACGATCGCTTCCCGATTTATCCACAGCGGCTCGTTGCTGACGTCCGTAAATCAGTTCTGAAAAAAGGCATCATCGCGCTCGACAACGGTATCTATAAAATCTGGTTCGCTCGCAACTATCGAGCCCATGCTCAAAACACGGTCTTGCTGGACAACGCTTTGGCTACGATGGGAGCCGGGCTTCCATCTGCAATAGCGGCGAAGCTGGTTCATCCCGAAGAATCCGTTACGGCGATTTGTGGTGACGGCGGGTTTATGATGAATTCTCAGGAGTTGGAAACAGCGGTGCGGTTGGGATTGCATCTAACCGTCATCATCTTGCGAGACAATGCGTACGGTATGATCAAATGGAAGCAAGCCAACATGGGGTTACAGAATTTTGGCTTGGACTATAGCAATCCTGACTTTGTTAAATACGCCGAAAGCTACGGAGCCTATGGACATCGAGTTTCGGCAGCCAGCGAGTTGTTGCCTTTGCTTCAGCGCTGTCACTCAGAGCCAGGCGTGCACGTTGTCGAGGTTCCGATCGACTATTCAGAAAACGATCAGATTTTGAACCATGACATCAAAGAAATGAGTTCGAAAATCTAGATTTGGCTCGCGCCGAAAAAGAATCCAGAACGAAGATTATGGGGCTGGTTGATGAAGTTGAATCAGGAAAAGTCAGGACCATTTAACTCGCAAATTGCACTGGACCATTTGTTCATCAGTACAACCGCAGCCGAAAATTCCGAAGAAGAATTATGAAAATCAAAAAAAAATGGCCCTATTACTTGGCAAACAAGCCACTTGAGCCTAACAGCGATCTCGTAGTCACCGACAAGTTTACCGGTGAGCCCGCGGCCAACGTGGCACTTGCAGATCCGGCGACGATTGAGGCCGGGATACAGGGATGTGTCGCAGCCGCAGAACCATTGGCACAGATGCGACCTTACCAACGGCAGGAAATCCTTGACCATTGTGTGAAACGGTTTACCGAGCGATTCGATGAATTGTCGATGTCGCTTTGTGTCGAAGCGGGTAAGCCGATCAGGGATTCGCGCGGCGAAGTTTCTCGCTTAATTGATACTTTTCGTATCGCCGCCGAAGAATCCGTTCGTATCAACGGCGAAGTGATGAATCTTGAAATCTCCGCCCGCGCCAAAGGCTACCAGGGTATGTGGAAGCGTGTGCCGATTGGACCATGCTCGTTCATCAGCCCATTTAACTTTCCACTAAACCTTGCCGCCCATAAAGTCGCACCTGCTTTGGCGGTGGGTTGTCCGTTCATACTAAAACCCGCCAGCCGTACTCCGCTGGGCGCATTGATCATTGGCGAAGTTTTGGCAGAAACGAATTTGCCAGACGGCACGTTTTCAATTTTGCCTTGTTCACGTGACGGCGCTGATTTGTTCACGACCGATGACCGATTGAAGTTGTTAAGCTTTACCGGCTCACCCAGCGTGGGATGGGCGCTAAAGGCCAAGTCCGGCAAAAAGAAAGTCGTGTTGGAATTAGGTGGTAACGCTGCCTGTATCGTTGATCGCGACGCCGACTTGGAAGACGCTGTTGATCGAATAGTCATCGGGGCGTTCTATCAATCCGGTCAAAGCTGTATCGGAGTTCAACGAATCATTGTGCATTCGGTAATCTATGACCGATTCCGGGATATGTTGGTTTCGAAAACAAAAGCACTGATCGCCGGCGACCCAAAAAACGAAGACACGTTCATTGGCCCCATGATTTCAGAAAAGGAAGCACAGCGTTTGCATGGCTGGGTCGAAGCAGCCGTGGCCGCCGGTGGCAAGTTGCTTTGTGGCGGAAATCGCGACGGTGCGATGTTAGAAGCTACTTTGCTGGAGAACGTTGCAAAAACTCAAACGATTTGTACGGAAGAAGCGTTTGGCCCGGTTGCAGTTCTGAGTAGCTTTGATGACTTCGAATCGGCGCTCGACGAAGTCAACGACAGTGAGTTCGGACTTCAGGCTGGAATTTTCACTCGCGATTTATACAAGGCTTTTCGGGCATGGGACAAGCTGGACGTTGGCGGAGTTGTCGTGGGCGATATCCCGTCCTGGAGAGTCGACAACATGCCTTATGGTGGTGTCAAAGACAGCGGACTTGGCCGAGAAGGCATTCGTTTCGCGATCGAAGACATGACTGAAGTCCGCAACCTGGTGATTCGTACCAAGAGTTAGCCAGGGCTGTGGTGCGTAAATGCTTCATCCGTTGCGGGTGTTCTCGGCGTTCTCGGCAATAAGAACGCTCGCACGCGTCTGGGTACCCTTGCGTTGGATCAATCCAGGTTTTCTCGTTGAAGTATTTAATAAACGACTATGGCGTCTAGAAACTGAATTAAAAAAAGCCTTCTGCCGTGTGATGTCGGCGGAAGGCTAATCGCTTTGACTGATCGTGATCGGTGAGCTTACTTGCTGCCAGATCCGTCGCTTGATTCTTTGGTTCCAGAACCATCGGTTGATTCTTTGGCTCCAGAACCGTCAGCTTTCTCTGCTGCGGTTGACGATCCCGAATCAGTGGAGCTTGTTGCTTCCGTAGACCCGCTGGATGCCGGTTTTTCGCCTTCGCTGC
>CAYZPA010000170.1:0-4308 GCA_964479855.1 uncultured Pirellulaceae bacterium
TCGCTGAACCAGCGGCTGGATCCTGCGATGGCTGCAACGGCCGTGATCGTTGTTGGCCAGTAGTCGATCCACTTGTCAGTGATCGAAGCTGCGAATAACCTTCACGGAGAACGTTAAAATCTGATTCTTGCCCTGAGCCCGGATTATTCGCGATGCGTGGGCGTCGATATAGAGAAAGCTTGTTTCAATTTGGTATTGTTCCAAGTTTTTGGTTTCGACAGGTCACCCACGACGTGAAATTGACGAACTTGCAAAACTTGCCTCCGCGTCCGGAGAATCGCTCCAAAGGGCATGCCAGACGCCTGTCGTCGTGAATAATTCCGGCTGAGATCGTGAGCCGAGGAACGTAAGTTCCCGGGTTTCTGCACTCGTCACGGCTCACAAATAATCCGGGATAATTCCGGATAGGTTAGCTCAGCAAGAACGAACCGCTCGCTTGATGGTGTTCGCCGGCATGTCGCGGCGGTTGGCCGATGGCTGCTGGTAAATAGAAAAACGCCGCAGCGGATCTCCGCTACGGCGCTAAAAGTGTTTAAGTTTTCCTGGCTGACGTTTACACCATCGCAAGTTCGTCAACTTCTTTTGCAAGACGCTTACGTGCTGTGTGCAGACGTCGCTTGATGGTTCCAAGCGGAGCCTCAAACGAGTCAGCCATTTCCAGCAGCGACTGTCCGTCGACATAGAACGCAACCAGTGTGTCACGGTCCATGTCGCCAAGTCGTTGCAGACCAGCGCGAACTTCGTCTTTCCGCTCAGACTCCAGTGCCAGATCCAGCGGCGAACCTTCCTCGGTCAGCGTCGCTTCGAGCATTTCAGGCTCGACTGCGACCGAGTTGCCACGTCGAACAGCGCGGTTGATCGCCATGCGAACGGTGATCTGCCGCAGCCATCCAATGAAGGCTTCCGGAGTTCGCAGTTGCTCGATCTTCAGCATCGCCTGAACGAAAACATCTTGGCACAGTTCTTGTGCGTCAGCGTGGTCGCGCAGTCGTCGCATCGCAATTGCGTAAACGGTTGGTTGGAATCGCTCGAAAAGTTCTCCGAACGCGTTTCGGTTTCCGGCCTGAGCCGAACGTACCAGATCTGCAGTTGTCAGAATTTCAGTGTATTGAGTGTTAATAGCGTTCATCGTTCTCTTCTATGTATGTGCGATTGCAATGGAGCAAAGCGATCGGAGCGCGATTCGTGAGATGCGATCCGAAAGGGCGAAGTCGAGCAAAGCGAGCTTTTGCGAAAGAATGTTCAGACAGCGAACACCGGTAGCGGTGCGGCTGACTTGCATTCAGTGCGAAAGCAGCTTTTCAGGAGGTGACAAGTTGTTCCGCTTTCGCGGGCTCTTTTTGAAAAGAGGCTCTGACTAAGAGCTAACTAACTGTGCCGGTGCCTGAATTGCCCAACGTGACGGGGCACTGCTGACGATTGCCAAAGGTCGTTTCCACAAAGAGCCGTTCATTGACTCTGCTGAGGATTTCTGTCAGGGGCAAATTGGTCGGTTTCAATTGACCTATCCCATTGACAACGACGTTGGTCAGTAACCTGCCGTAACGGCTCTGATGAGCGTTACCTGCCGGTTGGACCTCGGCGCAAATCGGACTGTGCCATTGGATAGACGTGGAGTTGGTATCCATGAGCAACATATCCACGGCTGCAGCGCGATAACGACGGATGACGTTTGCGATTGAGCTGTTGATTGAATTACGCATTTCAAAACTCCCACGTGCAAGGCACGGAAAAGAGAACGTGATCGCCGCTCCACAACGAGCGGCCGATACAAGTATTGTCGGCTACAAATTTAAGTCCATTGAGCCGACACGAAATACTATCACATTGTTGCGATAGTTTTCACGTGAAATTCCATTCACGAGAGGACAGACGCGAAACCGGTTCAGAGGTTCGCCAAAAAAATAAAAAAGTTGATGGAGCTCTCCCTGAACGGTTACAACAGAGGCAACCGGGAGGTTCCAGAGCGTTTTGTTCGCGGTAATCAATTTGGTTTAACGCGGTCGTTAGCTGCTGTTTTCGAGCTTTTCACTCCAAAATCACCGATTCGCAAAAGCACGCAGGCGTTCTGTTTCGAGAAATCGCTTTTTCTGATCGACAAAAAAGTCGGCTGGCAGGGCTTTATTTATTTTTGGTAGATTCTACGCCATAAACGGCGTATTATTGAGATGCGGAATTCTGGATTTATTCAAATCCTGATTCAATTGCTAAAATCGTCGGGGATATGTCCGATGTTACGGATAGGATACAGGACCGGGGTTTGTCCATCGAAGATGGGAAGCTCCAGTTGGTGGGACATCCATTGGGAGGAAATGGCGTATGCAGGTTGTTTTGAGAGTAGTTGGGGGCAAGCACAATGGTCGGGAGATCAAGTTAACTGTCCCGAAGTTCATCATTGGCCGCGGCGAAGGGACTCATCTGCGCCCCTCCAGTGATTTGGTGAGCCGACATCACTGTGCCATATCGGTTCAGGAAGGTGAAGTCATCGTTGAGGATATGGGAAGTCGGAACGGGACTTTTGTAAACGGCGAAAAGTTGACAGCACCGCACGTCGCCCGGTCCGGCGACACCGTTCGCGTTGGACGACTCCAGTTCGAGGTCGTTCTGGACCCGGCTCGCACGCCAAAGAAGGCGAAGGTCACCAACGTTGTGGAAGCCGCCGCCAGAACCGCCAATGCAACCAAGGGCGGCGTCGAAGACAGCATTACGGATTGGCTGACTGACGGCACCGATGAGCCTCCGGAGTCGAAATCCGAAACGGTTCAGTTCAGTATGGAAGAGACTCAGACGATCTTCGATGGTGGGACTGGGTCGACTGAACAGCCTTCGGGAGAGATTGAGTTGGTTGATTCGGAAGAAGCAAAGACCGACGAAAGTAAAAAGGGAAAAGGAAAATTGCCTCCAATTCCGAAAGCGGTTCACGAGAGCTCGAAAGTCGCAGCGGACGATGTTTTGCGAAAGTTCTTCAATCGTCGTTAATGCGTAACTCCTTAATGTGCACGTGATTGTAAATCATTGAAAAAGGCCCGGATGATTCATCGTTCGGGCTTTTTTTCGGGGATTATTCGCGAGGCGTCGGCGTCAACTTGGAGAAAGCCTGTTTCATTCAGTTTTGTTCGTGGTTTGTGGTTTCGACAGTTCGTCCACGATGTGAGATTAACGAACTTGCAAAACTTGTAGCCACTTCTGGAAAATTGACTCAAAGAGCAAACCAGACGCCTGTCGTCGTGAATAATTCCAGTTTCTGTGCCTGAATTCGATAGCGTTCCGTTTTTTTGACAATTTTCCCTGTTCAGCCACGAAGTACAATTTTAAACGGTGATTTGAAACCGCGAGAGCGATCTTGGGGTATCGTTTCAGGTGTCACTGTGTTGTTCACAATCATGGGCCTTTCAGCTGTGATTTTGAGTTAGCACGTATTGGGAGTGGGTGAGTGTCAGAAGAATTTCCGATATTGGTAAATCGTTGCATTGCCGGTCAACAGCCTGCCATTGGCGAACTTGTTGACCGATTTCGTGGGCAGGTTTTCGGTCTGTGTTATCGCATGCTGGGCCAACGCGAAGATGCGGAAGACGCGACTCAAGAAACGTTCGTCCGGGTTGTCAATAATCTCCATCGCTGGGATCCGACTCGGGCTTTCGAGCCATGGTTGCTGACGATCGCGGGCAACCGTTGTCGAACGAAGCTTGCCAAGCGCAAGCGGAGACCTTCCGTGCTGACACTTGACTATCCTGTTCCCGACGCGACTGTTGAGAACCAAAAGGCGGAACTGCTGGCCGAAGAGATCAAGCTTGGTTTGGTCGGCATTCGTGACGAGTACCGTCAAGCTTTCCTTCTGTTTCATCAACAGGAAATGTCGTATCTGGAGATCGCTGAGTCGATGTCTGTTCCGCTTGGAACAGTGAAGACTTGGGTGCATCGGGCGCGGCGAGAACTGATCAATCGTTTGAGAAAAAGAGGCGTGCTCGGTGAAGCAAGTTCAGGACGAAACGAAACCAGCTGAAGTCTGCGAGCGGGTTGAATTGCGGATCTATGATCTTTTGGATGCGCGTCAGCCGCTGCTTTCAGATGATGAGGTTCGAAAGCACGTCGCGGTTTGTGATCAGTGTGCCCAGCTTGTCGTAGACTTTGGGGCGTTGGAAGACTCGCTGTCGCAGATTCCTTTGGAAACGCTGCATCGCCTATCAGGCATTCAGGACGCAGAACCGGAAACCAAAAACAACCGATTGCATCCGGTTTTCTTTGTGGCATCAGTGGCTTGCTTGCTGCTGGTTATGTTGACTTCGGGTTTATGGCGTTCAGGCGAGA
>CAYZPA010000171.1:0-4289 GCA_964479855.1 uncultured Pirellulaceae bacterium
CTAGTGCGAAATGATTCACGACGCATCGTGTGTCATCCGGGTTAGTAATCGCCCTTCGCCATTTCGTCAGCTTCAATCGATTCGAATAGAGCTTTAAAATTGCCTTCTCCGAAACCATCGTCGCCCTTGCGTTGAATGAACTCAAAGAAGATCGGGCCGATCACCGTCTTGGAAAAAATCTGCAACAGGATCTTCGTTTCACCGCCATCCACGACACCTTCGCCATCGATCAGAATGCCGTGTTGCTTCATTCGGTCGATCGGTTCTTCGTGTCCAACGACCCGATCATGAGACATCGCGTAGTAGGTTTCCGGAGGCCCCGGCATGAATTTGATTCCGCGCTGCGAAATGGCGTCGACCGAATCGTAGATATCCATCGCTCCGACAGCGATATGTTGGATGCCTTCGCCGTTGTACTTTTTCAGATAGTTAACGATCTGGCCTGTTTCGCCTCGATCTTCATTGATCGGAATTCGAATTCGACCGCAAGCCGACGTTAGAGCACGACTGAAAAGTCCAGTGTGCTTCCCTTCGATGTCAAAGAATCTGATTTCACGAAAGTTGAAAAGCTCGCTGTAAAACTTGAACCACTTGTCCATGTTTCCTTTGAAGACATTATGGGTCAAGTGATCAAGGTAGTGAAAACCAACGCCTTCGGGATGAGCTTTCGTGATCCAATCGAATTCTTCGTTGTAAGGACTGGTGTCAAAGTACTTATCAATGAAGTAGATCAGTGACCCACCGATGCCCACGATCGCGGGCACGTCGATCGCCTTGCCAGTTCCGACATAGGGTTCGGCACCTTTTGACACCGCATGTTTGAAAGCGTGATCTGCGTCGACGACACGCCAACCCATCGAAGGTGCACACGGCCCATGAACATCGATAAATTCTGCGGCATGAGTTCCGGCTTCGGCGTTGATCAAATAGGAGATATCACCCTGCTGCCAAAGCTCGATCGATTTCGTTTTGTGAGTCGCGACATGGGTGTAACCCATCGAGGAAAACAAATCACGGAGGACCTGAGGTTCCGGATGTGCAAATTCAACGAACTCGAAACCATCCGTTCCCGCCGGATTTTGTTCGCTGATGGTTGCCCGAGGGGCAGAATGCGGAAAAGGGCCCATACGAATCTCCTTGAATGTTTCGGATAGCTGCGACGAATACCTGCAAATCGTACAGCGAACATAACATTGACGTGACAGCTGCTCAATCGACGTGCTAACATTTGTACAATCTGCACAATTCCTGATCGGTGAGGGCGAGATGGCTGAACAAAATGACTACAAGATGAGCGGAATCGACGATTTGGACGCCGCGTTGTTGCTGGAGCTTCAGCGTGATGCTCGGGTTGGCGTTTTGGAGCTTTCCCGCCGATTGGATATCGCTCGCGGCACGGTTCAGAGCCGTCTGGATCGCATGGTGAAGCAGGGCGTGATTCGCGGCTTCACGCCAGATTTGAATTTGGACGCGATTGGATTCAATGTTCGCGCTTTCATTACCGTCGAAGTCAAAGAAGGACAGATCGATTCGGTGGTGCAACCATTGTCGGAAATCGATGAAGTCCTTGAGGTGCATTCCGTGGCAGCGCAGGGCGATTTGTTATGCCAAATCGCTGCCCAATCAAACGAGCATCTGATGGACGTCCTTGAGCGAATTCTTGCGATACCCGATACGGCTAGAACTTCGACGGCGATCGTTTTGAAAACTCAGATCGCAAATCGAAGCTGTCAATTATTAAAGCGATCATCGAAATGAGTTCGGCTGTGGAAGATTGAGCCAAATTCTTTCAACGAAGTCGATACGCAAGCTGGCATCTGTTCAAACTAATTCCACTGCTGAATCGGCTTTTCCAGGTTACGCCGAACCCAGTCCATGCATTCGTCGCCATGCACTCATTTGGCCAAGGTGCAGCATCATGTGGCCGCCCGTGTAGAAGTTGATGACCGAACCAAGCGTCGGAAAACGTTCGGCCATTTTTTCTGATGGGTTAACAGCTTGAAGAACTTCGTCGTCGGTGTTGCGAAGCACATCCATCACCCGATTAAACGCTTCAAAATAATAATCGGTGATGGTGCTAATGGCCGGCAGTTTCCCACCGGCATCATCGACGCATTTGCAATCTTTTGAAAAGTTTTCTTCAAAGCCTTCTGGCAACGGAATCGTTGGCTGACCAAGGTCTTCGAGAATTTTGTTGGCGTAAAGGCTAAGGTGGCCGTAGATGAACGCGCCATGATTGGATTCAATTGGCTTCCCATCGGCGACAGCAAAGCGACCGAATTGTTCCGCAGTGACGTCCTTGAGTAAATTTTTCGAGTAGCCGAGACTCAATTTTAGCGAGTCAGCGATTGTGTTTCCGAGGCTTTGTGGCATTGCTTGCTTTCTGCGTTTTGAGCTAATCCTTCGTTTCATCCCGGATTATTCACGATGCGCGGGCGTCGATCTGGAGAAAACTTGTTTCATTGGGATGTTGCTCCACGTTTGTGGTTTCGACAGGTCACCCACGCCATGAAACTGACGAATTCTCAAAACTTGCCCGGCGTCAAGACAATCGCTTCAAAGGGCAAACCAGACGCCTGTCGTCGTGAATAATTCCGGTTCATGATCGATCGGCTATCATATCAACTGGTTCGTTGGGTCCAAGTACGGGCCTCGGATTCGTTTGTAACCGTGTTTGTGATGCGTCATTGTGCCTGTTCGATTCACTGGAAAAGTCAGCGACTTTTTGAAAATTGGTGTCGCCGCCGCAGCACGCGGAGACATCGACTCCGTCCGCGAAATATTAAAGCAAAAGCCGGATTGGATTCATCGCGTCGGCTCCCATGGTCGGACCATGTTGTGGGAGGCCGCCCATCGCGGCAAACTTGAAATGGTGAAATACCTTGTCAAGCGAAAAGCCGATATCAACGCCTGTGGCTCTCACTATACGCCTTACTTTGTCGACGTAAGCTGCTACTGCATTGCCGCTTTCAAAAAACGAAAATCGGTCGCTGAATATTTGCTTTCAAAAAAAGCCAAAGTTGATATTCACACGGCGGCGTTTCTTGGCGACGTCGACTTGGTCAAAAAATTGCTCGCACGAAGTAAACGACGTCTCGACCTCGGACACAAGCAACATGTGATGGGCGATCCAATCAAGGACAAGCTGGATGTTGTGCTCCGCCCTGCTCCATGGGCGACACCGTTATGCTATGCGCTTCGAGGTGGCGACGAGGACACAGTCGATTTTCTGATTCAGTCTGGTGCAAAAATCAAGGGGATCGAAAAGCAGCTTTTCATCGCAGCGGCCGAGTCGTACCCCATGGTCAAAAGGTTGTTGGAAAACGGCGCCGATCCCAAACATGCTCCTCGAGTCATTCCTGATGGAAGCGAACTTTGGAAACTGCTGGACAAGTACGGCGTAAAAATGCATGTCGACGAACTGAACGAAGAGTTCGTCTATCTTTGTCGCGGCGACCGTGGCGGAAATCCGGATGATGTGCAGCGGTTGTTGGACGCCGGCGCGGACGTAAACTTTCAGGACCGCAAAGGTAAGACGGCACTTCATCGAGCAGCCAAGGCGGGCTTTGTTGACACGGTGGAGCTGTTGTTGGAGCAAGGCGCATCGGTGTATCTTCGGGATTCCAAAGGCGAGACGGCACTTTTTGAGACGGTTCGCTCTACGATTAAGGATGTTTCGAAGCTAAAGCAGGTCGCGAAACGCCTGTTGGAATCAGGATCAGATTCTGAAGCCATGAACCTGAAAGAACAGTCGGTGCGTGATGTTGCGAATTCCAAAACGATTGGTTGGTTTAAAGATGTTTGCAAGGAGACCTAATTTGAATCGTTTTTGGTCACGCTTCGTCAGGATCACGATCGTTGCATTGAGTCCGCTGTTGTTTGTCGGTTGGACAGAACAGAGTTGCGAAGCTCAGCAATCGGCGGTTCAGGAAAAGTTTCCGACTGCATCTATCGGAGCGTTGAAATCTTTAGAGCCGCGTTTTGAAGGCGCCAACTTGATCGAAGTTGGGCCGTATTCTGACTGTATCGAATTGAGCAACGATTCGACTCGCGTTGTACTCGGTCACCATCGTGGAGGCAGGATCTTGGTTTACGAGCGAGCGGGCAAAAATGTGATCTGGATGGCCAATGAGCAAAATTGGGATCCTAACCGGAATTATTCACGACGACAGGCGTCTGGTTTCCGCATTTAAGCGATTCTCCGGACGCGGACACAGGTTTTGCAAATGGTCAATTTCACGTCGTGGGTGACCTGTCGATACCACAAACTTGGATCAATACCCGAATGA
>CAYZPA010000172.1:0-4148 GCA_964479855.1 uncultured Pirellulaceae bacterium
CGTGGTTTTTACCGCGTCGGATCAATCAAAGAGACCTGACCCTTTATTCTTGTTCGTCGTTGGGGTTTGCACGTGTTGCCCAAGGGCTTCGTCCGCGTCCGCAATTACGGCCACGCCAGCCACAGCAGCCGCGCAGAATATTTAGCTCGCTGCCGCACCGTGTTGGGGATCGACGAATCCGGTGATGCTGAACCCTTGGAAGAACCGGAATCACTCAGCGAGGACATACTCGACGAAGACGAGTTCGCGATCGACATTTACGGCGGCGTGTCGCTGAAGTGTCCCAAGTGTTCGCAGCCGATGCAATGCGTTTCGTTTACGTTTCGACCGAGCTGGAAGAAGGTGATGTCTGGGCCGCATCGCCCGGCATGGTATGAGTCCTGACAATGATTCCATCACAACTCACAATCTATCGTCCAACAACTCTCATCGATTTCAAAACGACCAGAAATCGACAGCGTTCTCTGCTGCGCGACCGTGAGAATTCTCCTCGATTGCATCGATTCTCCACAAAGAAAAACGACTCACGACAGCCGCGGAGCCATCGGAGTCGTCACATTTCGTCATCCATCATCGCCATCGGGCCTTGTGCGGCGCTCGACTCGGCTTGCCGTCAGAGAAAAACACCCGCTTAAATCACAGTAGCGTTTCTCGTCTTTCCCCGAGTAAAAACACTGATGCCTGCTACCGCTCCGATCCGCCCTCGTCTGGCAAACCGTCCTCACCCGTCAGGTTGTTCGAGCTGTGCAAGAATATAGCACTTGAAAACCGAAAACCAAGTCTGACCCCAGCGAAGCCACCCGAAAACCAAGTCTGACCCCAGCGAAGCCACTCTTCTTATTCTTGCACGCTTGTCGCTCCGACCACTGATTTCGCTGCCTTATTCACTCGGCTGAGTTTTTTGACCACAAGGCGTGGAATCAATTAACGGTCCTTGGCACCTTTAATCGTTTCTTGGGTGTCCCCGTTCACTCCGGTGTCCCCGTTCAATTCCCCTATTTTTTTCTCTGCGTTACTCTTATTTGACTTGATTCTGCGAGTGCCTTTCCATTGGACAGGAGTGATATGTGCAGGTCGTCAACGGGGAAATCCAACGGGATTTTCTTAATTGCGGAAAACAGATAGCCCGATGACGAAACGGTAAACTCATTCAAGGACCATTCTTGATTCAACTCACCAGTACTTGATGTATTGAACCCTGTTTGAGAAAATGCGACGGCGTCAACTACTTCTCGACTGCATATCCAATACACGGCCAATTCTCGGTGCTCTGTTTCATTGAACGAAGTCAAAATAATTCGCGCCTCAATAAGGCTCGGAGTTACGACTGTGCGTCGTGTGATTCGTCTTACTGCATCGCTCGTTTTTTTGCAAAACACATCATCAGCATACGCGGGAAGTTCACATTCCTGAGTGATTTTCAATCGTTCATTGTGGTCGATTTGCTCAAGTACATGACGAGAAGCAAATAAAATGACAGCAGCCGCAAAGACAACAAGAAAGAGCATCTTTAGATCAAATTTCATTCGCTCAGTCTCATCATCTTGACGAATTCCCAACAGTCACTCCATTACTTGATTGCTTAGAACAATCGAATGCAGCTTTGGCTTTCTCTTGGCATTTGCAAAGATTCTTCACTATATATTCTGCCTCTTTGCCTGGCTCAATCGTGCTGCCCAAAGCCTTGGAGCAATTAAACCAATTTGTATGTGTCCCCCAATAATTCGACGCGAATACATTGAATTTAGTTTCTTTGCAGCATTGGCCTTCGACTTTGATCCACAAATTTCCAAGAACACCTCTGTTATTGCGGATACCGTTTAACCAATTCAGAACGTCACCTGCATCTCCAGCGCCAGGACCTTGAGATCCAGATAAATTGTCAATCGCACTCACACCACCATTGCATCCTGTAATTGACAAAACGTTAATCCAAATCTCCAAGTCTCCAATCATATCGTCATCGACAGGTGGACGACCAAATGTCCCAGCTTCGAGGTAAGCTATGCCTACTGATTTGATGTCTTTCTTTTGCCCAACATTACAGATCCCCGAACCCGGGCACGGCTTACTTGAATACCCTTTGTTGAACAGCGTCCACCCGTTTTTCTTGGCGTAGTCGCTGCAACACTTCTTCGGTTTTTTGCTTTTACATTTTACGTTTTCTGTCCAAATCTGCGACGTTGAGCCTGTGAACAAACCTGGCAAGTCCTTAACTCCTTTGAATGTGCAGCAATACTGATCACACGCCAACCCATGGGGGTCTACTTTTTTCAATCCCATGTACGCTCGATATTGGCTCATGCCGTCGACGTATTCCAGCGGATCACGACTGACAAACTCCCCGGTTTGTGGATCGTAATATCTTGCCCTGAAGTACATCAGGCCAGTTTCGTCTTCGTGCCTTCTAGACGTGTAGCCGTAGGGCATATTGTAGCTGCTAGATACTCGCACGGTGGACCCATTTGCCGCAAGAATCGTCCGCTTGCCGAATTGATCGTAGGTGTACCTTTCGACGACAGTCCCTGAACTGTTCACCAAAGCAGAGACACTCCATTGCTGATTGCGTGTGACCGCCAGCTTCTGGCTGCCACCATTTCGAACCAACATCGCCAGCGAATCGATGCCACCTGCATAGATGTATTCATTGCTTGGCGACGCAGTAGTTGTTCCCTTGGCGTACTCTGCGATGCAGTTAGGCCCTGAGTGAACGAACACCGTTTCGGTAACACTTCCTCCATCGGTCACCTTTTTCCAGATTCGTTTGCCGTCAGCCCCGTAGCCGTATTCAACCGTCGGCCCACCTGAGACCGTGGCACTGGTCATCATTCCCGCTTCATCCCAAGCGTAAGTGTCGCCATTGGTCGCGTTCGTCAGATTGCCGTCGGTATCGAAGCTTTGACTACTACCACCCACTGCCGTCAGCTCATGAACGTTCGAATAGCCTCTTGCAGTTGAAGCTCCATTGAGATTGACGTTGCTGATGTTTCCGATATCGCTACGCGTCATCGCCAGAGTCTTGCTCTGTCCTGACTGATTGAAGTTTAGGAATCGATCCTCTGCATCGTAACCATCACTGCCACCCGCTTGAGTCGTGAAGTTCCATGACGACATGGCTCCACTCCATGATTCGGAGAGCTTGTTTCCATTGTTATCGTAAGCGTAAGTAGCGGTGCCAACATTTGTATTCCCGATCGTTTGAATCTGCCCGTTGTCGAAGTACGTCCGAGACTCGTCTACGGAAGGTCGATCAATGCTCGTAAGCTGGCCCAGTGCGTTGTAGCCCCGGTCTTCGATCTCGCTGCTGTCAACATCGATCGTATCCAACAGGCCGCGAACCGTACGGTCGTAGTCCACTACACGCCCTGAGGGATAGGTCACCTTGGTCGTTTGCCCGCGATCGTTTCGAGTGTAGTTGACGGTGTAAGTCTGACCTCCGTAAGTCGTGCTTTCGCTGGCCATTTGTCCACGGTCGTTGTAGCCCATGGCCTGCGTCACGCCATCACGAGATGTCGATCCTGTTCGTCTCAACAAACTGTCGTAAGTCATGTCATCGGTGCCGACGAGCGTATTGCCAGCATTGCGATACTCGACTTTATCCAGAACGCCCGAAAATTCATACACATTGGTGCGTGACTTCCCGGTTGGCAGATCTGTGCGAGTTAATCGTCCGGCCGCATCGTATGTCATCGCTCGGGCACTATTGTCCGCCAGCGTGGTTGAGGTCCGTTGACCCAACAGGTTGTAGACATAGGTTGTTGTGCGACTCTCTGCATCGGTGATCGTTAGTTGACGGCCTTCCAGATCATAGGTTTTAGAGGTCGTTTTTCCAAGCCGATCAAGACTCGCGGTCACCCGTCCGCGAGCATCGTAAGTGTTGCTACTGGAGTTGCCTTTGGCATCGGTCTGAGAACTGATGCGACCTGTCGTGGGGCTGTAGGCGGTTGTACGAGTATTATTTAATGGATCAGTGACCGTCAACTGACGTCCAAGGTCATCGTAGGTCATGACTGTTTCATGATTTAAAGCATTGATGGACTTCAATGTCTTGCCACCAGAGTCATATTTCTGCTCTGACTCGTTGCTAAGCTGGTCCACACTGACGATCGATTGGCCATAGCCATTGGAAAGCGAGTGTGTTTGATTGC
>CAYZPA010000173.1:0-4123 GCA_964479855.1 uncultured Pirellulaceae bacterium
CACCTTGAATTCTTCTCCCGGTTCCATCACCAAAGCCATCGCTGCCGTCGGCGAGCATGATCAATCTGCGGCCGAATTGATCTGGCAACGTTTTTTTGACCGATTGTGCGGTTACGCCAGATCGAAAATTTACGATCGGCACCGCCGGTTGATTGCGCCTGACGAGATCGCCGCGAATGCCTTCCTCGCGCTCTTTACGGGCCTGAAAGAAAAACGGTTTGAAAAAGTTCGCAATCGCGATGAGCTTTGGCAAATGCTGACGTTGATCGCTGCCCGCGACGCAATCAACGAACAGGAAAAACTTCAGGCACAGAAACGCGGAGGCGGAAAAGTCAGCGGCAGTTCCGCTTTCGGATCACAGGGAATCGGCAATGTCCGGGACTACGTGCAACGCGACCCGCCACCAGAGGTCTTCGTTGAACTGGAAGAACTAAGTCAGCGGCTGCTACGCAATCTGCCCAGCGACGAACTTCGCAACGTTGCGATTTGGCGAATGGCTGGGTACAGCAACGCCGAAATCGCTGAAAAACTCGGACGCACCGAACGAACGGTGGAAAGAAGACTGAATCTCATTCGAGAAATCTGGTCAAAAATCGAAAAGGAATAATGCCATGCTTGGAAAATCGTTATTGATCGATTCAGCCTGTGAAAAGCTTGAAAGTCGATTCAACGAAGATGGCGTTTTTCCTGAGCTTGATGACTTCGTTCACAACGTGATTTCAGATGCTGAACCCGAACTTCCCAATTTGAAGTTGGGTGCGTTCAAGGAAGATCTGACGGTCGAGCTGCTTTGCACGATGGTTTCGCTGGACGAACAGAGCGCCTTCAGGATCCTGCGCCAACAGTTTCCTTCGCTCGTAAATCGCGTTGAAAGCGAACTTCAAAAAGGATCGTCTGACAACATTGTCAGCGGCGATCGACCGCTTGAATCGCGGCTGGCTGATGATGGCTTCGAACCCAATACAGGCCAGACCGTCGATGTTTACACCCTGACCGAACATCTCGGCAAAGGCGGCATGGGGACGGTCTGGAAAGCAATACAGTCCGATCCGGTGCAACGTGAGGTCGCCATCAAGTTCATTCGCGCATGGGAGACTTCGCCGGCAATGCTTTCGCGGTTCAAGACCGAGCAACAGTCCCTGGCGATTTTGAAACATCCCAACATCGCACAGATTTTCGACGCCGGATCGACCGACGGCGGGAATCCGTATTGCGTGATGGAACTGGTTGAGGGTCAGAATCTGATCGACCATGCCGCGACGGCGAAATTGAAGGTCAGAGAACGTGTGGCTCTGTTCCTTGATGTTTGTCGAGCCATTCAACATGCTCATCAGAATGGAATTATTCATCGCGACATCAAGCCATCGAACATCGTCGTCGCCATGCACGAAAACCGCGACTGTCCAAAGGTCATTGACTTTGGGCTGGCGAAAGTGGATCGGCCCGGCGGCATGGCCAACGCTAGCGCAGAAACCGGCTCGCTTCATTCGTCGCTGACCGTCGAAGGCCAGGTGCTGGGGACGCCCGACTACATGAGCCCTGAGCAAACGAGTCTTGGCAGTTCTTCGTCAATGTCCAATGTCGATACGCGAACCGATATCTATTCCCTGGGTGCTGTCCTGTACGAATTGTTGACCGGTTCGCGTCCATTCGCCGAGCACCGTCTGCGAGAGGTCAGTCTTGAAAGCGCGGTGGAGGTGGTGCGTCATGAAAATCCGATTCCGTTTCGCAAACGTAACGTCGAGGCGTCATCGGCAGGCAGTTCGCTTTCGCGTGAACTCGAATGGATCACCATGAAGTGCCTGGAAAAGAATCGGGACCGGCGATACGACACGGTGGCTCAACTGGCCGACGACCTGCAGCGATTCCTTGACGGCGAAGCTGTTGAAGCAGCGCCGCCGAGCCGCGTTTATCGATTCGGAAAGTTTGTCGGAAAAAACAAGGGTTTGGTGGCTTCGGCGGCGGCGGTTTTTCTGGCCCTCAGCGTGGGGCTTGTCGCGACAGCAACGGCGCTCAATTGGGCTTGGACCGAACAGGCTCGGGCCAATCGCGAATCCGATCAAAAGTCAGAAGCTCTGGCGAAGCTTGAACTTGCCCAGTCAGAAACGCTAAAGCGGGCCAAGGAGCTGGAGAACGTTTCGATGTTCCAGGCGAACCAGATTCAGCAGATCGATCCGGTGATGATGGGAGTCAGCATTCGCCAGAAAATCCTTGAAAACTGGCGGTCGGCAAAAGCGACATCGCGTGGCGACGATGATGAATCGCGCGACGGTCAGGCGGAACTGGATCGGCTGGATCAACTGGACGAAGGGCTCTCGAAGACGAACTTTACGGACCTTGCAATTGACTCACTGTCACAAGTCTATTTTCAACCTGCATTGAAAACGATTCAGGATCAATTCGCTGACCAACCGGCGATCAAGGCTCAGCTTCTGAACTCTTTAGGCCAAGCGCTGAACGAACAGGGAGCGTTTGATCTGGCAAAAGTAACTTTAAAACTGGCGCTCGAAGCATGGGATGATCAGGTCGGAACGGATGATATCCGCTACTGGAACTGCCTCTCGGATCTGGCGGCAACCGATTCAGGCAAGGGCAACAACAAAGCTGCGATTGACAAGTTGGAAAAAGTGGTCCTTGCATGTGACCGTCTTGCATTGGGCGACGATCCGTTTGCGATGAAGGTGCGGCTTCGGTTGGGCAGTGCCATTCGGCTGATCGGAAAAACCGTTCCGGCGGAAGAGCAGTTGCAGATGGTTGTTAAATGGCTGGACAAGCACCCGGAGGCACCCGTCCGTTTTCGGCTCCAAGCGATCGATGAACTTGGCATTACGTTGGCAGAATCTGGCAAACTTTCGGAAGCGATCAAGCTGATGTACGAAACGCTGCAATCGGTAGACCAGTCGGAACCATCGATTCAAAAAGGCCTTGTGCTGTTCCAGTTGCATTTTGCGGCAGCGATGGAAAAGGCAGCCAAGACCCGGACTCTGCTCCAGTACGAATTGTCTGAACTGATCAAGGACGTGCCCGACGTTTCGCTACCCGGTGAGACGGAAAAGTACATTCGCAGTGCATTAGCTCTTTCGAAAAAAGTCAATGGAACGGAGCACCCGATCACACTGGAAGCCCACAATCAGTTGGGCATTTATCTGATGTATTGGCGGGACTGGAGTGTCGGCGTGCCTTTCTTCGAGGAGTCCCTTGAGATGCACAAGCGGATTCTTGGCAAGAACCACCCGCAGACGCTCAGCGTGATCGGCAACCTCGGCGTCGGTCACTTTCACCTGAAACAGTATGACAAAGCGATTCTGCGTCTTCGGGAATCTCTGGCCGGGTTGGAGAAAATCCTGGAGCCGGATGACACGGCGTTGTTGACCGCCAAGTCTGGCATCGGAGTGAACCTTCGGCGCAAAGGCGATCTCGAAGAAGCCTACAAAATTCTGGAGGACGTTTACCTTCGAGGGCGACGTGATGCAAATTTTGATTTCTTTCGCACCGAGTTCCTTGCGACGTGTCTCGAAGCCAAAAAATACGACCGAATTGTGGAACTTGCGCAGGAACAGTACAAGCTTTCGGGCGAGCGATACGAGCCCGGCAGCTTCGACCAGTGCAACGACATGGTTTTCGCGTGGAGTGCCCTGATGCGAATCGGCAAATGGAAAGAAGCTGAACCGATCCTGAAAGCGTCGCTCGACATCATGGAAAAACTCAAACCCGGTGCGTGGCAGACTCATGACCATCGGGCGACTTACGGCGAGTGCCTTGTGAAGCTGGAACGTTACGATGAGGCGGAAGAATTTTTGCTTTCCGGGCAGAAGGGGCTGGAGGAAACGTTCGACGAAATGCCTGATGGCATGAAGGGCAAATTCGGTTTCTCATTGGAACGTCTTGTCGAACTTTACAAGGCAACTGACGACAAGTCTTCGCTGGAAAACTGGCAGCGATCGCTTGCTGAATTTCAGGCGAAAATGAAGCGCCATCCGGCTTGGCAATGACGCGAGATTGCGAGCGTTATTTTTTCTGAGAGGCATTCGCCAGAATTCTTGCCGGTTCATCGTAATCATCTCCCGGCGAAATCTGCGACGGTATCGCCCTGCAGCCCCTCCCGAAGGGTGGTTCAGAGGTT
>CAYZPA010000174.1:0-3984 GCA_964479855.1 uncultured Pirellulaceae bacterium
TCGATCGTCAGTGTGGATCAGCTTGGAAACGAGTCAGAGCAAAAATATGACTCTGGTGGCAAGACGTTGAAGTCCATCAATGCTCTGAATCATGAGACGGTCATGACCTATGACGACCTTGGGCGGCGACTAAAGGTCACCGATCCGCTAAACAACACTCGTACAACCGCCTACAGCCCCACAACAGGTCGCGTCAGTTCGCAGACCGATGCCAAGGGCAACTCCAGTAGCAACACTTACGATGCTCGCGGACGAGTGACAGCGAGTCTTGATCGGATCGGCAAAACGACCTCTAGAACCTATGATCTGGAAGGCCGCCAACTGACAATCACCGATGCAGAAAGTCGAACAACAACCTACGTCTACAATCTGTTGGGACAGCGAACGTCGACCACACTGGCGGACAATAGTGCCCGAGCGATGACCTATGACGCGGCTGGGCGATTAACTCGCACGGATCTGCCGACCGGAAAGTCACGCACCAATGTGTACGATTTCTCGGGTGTCGTTGACAAGGTCGAGTATCGCAACTCTGGCAACACGCTCGTCGGCACCGATGACATGACCTACGACAACCGGTTGAGACGAACAGGATCGACTTCCCGTGACGGCGTCACGCAGGCCATGGTCTACAGCGACCGCGGGCGAATGGCAAGCGAAAGCACGACCTACGGTGGTCAAACTTACACGGTATCCTACGAGCGTGACGACCGTGGTCGTACCACGAAGATCACCCATCCATCGGGCCGCACGGTACAATACAGCCACACGGTTCGTGGACTGTTGGACACGATCGACGTGGACAGCAGCGAGATTGAAGATCGGGACTACAATGCACTAGCCCAACTTGCGAGCATCGATCGGCCTTCCGTAGACGAGACTCGCACTTACTTCGACAACGGGCAGGTTCGAACGGTCGGAAATACGAACGTAGGAACCGCCACTTACGCTTATGATGACAATGGCAACAAGCTCTCT
This sequence comes from uncultured Pirellulaceae bacterium, assembly GCA_964479855.1. Lineage (GTDB taxonomy): Bacteria > Planctomycetota > Planctomycetia > Pirellulales > Pirellulaceae > Mariniblastus. The sequence continues at coordinate 979 of CAYZPA010000174.1, forward strand.
GAGTCATGGAGTGGAGCCATGTCGTCATGGAACTTCACGACGCAGGCGGGTGGCAACGATGGCTACGATGCAGAGGATCGATTCCTGAACTTCAATCAGTCCGGGCAGAGTAAGACTCTGGCTATGACTCGTAGCGATATTGGAAATATCAGCAACGTCAATCTCAATGGAAGCTCAACTGCAAGAGGCTATTCGAATGTTCATGAGCTGACGTCCGTGGGAGGTAGTAGCCAAAGCTTCGATACCGACGGAAATCTAATAACCGCGACCGATGGCTACACTTACGCTTGGGATGAAGCGGGAATGATGACCAGTGCCACGGTCTCAGGTGGGCCGACGGTCGAGTACGGCTACGGTGCTGATGGAAAACGGATCTGGAAGAAGGTGACCGATGGAGGAAGTGTTAGCGAAACAGTCTTTATTCATTCAGGGCCTAACTGCATCGCAGAATACGCGAAGGGAGCGGCACCTGCATCATCGGGCAATGAATATGTCTATGCCGGTGGTATCGACTCGTTAGTGATGCTGCTCAGAAGCAGCGGCAGCCAGAAACTGGCGGTCACTCGCAATCAACAATGGAGCGTTTCCTCACTAGTGAACAGCTCCGGCTCGATCGTCGAGAGATACACCTACGATCAATTCGGCAAACGGACTATTCTTGCTGCAAATGGATCTACCGTGCGAGGATCGAGCAATTACGACATGCCTTACGGATACACGTCCAGAAGGCATGAAGACGAAACCGGCCTGATGTACTTCAGACACAGATTCTACGATACCAGTACGTGTGAGTTTGTCAGCCGTGACCCGCTGGAATACATCGACGGGATGAGCCAGTATCAAGGATACTTCGTCACTTATGGATCAATAGATCCAACAGGGGAAAGCACCCCCAATAGCATAGTCGTGCAGAACGAGGGACCAGAAAATCTTGACGTTGAATGCGGAGACAAGGGGGAAGCCATGGCAAGTTACCAATTTCTTTTGCCTAAAGGGCACAGAGTAAGTGGTTTTCTCGTTCAAAAAGTGACAGTTTTTTGTAAGTTTGGGAAATGTGGCGTCTACGAAGATTGTACAGGAGATGGGTGTCCTCCTTGCGATTGGGAGAAAGGAGAATCGGTTACATATTATGAAGCTTGGCGAGTCGGCTACAATGAACGTAGACCGACCAATCCACCAGGTCACGCTAAGTCAACTGAAGACGATACCGCGAAATTTACCATTCCGGGGAAAAACTCTGGGTGCTTTTATTATCAACAGTTCGGGGAACTCCGACTCTATTCGTTTGCTGAAGTTGGCGAAGACTTGTATTCTGATTCTGCATCTGATTGGAAAACAGATAAATTTTTCAACACTCAATGCCCTACGACTTCTGGCAAATTGCCTGCATTTACTGACAAAGGCCCTCCTCCTTTCTGGAAGAAAAATCCAGTAGCTAGTGGTGCACGATTGTTCGTAATTGATGCGATGTGTTGCGGAGAAATAAAGGATACCAGTAGACCGCCAACTGGTAGTGTCGCGTTCTGCGACGAAATTTCGGTAGATTCAGGTCCCGCGCGGGAATAGGCATATGGGTTATAAAATGAAATTTTTCGTTGGCGTTATTTTCGCATTGGCAGGTAGCACACTATTTGCGCAGACAGAAAGTGCATCTGATCGAAATGGACCTGATGGCTTGGTCGACCGTCTTGATTCAAGCGGAATCAATGATAAAGGAGGAGTCAGATCTTTACTTGGATCTTTAGGTGATGATGAATTGATCTCTTTGAAATTCCATGACGACCTGAATGTCTCTCTTTTTGCCGCGTGGCTTAGTTGCAAGAATGAATGTGAAAAAATAGGTGAACCAACAAACTGGCGTGTTGAGCAGTTGCGTTGTACATTCTTAGGATTTTTCAGCGGTCGAATTTTGTGCCCTCTCCCAGATTGGTGGCAAGCTCATTTGATGGAGATAGGCATCGAAGATGATGTTGAACTGCCACATCAATCAGTTCTTCAAAATCAGATCTCTGGTTTCGAAGAATCGTTTGGTGTTACACATGATGAGTCGATTCGTCTAGGGTCAGTTGGCAATCAGTATATTGAAGGTGAATTAGACGGAGTTCCATTCAAATTTTGTTGGGATCGTGATCAAAATTGGAGTCTAGGGGTCGACGCAAACGGTCTAGAAGTAAAGCCCAAGGATGTCGTAGCATGCTTTGCCATGAATAGGCAGGCAGACGGCAAAGTATGCTTTGCTACCACGAACAAATTATGTGCTGACTTTGATATCGTAATGCTTGATGCAAGCGGTGACGAATTATGGCGAACAACTTCTAGTAACTTCGGGCAGATTAGAGGTCTTGGAGGCTTGGCGCATGATTGGAACGGTTTACTTGAGATAAAGATCTCGAGCAAACGGGTGTTCTTGTTTGGTGTCAGTGAAATTTGTATTTACTTGGATGTTTTGGATGCGAAAACCGGGAATAGCATTTTGAGCTTTAAGACTCTGTTTTGAACAAGAATAAGGTGCTTGTGGTGAATGCACTTAAACTCGTTTCGCCTTGTGTTCCCCGAGTTGATATTTGTTTCTTGGCTTTGTCATCCACGGGTAACTTTTCGGCCTTCGCTTTTGACTCTGGGTTCGTATCGGTCGGGCCATTTGCCGACTCGATTCTGTTGGCAGCATGTCAACAGCGTCTCTCGAATCTGATCGATACAGGTCAAATTGATCAGGATCGGTAGCGTTTCCGATAAAAGGGATGAAAAGGGACACCCAATCATGCAATGGCCAGACAGGCTCGCGGCGAATATCTCAACCCAACGAAGTTCAGATCGTGCACTGCATACAATGCTGTGTTCGACAGGCCTTTCTGTGCGGGCTTGATCGCAACACGGGAGTAACTTCGAGCATCGGCGTGGCTGGATTCGTGACAGGTTTGAATTTCTCGCCTCAGTTTTTGCTGTTGATTGCCTGACTTACAGCGTGATGAGCAACCATATTCACGTTGTCTTGAGAGCTCGGCC
>CAYZPA010000175.1:0-3881 GCA_964479855.1 uncultured Pirellulaceae bacterium
AACTCGGCTTGCTGACGAGTTGCTCAATGCTGCGCGGTCAGTAAATCTGGAACGCGGGGATTCTGTAACGCGGCCTCCCTCGTTTGCTAAATATCAGCCAAGCTAATTGCGCCGACAAGCACGCAGGCGTCGTGCCGAACACTATTGTGGCTGTCCCGAATGGCACTGCCGGAAGTCATTTTTGATGAGCGCGCGTAGCGGTTCTATTGACAGGCGAGAGATTTTTTGAAAATCTCTACTTGTCTTGCGAAAAGTTCAATTGAATGCCCTTCGCTTGGCGAAGAAACAGAAGCCCTCCTTGGTTCACTTCCGGTGAAAAAGCCAAAGAGGGTTTTCTCATGGCTGCTTCAGTATCAAATCCACGGGCTCCGGTCAGTCGCAGATTTGGCCTAATCAAAGACAGCATGCTCCAGTCGGATGAACTTCCCTTGGCTGAAGTCATTGATGAAAACCAATGGCAAAGCATCTTCGAATCTCACGAGATCGACTTTGGCAGCGACGAAGGTGCTGTCTACACACCAGCGATTACTCTCTGGGCTTTGATCTCGCAGGCGTTCTTAAAAGGCGAATTGCGAAGTTGCAAAGCAGCCGTTGGACGCGTAGCCAGCTATTGGGCACTGCTCGGCAAGAAAGTTTGCAGTACCAACACAGGAGCCTACTGTCGCGCACGAGCCAAGATCTCATGGCAAGCGGTCCGCGACATCTGTTGTCAAATCGCCGAATCGGCTGAAGTGATGTACGACAAAGACAGTGTTGATCCTGAACAGGTTCAAAACGAAGTCGTCGCTCAAACGCAAGCGACTCCAACGAGCGGACGTGTCATGCTGGTCGATGGCTTCACCGTCACGGCTGCTGACACGCCTGAGAACCAGGAAGAGTTTCCGCAAAACCCGTCGCAAAAAGAAGGGCTCGGGTTTCCAATCATTCGCGGCGTGAGCCTGATCTCGATGGTTACCGGATTGTTGGTTGACTTGATGCTTGGGCCTTACGCTGGAAAACAAAGCGGCGAAACGGCATTGCTGTGGCAGATGCTTGATCGGCTAAAGCCGGGCGATACGCTGGTCGCTGATTGTTTTTACTGCACTTACTGGCTGATTGCGGCTTGCAAAAACAAAGGCGTTAATATCGTGATGAAGAACCACGACAAACGCGATGACGATCCTTTGGGTGCCACGCGAATCGACAAGCACCAGCGCACGACGGTTTGGTCGCGACCGCAACGCCCGGCTTGGATGAGCGAGGAGGAGTACGCCGAATGTCCTGAGCAAATTGAAATCCGTTTGGTTGATGTGCTCATTGAGCAACCCGGGTTTCGTTCAACAAAGTACACGATCGCAACCACGATTCTGGAGACGAAGGTCTACTCTCGGGATTGGTTGACAAGTGTTTATCGTAGCCGCTGGTTGGTAGAACTCGACATCCGCGATATCAAGTGTTCGTTGGGCATGGATATTGTTCGCGCGAAAACTCCCGAGATGGTAAAGACCGAAATCTGGTCGTGCCTGTTGGCCTATAATTTGGTTCGGATGAAGATGTTGCAAAGCTGCGCCGCCAACGGGCGGATGCCAAGAACCTTGAGCTTTACCACGACGCTACAGTTGCTGGCCAACAACTGGCTGGTGGCGAGCGTAACGTTGACCAGAGAGTTGGTTGAACTTGGCCAGCAAATCAGTTCCAGCGAAGTCGTCGGCAACCGGCCCGATCGCATCGAGCCAAGAGCTAACAAACGCAGACCAAAACTTATCGCACTTTTGACCAAACCGCGTCACATCGCAAAGCAAGAGTTGATCACTGCCGCATGACATTTCACCAACAAAAAAGCGTCGGCAGTGCCATTCGTGGCTGTCCCCTTTTTCTCCCTCCCTTTTTCTGCTTCTCTTGGTTCCCAAAAAGAAAGCCCCACCAGTTTTGAACCTGATGGGGCTTAATCACGAAACTTACGTGTTGCTGGCCTTATCATTTTTTGGAATCAGAAGTGCAAGGCAAGCCATTACAACCAGAACCCAAACCATCGAAACGGAAAAACAGATTTTCGCCACATGAAGGTGTGGAAAACTGTCCACACGCTGCAATTCAATTCCGTTTGCCCAGACCAGTAGTTGGTTTCCAGCAAACCATAAAGGAATCACCCAACCAATGAAAAACACAACAAGAAGAACGCGTAATACATTGATCATTTGACTAACCACCGCAGCAACTTGTTCCGTTGCCTCCACCGCCTCCAGTACCTACACCCCCGGGATTGGTTGAGGACGTATCATCTGTCTCCTCAAGGGCCTCAATGCTCCTAGCTACTTTTCGTGGCGTCTCCCACCCCCAACTGTCGTTCGGATCTACATACTCGCCCGTACATTCGTGATAGGCTTGGCTACCCCATTCAGCGCAAGTGTGACCAATCGTCCAATGATCAGTCGTGTTGGCAAAGTCATAAAAATCATTCAATTGTTCTTGCGTGATCTTTCTGAATCTGCTACGCACGGCTGTAAAATCTTGCTCGACACCAGTACGTACATCAGTGCCGTCTCCATTGTCGGGAACACGGTCATTGTCATCTGGCCAAAGCCCATATGTCGTTGTTTTTCCAGTAAATGTATCTGAAATGGTTACCCATACATGGCCACCAGTAAAATCTCCGTCTGTTTCTGAACTTGAATGAATTCCAATGACAATCTCTCTTTCTGGTTTTCCTTGGACAACTGGCATTGCAACCAAGAATGCTGTCGAACCTGCGCCTGCACCAGCAACACTGTCAGTAATATCTTGCTGAGATGGCTTTCCAAAATGAAGTTCTTCTCGCTCCGGGTCGTACGTGCCAACCAAGAATTGAGTACCGAAATCTTCGGTCTCCACTACGACAAAGAAGTCATCGAGGAATTCCTCGTTAACCAAAAGTGGGCTGTAGCGAAGTTCCCCGTTTTGATCAAAGTCAATTTCCCCATATTCAGGTGATATTACGCCAGTAAGTTTTCCTGAAAAGTTTGGGGCATCCTCTGAGAAAACCGCAGCGTTATCCATCACGAATAGACCGGTTGCAATTGACGCATCCCCGTCACTTGATTGCCCATTCGCAGCAGACGTAGCAAGCAATGCAACCAGCATGGCTGCAAACAAAGTCAATTTCTTCATCGTGTTACCCTCTGAAAAAAACAGGGGTGCGATCCGCTCGGTGCGCCCGCTAGCAATTGTCGCAAACCTAATGATTAACCGAGCCAAACAGCAAGACGTTATTCCGATTTCAGAAACGAAAATCCTGTCGTTCACCTATTGAATTTAAAACTCCGGTTTTTCAGGCCAAAAAGGCGCACCAGCCGGATCGTACCCAAAAACAGTTGTTGTCAAAACGCCGAACAATGCAGCCTCTAACCCATTTCTTTCTCGATTAAAACGAATGAGTGACACACATTCAAGGGTTCTTTCGGGAATTTAGTGGCAGTTGTCTTGAACGCCGGGATTTTTGTACCTTTGGGATGAACAAACTTAGCCCACACTACCGTACCCTTCTTGGGCTCAATGATTCCTGGTCTGTTGATGAAGTCGATCTCAACCTTGATACCTCTCGGGTTTTGATTCGCCTCTCGAGGGGGGAACAACAGGGACAGCCAAACTTTACTCGCTCAAGAATCAAACTTGGGCTCGAATCGTCAGTATTTCACCGAACGGAAATAACGGGGTCAGGAGCCAAACGGAAATAACGGGGTCAGGAGCCAAAATGGAGCGGCGGGGTGAAAGGTGAAAAGATATTAAAGTCTGAAGCTACCCAGCTTCGAACGCTTCTTCTCCTGTTTTACGATTCACTTTCAATCGCAACGCAATCGACTGAGTTGACTCCCATTCGGCTATCGTTGCCGAAGTGCATTTACGATCTGCAGTCTGATCGCTCG
>CAYZPA010000176.1:0-3861 GCA_964479855.1 uncultured Pirellulaceae bacterium
TTTTTTGATTTGGCTTTTTCAGCTTTTCGATACGCCTCGATGAAGCGAGCGGAAAGGCGGGCGATTGTCGTCGAGCGAACATCGAGCACGACAACTTTCGATTCGTGGTCACAGCAAAGCACGAACGGAAGGCAGATCTCTTTTACTTCCAACGCTTCGAAGTTGCTGCGAAGTGTCAGTTCGATCGGTTCCGATGGAGGGAACTGGTGGGAGTCCAGACCGCACCAGACATACGTTCCGATTTGGTAGCTCTGGTGCAACGCGGCGACATGATCACCCGCCGCAATGTCCTCAGGGTGAACTGTGCGGCAAGCGATCGTTCTTTCTGTTTCTTTTTGAGTTGTTGTTTGTGCCATGCAGGCCATGACAAAAAAACTGAAGGCAGGTTCGCCAACTCGTTTCATGAATTCCAGGAAGCGGTTCTGCGAATGCAACACAGGTGAATCATTTGTCCACAGTTTTGGTTGTTTTCGGACGGGTTAATCACCACTGCGACCATTGTAGATTGGGGCACCACTGGCGACGAATTCTCGAAACACGTCACAAGCTTTGGGTGCGAGGACATCTTCAATGACTTCGATGCCGCGAACGTTTAGTTCGTGTTGCCAATTGGGGTGAATGGGGCCTTCGTCGAAGCCTGTGATGGATTCGACGTCCTCACCTGCCGCAGCAATTGCCAGAGATCGCACGCCGGACCAGGGAAGAGAGCCAAAGCACATCGCGCAAGGCCGGGCATTTACGACCAGCCGATAATTTGGCATGCCGGGCCCTCCAAGATCGAAGGTCTTCAAAATCGCCTGGGCCACCGCAATCGTTACGATTTCGGCATGAGCTGTCGAGTTATTTTTTGGAACGACTCGATTGACACCGATGACAACTCGTTTTCCCGTTTCAATCTCAAAAATGCCGGCAGCAAAAGGGCCGCCAGTTTCTTTTTGAAAGTTGATTCGCGAAAAACGAATGACCGCTTCCATTTGCTCTTCCAACGAAGGCATGAACCGCGGCAAAGCGTTGTTCTCGGCGATCGTCCATGATGGGAGGTCAACTTCATATTGCATTTTGGTTCTCGATCACTGTGAACATCGTCGGAAGCCATCGCCGGGTCGCAGCATGCAACCACCCACCAACGGAAAGCGGGAAGTTGTCGAAGTTTTGATGGCCAGTGCCGCCAGTTTAGACTTGCCTCGTTCTTAACCGAAATGATTCACGACGACGGGCGCCTGGTTTTCTCTTTGAAGCGAATATCCTTAAGTGGCGACAGGTTTGCAAATTCGTTAATTTCATATCGTGGGTGAACTGTCGAAACCGCAAACTTGCAACCATGCCCTAATGAAACAGGCTTTCTCCATTTTGACGCCCACGCCTCGTGAATAATCCGGGCTTAAACTGAAACGAATTTGGCCAGCGTCGAATTCAATGTTTCGCTCGGTCGCATCGCTTTGGCGGCGAGTCCAACATCTGGGAAATAGTATCCGCCGATGTCCATTGGTTTGCCCTGAGCCGAATTTAGCTCGTCAACGATCTTGCTTTCAGATTCGGTCAGCGATGCAGCGAGCGGTTGGAATTTGGTTTGCAGTTCTTTGTCGTCGGTTTGTTCCGCGAGTGCTTGAGCCCAATACAACGCGAGGTAGAAATGACTTCCTCGGTTGTCCAGTTCGTTGACTTTGCGAGAAGGTGATTTGCCTTCGTCGAGCAACTTTTCAGTTGCGGTATCCAAGGCGTCGCCGAGCATCTTTGCTTTCGGGTTGTTATTGACTTGGGAAAGATGGTCCAGCGATACCGCCAACGCGAGGAACTCACCCAGCGAATCCCATCTCAAGTGATTTTCTTTATTGAACTGCTGCACGTGTTTGGGAGCTGATCCGCCCGCGCCGGTTTCAAACAATCCGCCTCCGTTCATCAGCGGAACGATCGAAAGCATTTTCGCGCTGGTTCCGAGTTCCAGAATTGGGAAAAGGTCGGTCAAATAATCTCGCATCACGTTGCCAGTGACCGAAATTGTATTTTCTCCATTGCGAACACGGTTCAGCGTAAAATTTGTCGCGTCGACGAGGCTCATGATTTCGATCTGCAAACCTTCCGTGTCATGATCCGCAAGATACGTTTGCACTTTTTTGATCAGCTGGACATCGTGAGCACGATCCGCAGTCAGCCAGAAAACGGCGGGCCAGCCAGTGGCTCGAGCACGGTTCACGGCAAGTTTCACCCAGTCTCGAATTGGCGCGTCTTTAACGCAGCACATGCGCCAGATGTCTCCTGTTTTGACTTCGTGTTCCATCAAAACAGTGCCTGATTCGTCCGTAACACGAACCGTACCATCGAATGCGATTTCAAAAGTTTTGTCATGAGAGCCGTACTCCTCCGCTTTCTGAGCCATTAAGCCGACATTGGGAACCGTGCCCATTTGAGTCGGGTCGAAGGCGCCATGCTGCTTGCAGAAGTCAACGGTGGCTCCATAGAGTCCGGCGTAGCTGCTATCAGGGATGACTGCTTTTGTGTCCTGTTGTTTTCCTTCTGCGTTCCACATTTGTCCTGATGTGCGAATCATGGCCGGCATGGAAGCATCGATGATGACGTCGCTGGGTACGTGCAAGTTAGTGATCCCTTTGTCTGAATTGACCATTGCCAAATCAGGTCCGTTGGCAAGGCAGGACTCGATGTCGCTTCGAATCTCGTTCTGTTTTTCAGGGGGGAGTGATTCTATCTCAGAGAGAATGTTCCCCAAGCCGTTATTAGGATTGACGCCTGCTTCTTCGAGTGCGTCGGCATGTTTTTCGAAAACGTCCGCGAGGAATACTTTGACGACGTGTCCGAAAATGATTGGGTCGCTGACTTTCATCATCGTTGCTTTCATGTGCAACGAAAACAGAATGCCTTTCGCCTTGGCATCAGCCATCTCGTCGGCGATGAACGTTCGCAACGCAGCGGTGTCCAAGAAAGTGCCGTCAACGACTTCGCCATCCAGAACGGTGACTTCCTTCAACAAGGTGGTTTGATCGCTGCCGACCAATTCAATCTTCAGGGTGCCACCTTTTTCGATGGTGACAGATTTCTCGTTGGAGCAGAAATCGTTTTTGCCCATCGTGGAGACGTGGGTTTTTGAATCGGATGTCCACGGTCCCATCGAGTGTGGATTCTTTTTGGCGTACGCCTTGACGGCACCGGGCGCGCGGCGGTCAGAGTTGCCCTCGCGGAGCACAGGGTTAACGGCGCTACCGAGTACTTTGGCAAATCGGCTTTTCAGATTGCTGGCTTCGTCGGAGTCGGCATCATCCGGATAGTCCGGGATACTGTAGCCCTTGGATTGAAGCTCTTCGATGGTTGCTTTCAGCTGTGGGACTGAAGCACTAATGTTCGGCAGTTTGACGATATTGGCTTCTGGCTTTGTGGCAAGGGAACCCAGTTCCGCGAGAGCGTCTTCGATCTTTTGGTCCGCAGACAGATGATCGGGGAAGTTTGCAATCAAGCGTCCGGCAAGAGAAATGTCTTTGGTTTCGACTTCCACGCCAGCGGTCGCGGTGAAAGCTTGAATGATTGGCAGTAGTGAATGAGTTGCCAATGCAGGAGCTTCGTCAGTGAGGGTATAGATGATTTTGGATTTGGTCATTTGATTGTCTGAGTTAGCTGCCAGCAGGACGGGACGCAAAGATCCCATGCGGGTTCGGACGATGGAGGGCCATTGCCCAAAATGAAGCGTCTAATTGTCGGTCAGAACGCCATTTTTTCCAGTGGTCTACTTGGCCGAATTGAGCCAACATGGCGTTTGCCTAAACCGGAATTATTCACGACGACAGGCGTCTGGTTTTATGTTTGAGGCAATTCTCCTGAAGTGGCGACAGTTTTTGCAGATTCACAAATTCA
>CAYZPA010000177.1:0-3778 GCA_964479855.1 uncultured Pirellulaceae bacterium
TCGCATGAGTGCAAACAAGCACCTTGTCATCCGATTCAAGGAACTTGCTGACCGCGTCCACCTTGCCGCCATCGGTTCCGGGAGCGTTACAAAGATTCCAGTTCGGTTCAACGTGCCAGTCGGCCCAGAAGCCAAACTTCGAAAGCGGCTCGTTCGCAAAGCTGGAGCCAATCGACTTTTCAGGCACGACAATGATGGCCTGTTTAACGCCCTGATTTTCAAGCTTGTCCAGAGCAATGAACATCAACGCTCGGCTCTTGCCGGAAGCTGGAGGCGACTTGATCAGCAAATACTGTTCGCCCCGTTTTTGATAAGCCCGTTCCTGCATGTCACGCATGCCCATTTCATTGGATCGCGTGCTGGCTCCCGTTTGCGGGTAACTCACGGTGATCGAAGGGGTGCTGCCTTTGATACTTGGTTTGGCTTTTTCGTTCATAGTTTCCGTTCTACTGTCTGCGTTTTGCGCCTAAACAAGAAACGCCGTGTTTTTAGGGTTTTCGTAGCCAAAGATGGCATTTCGGCGGTTTGCGCCTAAACAAGATCTCCCAGTGCTTCCAACACACGCTGATAGTTATCCCCAAGGCAAGGTTTACTTCGCGATTTCCTTCTTTTTGAACTGTCAAGGATTCCTTGACAGTTGCCGTGCTGGATATCCTTATCAAACGGATTACTTATGTCTGTGGATAGTTAACGGAGATCGAGGTGTTAGTTGCTGGCATCGTCAATTTGTTTTTCTGTGTTGCACTTCGTGACGGGTCAAAAAAAAAGGAATTCTTCGGGAAATAGAGGATTCCTTTTTTTTCTTTGCAATTTTTCAATTTTTAAGTCCCCCCCGAAAAAAAAGGATTCGGGGCTCAACTTTACATCGGGCCACTTTCATGTAAAGAAACGGCTGTGAATTTTACATGAGGCTGGTTCCATGTAGGCGGAAGCTGACTGCATCAGATTCCGGCATCATGGGCGGAAAAGGTCAACATAGCGTCGAAACACGAACGACCGGCTCCTCTCGATTTGCGGTCCTGCCTCAAGGATATTCCGCGTTTCAAATTCACGAACCAAGGCACTTGCCGTTTGGTGAGTGACGTCAAGCAATTCGGCCAGCAAATACTGTTCGCCCCGTTTTTGATAAGCCCGTTCCGGCATGGCACGCATGCCCATTTCATTGGATCGCGTGCTGGCTTCGGTCCGTGGTCAATTAAAGGTGATCAAAGGCATGTTGACTGGTTCATACAATTTGTTCTCTCGCTGATGAATTTTCAGCAATTGTACCGAACAAACTGGCGGTCCGCAGGGCCTATCGGGGGTCGCTGGCTGCGTAGACTACTTCGGGTTCTTCGTACTGCGAATGAACTTCACCTTTAAATCCGCAAGCATTTGAAACGTGTTGACGTAGTCAATGCCAAACTCCAAGCAGACATTCGGCATTGGTACTTTGCGTTTTGCTTGGGGAGCATATTCTTCGTGCGTTACGACCGTCATTCCGTTGGCATGGGCATAAGCCAGCAACCAGCCGTCCGCAACGGATGCAAACTCAGTTTTGGCGGCTTGGACGAATTGAGTTTGAGAATAGACCCAGTTCATCATTGCCTGAAAGGAGTTGAAGACTGCTTGATCTTGGGTTTGTTTGAAAAACGTTTCTGGACTGCGGTTTTCCACCCAATCTTTAATGTCGTCGTTTTGAGCGACTAATTCATCTCGAATCCGATCAATGCAGAACACCGAATTGTTGTTATTCAGATCTACTAACGAAGTCCAGAAACCGGGGCAGATCTCAAAGCCGTAATACCGATTTTTTGCCTCGATGAAAACGTTCGCGTCCAAAACGTACTTACTCACGTTCATTCCTGACTCGTTCAAGCACCTTTTGGGCGTACGTTTCAAACGTCTGCCCTTTCATTCCCGTCAGCCGATAGGCTTCGCGCATTAGAATCCGCCCCTCACGTGTCGCACGTACGATTGCTGCCGAAAACGGTCTTCCTAGCCGGGAGTTTTGTGTCGCGTAAAAATTCCCACCTGACTTGTCGTTCTTTTTCAACACTTGCCGCCGTTTGAGGAAATCCTTGCGATCCGCCTCATAAAAACGAAAGAACTCAGGCTTGGAAATTAATTTCAAATCCATCGCTCGGCGTGCGACGACCACAGGACTAACTTTGAACTGTTTTGCCAGCAATGAAAAACGATCAGATGCTTTCCGGGCTTCCGGCCACGCCTCATTTAGCTTGAATTCAGGCACTAAAAACTCGGCTGCCACCTCATTGCAAAATCGCTCGGTTGGATCTTTGACGGGCAGCATCTTGATTAGATTAAATATGCCGCCAGTACCCAGCCATAAATGCACAAGCTCGTGAGCCAAGGTGAACATTCTGGCGGATTTGGAATCGGCGTCATTGATAAACACTAACGGAGCAATGTCGTCGCAAAGTACAAAGCCGCGAAATTCTTCCGGATCGAGCGGTCGGTGGTTATTTAGTCCGACAACACTGTTGCTGAAAACGAGAATTCCAATTCGTTCCATGGCCCGTCGCAGTGTTGTCAAAGCCGCTTCCCAGTTCGCGGTTTGCTCGGCCCACTCAGGATTCAAGTCGAGCGTTTGTCGAATCTCTTGAGCAAGCGATTTCGGATTGCGGCTGACGTCGGCACTACCGACAAACTTCAATGACTCGTTTCCCTGTTCGTTCAGCCATTCACGCATCCACATTTGCCGAAGCTGCATCAGTTGAATCGTTTCAGATAGATCGGGCGAAGGACGCTCGACAACATCATCACGAACCGTACGGAAGTCAGGGACAGGGATCTTCTCTTCGGGGGGCTCATTGAGAAACATGACTCCGAAGGGAGTCATTGTCATGCGAGCAAAATTCTCAAGCTGACGGAACGTTGGATGGTTCTCCGCCGTCAGCCAAGCGTCTAGTTTCGGAAACTTTTTGTACAGCTTGTCCATCGACAAACCAGAACGTTCAATCGCCCAGCGAAGCAAATCAGGATTTACGACGACGTTTGCCATGGGTGAATTATAAATTAGGAATTAGGAATTAGGAGTTTTATTTCGCAACGTTTTGAGGATGCTGCCGATGATTTTCAGGAGTTCTTCGATGTCGCTTAGGAGTGATTCGGACTGTTTTTCAGTCAAGTATTCGGTGTCGGTAAGCAGGCGGATCCAGTATTTGGATTCACGAGCTTCTTTGTACGAGATATTGAGTTTGGCGTAGAAGTCTTTATCGGATTGTCCGCCGATGGCTTCTTCAACATTCGCTCCAATCGAAGTACCGCTGCGAAGCAGTTGTTTGCTGAGCACAAACTCTTTCTTTTCCTCCGCCAGATGCCTGTAAACCTTCACCACCCTCACCGCAAACGCATAGCTTTTCTCCTGAACAACATTCCCCTCCTTCATTTCAATTCCTAATTCAAAATTCCTAATTCTTCATTCTACTGTACATTTCGAAGAGCTTTTCGAGTCGCTCAGTGTCGTTTTTGAATCGGCGACCGATGTAGATTCGTTCGAGCGTTTCGTCGTTGCGTTCGTGGGCTTCACGAAGGTTGGAAGGCATGGCTTCTGGGCTGTAAAGCTCAGCTAGAGTCGCCGGAAAATGACTCTCTCTTGCAAGCAGGATTTCGTCAGCACAACGGGAAAGGTCAGCTTTGTTTGATTCAGTGAGACTTGGCATCGGGAATGTATTCCACCCAAGCGTGTTGGAATATCGATAGTCTGTCTTTAGCTTCCCACAAACGGCCCCGACCCATGCCAGATGCAGTTTCGATGCGATTATGGCAAGGTTCC
>CAYZPA010000178.1:0-3700 GCA_964479855.1 uncultured Pirellulaceae bacterium
AGCATCATCGGCGGTAGCGAAGCGGATTGGATTGTACATCGGTTGGATCCTTGCAGTTAATCAGGAAATTGATGAACGCCGTCGTCACCGAGTGGCAGTTCTTTGACCCATTCAACACTTTTCGGATCGAGCGTCGCGTACAGATGCGGAAAAAGTGCTCCACCGCGAGACGGTTCCCACTTCAACAGTTCGCCAAGCGACTCCGCGTTCACCGCGACCAGCAACAGATCAGTTTGTCCCGCAAAGTGTTTCGCAGCCGTTTCAGCCGCTTGTTCCGCGGTGGAGAAATGAATGTAGCCATCCTGTAAATCAATGGCTGCACCGGCAAATGTTCCTGCCGCCTCCGCAGCCTCCCACTGTTCACGCTGAATTATTTTGTAGATGTGCATACCCAAATCGTAGCGATGGCTTCCTGTGATGGATATGGGGTCACCGTCTGGCGGTTTTTCTTGTAGACCCGGATTATTCACGATGCGTGGGCGTAAACATGGAGGAAGCTTGTTTCATTGGAATATTGCTCCAAGTTTGTAGTTTCGACAGGTCAACCACGACGTGAAATTGACGAATTTGCAAAACTTGCCTCCGCGTCGGGAGAATCGCTTCAAAGGACAAACCAGACGCCTGTCGTCGTGAATAACTCAGGGTAGATAAAAGCCTTCTCCCCGATGAAGCAAGCTTTCTCAATTTCGACTCCCACACATCGTCAATGATCCGGGTTCGAAAACACACCGAATGCACCGCAACTTTCTCCCGAACAAAAGTAGCAATTCGCGGGCTCAAAGATTGCATTTTATCTGTCGGGAAGATGCCGACAATTCGGACTACACACTTGGGGTCAGGCGTAAAAAGAATGCCGGTCTAACTTCCAACAACACCGGTGGATCAAAAGTGTAGCCGTTCAGAGCGATTTGGTTGGCTTCCAAACCACCCGCCCGTTTTGCCAAAAAGTCTTGGGTCGCCCAAGGAAAGAAAAATCAGAAATGCAAGTCTACTTGAAAGTGGTCGTTATTGTCTGCCTGTATGCCTGCATGGTGACTCCAGGGCTTGTGCTTGGGCAAACTCCAAGGAATTTGCGATGGATCAATCCTCAAGCTCCTTTTACTGACAATTTTCACGGCATTGGAAATTGGCAGATTCGCGGAACTGAAATCCGCCCCGCTGAAGCACGCGATATCGACCATCTCTTTTTTGACACGGACTGGAATACGAGCGTCTCTTGGGACAGGTACACGAATTCGACAGGCGAAGAAAGTCTCAACAGTCGATCTGCGAGCTTGCAAGTCTCACGAGGTCAGGTCCGAATGTACGGGACCTATGAGCAGTCTCAGACAATCACTGGCCCCGACGCGACGCATAATGTAACGGGACTTGCGAGTCTGTTTGGCGAGAATACTGTCCTGTCGATAGGCAAATCAGACGGACCGTTTAGAAGGCAGTTTACGCTTAGCGTTGAAGGCGACTTTGCGATCAACGAAAATGGAACGCTTCGGATTTACGACAAAGGTGCAGTGAACACCAACACGCTTTCGATGGGCGATTCGTTCTACGCGAATCTGCATGTCTTCAACGGCGGAAAAATGGAAGTCGCCGACACGGCGTGGCTTGGGAAGACCAACACACCATCGCCTCCCGGCACTGGCTACTACTCCTACGTGACCGTTGACTCCGGGGGCAGTTTTACCAGCAAGGATCTTTTCATCGGTGACGGAAACAGTGCGAGACTGATCATCAACGGTGGAGAAGTAAATGCCGCGAACACCGTTGTCGCCAATCAGGAAAAGAGCCTAGCCGAACTTTACGTCACAGCCAATGGCTCGTTGGATACGCTGGACTTGACGATCGGGAACTTTGGAGTTGCAACTGCGAGTGCACAGAGCAACGCTTCAATCAATTCAAGGCGCACAACAATCGGAGCGGAATTCGGCGGGCGTGGGGACTTCACAGCCTCGAACGCTGACCTTGATTTTCGCACGTTGACCGTTGGTAAAGGTGGGGAAGGCTATTTCGCGATTCAGCAGGACAGCCAACTGGTCACCGATGAAACTAAGTTGGGAGTAGAATCGGGCTCTCAAGCCCGTGTTGCGGTAATCGACAGTGACTGGAAATCGGGGCTCACAATACTTGGCGAAAAGTCCGGCAGTATTGGCATCGCCGAGGTTTACCGAAGTCAATTTGAAACTCGCATACTGCGAGTCGGTGCGAATGGTTTTGGCAGTTTGACCATTGGAGATGGCTCTACGGTTACGAATAGAGACGTGTTTGTCGGAGGTCGCGATCCCGGAGACCCACCTGACGGTGGTGTCATTCTCGGCGCACAACATGGCACCGGAATTGTCGATGTTGATTTGATTGACACCACCAACGGGCAAGGCCGCTGGAGCATGGAATCGCTAAGCATTGGTGCTTCCAGCGACAGGGATGGCAATTACGGACTCGTCCGAGTTAAGGCCCGCCTTGCCGAAACAGGTGATCTTACGATCAACAACACGGGAACGCTGGAGATTCTTGGTGGATTGTTCGCCGCCGATGGCAACACGCAAGTTCGGGAAGGCGGAAAAATACAACTGAGATCTGGAGTTTTTCGAGTCAATGAAATCGACCAGGATTCGTTGGATCGACTTGAGCACGCTGGAGGAAGGATCGGACTGCTTGGCGACCACGACCTCGCCGACACACTTCCGTCGATGATTCTCGCTCGCCCGGATGTTCTTCAGCGCGGCCGCGGGTTCGAAGTCGATGGGCAAGCAACGATCGGCAACTCGACAACATTGGACATCGACGGCGGAACATTCAGGGTTCGAAGTTTGGTCAATCGTGGAACATTGAACAACTCCTACGGAACGGTGAAGGATTTCGCGACAAACGATCAGGCCGGTTCACCATTTTACAACCACGGTGCGATCAATAGCACAGGTGGTTCGTTTGAAGGTTCCGTCATCAATCAGATTGGTGGCGTCATTCACACTCATAAAACGAGCGATCCGACAAACGAAGTATCCAATTTTCGGCATGTCGAAAACCACGGAATGATTAACATCGACGGATCTACCACAGTCGAATTGAATAACTTCGGCGATGTTGCGATTGGCAGTGGCTCGATCGATCCGGAGAATTTGGTCGTTTCAGTGACCGGTAGCAACCACGGCGTCATCGAGGTCTCTGCAGATGCATTTGCGAATCTGTCTCCGACCCTGTCCGTCGGCTCCGGCGAGTTCAGGATCGAACGATTCACAAACCATGCGGGTGGGACCATTCGAATCAACGAGAATGGTGCGGTTGCGGTTGACTCGTCACCTGTCGGAACGGCGATGGCTTTTCATGCCGATTCAAACCTTCAAATTGGACTCAATGGCTACTTCGAAATCAATGGAGCCACTTTCTTCCATGAGGGGGCCACAGTCAGTGGCGATGGCTTGCTGTTTATCGGCGACACCGTTGAAATTGGCAGTGACCTGACAACGGAAGAAGTTCGAATCGATGTTGGCGGGCTGACACTCGTCGGAGAAAAAGTAGATGCTGAAAACAGTGTGGCGACGCAAGAATTCGGCACCGAGATCGAAATAGGATCCGAGGGAAGAGTTGTCGTTGATATCCGGCGAAGTCGGGGAAGTGCAAGTTACAGTACTAACATTTCCACCTCCGAAGGCTCGTCGTTCGAACACGACAAATACGTCTTTGATAAAGATATCTATCTTGATGG
>CAYZPA010000179.1:0-3698 GCA_964479855.1 uncultured Pirellulaceae bacterium
TGAAACAAGCTTTCTCCATGTCGACGCCCACGCATCGTGAATAATCCGGGCTCAACCGGGGCTAACGCCCAAACGGCTCAATAAATCGACAAGCTCTGGCAAGTCCTACTACGACAGAACGCACCCGGTCGCTCACGCGATTCGGCTCACCTTACAAGGTACGATTCCCTCGGCTTCGCCCACGCAAAAAACTGGCAACCGCTTCTGAAATCCATTACGATAGCCTGCGTCGAAGTCGCTTCGAGCGACAAAGTTCAACGCATCATCTATCCGTGCACCAAACCAAAACGCAAATTGCGAACGTGTCCTCGTGGTACACGGTAAGATCGCAATTCGTTTATCCAGATTTGCGTTGCCATCCCAGGAATCGCGTCTACAGATGAACTTGCAAGAGTACGTCAGATTAATATCGGGTAACTCAGCCTGCGATGGTGTCGATTTTGGTATGAATGCCCCCTGTCAGGAAATGCGACCTCTCGAATCGTTTGACGCATTTGATTCGACGCTTCTTTATGATCAGATTTACCAATTTTTTAATGGGCAAGAGAACGGCAAGTTTCACTTGATTGGCGAGTATATGCTCGAGCCGCTTTCTCAATGCATAGACACAGTTGTGGACTACTGTCACAATTTTGGCGAGCAAGAAAATGCAGACTGCCAAGACAAGCGAATCAAAGACGGTTTTCTGTGGCGGGCTGGTTGGTATCCATTTGCTTTCGACGAGTGCGACAACCGGTTGTTGATCATGGACTTCGATCCAGCTCCAATTGGCGATTTAGGACAAATATTCCTTTGTGATTTCAGGCAGCCGTTGGGAAACTGGCTTGCGTCAGATTTGCCTTCCCTTCTTGATTCCTACTATGAAAAACTCGTTTCATCAGAATTTGTGGAAGATGAATGGTATAGCGGGCGGTTCGCCGCAAGGGTTGGCAAGCATAGCTGTGGTGGTTGATTCGGTTTCTGTTGTTCAAATCAAATGGATTTGAAAAGCTGGAGTCGGCAGGGCACATCAGCACATTTAACTCGGCTATCTGGATAACATTTGAGGTTTGACTTCGCGGTTGCGGCGGAGGTGGGTTGGTCAGGTTGAGAATCTCTTTGAAGGTTTGCGCTTGATGGTTCTTTGATTGCTGCCGGAGACGAACCAATCCTGAAGCCTGTAAGCGAATCTGGCAACCGCTTCAGAAATCGATTACGATTGAGCGTTACCGAGTCGCTTGGAGCGACAAAGTGCAACGCACGATCTATCCGTGTGCCCAACGAAAACCAATTTGCGAACATGTCACCGTGGCACACGGATAGATCGCAATTCGTTATGTGGCCGAGGTCAAAATGCGTATTAAGACATTTGGGCTTAGGTCAATCTTGATTGCAATAACGATCCTCTCCCTCTCTGTTGCGCGCGTTGATTACCGCATCCGTGCCCAACAGAGTGTTGTGCGGAGTATCGCTGTTCTGGGTGGTCAGGCGTTCGATCGAAACGAGAATCTGCTTAGCGACTCCTATTTCGATAACCTTGCTCATTCACTTGCCAGTCTCTCTGTCCCAAACATCAAGCTCGAAGAACCGTTTATTGAACAGCTTAAACGCTCGCCAAGACTCAACCTGATAAAGATAAGAGGCGGTGATTTTGAGGAAGTGGATATACCAACGATTAAACATATCCGCTTTCATCTGCCGACTGTCGAAATCGAAAACGGTTACGTAGACCTGCTCGATGCGATTGATTAATATCTGTTGTAGATGGTAGCACTAAAAAAGGATCGACAGACATTCGGCTTCATTCTCGACTCTCAACCTCAAAGCCTTCAGAAATTGCGAACCTTGAACAGTTGCCGCGGGATAAACATTGGGTATTTGACTTCGCGGACTCGGCGGAGGTGGGTTGGTCGGGGTGAGAATTCTCTTTGATTTTGGTGTTTGGTTGCACTTTGACGCCCACCCGGTCGCTCACGCGACTTGGCTCCCCTTACGAGGTTCGATTCACGCGGCTTCGCCCAAGAAACAATTGATCCGATGGACGCTGCAAAGATCATTGTCAAGTATGTGGGTTTTCATCGCGCATGGGCGAGACGCTTCAACTAAACGGCTTGCAAAGTCTGCGGCTGTTCGTTGATTCCGCATAGCATGACCGAGAAGCCGAGCTGGTCGAGGGTGATGGATTCAAGTCACCGTCCCTGCTGGTATCAACGTCACTGACGGAACATACGGCCTTCAAGTTGCCACGTGCCACGAAATTCTGGCAACCGCTTCTGAAATCGATTACGATAGGGCGTGACCAAGTCGCTTCGAGCGACAAAGTTCAACGCACGATCTATCCGTGCGTAAACCAAAATCCAAATTGCGAACGTGTCCTCGTGGCACACGGATAGATCGCAATTCGTTATGCGGCACAAGCTTTGCATGAAATACAGCTATTCAATTTCTTGGTTGCTTGCGTTGATAACGATCGTAGCGGCATACTTTGCTGGCAGGATGCCCCTGCTCGAGTTGGCAAACGAATCAGAAAGGCAAGCCATGTTGGCTCAAGATATGCTTGCAGAATACGAGCGACAGGCTGAAATCTCTATTGGCAATCAGTATTTCGATTGGCATAGCCTCAAATCGTCCCTTGTTAATGGACCTGAATGGGACGATAAGAACGAGTCACCACCGATCTCGCTAATGGCCGCGTTAGAAATATGCCGCGAGTTCGAAAGCAATGCGAACTCGGTGAAATCTGAAACGAACGTTGACAAATGGAGCCTAGAGTCAATCACGCTTGCTCCAATGCCTGTAAATTTTCCATACAAAGGTTTTCAGGCGGATCGCTGGATGTATCTGATTGAATTTCAAGGCCTCAAGGACGGGGGGTCAGCATACGAAGACTTGTCCGGGGTAATTTTCATGGACGGTACCGCGATGGTTGTCCGTGGCGAGTATTCGGAATGTTTGGAAAAATTTTACGATACCCTTTAGGAATTGAGATTGAATCGGAAATGTTGCAACGCCGGATAACATTTGAGGTTTGACTTCGCGGTTGCGGCGGAGGTGGGTTGGTCGGGTTGAGAATCTCTTTGAAGGTTTGCGCTTGATGGTTCTTTGACGCCCTCCGGAACCAAACCAACCCTGAAGCCTCGAGGAGAATCTGACAACCGATTCAAAATTCCATTACGATAAGCCTGCGTCGAAGTCGCTTCGAGCGACAAAGTTCAACGCACGATCTATCCGTGCGTCCACCCAAAACCCAATTGCGAACGTGTCCTTGTATCGAGTGGACAGATCGCGACTTGTTAGATCTGGCTTTAGCATGCGCATACAATTCAAGATTCGTACGCTGCTAATCGTGGTTTTCATTTTCGCCTTATTTTTTGCAGCTCGCTTGCGAAGTGTCTCCAATGCGAACTTGTTCGTAGAGTCGATTGGCAAACCGTCGGAATTGGCTGTGAGCGGTATGGGTGCAGGCGGAGCGATAACAGACGACGCAAAGAAAAAATTGCTTGCCGACGCCGACTTGCCTAGCTCACGCTACATTCTCACGAGGGGGCATGTAATCGTCGACCCAAAGGCGATTCTGATCCCAAGGTCAGTGGCGGACCGACTGCTAATGCGTTCCATTTATCGTGTGGAGTTCAAAACTTTTGATAGAGCCCGAAAACAAAATCCAGCAGTCGCAGTGAAGCTGTATCACAACCGGCATGAATCTTACTACCAAACAG
>CAYZPA010000180.1:0-3646 GCA_964479855.1 uncultured Pirellulaceae bacterium
ACAAAAAACTGCTCATCAAGGAACGCAACAAAACTCTCTGGCAGAAAATGTTTGGGTAATCGCTTAAATTTGCATGCAGAGAGGAAACGAGGAGGGTGGCGGTACGTCGCATCAATCAATACCGCCTATCGCACTCAGCAGGCAAGAAATAGCAGAGAAAGACCAAACAGAGATAGAAGGCAGTCCACGGGTAGCCGCTCCAAAAAATGACATCTCATCGCTAAGCACCGGAGAGTAGCTTCCCTGCAACGTTCGTGTTGGGAGATCGTTGACCATGAACTGACCGTTGGACGTCAAAAATCCCGAAGCCACAACGTGACTTCGGGCATGGAGATTTATGAAATCTGGTTCGTGCAGTAAGTTTCGCGCATGCCGCAATTGGAATGGGAACACTGCATTGAGATGCTCCGACCGCAATAATGCAGGCAGCTAGATGGGGGAGAGGTGATTTGTTGAATATACGGCTCGTAGCATGAACGATCATCCGAGTGGCGTTTTTGAAGCGGGAATTGCTGCGCATGGCGTAAGAAGCGAGACATCAAAGGGTTCCTTGTTCTGTGCTAGAGAAAAACCGCCCCAATCGAAATCGATTGAGGCGGCAAGCTGCAGTCACTACTTTTTGCTGTTGTTATAGGCATCCATGTAGTTTTTGTACTCGGCGGAAGTCATGCTCCCCTGAGGAGCCATTGACTTGCCGTTTTTGGCATCTGCTGTGCCATCTGCGTTTGGTGAAGACATCGAACAACTTTCAATTGGGTAAAAAAGAACCAGCTCTTCGTTCACGCTCGAGACGCTCGATGTCGCCATACGAGCCGGGCTTGAGAACGGACGAACCAGTTGAATTGGCAAGACAACGTTGTCTGCTACTAATGACAGCGTAAATCGTTGAAGAAAGTTGCTTCGCAAACTTGAATTGCAGCAAATTTTTTATGTTTTTTCTTCTGGGCCGGATGGGTTCGGAAGACTTGATTCACGCGACGCAAAATTGCTGCAGCAGGGCAGCGACGTGTGGTTGGCAGGCGTTATTTCCCAAGGCTATTCTTTGAATGTGCCTCGGAACTTTTTTGCTTTTTGGCGAGTCACGACGGCCAAGGGATGGTTCTCGCCGAGCTGGGCTTCAATCTCCTCGGTAAGGTCGTCCAAAGAATTAAGCGACTCGCGTTTTTGAACATTATCGTCGGTGAAGAGAAAACCAATCGTAAGAATTTCCATTCTTGCTTGAAGTCGAATGGGCAACGCGCCATTGCCGTTAACGATTTCTCGGAAGAGATCGAGCGATTCATCGTGAGACTCCCTGCTCGCGAGGTAGGTTGCCAACTGGTGCTTGGCGCCTAGAACAGCTGGTGAGTGTTTCGGAAATTTTGATTCGAACAGTCTCAAAATCTCGCGGCTTTCAGGAATAACATCATCCTTTAAACCGAGGAGGTTGTTGACCATCACCAGATTTTGTCGACAGGTCAAAACCATCAAATGGTGGTCGTTTAATTCCTTCCCAATTTCAATTGCCTTTGAGAGCGAGCCTTTTGCCTTTTTTAAATTTCCCACCTTCAAAGCCAGCATGGCTTGGCTGTTGAGAAAATCCACGAATGTACTGCCTTTATCATTTCCGCTCGCTTCACATCTGGTGACTAGGTCTTCGAGAATCCTTGAAGAGGTATCTGCATCGCCACTTCTCGAGTAAGCCTCTGCCAGAATATGGTCAAGTTCGTCGTGAGCCCGATGACCTGACGGATAGAGTTCGTCTGCAATCTGTTTCGCCGACAGCACCGTTTTCAATGCGTCTTTTGGCTCACCCCGTAGCTCAATCCTACCCAAGTTGAGATAGGCAGCAAACGTATCTTTGTCCAGTCGTCCCTTTACTTGTTCGAGGTCATGGCAAACGCTTTGCCATAGCCGGATGGAAACCCCGATTTCTCCAAAAATGTTCAGCGTCTCAGCAAGGTGTTTTTTCATCGCCACACCATCCTCGCCATCGGCAAGCTGGTTGGCAAGGAGCTCATTAGCGACACTGGTCATCCGTCCGACAAAAGCTCCTCGCAATTCTCCATCACTGGCACTTGCGATGTTCGGGTTGAATCCCTCAAACACCGTTTGTAGGACTTTGTTCAGGCTGCTCAAGTTCGAGGATTGTTTTAATGCTTTCGCATTGGCTTCCTCGAGTTGGACCACCCGTTTTTCAATCTCGCCGTTCGCCGTATTGAGGGCCTTATTGCTCCGGCTTAGCTCGAGTGAAACGACACAGAGGGCCATCATAAATGCAACGAGCCCGAAAAGTGATGCTGCAATCCACGGTTCTCTCCGAACGAATTTTTTAAATCGATACAGTGGCGATGCGTATTTACGCGCCAATACGCATTTGTGCGTTAGCAATGCCTCCACATCGTTGGCAAAGTCGCTCGCGGATTGATAGCGGTCTTCGGGATGATACTGTGTCGCCTTTTGAATGATCGCGTCCAGATCACCTTCTAGTGCTTGCCTTGTCTTTTCTCTATTCTCAAGTAACAACTCTTCGTCACGGACGAGGCACAACAGGTCACTGGGCAAGCTATCGCAGTGACTTTCCAGGTGTGTATCTGTCCTGTCACTTGAATTGGCTCGCTCCTGCAAGGCGATAGGAGTACTTCCAAGGAGCATCTCGAACAGAATGATCCCCATCGAGTAGATATCCGCAAGTGCATTAACTGATGATTCAGGATCAAGAGCTTCAGGACTCGCGTACTCGGGCGTGCCGCGGATCGCCCTCACAGCGAAATTAGCAAACCCTGCTTGTTGTTGCTGAAGCTCGTCAGCTGACAAACCGAAATCGGCAAGTTTTGGCTGGCCATTAAGATCAACCAGAATGTTATCTGGCTTCAGATCGCAGTGGATGACGCCATTGAGATGCAAATGTCCGACGCCATTACAAATTTTCAGGAATAATGACAGTCGACCCTCAAAACTCAATTCCTTTCTCTCGCAGTACTCAAGAACTTTCCCTCCGGACACAAGTTCCATCGCGAGGTAAGGCCTTTCATCGACCGCGCCGAACCCATACAAGTGAACGACGTTGGGATGAATGCATTTGGAAAGTAAACCAACTTCTCTCCTGAACTGAGAGTTAGGAGCATGCAGAATTTTAACCGCAACATCGAGCAAATTGTTCTCGTACTGCTGTTGAGATTTCCACACTTCGCCCTGTTTCCCGCGGCCAAGCTCTTCAAGTAGCGTGTAACGATCAAACCGTCGCCCAGCAACAATGCCGGCGTTCGAAAGCGTTGTCAATTCGGCAACAGCTGGATAATCAGCGTGTTCGGAATCTTCACTTAGCGATTCAGCCTCTTCGATCAATTCGAAAGTCCGAACGTCGCTTTCGAGAGTTTGTCTTTCGTTCTCATCGACGGCAAGAACGAAGATCAATCGTTCTCGAAATTCTGAGGGAGCATTGAGCACCACGCCGACCTTCTCATCAGTCGTCAAGTGTTTCTCGCTCATACCGAAGTACCCTCGTCGTCCAGGCCAAGATATTTTGCGAGGCAGGTCTTCATCCGATTGAAGTCTGCTCGTGCAGATTGTGGTGAAATCCCTAAACACTGGGCGACTTCCGGGTTTGTGTACCCGAGTGATCTTCAATTCAGCACGTCGCAATCCGAGACACAAACCGTTGAGT
>CAYZPA010000181.1:0-3405 GCA_964479855.1 uncultured Pirellulaceae bacterium
TGTGGTTTCGACAGGTCACCCACGACGTGAAATTGACGAATTTGCAAAACTTGCCCCCGCGTCCGGAGAATCGCTCAAAGGACAAACCAGACGCCTGTCGTCGTGAATAGTTCCGGTTTATCTAAGTCGCGGGCTACAGTTTTGCTTTGGAATCGACTGCTTCAACGTTCGACAAAATTGTAGCCGGTTTAGAGAAGATTCGTCAGGCGATCGACTTTCGTTTATTGGTCTGATTATTTGCGTGGCTTGGATGTTGCACGATGAATGTTCCAAGCTTCTTTCGAAGGGAAATGAAAATTTGCTGTGAACTTTTTGCTGGAAAGGTTATCCTGAAAGCTAATGAACCGAACGATTCTGTTCCTTGTAAAAAGCATGCCCGACGAGGCTGCTATTGAATGACGCGTTCAAAACTGCGGCGGCAAATTGCCTGGCAAGCCGCGAAACTGATGTACGACCGCCAGGAATCTGAGTACTACCGAGCCAAGATGAAAGCGTCGCGGCTGTGCTGTAAAGGCTGGGTAAAGCCGAAAGACTTGCCCTCCAATGCTGAAATTCGGGATG
Organism: uncultured Pirellulaceae bacterium; assembly: GCA_964479855.1. Classification (GTDB taxonomy): domain Bacteria; phylum Planctomycetota; class Planctomycetia; order Pirellulales; family Pirellulaceae; genus Mariniblastus. Next base: position 562 of record CAYZPA010000181.1, read on the forward strand.
AAATTCAGAATATGGCAAGGATGCTTGAAGGTGAAAAAAATCACGAACGCTTGCTCGAGATGCGGCTCGAAGCCATCCGCATGATGCGAATTCTTTCTCGATTTCGAACCCGTTTGATCGGAAGCGTGCTGACTGGCCACATCCGACAGGGTTCTGACATCGACATTCACGTTTTCTGCGATAGTCTCGAATCGATCACCGGATTGCTCGATTCAAATGGTGTGAACTACGAAGTCGAACGAAAGCGAGTCGTCAAAGCGGGTGAGCGTCAAATCTATGAACACGTTCACGTAAAAGATCGCTTTGAAATTGAGCTGACGGTTTATCCGACCAGCAAATCGAGCTTCGTTTTCAAAAGTTCGATCACCGGAAAGCCGATCGAGCGAGCCAGCGAGGCACAATTGCTTCCGCTGATGGAGCAATTTTATCCTTGCATCGATATCGAGGAACGATTGCAACAGTGCGAAGAACAGGTCGATCCGTTTCAGCTCTACTACGCGTTGCTATTGCCGCTGGAGAACGTCAAACAGCACCCGTCGTATCACCCAGAAGGCGACGCTCTGTATCACAGTTTGCAGGTCTACGATCTGGCCTGCGATGCTCAGCCTTACGACGAAGAATTTCTGTTAGCGGCGCTATTGCACGACATCGGAAAAGCGATCGATCCTCACGATCATGTGCAAAGCGGACTGATCGCGTTGGAGGGTTTTGTGACGGACCGAACGCGATGGTTGATCGAAAACCACATGCTGGCTCATCAATTGCATGACCACACGATTGGTGCCCGGAAGCGGAAACGACTGCAGGAAAACGAAAGCTTCGATGATTTAGTCTTGCTGGGAAAGTGCGATCGAGAAGGTCGCAAGCAGGGGATCGAGACGACGGAACTTGAGGACGCGCTGGACTACATTCGTACGATTGGCAGTCGGTTTGGATAGGGTGGCGTGGTTGATCGCACGGGTAACGCGAGCAGTTGGTGATGGTTGGTGATGCTGCGAACCCCAGACAGTTAGGGTACTGGATTCATCGGTCCTGCGAAGCGGATACCGCCTTGGTGACCCGACGCGTTACGACTTGTTGATTTAATGAGCCGTTTGGGCGATAGCCCCGGTTGAAGCGTCGTTAACCGAGGCTAACGCCTAAACGGCTAAATTAAAAATCTCGATTTGGATTAGATCAACAAGCCGGTCAGCGAGTGGCCAGCGTTTCCTCGCTAACGCGTTTTGAAGTTGCACTAACACCGGCGCGACGTGCAAGTCTTGAAGTTGCGTTAATGCAAGCCCGACGCGCAAGCGAGTGGATATCTCCAAGGCAATTCGTATCCCTCGCTCGCGCGTCGGGCTTGTATTGAACGCTTCGCGTTTTGAATTCATGAGCGTTTTATGTTGCACAACGCGAAACTCCGTCTCAAACATGAAACTTCAAAACGCGTAAGCGAGTGAGTCTCTGTCGCTTTCTGAACTCACTCGCCTGCGCGTCGTCCTGACATTTTGACCGGAATTATTCACGACGACAGGTGTCTGGTTTGGCCTTTGAGGCAATTCTCCTGAAGTGGTGACAAGTTTGCAAATTCGTCAGTTTGTTGTGGTTGGTGAACCCTCAATACCACAAACTTGGAACAATACTCATGAGAAATAAGCCTTTTCTATTTCGACACCCACGCCTCGTGAATAATCCGGGTTTGAATGTTGGTACGGTTGAATTCAACATATCGACGTGCTCAGGCGCCTGGATGACCACTCGAATTCGAAAGGCAACTTAAATCTCCGGGTAGTCCGTCACCGTTTTCTCGTCATCAACTTCGCCAGTATGCTTCGTTGACAGTTTTTCAAAAAGCAGCAAGTGAACCTCTTCGCCGTCTCGAGTTCTGGGACAGTGTTCAACGCCTTTGGGTACCACGATCAGTTCGCCTTCGCGAACTGTTTCCGTTCGGTCCCGAAACTGCATCTCAAGCGTCCCTTTCTGGACAAAGAACAGTTCGTCTTCGTCATCGTGCTGGTGCCACACGAATTCGCCGCTAATTTTGGCAACTATGACCTGCATGTTGTCGACGGTCGCGATTCGCCTTGGGTGCCATTGCTGGGAAAATGAGGCAAGCTTTTCCGATACGTTAATTGGTTTCATTTTTGTCTCCAAGGATGTTTGAGGCGGAACCGTTGTCTGAAATTGATTCGAAACGTTGACCGAAATCAAATGCATCATCCTCTTCGCCTGTTTCGGTACGCGTCGTATTGTGTCTTAACTCGATCGTAGCGTTCGCGTTGGCTGTGTGACAAAGGGCAGTTCCTCAACACTCGTAAAAAGTCCTTGTACATGTAGCCGGAGCGAAAGAAATAGGGACGCAACTCTATAAAGTCGAGGGGGGTGTAGTCTCGTCAGGGCGCAGTTTTTTCGGGGGTTTTGACCATTCCTTGATCCGCAAACTGCGTAAGTTGCCACTGGTCATAAATTCGCGGTGTTGTTGAATCCAACCAAATGATCGTCGAGTGAAACTCAAAAGAGCGAGAGGCCATCGGGCGCACAACGCTAGCAATTGAGCCCAGTTGATGCGAATTGACCTTTCAAACAGCATTTGCGGCAATCAGCGAGGTCCTTTTGAATTTCAATGATTCACGCGTCGAAACGCCCATGTTTTTGCGCCTCAGCGAGACTACACCCGTCGAGGGCGTATTCGATGGCTTCTTTATCACCGCTTCGCATTCGCTCTCTCATACCGAACGTGCCACCAAGAAACGCGAGTTCGCTGTACTGGTCACGGAACGCGTCGCAAGCATCTTGCCATGCAGCCTTCGATTGTTCATTATCATCACGATGTTTAAACGTATGATGTACTCGTTGGTGAAG
>CAYZPA010000182.1:0-3334 GCA_964479855.1 uncultured Pirellulaceae bacterium
TAAACAATTTCGCCCACCCTGCCAATTAGGCTCCTGACACCTTTTGACGATTTTCTGCTGTTGAAGTAGCTAAAATTGCAGCAAGAATGACCGCAAGAAAGGAAAGATGTTTCATGGTGTGTTTCCCTTTGAAAACATAGTTGTTGTCAAAAGGCTGAACTCTTCAACCCTCCCCCATTACTTTCACGAATAGAGCAATAGAATGGCACCCATGCAAGAGAAAGTTAAGAGGTATCGCTAGTTTGGTTTGCAGGCGAACAAAGTTATCGAACAAACGCGGTGCGATCGCCCAGATGTTTCTGCAATCAGTTCTCCTTCAGATACTGATAAGCCATTGATCGAGCTACGTCACACTCGAGAGCAAAGGGGGAACAAAGGTGCAGAGGTAATAAGGTGTCAGGTCTGGATGGCCCCTATGTTCCCTAGTTCGCAAAGCAAATGGACGGAACAGGAATATGGGTGGCCTGGGTGGCCCCTCTGTTCCCAACCGGGGCTATCGCCCAAACGGCTCATTAAATCAACATGCCGTTGCGCGTCGGGCTTGTATTGAAGCGCTTCGCAATTCAAAATTTACAGGTGTTTTGAAGACTAATGAGGTGCTTCAATTTCTCAATGAGCTGCGTCCCCTTTGTTTTTCCCGAATTCGCAAACGCTACGTGACAAAATCGTAAAACCTGTTCGCGAGAATAAAGCGCAGACTGTTTCTGGCAAAGAAGGTGTTCGTCAATCGATCATGTTGCGACCGAGTCCGAATAGGACGTTAGCCCAGAACTGAGTTAGGCCAACACCGGCGGACTCTGGTATTTTGTTAAGCAGCTAGAGCTGCCCGTACGATAGCCCATCGGTCTCGGTCACGAATGGCACTTAGATAAGACCTCTTCAGCTACTGCTGTCACAACCTGTGCAAATTTCGATGCCGGCAGCAACTGCATCTTGTGCTACCAACTTGGGCCTGACCGAAACTAAGTGCCATTCGTCTCGGTCACCGAAGCAGGTTCGGTGCATGCCGTTGATGCGTTCGGCGTATCCCGCCAATCGGATTCTGACAACCGCTGAAGCATCTGATAAAGGACGTTAGGGATAGTTTGTGGTCGCAGCGAATGTCAGTCGCCAACTCAATCCAGACAATGCCCACAAAACTGCAATCAAAAATTTAGGCTTAACGTTTCGCCACCGGCGCGGGTTGCCAGTTCCTCCGCGACTGATTGATCGATCGTGAATGGAATCAGTCGCACAGAACCATCAGCCAGTGCAAAATTGGCTCCACCAGGATGGTAGCTCCAAAAGTGTAGTGTGTCGCATTGCTCGTTACGGCCATCCTCATACTGATACGGACCTGGTGGGCAGTCTTCAAGATGACTGGTGAGCCCAGAGGGAGGCGTCGGATTCAATTCCGCAATTCCAAGTGTCACATCCCCAGTCGACATCGACCCCGAACCAGTCGCATACCACCACCCATACCAGAAGTCGGGAGATGGCGGACGCTCTCCAATCATTAGTGTATTGGATTGTCCATCTTGAATGGCTGCCAGTCTCACCGGTAGATCATAAGTGAAAACGCCATTACGGGCTTGGAAGTTCGTACCGTTGACGCCTAGGTAATCGGTACAAGCGACCAGGAAGCCTCGATGCGTAAAGTGAGTTTCGCTCGACTCAGGATCACTCGGGCAAGCCACCAACGGCAAAACCGTTTGCATTCCGCTGTGATTGCGAAACGGAATCGACCAGGTACGATACTCCTCCTTGGCTCTCTGCCACATCGCGTCTTGTTCGGCGAACGGAAGAATCAGAGTAATCCAAGTTACTCCGCCGAGATCTCTTCCCGGAGTGTTGCCAGTCATTTCTTCAAAACTGCGCAAACCAAGCGGTAACTCACCGTGGCTGGATTCGAAGTTCATCACTCCCAGCGCCAGTTGCCGCACGTTGTTGGAACAAACGGTCCGCCGTGCCGCTTCGCGAACTCGCTGTACCGCGGGAAGCAAGAGAGCGGCCAGAACTCCGATGATACCGATTGCGACCAAGAGTTCCACTAGTGTGAATCCCGAACGACCCGTCGAATTCCGTGCCGGACCGCCACGCAAAAGTCGGTTGCCTAAACCCGCAATCAGTACTGCCACCAACAATACAGAAAGGACATGCCACCACCTCCATCTCCATTCCTCAGAAACATACTCAGGTGGCTCGGGGAGCCCGAATGCTGGTAATCGGCAATCCTTGCAACTCAAACTGGCGGGTTGCAGCTCTCCAATGACAAGTTTCTCGACCTGTTTGCTTTGGCGAATATCGAGCGAATCAATCTTCGTGGACGGATGACACGAATCACCTTCATATTCGAATTTGACTATTCTCTTGGTCGTAACAGGAACGAGCCCCTTCTTCGTCACCATTTGATCATTGCCAATGATTTCTGATTCAAGCACGCACCATTGACGATCCGGCAACAATTTCAAAGTAATCTCTTGCTTTTCTGTGCTGATTTTTAGAGTAACGACCTCCTCGCCATCGCTACCAATCTCCGAGATTGCATCGTTCACTTCGAATAGCCACTTGCTGGAAAACTGCGGCATATTAGCAAAGCCGTTGAATAAATTGTAATCTCCTCCATATTGAAAACTTGGGTAGCATAATCCCAAACATTCATGATTGGTGTTCCAGATTGGAATGTCTGAATTTTTTACTTTCGAGTTAGATTCATTTTTGCGCTTGATTTCATGAAGCACGTGGCTCGATGAATTCCGCCAGCCACAACTCAATTACGACACTTGTCCAGAGAATCCCCTTGGGCAATCCTACCCGAACATCGGCAAACGAATCGGTCATCAACATCGACAGTTTGGCGATTGCCGTGAACAGCAGCAACAGGCCGATCAGGTAAAACGTAATGTTTCGCCAAAGCGAGGGCAGGCCAATAGACCGTTGCTCCGCACTAACATTCTCCATCGCAAAACCCGCATCAGTCGACACAGAGTGAAAGCCCGGAGACTCGAGGGAATGATCCACGCCGACCTTAATTGGCGATTTGGTTTCGTTCAACATTATACAACCACCTCTTATGCGGAAACGTGAACAGACATCTTGCATAACTAATTAACGAAGACAGTTAAAGTAGAGCAAACCAAACGCTGATGTCAAACATGAAACCCTTCTCAAATCATGTTACTAACAAATTTCAATACATGCTCGAAACGAAGAAATGGAACGCGAAATGCGACACCGAATTCTACGCCTGAAAAACGTCCGATAGCCAGCATTACGTGCCGTTGCTCGCGACGGATGAAGAAACGGGGGCAGGTCCAGTTATTGACAAGATGGGCACTTTCGGTGTTGTAATTCA
>CAYZPA010000183.1:0-3333 GCA_964479855.1 uncultured Pirellulaceae bacterium
GCCGCGGACGAAAAAGTAACCACCACGGTCACGGTCAATGAGTTCTCTGAAAACACCGAACTTGCCGGCAAAGAAATCGAAGTCGAATTCCTGATCCTTGACGTTAAACGACGTGCTGGCGAAGGGATCAGCGACCTGCTTACCAAGACAGGCATGGACCAGGAGGAGTTGGAATCTCGAATCCGTGAAGGCCTCGAAAGCCGTCTCCAGCATCGTCAGCGAGAAGTTGTTCGCGAGCAGATCAGCAAAACGCTGACCGAATCCGCATCGTGGGAACTCCCGCAAGACCTGCTCCGCCGCCAATCGCATCGCGAGCTTGAGCGTTCGGTAATCGAAATGCGTCGCAGCGGTTTCTCTGAGCCGGAAATTCGCGAACGCGAAAACCGTCTTCGCAGCAACATCCTCGAGCGAACCGAAACTTTGTTGCGTGAGCACTTCATTCTTGAGCGGATTGCGGAAGAGGAAGACGTTCAGGAAGAAGAAGCGGATTACACATCGGAAATCGCTCGCATCGCGGCACAGCAGAACGATTCACCTCGCCGCGTTCGTGCTCGGCTTGAGCGAACGGGTCAGATGGATTCGCTTCGCAACATGATCATTGAAGGCAAAGTCATCGAGATGATCACCGAAGCTGCAACCTTCACCGCAACCGATTACGAGCGTGAAGGCGACAACAAGGTCGAGGCGATCGACTTCTTCATCGCCGGCCAAATCGCCAGCATTCCTCAAGCGAAATACGAAGGCGGAGAAGCCGAACCCATCCCTGGCATCAAGCCGGAACGCGAATAGGTCGCAAACTTGACTGCAGCGTCGTCGAGTTCACATCAAAATGAATTGACTCCACCAGCCGCATTTGAGCCAAAATTGACAAAGCAAAAGGTGCCATGTTTTCGCGAACATGGCACCTTTCTTTTTTCACAACCGACGAAGTGGTGTCGAGCCCCTCGACCATTTCATCAGCAGATTTCGTGCGGCAACTTTGTGAGCCGTTTGGGCGAGTCGCGTAAGCGGTCGGGTGCGTTCAGCGGTAGCTGGACTCGCCAGAGCTTTTCGATTTAATGAGCCGTTTGGGCGATAGCCCACACGGCTCACTTCAACCCGCCTGACGCACCGCATCCACTTCCTGCGATCACACACCTCAGCGACGACTCAGCAATTTGGCTCGAATCGATCCTCGAACAAACAGATCTTTCCTTTGCGAAACTTCAAACGCTGCGTCACCGGAATCGGATTTCCCGGCTCATCGCCGATTCGATGCATTCGGCACTGCCCCCAAATCACCACATCATTCTCGTAAACAAAGTATTCGTACCGCTTCGACCAGTCAGGATCGTCCGGTATCGTCATCACAGAAAACAGAATCTCAAACGCTCGTTTCACCTCCTCGCGACCACGATGCAAACCGGCGTAAGGAAACTCAGCGGGATCACCAGAAATCGCAAACACAACCTGCTCAGAAAGATGGCCCTCGATGTGTGCGAAAGCGTCTTGCTTGTGCACATGAATCGCCTCTGTGAACGATTTTGCAATCTGCAGCGGATCCGCAATCAGCTCGCGAGTTCCAACTTTCCGATCAGACGAACATAACGTCTCAGCCAGTACTTCCAGTGTTGCCAACTTGATCTTGCCACCCGATTCCGCTTTAAAAATCAGTCGCTCGCTGTAGCCCGATCGTTGAGCCAACACTTTCTGTGACCAACCGATGTTTTTCCTCAAGCGACGAACCAGATCGCCATTGCAAACGAATGACTTCTTGCGTTCATTTTTTCCCCAAGCCATCTCGCACCGTGCAATGATCGAATAGTAACTGGACGCTCGATTGGCTTTCCAAACCTTGATTTGAAACCAATCCCAAAAAGGGAATCACCCCAACACGATTTCAAATCCGCTACTGCTGTCCTCAAGATTGAACAGCTTTTGCGGCGTCTGTGTCGCTTTTGATGGATTGTCTTTCGCGTTCGACAATCCGTTTTTTGGACACTGCGAATCCTTGTTCCGGCCTTCGCGAAATCCGCATCGATCCTCCATCGAACACAGCAGGCCACTGCGAAACCTCAGCAACATCGAAACTGGCGCCGGAGCTTTCAGCGGTTTGCCAATTGGTTGAATCCACGACTGCCCCCAGATCGCCACGTCGGTTTCCTGAAGGTAATACTGATAGCGGGACTTTCGCTCCGGATCATTGGGGACCTCGTAGATCCAAAAGAACAGCTGAATCGCTTTTTCAAAATCTGACAAACCCCGATGCACGCCAGCGAAAGGCACACTGTCGGGCTCGCGCACAAAATTAAAGACGGCTTGAGGATGAACAAAGTCCTGGATTGCGTTCGCCATGCGAGACTGCTGCGAATACATCGCGTGAATGAAACGGCCAGCCAACGCTTCCGAATCGACCGTCAGGTCCTTTGGCATCACCGTTCGTTCCGGTCGCGACAGTGCCGTCGCCAAACGTTCGATCGATCTCGCCGCCAAACGCCCGCCTGATTCTGCCTTGACCACCAAACGTTCGCTAACACCCGCCGCTTCCGCCAACTGAAGTTGCGACCACTCCTTTCGATCGCGGAAAAGCTTCAGCTGCTTTCCCACACAACGCTCAGAATTGCTGTAAGTTCGCGACATAGTGCTGCGTCTTTCTTTTGTTCGATCACAGATGCGTTGTTCGGTCAGCGACCTCGAGTATCGCGACTCTCCGAGGCGTTGAAAACGATTCGGAGAATCGAGCTACTTAGCGTGCGAATGCCGAAATCGACAACGCATAATCAGCGTCATGCTCCGGCTTCGAAGGTTTGGCTGGACACGGATATCTCAGACCATTTAACCTATAATCAACTTTAATGGGCCATTAGTTTCAGTCAACTCAAATCTCCTTCTGTGTGAATTCAGACAGATTTGACTGGCATCCTGTCCGATTAAATTTTTCCATTTTTCCAAGTAGCTGGATTTTCAGGGCTTGTTGAATTAATGAGCCGTTTGGACGATAGCCGGCTATCGCCGCAGTTGAAGCGCCAGACCACTGGGTCTTCCGAAACCCTAGAATACAAGCCCGACGCGCGACGACTTGTCGATTTTATGAGCCGTTTGGGCGTTAGCCCCGGTTGAAGTGTCGTTAACCGAGGCTAACGGCTGAAACAAAGCTCTCGATTTGGACTAAATCAACAAGCTCGCGAGCGAGGGATACGGATTTCCGCGGAGCTATCCACTCGCTTGCACTCTTTGGCTTCGGGCTTGTATTTGTGCAACTTCAAAACACGCGAGCGAGTGGGCCCAGAATGCCCCACTTCCCACTTCCCACTTCCCACTTCCCACTTCCCACTTCCCACTTCCCACTTCCCA
>CAYZPA010000184.1:0-3212 GCA_964479855.1 uncultured Pirellulaceae bacterium
CAATTCACATTGTCATCTTCCCCCTTCGCCAAGCTTCTTGGCGCAATCCCCGTTTCCTGTTGTCATGGAACAACCTATGACTACAAAGCCAGCAGTGAGAAAACAACGGGGTCGCGTTCCAATTTCAAGTTTACCGATGAGTCGAAGATGTCGGTTAAAGCCGACTGGGATGGAGTTCGTGTGACCCAAGGCGGCTTTGTCGAGTCCTCCTACACAACTAACGCCAGTCGCTCCAACCCGTACCTGATTGAAGACAGGTCCGAATCGAACCTGGATGAGGGATACAGCAAATGGGGCAAGAAGATTAAGCCCAATCAGCTTCGCACAACGTACACGAACACTTCCACGACGCGAACTGACTTTAATGATCTTGGGAACCGCTATTTCTTTGGCGCTGACTTGACGATCAATAGCGAGCCTATCGGTTCGGAAACGACGAAACTTTCAGACGTGGGCAACGAAAGTAAAGTCCACATCGTGAAAAGCTTCCAGGAAGCAAAGTACACACTCGACTTCCCTGCCAATGCGGCTCAATTGGTGAAGAAAACCGTTGACTGGGAAGACAATCGAAAGCAGTCGCTACGTCTGTCCAGCAATTGGGATCTGTCAAACACGTCGAAAATTGAACCCGGCAGTAACCAGCTAAAAGAGACAGTGACGACCGCAGGGCATCGGACGAGAACTGGACGATACGGCACCAAAGGAGACCATGACAACAAGGTGTACCTATGGATGAACGATCAGTATCGGGAGATCAAGCAAAACGGAAACTACACCTCGGCAACAAATTTCTTCGGAAAAGTTTCTCCCTCGGGATCCAAGTCCACGACTTGGGTTGAAGGACAGGATGACCCAACGGTCGAAAACTCACAAGTTGCCTCGATTGAAGGTCATGGACACGGTCGCGCGAACAGCTACCAATTCGCCTCAACAGAAGTGTGGCCGGATGACGGCGACCACACCAAAGTTACTTCCTCGCGATCTGTCAGCATCAATGAGCACTTTAAAATTGGCACAGGAGCTTGGGGCAAAATGATTACTAGCGGCAGCAGTAACGGCGCCGCACAACCGGGAAGTGACCCCGAGTATTTCGCTGCCAACAATCCAGACGCGAAATCGATTCTGAACAAGTACGGTGTCATTGGGTACCGAGTTGGATTGTTGGACGAGCCTTCGACACCGTACGATCCGGTTGCTGGTGCCATTGCGAATCCTGATTGGTTCGACCACACGTCGGATTTCTTTGCTGGCTTTGCGGATAACGCGTCGTTCGGTTTGACGTATGCCGGACGGTCCGGAATGAATTACTTGACCGGCTCTCAGAACTTGACCAACTACAACGGTGCTGCTTACTCAGCGGGTGGCTGGGCGGCGACTGCATTGGAGGTTCCAGGCATCGGGTCCGCGTTGAAAGCTGCGGGGAAAGGAATCAGCAAGCGTGTTGGTGCAGTTTACGCTCAGCAAATGGCGAAACGTATGGGAGATGACGTGGCTGGGCTTGCAGCCAGACAAGCCGCAGGAGACTGTTCGTTCTGGAAACGAGTCATCAAAGGAACCATGTGCTTCGCGGCTGGCACGAAGGTTCATCTTTCGTCATTGCCGGATGCATCTGCAACGGCTACGCCGTTTGAATTATCTGTTGACGGACCACTCCAGCCTTCCGCAGTTAAAGCAAAGACAGATCAGAGCCTGCTGGTTCCCATCGAGGATGTTCCGCTTGGTGCAACGGTCGATGCTCAGAATCCAGACGGCACCGGTTTTGATGCGGTGCGAGGAGTCGCCTCTGACTGGCAGCGAATCGAATTGGTGATGCACCGCAGTGACGGAGCGATTTTGGAAGCCGAACTGCTTCGCCACCGATCAGAAACGAAGCTTCTGGAAGTTGGTCAATGGTATGAGCTTGCAACCGATGAAGAAGAGCTCAGCGGCTGGGCTCAGATCATCGCTATTGATGACAACGTTCAGCTTGGTGATGGCGAAGGGAACCTTGTTGTTTCACGGTTCAAAACGATTGCGAACAAAGAGGTCGTCCGAGTAACTCTCGAAAACGGTGAGGACATCGTTGGAACACCGGGACATCGTATTTGGAGTTTGACTGAAAAATCTTTCAAATCCCTTGGAGCGTCTGTAGCCAATGATCAATTTGACACAACTGAGGACTCCGCAAGTGTGTCTGAGGTGCGGACTGTCGACTTAGTACAAAACGTTTTCAACTTAGAAGTTGCCGGTCAACATGTTTTTCGCATTTCCGATTCTGGTGTCTTGGTCCACAATACAGGGTCTGGCAATTGCGATGATATAGCTGAGAACGCCTCAAAGTGGACATCGAAAGACCCATTGGTGGCAGATATTGCGAACCAAATTGACGAGCTTTATCCCGGTTTAGTTCAAAAGGTGAACGAGCCTCTCTTTGACGCGGCAGGTAAGCTTGTAACGGATGCAGATATTTTGCTCAAAAATGCTATCCTTCAAATCAAGTCTGGTGGCGGGAAAAAACTTGCGAATCAGGTCTTGCGGACAGAGAGTGTTACAGACCTACCAGTAATTGCGTTTGGCCCGACGCTGAAAGGATCAGTTGTAAAACAACTTCAAAAGCAAGGTAGTTTAGTGACCAGAAGTTTAAAAGATTTGCTCGAGATTATCGCGCCTTAGGAAGGGTATTGATCATGGACATTATTTTAATGGTTGCTGATAGTATAACTCTCAACGATGTTGTATCGCCTCTGCAACCGAATTGGGTGGTTCGGGATTTGTCCGCCCATTATTGTATCGTAGAAGACAAGGCATCGAATCACCTTATCTTCAATCGAGAAGAAGACATGCTGCAGCACTACGAACGAGAAGAGATCGAAAACGTATCCCGAGCGATTGGAGATTTCGTATTTTTCTCAGCCGAATTTTCAGATTTGGAATTCGGAAAGGAAATTTTAGCTCGCTGCGTTGACGACGAAAAAATTTGGGTTGACGACGATCATGGAGGCATTCGCAGTGGGATTGATTTTGCGAGACTTTGCCACGACCCGGACTTTGATTGGACAGTGAGCAGTGAGTAAAATTTACCTTGGCCACTTCCCACAAACAGAATAGTGAGCAAAACAAAGGGGTCAGGAGCGGGTCAAGAGGCACGAAACGGGGACAGAGGCACGAAACGGGGACAGGCACGAAACGGGGACAGGTCCACAGGCACGAAACGGGGACAGGTCCAGTAATTG
>CAYZPA010000185.1:0-3208 GCA_964479855.1 uncultured Pirellulaceae bacterium
GATCGTTGTTGGCTTCGGCGTTTGTTGTCGATTGAGCGAGCAACTGACTGCTGGCAATCGCAAGCGCCATCAAGGCTAAAGTAGAGATTCGAATTATTGTCAGCATCGTTTATTCTCCAATTTTGTCGCAAAAGTTTGATCAATGGCTCAATAACCATCGAAGTTCTATTCGCTTGGCAAACAACTTTGGATTCAAAAATTTGAACATAATCCGGGAACCGGCCGAGAGCTCAACGTTGATCGGTAGCGCTGCACAGAACGTGAACTTTTCAACAATCTCTTCGGTATAAAAACAAGACACCATGAACAGAATGCGAGAATCGCTTACGCTAATGGTGATCCCAAATTACACTCTGCCTGACTTTTTGGCGAAATGGCGAAAACGTCAGGCAGTTGACAAACAAACTTGATTCGTGAACGGAACCCATGCTGAACATTGCCTCAATAGCGATCATTTTTGTTTTCACACCAGGCTTCGTCCAGTTGGCATTTTCAGGGGCCATCGTTCAATTGGCGGCCCCGGTTGTGACGCAAAACGATGAACATTCTGGCGTCGTCCGATCAGCAGAGTCAGGCGATGGATTCGACGACGAGGCCTTCGAGCGAGCCGCCGAAGAATCCGCATTCCCAGTGCCTCCACCCTTTGATCCTGCGAGTCTTGAAGAAATAGAACGGGCCAAATACACGTCGTACCAAGCCGCACTTGCAAAGAACGGAAATCAGTTTTCGACGGAGGAAGAACTGGCCCAATACGTTGCCAATACGGCAACGGTTGTCAATAAGCCAGAGAAGGCTCGCAAGCATTCCTATGGCAGCGGTCGTCTCAAAGGCACCTGGCACCAAAAGCATCTGGCTCTCGATTCTGTCACCGGACCATCCTACAGCGAAGGTGGTTTTCGAGCCGATGGTGCTGTTTATGATTCGCTTAAAGATGACCTTTATGTGGTGTCGCATTCGGGGCACTTGTACAAAATTGAGCCACGAAAACGCAACAAGTGGTCGCTGCGTAATCACCACAAGAACTTGCGAGGATTTGATCTCAACGGTGTCAATCTAAAGAACGGCAAGTTCAGGTTGCTGCATCAAAGCCCGAATGGGCCGATGGAATTTTCAGACGATGAAGGGCGAACCTGGGCGAATGCCAACGGCGCTCTGTTCGAGAACGGCAAGAATTTCAACACACTGGTTGCCAAGCGTGGCAAACTTCGGCGAATTGTGGCTCATGGTGGTCGGTACCTGCCGCCGAGCAACGCCCTGTATCACCGAGTCTATATTTCAAACGACTATGGTTTGAAATACTTCACATCGAAAACGTTGGCCGAATTAAGCATGGCGGATTTTGAAGTTCGCTGTTGCAGGCCGCATAACAGTTCAACCGTCTATTGCTTCGTCCGACGAAAGAAAGATTCGGTCGTTGCGTTGTACCAAATGGCCGAACGCGACAAGGACTTTGTTTCCAGTGGACAACGATTCAAAATGAAGGGCTTGGATCGTGTCGTGGGAACCGAAGTCGATGGCGTCGCTCATTTCTACATCAGTTACAAGGACACAGACATCTTCTATTCCGGTGATGGAGGAAAGACATGGCGGCAAACGTCGGATAGCAAAAAGGAACAGAACCTACAAGACGTCCACCCGACGAAACCAAATATCTGCTTCAGAGGATTCGTTGATCTTCACATATCAACAGATTTTGGTGCAACCTGGACGGCGGGAAAGCACAAGTTTGAACCGGCTCCCCAGAGAAAGGACAAATACTACATTTGGGATGTGCAGTGCATCCGAACCTTCGAAAGCAAAAAGCGTGGCCACATCACTTTCGTGGGAACCGATTTTGGATCTTACTATTCGTTTGCTCCTGAAGATTGGTCATCATGGACCAGCATTAACCGCGGCAGCCCAAACATGCTTTGTTATGACGCCGCGACCAGTGAAAAGCATCGCCGCGTCTATTCAGCGAATCAGGATCGAGGCGCTCAGAGCTTTCTTGATTCACGAAATTCTGGCGACCGTCCGATTCCCTGCTTACGTGAAGCCAATTCTGATTTGTTGAGAGTTTCCATTGCCAAGGGCGGCGATTCAGCATGGTTTTGGTACTACTACGGCACCATTGGAAGAGCTCCGGTGCAGGGCGGGGGAGATTATGGCCGAGTTGTGAAGAAGAACTTCTACGCAAAATTTTCTGCGACCAGCATGATACCTTCTCCCGATGTTCGCGAGGATGCAGTTTACATTCCGTGGGACAAACAGCTGCACAAGATCTCGTTTAATGGGAAGCAAATTGTCAGAACGATGCACCCCCATGTTTTCCCGGAAGATGTATGGAGCTTCGGCTACTCGGCGGTCAATACAAAACGATGGTATGCCGGTTTGAAATCTGGCCGTTTGATGCACTCGAATGACGGAGGCGAATCTTTCAAGCCTTCAAATCATCAAGGGCCATGGCCGAAACAGGAGAGCGGTTGGCGCAAAACCAGATCGGTCATTGCCACCAGTCCCGTTGATGAGAACACAGTTTATTATGCTGGAAAAGGGAATGTTTTTCTTGTTTCCAGGGACGGCGGTGAGACGTTCACAAATCAGAATGCCGGTCTGAAAGTCAGGCGAATCAGCGACCTCGATGTCTCGAAAGATGGACGGTTCGTCTTCGCGGCAGGCGATTTTGACGGAGCGTGGGTTTTCCTTGTGAAGCAGAAGAAATGGTTCAAAATGGAAGGCGACGAAGTCCCCAAGTTGTTGAGCTTTTCAGACGTTCAGTTCATCGACGCAACGAACACCGCCCGCTTCGCAACCTACGGCAGCGGAATTTTGGATTTCAAAATTAGCGGGCGATAAAACGGCTGATTTCAATGGCCCCTACGAAGTTGAACTTAACCGGAATTATTCACGACGACAGGCGTCTGGTTTTTCCTTTGAGCGATTCTCTGGACGCTTATGCAAGTTTTTCAAATTCGTCAATTTCACGTCGTGGGTGACCTTCCGAAACCACAAACTTGGAGCAATATTCCAATGAAACAAGCTTTCTACAGGTCGACGCCCACGCATCGTGAATAATCCGGGCTTAATCGAGAGACGATCTGTACACCAAAACACTAAGCGAAATATTATCAGACAAATCAACTTCCCGATTCACTCATCACACCTCTTTATTCGCCCATCTTCTTGATGGAAGTTTGAATATCCTTTTCGCCGATCAGCGTTCGGTTAA
>CAYZPA010000186.1:0-3117 GCA_964479855.1 uncultured Pirellulaceae bacterium
ACTTAAGTATGCCGTCGTAGTGGTTTTTTCGATGGTTTTGTTAGCAGGCCAATGTGCAACTGCACAAGTGGCAATCACAGAAGTGATGAGCAGTTCGGAACTTACCGAAGACTGGTTCGAGATTACCAATTTTGGTTCGTCAGCGGTCGATTTGACGGGCTATTTCTGGGACGACGATGGACCCACCGGAAACGATGGAGCCCTGTTTGGAAACGTCTCGATCGATGCAGGTGAATCCATCGTGCTTTACCGTGATGACGACAGCACCGCTCTGATTGAGGAATGGACGATCGGTGATGCGATTCAGGTGCTTAATGAAACTGACTTCTCAGGCAATGATTTATTTTCTGGTTTGTCGTCCGATGGTGACCAGATCGAATTGTGGGACGCAGACCCTAATGCCGGGGGACCGTTTAATCTTGTGTCAGCAGTCACGTTTGGCCCGGCGACAACCGGAGTCAGCTTTGAGTTTGATCAGTTTGGAAATTCACTTGGTTTGAGCGTTGACGGCGAGAACGGAGCCTATACTTCGGCGAATGGCGATATCGGCTCACCCGGGATCGTTTCGGCGATTCCGGAACCAGCGACGACTTCTCTGTTTGCGTTCGTGGGATTGGGGTTGATGGCTCGCAGGTGGAAAGCGTCTTGATCCCGGATTATTCACGATGCGTGGGCGTCGACATGGAGAAAGCTTGTTGCATTGGGCCATTGTTCCAAGTTTGTGGTTTCAACAGGTCACCCACGACGTGAAATTGACGAATTTTAAAAGCTTGCCTCCGCGCTTGGAGAGTCGCTTCAAAGGACATACCAGACGCCTGTCGTCGTGAATAATTCCGGCTTAGGCTTGCTTCAAAATTTTGGCAGTTGTTGGCAGCTTGGATTCTCCAAGCTGCTTTTTTTATGCGCGGACCAGTAGGGGCAATTCTGGACGGCGCTCATTTCAGCGAATTTCGAATTGACCAAGTTTTGTTCACGTTTCGGGCGAACCCTAAACGGGCTGGATATCCCGCATGCAGGCAACGGGAATTGATGCCAACTTTTCCTTTTTTTCCACTTGGGAACTCTCAACAGAAGTCCATGAGCAATTTTTCCTGAGATGCCAAGCGCGGCAATGAGTTGTCAAATTGAAGGCATGTCGGAACCCATTAGCTCTTGCCATAAAGTTGCTCAAAACAGGACTCTAGAGGACCTAAAATGTTGGTAAACCGCTTCATTGGAGATGTATCACTTCGAAATAAACTGCTTGTCATTGGGGTTGGACTTCCCGCAATCATCTTTGGCTTACTGTTATTCCTGTATTCAGGCGAAGCGCAGGACAAGGCGGTGCTTTCTAGCGTCGACAAAGCAAGGGCGATTTGTTTGGCTGTCGAATCAGCCAGAGAGCAAACCGAGAAACAATGGGACTATGGAATTTTCTCGCCCTCGTTTTTGAAAGAATGGAGCGAGAAAGGCGAAAGTGAAAAAGTGTTTTCGACGATTCCCGTCGTAACTGCATGGGAATCAGCGATGAGCAAATGCGAAGAAGGCGGATACCAGTTCCACGTCCCAGCACTTGAGCCGCGAAATCCGGAAAATCTGCCCAATGAATTGCAACGCGAAGCTTTGAAACAAATTAAGAATCAGAACCTTGAAGAATACCACGTCCTCAACGAGGAAACCAACTCGGTCCACTATTTCCGTCCCGTTCTGTTGAGCGATTCCTGCCTCGCATGTCATGGCGATCCTGCCACTTCAATGGCTTTGTGGGGAAATGATCAGGGGATTGATGCGACTGGATACAAAATGGAAAACTGGAAAGCTGGTCAGATGCACGGTGCATTTGAAGTCGTTCAGTGTGTCGAAAAAGCTCAACAGGAAGCCAATCGTTCGGTCCTGTTTGCGATCGCCTTCGCCATCGTAGCCCTTGGTATTTCCGGTGTCGTGACGGTGTTCATGACTCGTGGAATTACAAACAAGATAAGCAGTTCCATTAACGTTATTTCAACCTGCGTTGGCAATCTAAAGTCGTTCGCGGAAAACTTTGTTAGGCAATCAGGCGAGAATTCCGAGCAAACTTCTGCCATGCAGTCTTCCGTCGAAGTCGTCAACGAAAATATCACTACGGTTTCGTCAGCGATCGACGAAATGGGAGAAGCGATCAACGAAATCGCGCAGCGGTCGTCGGAGGCTTCACAGGTGGCCGAGTCGGCGGTCGGAGAAACTTCATCCACCAGGGAGGCGATGCAGCGGCTGGAACAAAGCTGTCGAAGAATTGATGATGTGGTCAACCTGATCAATGGATTGACGGAACAGACAAACCTGCTGGCACTCAATGCGACCATTGAAGCAGCGCGAGCCGGTGAGGCAGGTAAAGGCTTTGCTGTCGTGGCGAATGAAGTGAAAGAACTCGCCAACCAAACGGGGCGAGCGACGGGTGGTATCTCCGAAGTGATTAGCTCAATCCATAATGATACGGCCGACGCGATAGGCAGTGTCAATCGAATTCACGATACCATTACAGAGATCAACTCAGCACAACAAGCGATTGCTGCGGCGGTCAGCGAGCAAAGTGCGACCACCCAATCCATTATTGGGAATCTTTCTGAGGTTTCTTCGCTTAGTGGTGAAATGGAAGGAAGGATTCGAAGTGTCTCTGGTTCCACATCAGAAACTTCATCTCAGGCAATGCAGAGCACTGAGCTGGTAAGCGAAATCGAAGCTACCGCAAGACAATTTCCCAGGATGGTTGGCGTTTAATGCCGTCAACAATTTCAGGTAAATCGATAAGGTAAATCGATAAGGCAAGCGGAAAGAAATATCCCGCCGGAAAGTAAACCGGAATTATTCACGACGACAGGCGTCTGGTTTGCCCTTTGAAGCGATTCTCCGGACGCAGAGGGCAAGTTTTGCAAATTCGTCAAATTCACGTCGTGGATGACTTGTCGAAACCACAAACCTCGAACAATACCCCAATGAAACAATCTTTCTCCATGTCGACACCCACGCCTCGTGTTTAATTCGGGCTGATTGGCTATAAAAGTGACTTCAATCATTGATTTCGCGGGCGAAAAAGAGGGACGCATGCAATAGTGTTCGGCACGGGTATTGCTTTGGGATTGTATTTGAGTCGCAGAACGG
>CAYZPA010000187.1:0-3076 GCA_964479855.1 uncultured Pirellulaceae bacterium
CATCCGTTGTGCTGGATGATCTACGTTGTGATTCCACGCAGCGTCGATTCTGTTCGCGACTTCTGCATTTGTTTTGGCGCGAGTGTTGGTTGCAGCGGGTTTAGTCGGATGCCGGCCTATCTTTCGAATCACTCACTGGGAAAGCAAAAGGGGGGAAGGCGAAAAGGGGGTTGCGCCAAGAAGCTTGGCGAAGGGGGAAGATGACAATGTGAATTGGGAAAGCAAAAGGGGAAAGCAAAAGGGGGCGCAGCTCAATATTGACTCGAGGGAAAGCAAAAGGGGTCGCAGCTCAATATTGACTCGTGTTGCTCAATTCATTAGTCTTTTGAGATGCCTCGCCGGGGAAAGCAAAAGGGGTCGCAGCTCAATATTGACTCGTGTTGCTCAATTCATTAGTCTTTTGAGATGCCTCGCCGTCCAAGACTATGTCCAGCCGGAACTTGCTTTCACGTTATCAATCGTGCAGTTGCTCGATTGACTCTCTTTGAGAAGCAGGAAGACTATGAAGCATTTGAGCGTGTCTTGAAACTTGCCCGTGAACGCGTTCCGCTTCCGATATATGCGTATTGTGTGATGCCGAATCATTGGCATTTCGTTGTCCAGCCGAAAACTGATACGCAAGTTACTGAATTCTTTCGCTGGATGACGCACACTCACACGATGCGTTGGCATGCTCATTACCATACTGAAGGGACTGGTCACCTTTACCAGGGTCGCTTCAAGACGTTTCCAATCGAAGAAGATGAGCACTTGCTTGCAGTGCTGCGCTATGTGGAGCGGAATGCACTGCGAGCGAACCTGGTTGAACAAGCTGAAGATTGGAAGTATGGCAGCTTGTGGCGTGCAATGAACGTAACGGATGACTCCATTGTTTCCCGATGGCCAATTCCAAGGCCGCGGACTTGGAGAGCCATGGTCAATCGCCCGCAGAATGAACGCGAGTTAAAGGCAATTCGAAAATGTGTCAAGAAAGGATGCCCGTATGGAGCGGACCGATATTTGACACAAGCTTCGTCTCGGCTAAAACTCACCCACACTCTGCGAGAACGAGGAAGGCCAGAACTGGAAGAGGAGGATTAATGAGCTGCGTCCCCTTTTCTCCCTCCATGGATAATTGCCCGAACAGTGTCTGGTTCGGTCACTCTCGGCGATACCGCAATGTTTGTTGCTGCTTTCAGATCTGCGCAGAGCGCGATCGGAGGTGTCTTCGGCATCCTAGCAGTATTTTATGAAAATAGTCTTTTTGCTGCTACGCTCTTTGCATTTCTAAATCTCGATGAACCCAACCGTCGTGCGGTTCCAACCGCACAACCATCTATGCCTGAACAACGGGGCTGTTCTATTGAATTCGTCGATGTTTCATATAAATACCCTCAAACAAATGAATGGGCAATAAAAGACGTTTCACTTAGGATAGAGGCTGGTAGCCGAATTGCCCTAGTTGGTGAAAACGGTGCGGGCAAGACAACGTTAATCAAGCTAATGACGGGTCTTTACGCCCCAACTGAAGGCAAAGTGTTGTTGGATGGAAAAGACGCATCAAACTTCTCGTGTGCAGAGATCTCACAAATTTTTCAAGTCAGTTTTCAAGACTTTGTGCAGTTTCAGATGTCCGCGTACGATAATATTTTGCTCGGAAATTCATCTTCTGCAGACCGAGAAAGTGTCATCGCATCTGCTGAAACAGTAAATGCTCGCGAGTTCATTGAACAGCTCTCGAACGGCTTCGACACCACACTAGGAGCTTGGTTTGAGGGAGCTACTGATTTATCAGGTGGTCAATGGCAAAAAATATCCCTTGCTCGAGCTTTGATGGGCTCTCCCAAGGTACTAGTCCTTGATGAACCAACCGCATCTCTAGACCCCCAAAGCGAGTTTGATGTTTTTCAACACCTCGCATCTCTGACCCGCCTGAAAGGCCAAACCGTCGTATTAATATCCCATCGATTCTGGACTGTCGCATCGGCGGAGACAATTTTTTTCTTGAAAGATGGAATGCTTGCCGAGTACGGGTCACATGAAGAACTCATGGATTCCGGCGGAGACTACCAGAGCCTTTTTGAACTACAGTCAAGTCTATACCCCCAAGCAGATACCTAGGGACATCACTTGCGTGCTTCGGCAGAGGCTCTATCGCAATCATTTCTTTTGCGATTGATCTGTTTTCAGTCCACTAGAAGCATTTGCCGTTCTTGATTGCGACGGTTGCTCGTTTGTGCTTGCAATTGATTTTACTTCGGCCTTTGCTTTCTTGATATATTCACCAAGTGTTTCCATACCCAAGGATTTCCGACGCTCATCTACCGTATCAGGATTCTCGATTGGAGCCGGCTCAAAGCCATTTCCACCGTGCATTAGCTGGGTGCCGTACAACTGCCTCTTTCCCTCCATCACCAACAAGCGGTCGGTCAGATACGCCATTCCTCTCGTATGAATCTCATCGTTGTCTAGTGCAGACATCAGCGCCAAGCATTTCTTTTGAAATTTTCGATCAGATGAGTGTTGCACCAACATGAATGCATGCTTAGCGCCTGCTGGCCCAACCTCAGTTATCGTTGGCCAACCCTCATTTTCAACCTGCTTTTTGATCCATGCTTGATTTTCCTTGTCCACAGTTTCTTGCTCTGTCATCTTCTTCATAAGCAGTAATTGTTTTTCCGCAGACACTTGTTTCATTTGGCCACTCGCGGTCATAAGATCGTTGTTCACGGCCCACTTGATAAAATCAGTTCTCAGCTGCTGATCCGTGTCGTAGCGTTTGGCCAACTCATCGGCTAGAGACTGGTTGGTGCATAATTGGGTTGAGGAAACTTGCTTTGTTGATTGACACTGGGCATAACTCACGAAGAAGCAAAGCACAAACAGTGCAAACAAACCTGTACATTTAGACATTACGCTCTCCTGATAGAATGGGGAAATTCAAGGAAATTTTTTGAACGAACTTCATTTCTTTGTCAATTGCAGAATTGACGCTTGCGAAAACGTCAACTCCATCTCAGATGAGTGAATTCTCACGCCTTGGAGGTAGGCGTCCAAGCTGTGAAATCGGTGTTGGCTGATTTTTTCGATCTGGTTA
>CAYZPA010000188.1:0-2895 GCA_964479855.1 uncultured Pirellulaceae bacterium
ACGACCTGCGAAGCAATGAAACAGATCTTGCCGGTTCCGGAACCCAAATCCAGGACGGTCTCGCCTTCGCGAACATACTTTGACGGGTCGCCACAGCCGTAGTCACGCTCGATGACTTCGTCGGGAATAACTTCAAGGTACTTTTGGTCGTAGTCTACCGGGCAGCACAATGCAGCTTCACGCTGCTGAGCACCAGCCGCATATCGCTCTCTTACAGAAGTTTCGGTCATGGCAGAAATAGGTCGGTTCTTGGTTTGGAGAAAGATAGGAATTGTGACAACTGCGATCAACAACACAAGTCCAACCGCTTGCTGGACATTCGCTGGTTACCATTTATACACAATGCGGATCCGAATCTGCCCGGCAAAGACACGCCGAGCACATTCCTATAAAATCACCGTCTGACCCTATCACGTCACAGGCCCAATTCATGAAAACTCCAACTGTCAGAAACCTCTTCATTTTCGCCATTTCATACCTGTTTGCGTTCACTGACGCAGCTTCCTTGTGGGCTCAATCAGCCAACGAACTGGAGTGGCGTGCCTGGCGAGGCCCCAATGACAATGGTGTCGTTGAAGACCAAAACCCTGTCGTCGAATGGGGCGAATCAGAGAATGTCATTTGGAAGTCCACGATTCCTGGACGAGGCCACTCGACTCCGATCATCGTAGATGGCCGAATCTTCCTGACGACATCCGACATCAAGAAGGAGACTCAATCCGTTTTGTGCTACGACCAAAGCGATGGGAAACTGATTTGGGAAAAAGTCTGCAACACCGGGAATTTCAATCCAAAGATCTACCCCAAGAACACCCATGCCTCTCCATCAGTCGCAACGGATGGAACACATGTCTTCGCGCTGTTCAACAACAACGCGCAGAACCAGGTGACTGCATTGGATTTCGACGGCAATATTGTGTGGCAACGTCACATCGCGAAATTCAAAACGTTTTATCCATTTGGTTCGGGATCGACGCCGATCGTTTACAACGGGCTTCTTTACGTTCCCAACGAAACCGATGCCGAATGTGCGATCATTTGCCTGGATCCGAGCACTGGAAAAGAAGTCAAACGAATCAAGCGAGGAAAGTTCTCCAGCTATTCAACACCCGTCATTGCCGACGTGGCTGGCAAAAAGCAGTTGCTGATCAGCGGTGGTTCTTCAGTCTCGGGCTACGACCCCGAAACCTGCAAAAGGCTTTGGAAAGTAAACACAAAATGGCAAGTAAGCTGCGGCACGATGGTTTGGGACGGAGACATGGTATTTGCGAGCGGTGGCTACCCGGCCCAGCAGACTCTTGCGATTGATGCTGGAACTGGAAAGCTTGTCTGGGAGAAGCCAGTCAAATTCTATGAACAGTCAATGCTGGTTCACGAAGGTCGCGTTTACGGTTTGAGCGATCGTGGAGTCGTCTATTGCTGGGACTCAGCAACCGGTGAAGAACTGTTCAAGAAAAGGTTCGAACAACCCGTAAGTGCGTCACCCGTCGTCGCAGGTGGAAATATCTACTTCACATCAGAGAAGGGCAACACGTTGGTAATCGAAGCTGGGAAAGACGACTACATCCAGGTCGCCAAGAACAGCTTGGGTAACGTTGCGTTTGCTTCTTTCGCGGTCGTCGACAACAAAATCTACACTCGAGTCGGCAAGGGAAAAAGTGGCGACGTACAAGAGTTCCTCTACTGCCTTGGTAAAGAATGAAACTACGGTGACGGTCTCGATAAAAATCATCAACGACGACTCCAAAGAGCTCGATTCAGTGCGAACTCTTTTTCGCGAGTACCAGGACTTTCTGGACGTGTCGTTGTGTTTTCAATCGTTCGAGGATGAACTGGCGGCTCTTCCGGGAAAGTACTCTGCCTCGAAAGATGGCTGCCTCTATTTGGCAAATTCGAGTGACCAGATTGCCGGTTGCGTGGCTTTCTATCGCATGAATGAGAGCACCTGTGAACTGAAACGACTTTTTGTTCGGCCGCAGTTTCATGGGCGTGGGCTGGGCAGACTTTTGATGGAACGAGCCTGCGAGGATGCGAAACGGGCGGGATACGAGACAATGGTTCTCGATTCACTGGCCCGACTAACTGCAGCCTGCAAGCTGTACGCATCGCTTGGGTTTTCAGAAGTCGCTCCCTATAACGAGAACCCACACGCTGACGTGTTGTACTTCAGCAAGCAGCTGTAAACGGCCTGAATCAACATTGGTGAGTTCGCCAAATTTGCCTAAACTGCCGAACCCTGATCCCAAAAAGGTTCCCCCGTGTCGGTCGTCGATAGCAAAAACAAAACAGCACCTCGCAAGCGACTTTCGCGTGCCCAGCGAAAACTCAAGCGACGTGAAGTAACGCAAACTCAATGGGCCAGTGAACAGGATGCGACAGATTCCGATGTCGTGTTGGCCGATCGAATCACAGCGTTTCAACAACACGGCAATTTTTCGATCGCATGGTCGACAGTCGTCCAGCCCTTGCTGACTCACTTTGGCGACCAAAACGGTTTTATCGCTTTGCGAAGTCGATGGAACCAACACTTTGCACTTGGTGATCCTGTTTGCGCTGCTGAAGACCGCGACAAGTTGATCCAGGGCTTTGTTGAAAAATTCAATCGACCTTCGTTTTGCCAGATCTCCCACGACACCGCGAATTGCCTCGCGAATCTTGGTTACCGAGTCAACGAGATTGGTATCGATACAACGATCGATCTGGCGGATTACAGTTTCGCTGGAAAACAGAAGGAGTGGCTGCGTTATGCAGAAAACTGGACCAGCCGACGCAACTTCAAAGTTCGAGAACTGACGTTTCAAGAGATCGAACCCGAGGCCGTCGAGTCCATTTCGGAAGCGTGGCGAAAAACACGCACCGTGAAACGAAAAGAAGTTCGATTTCTCAACCGCCCGA
>CAYZPA010000189.1:0-2884 GCA_964479855.1 uncultured Pirellulaceae bacterium
AAAAGAGGCCGCCAAAGATTTGAGGCAGTCAAAATCCAGAGATGAGAAGGACGCTGCGAGAGGAAAGTTGGTTGAGCTTCTTGGCGAAGACTATGACGCTCGTTTGGCCGAATACGAAAAGTATCTTGACGAACTTGAAGAACGACTCGTCAGCATGCGAGACAAATTGGCAAAACGACGAGACGCGAAAGAGAAAATGATCGAACTGAGGATCGAAGTCCTGAAAGCAGAAGCTGACGATCTGGGCTGGCCATCACGAATGAATCGCAGTTGGGGATCAGGTTTTCCACGAAAGTTGGAAAGTAGCAAGAGTGCATCGAGCCCGTTTTCGGGAAGTTCAAAACGGTTGCCGGACCGATCAACCAAGTCGAGTCGTTGAATCGTCCAAGGTCTCGCTGATCGATTCTGAATTTTCTTTCTGTTCGTCCCCACGTGAGTGATCCATGGATTCCAGTCCACCGACAAGATTGAGTTTGATTGAAAAGATCAAGGATCCTCGCGATGCGGAAGCTTGGAGTGAGTTTGCAGCCATCTACTACCCGCTGGTGTTTGGAATCTGCCGGAGAAAGGGACTGCAGCACGCAGACGCCACCGACATTACTCAGGAAGTGCTTAGCCGGGTCGCCAACGCCGTCGGAAGTTACCGACACGATCAGCCGGGATCGACTTTTCGAGGCTGGCTTTATCGCATCACTCGAAATCTGACGATCGATTTTTTTCGCCAACGTGGAAAGGATCCAGTTGTCGGTGCTGATCGTCAGCAAGAACTTCACCAGATACGGGAACCTTCGCGAGAGGAAAGTCAGGAGTTTCATCACGCGTTTCGCAAACAGATGTTTTCTGTGGTCGCCAGAGTGGTGCAAGCTCAAATCCATCCGCAGACCTGGGCAGCATTCTGGAAAACGGAAGTCGAGCGGCGGGACGTTTCAATCGTCGCGCAGGAGCTTTCAATGAACCGAGGAGCGATCTATGTCGCTCGTTCGCGAGTGATTGCAAAACTTCGCAAACAGATTCAGACTCGGATGAATGAGACGGGTAGCTTTGAAATTGGAATCGTTTCAACGGAGACTGAAAAATGAACGACAGAGATCATCTTTCCGATGAAGTGCTCGCCAAAATTGTATCTGAAGACATATTTGAAACGCATGAAACGGATATCGAAACTCACATCGCTGATTGTGAACTGTGCCAAACAAAACTAATGTCGCTGGCGGCAGACGATTCGTGGCTGGACCAGTATCGAGACTGCCTTTCGAAAGAAGTTTTAAGCCAAACGTCGCTGTCCGGTGAGAGTCTGAGTTTTCTTTCTGACGACGTTCAGAGTCCTGCGGCGCGATCAAAGGCAGATGTTCATGAGTTTGAACGAGCATCGATCGATCAGATGCTTGGCAGAATGTTGGCAGCGTCGAAGCATCCTGAAACGCTGGGAAGCTTAAACCGCTACGAAGTCGAAAGCATCATCGGTATCGGTGGGATGGGAGTGGTATTCCGCGGTTACGATCATGATCTGCAGCGACCCGTCGCCATCAAAACTATTCTGCCTCGACTGGCAAACAATGGAACTGCAAAGCAGCGGTTCGCTCGTGAGGCCCGAGCGGTTGCTGCGATTCTGCACCCAAACGTAATTTCGATTCATGACGTCGATGAATCAAACGACATTCCATGGTTCGTGATGCCTTACATCGCCGGCCCATCGCTTCGTGAATTGGTTTCCGAAAATGGACCGCTACCCGAAAGAGAGATCGTACGAATCGGTTTGCAGATCGCTTCTGGCTTGGCGGCAGCTCACAATCAGGGGCTCGTGCATCGGGATATCAAGCCCGCGAATATTCTGGTGGACAACCGAGTCAATCGTGTCGTAATCACCGATTTCGGATTGGCCCTACGACAGTCCGAAGACGCGATCACTCAAACGGGCAATCTTGCGGGGACGTTGAGCTACATGTCGCCGGAACAGGTTCGAGGCGAAGAGCTTGATGGGCGAAGCGATTTGTTCAGTCTCGGTTGTTTGCTTTTCTATCTGGCCAGCGGAGAAGTGCCTTTTCCGTCAGATCGCGCCTTTGAGTCAATGCACAAGATCACGAGCGAGCCGCACTCGGATGTTCGCTCTTTGAATCCCGAAATCTCCAAAACGCTTGCTGAGACAATCGACAAGTTGCTTGCCAAGGAACCAGATCACCGATTTGGATCCGCTGCTGAATTGGAAAAGTTTTTCGAAGAATTGGTTTCCTGGTTAAATCAGCCAACGAAACATCAGCTTCCGACGGTGCCGCGAAAACCAGTTTCCAAGGGACGGATTCTGGGAGCGGCTTCAATGGCTGTATTTACGTTGATACTGTGTGCGAGTGCTTTCTGGATTTTGTATCAGCCCACGCGTGTGCCAGCGAACGTATTCAGTAAGGAGGCGTTGTGGGAAGAAATCAAACGCGAATACGAAATTCAATCTCCGGAAGAAATTCGAGACGAGCTATCCGTTTTGATGAAAGATGTCGATGAAATGTCGAAAAAGCTCGACGAACCGTCTCCCTATGGAACCAGTAGTCTCAGTTCAGAAGCTTCCGCGATCGAACACGATCTCAGGCGGTTTGGCGATTCGTTGAACGCTTGGCCAGAATAGTTTGGCTCGGTACATATCGCGTGTTAAATATCAGTTGCCCAATTCGACAGATTCCTTTCGCGCAGGGTAGCTTGATTTTCGCGATCTTGGCCAAGTAGTCACCATCAAAGAAATAGCCCGCCGGTATCGGCCTGTGTCTGAACCGGAATTATTCACGACGACAGGCGTTTGGTTTGTCCTTTGAAGCGATTCTCCGAACGCGGAGACAAGTATTGCAAATTCGTCAATTTCACGTCGTGGGTGACCTGTCGAAACCACAAACTTGGA
>CAYZPA010000190.1:0-2879 GCA_964479855.1 uncultured Pirellulaceae bacterium
CTAATGAGGCATGGACGCTGATGAACTGCCAACCGATATTGAGAAACTCAAAGCCTTGGTGTTGGAACTGGCGGCTTCTAACACGCAGCTCACTTCGACCAACACGCTCTTATCCAAAACAGTCGGCGAACAACGCGACAAGCTGGCCGCTAAAGACCAGCAGATTCTTGAGCTGCTGAAAGCTCTCCGTGGCAAGCAGCGTGAACGCGTCGATCCTGATCAACTGCTGCTATTCGAAATCGGAGAACTGGAGAAGCTGCTCGAAGAAGAACATGCTCAGGCCAACACAAAGCCTCTCAAACGCAAACGCGGTGGCCGCGTGATTCCCGACGGACTCCCTGAGGAAACGATCGATTACGAGATCCCGGAAGAAGAGCGTCGCTGCCCCGAAGACGGCACCGTCATGCCGAGGATCCGCTGGGAAGTCAGTAAACAGCTGGACTATATTCCTGCAAAGATGAAAGTCATCGTTCACCGCCGAGCCGTCTATGCATGTTCGGCCAAACATGACGAAGCGAAGCTGCTGATCGCTGACAAAGCTCCGCAGCCGATCGAGAAAGGCCTGCCGACGGCGGGACTTCTTTCGCAAGTCATCGTAGGCAAGTTCGGTGATCATCTTCCTGGCTATCGTCTGGAAGACATCTTCTCGCGGCACGGAGTCAACATCCGTCGTAGCACGATCTACGACTGGCTGGCTCAAAGTGCCGAGCTTTGTCGACCGTTGGTTGAGCTGATGAAACAGCGAGTCCTTGAGTCAAAGGTCATCCATACCGACGACACGCAGGTGAAGCTGATCGACAAGGCCTTGAAGCACACACGCACGGCGCGATTCTGGGCTTACCTTGGCGACGCGAAGCATCCTTACACGGTTTACGACTTTACCGAAGACCGTTCGCGAGATGGGCCGACGAAGTTCCTTGCGGGATTCGAAGGCTATCTACAGGCAGATGCTTACAGCAGCTACGACGGAATTTATCTGGACTCCGGCGGCAAGATCGTTGAGGTGGCTTGTTGGGCTCATTGCCGACGGTACTGGCACAAGGCAAAAGATCAGGATCCGGCCAGCGCCCATCATGCGCTGTCGTATATCGCGATGCTTTACGAGATCGAACGTGCGACACGAGATGCCGACGCGAATGCCCGTAAGGCTGCGCGTCAGGAACATGCGTTGCCGCTGCTGGCCGAGTTCGGCGATTGGCTCGATGAGCAGTCGTTTTTACCCAAGAGCCTGATTGGCAAGGCGTTGACGTACACCCGGAATCAGTGGGCGGCGCTTGGTCGTTACGTGGAGGCGGGTGAGTTATCGATCGACAACAACGCGGCAGAGCGAGCGATGCGTCCGGTTGCGATTGGTCGCAAGAATTGGCTCTTCGTGGGCAGCCCTGCGGCGGGAGGACGAGCCGCGATCTTGATGAGCTTGCTTGCAAGTTGCAAGTTCAACAGCGTCGAGCCATGGGCGTACATCCGCGATGTGCTGACGAAGTTGGCCACGAAGCCGTCGGCGAGTGAACTGGAGTCACTCTTGCCAGACGTCTGGCTTGCCGCCAACCCAGATCACCGTTGGAACATCGACAAAATCCGAAGAAATGAATGCCAGAGAGAAACGTAGTTCACCGTGCGCTTACAAAAGGACGCTGAAAAGGTGCCAGCGACGGTCTTAATTATTGTCAACTTCAAAACAAAGAATTTTGTTTCTTGGCAGTAGAGTCACTTGGTGGCTCTGCCCCCAAACTCCCGAAGTTTTTTGAGGCATGACTCCGGTGTTCAATGATTCTTGAATCTCGCTCAGCGCAGCAATAAAATTTCAGCGTCTGGCGAAACGGAGAACTGCTCTGTGGAAGCACAACTGTTCAAGGGATAGCCGCGCCAATGGTGCGTCAATGAATCATCAGTGCGAGCGTCTGTAGTTTCGCAGACGCTCGTTTTTCTGCTACTTGGCCGCAGGCTCTTGCCACAACTCATCGCATTTGATGAGTGTGTTGATGATCGTCAATAGCTTTCGCATTGCAGCAACCAGAGCCAGTTTCTTTGGTTTGCCTTGCGCCAGGAGACTTTGATAGAAAGCCCTGACCCGAATCGTCGTTGATCGGAGCCACACAACGAGCTTGGCAATCTGCCCTCGATTGAGTTCATCCAGTTCCGGTAACTCGGCAACAAATGTGCTGATCGCAACCGGTCCCACGCCTTTGGAAGCAAGAAGGGGGAAGAACGGGTGGAAGAACGGGGACATCCACACTTGTATTGACGGGGCCAAGAACGGGGACATCCACATTTGCATTGACCGAGTCAGAAAAAACCGCATAATCCTCAGCTCCCGCCCTTCATTTCAGGAACCCTTGCGATGGCCAGACAAGCTCGAGGCGAATATTTGAATCCGCACGAAGTCCAAATTGTGCACTGTGTGCAGCGATGCGTGCGGCAGGCTTTTTTGTGTGGGATCGATCAAAACACCGGGGTAGATTACGAACATCGACGTGGTTGGATTCGAAATCGGCTTGAATTCCTTGCTTCTGTGTTCGGTGTCGACTGCCTGACCTACAGCGTGATGTCAAATCACATTCACCTGGTTTTAAGAGCCCGCCCCGACGTCGTGAAAGAATGGTCTGACGAGGAAGTTGCCAGACGTTGGTGGAAACTTTTCCCGCAAAAGAAAGACAAAACGGGCAAGGCACTTGAGCCTACCGATTCTGATCTGGGGATGATGCTCAACAATCCGACACGGATGGTTCAGATCCGTGAGAGGCTCTCCGATGTCAGCTGGTGGATGCGATGCACGGCAGAGAATATCGCTCGACGGGCGAACAAAGAAGAAAACATCTCAGGTCGATTTTGGAATCGTCCTTCATCAAGCACTCCTGTTCTTCGCTGGCCGATGTTGG
>CAYZPA010000191.1:0-2694 GCA_964479855.1 uncultured Pirellulaceae bacterium
TTTGTCACACTCGTTTCAATCCACGCGTCCGTGAAGGACGCGACCTTGGCGGCTCGCAAATCGGTAGAAAGTGTTCTCGTGTTTCAATCCACGCGTCCGTGAAGGACGCGACAATGGGTTGTCATGCCCACAAAGTCAATTGACAGTTTCAATCCACGCGTCCGTGAAGGACGCGACAACTCGCTAATCGAATTGACGCGATGGCGATGGGAGGTTTCAATCCACGCGTCCGTGAAGGACGCGACACGGTGTTCATCTTATTTTCCCGGCTTGGTTTGTTGTTTCAATCCACGCGTCCGTGAAGGACGCGACTTAAAGATTGCAGGTACTTGAACAACGATTTGAGTTTCAATCCACGCGTCCGTGAAGGACGCGACCGTAACCCTCAGGAACTTCTTCCAAGTCTTCTTGAGTTTCAATCCACGCGTCCGTGAAGGACGCGACATTCCATAATGTAAATGATTGGTTTGTCGATAACTTGTTTCAATCCACGCGTCCGTGAAGGACGCGACATTTCCGACCCGTTGAATTCCACGTCGGAAGGCAAGTTTCAATCCACGCGTCCGTGAAGGACGCGACTGCATGATTATAATGCACGGAGTTAATCGGGCTAGATGATTCGAAATCGCGAACCATCAGCCCAAAACGCAATCCACAGATCGCGATGCACTCCGAAAATGATCAAATTGCCAAAGAACATGGGGAATCGCTTGATCGCGAACCGAACGACAAAACCAACATCGCTCGACGTTCGCCTTCAATATTTCAGCCACTAAATGATCAACGGGCCATCCAAATCGATACTCGGCTTTGCACCCGCATGCTCAACTCGCCGATGCCAGTTTGCACCCAAATAGTAGAACCGAAGACTGTCCTGCTCCGGGTGGTAAGTGTCGATCAACTTCCCTTTGCACTCAGCCCATTGAGCAGGATCGACCAGCAACTCGAACACCGAATTCTGGACTCGCTGCCCATAGTTCAGGCAAATCTTCGCAATGTTCCGCAATCGCTTTTTTCCAGCAGCATCCATCGTGCTGACGTCGTAAGTAACCAAAACGTACATCAATCATCTCCAAATAAACGGTGGATAGTCGTCAAGGTCGCCTCGCAGGTAACGAGCCAGCAGCCGAGCCTGCAAATGAATCAACAGTCCAACGGTTGTTTTCTCGTTCAAGAACGGATGCGTGATCACATCCTGCTTACGCTTCTGATAGGCCGCCAAAACTTCCTTGCGACGTTTATCCTTAAGCAAAACCGCTCCGCTTTCGGTCTCTTCGAAATCTTTTGCCTGAACCTGTTTTCGATTCAGCAGCGACAGCGCAAGCCGGTCCGCGAAAAACGCTCGAAATTCCTCGATCAAATCCAGCGATAAACCCGGTCGGCCAGGACGATCTCGATGAAGGAACCCTACGGCGGCATCAAGTCCAGTTGCTTCGCAAGCGCTGCGAGCGTCATGGGTGAGCATCGAATACAGAAACGAAAGTAACGCGTTGATCCGATCAAGCGGCGGTCGGCGGGACCGACAGGTAAACTTAAACCCTTCCACGCGACCGGAAATCATCTGATTGAAAGCAGAGAAATATCGATTCGCACTTTCGCCCTCAGTGCCTCGCAACGAATCCAACGACGTCGCGTTACGGGCTGCATGAACGTCACGAGCCATTCGCTTGGCCGTCGACTGTAAAACGGACTTCGATTCGGCATCCTTTGTGTCGCGAGCGGCCCGAAGGAGCACGCTGCGACTGTTCGCGATCTTGGCAGACACAAAATGTTTCGCGATCAGCAAGGTTGACTCATGATCGTCCGCACGCCGATATTGTTCTCGGCGCAGCAACACATTCCCGGGCGAGAAACCGTTCACCGCTGCCACGAAACCGCCGTAGGGAGTCAGAAACGAGATCGAAACACCGGCTTTGGCACAGGCGCCCATCAGATGCGGGCTGCACATGATGTTGCCCATGCAGACGATTCCATCAAGATTGTGCAGCGGTAACCGCAATCGATTTTGCTTCTCGATCGACACGACAACTGCTTGCCCGTCTTTCTTCAGATAGGCCCCTTCTGTCGTCACGAACAGAGTATTGAGGTGCTTTTTCATGGCGCTTCCGTAGAGTTTGCTGATCCCAGAGCAATATCGAACGCATCACTTTCTGGAGGCGAATCGTTTTCGATCGCTTCGAACTGGCGCGCGTTCCATGCGGCCACGCCTGTGCGGAACCGCTGCGAATCGGGCATGCAAAGTTCGACCAGTGAGCACTTCTCGCACTTGGGCATTCGCCGGGCAGTTGGCGTTTCACGATTTTCGATCATTTGTTTGAGTCGTTCGATTTTTTGAATCGTCAGCTGCCGCAGCGTATCATCGAAGTCGACTCTGGTTCGTCGTTTACGCATTCCGTAAAACAGGCTTCCTTCTGCGATATCGATTTCCAGCATGTCTTCCAGACACATGGCTTGTGCACAGAGTTGAACTCGGTCGGACGCATCTTTTTTGGGTTTGCCGCGTTTGTATTCGACTGGCACGACAGTTCCGTTATCGTGGAATTCAACGATATCTGCCTGCCCGATCAGGCCCAGCCGATTGGACTTCAGCCACAGACTTCGCGTGATCCGCATCGACCCGATTGTTTCGGAGTGTCCATCGTGTGCTTTGTCGTGCAGCTGTTTTCCTTCGACGGTCAAGACATTTTCTGCCCA
>CAYZPA010000192.1:0-2600 GCA_964479855.1 uncultured Pirellulaceae bacterium
TGGGGATTCCGAGTGATGCGACTTTTGTTCTTTCCTGTGGAACGCTCGACGGACGCAAGGGAGTGGATCTATTTCTTTCGACAGCAATCGTTGCGTTGAGTCGAGCGAAGCCGGGTTCGGTTTACTTTGGTTGGTTGGGTGGCAACAGTTTTCGACAATTGCTCGACCAGCGCTATTGGCTCGAGAAAGACATCGAAACGGCCGGGCTGTCAGAATATGTCAAACTAATGGGCACCACTGACAATGTGGCTCCGTACATGCAAGCTTGCGACATGCTTTTCCTTCCTTCACGGATCGATCCGTTTCCTTGTGTTGTGAACGAAGCCATGGCAATCGGCAAACCGGTAGTTCTGTTCGAAGGAGGAAGCGGCTGTGTGCCCATGATTGGAGACGCCGGAGGTGCTGTCGTGCCTTATGGAAACGTTGCCGATGCGGCTCAGGCGATTATGGATCTGGCGAAGTATCCAACGCTGAGGAAAGAGATGGGTGTTCGCAATCGCCAGTATGTCGAAGAGCATCTTGATTTTGGGGTGTACGTGAAAAAACTGATGGACTGCCTGCTTTCCGCAGCGGATCTGTCGCAGCGAGAGACTCCTCGAATCGTACTCGATACGCTGCGTCGGGCTAAAGGCGGCGAGGATCGCAAGCGGGTTATCTTCTCGTTGCCATCGTGGCGGATCAGTGGTGTAAACGCCTTCGTCGAGAACCTAGTCGGAAAACTTTGTGAAAACGGCTACGACGCTTCGATCCTGTTCACGACTCGCGACCCAAGTGAGGTTGGCCGGACCCAGCAAATGCCGCGGGTACCTTACCGTTTCCTTACCGCCAGAACGCTGTTGGCTGAAGAGCGTCAGGAGCGAATGAGAAACTACCTTGAGCAATACGCGCCGTGTGTGTTCGTTCCGAACTACGACTATGAAGTCTCTGCGATTACGCCCGACCTGCCGATTGATGTCGGAGTGCTGGGAGCGCTTCACAGCGACGAAGACGAACACTATTTACACGGTTATCAGATGGGGCACTACTGGGATGCGATCGTTGCGGTTAGCGAAACGATCAAAAGTAAATTTCTTGATCTGAATCCGGCGTTTGCTGCGAAAACAGAAATGATCCGTTACGGAGTTCACGTCTCGGATACACAGCCGGTGAAGCGTCGTGAGCCAGATCAGATTCGACTGATCTACACTGGGCGAATTATTCAGGCTCAGAAACGCATCTTCGATTTCATTGAACTGATTGAAAAACTTGATTCGCGAAGCGTGCCGTTTACGTTTACTTTTGTTGGCAACGGCCCGGATGAAGTTGATTTTCAAAGTCGCCTGAAGCCTTGGGTTGAAAAAGGTAAGGCTCGATATTTGGGCAGCTGCTCAAGTGACGTTGTCAGACAAGAACTTGAGAAGCATGACGCTCTGGTTTTGATGTCCGAGTTTGAGGGTTTGCCGCTGTCTTTGCTGGAAGGGATGGCAGAAGGTTGTGTGCCTGTCGTGACCGCAATCGAAAGCGGAATTAGCGAGATACTCAAGCATCACCAAAATGGAATGCTTGCTCCCGTTGGCGACATTGATGCAATGGCGAATGATATTCTCGCGTTGCACCGCGACCGCGAATTGCTCGACCGGATGTCGCAAGCGGCGTTCCAGACATTGGATGAAAAACGTCTAACGGTGAAGCATATGGTCGATAGTTATGGCGAGGTTTTGGAGAGTGTTTTCGAGAAAATTTCTAGCCCGCAGATGCCTGTCACGATTCCGTTGCAGAGCGATTTTGTGCGGTCCTGCTTGCGTGCCGCCTAGACAATGTCAATTCATTTGATCGGCAGGCGCGAACCGCCGGTTCGTTGCCAAATTTTATAACTTTGAGTTAGGTCAATTATGAACTGCCTTTCGCTATTTGATCGCCCGATTGCTGATTACATCGCCGATTTCAGAAAACGAAACGATCGCCTGTTTGTCTTTCAGCATGTTCCCAAAACGGCTGGCAGCAGCATTCATGCGGAACTGGAAAGGATCGAAAATGGATTTCATTGGTGTGGAGACGATACGCCACAGAATTCATGGGACGCTTTCATGTTGCTGCACGATCGAATGCCATTTCGTTTGCTTCGCGGGCACATGAATTCAATGCATTTGTCCAAACTGACCGAAGCAGGGATTCGCTATCAGGCAGTTGGATTTATGCGTTGTCCGATTCAGCAAACGATTTCTCATTTTCGCTACTGTCATTCCGAAGTCTGTCCAGACCACGAGGACATGCGTGCAAGGTATCCAGAAATCGGCTCCTTCATTTCGGAATACTTAAAACCAAACTTTACGACTTGCTACATGGTGGGAGCATGCGATTCGGCTGATGAGGCAATTGATAAAATCACAGAACGATTCGATTTTGTTGGTCTGACTGAGTTCTACAACACCAGTATGTTTTTGCTGATGGCTTGCCTTGGGCGGGAGTATCGCGTTCGGCCACGAGTCAATGTGACGAAAAGCAACCGTTCTGTTGACGATTTGCTTACCGATCAGGTTCGGGATCAGATTGATCGCGACTTTGCGATCGACATTCAGGTTCATCGATACTTCAGCGAGCAATTTACCATGGTTTCGGAA
>CAYZPA010000193.1:0-2575 GCA_964479855.1 uncultured Pirellulaceae bacterium
TACGCCAATGCCGCTTGCATTTCGTGAGCGATCGATTCCTCGAGCCGAGGACCAAACTTGGCAACCACTCGCGACGCAAGGTAATTGCCCCAGCGAGCCGCTTTTTCGGGACTTAGCCCGTTAGTAATCCCATACAGCACGCCGCCCGCGAAAGCGTCACCGGCCCCGACCGTATCGACGGCTTTCACTTCGAAGCCATCGACCTTGCAGATCTGGCCATCAACAACGACGTAGCTTCCATTCGGGCCGTCTGTGATAAACGAATGCCCGCAAATAGCGCCTATCTCCTTAACGCAATGATCAAGGTCATCGCTTCCGACAAATTTCCGAGCCTCGTCGGCGTTGCAGAAAATGATGTCGCAATGTTCTCGCACAACATCTTTGAACTGTTCTGCAAACAGGTCCACAAGGAACGAATCAGAAAACGTAAACGAAGTCTTCACTCCATGCTCTTTCGCCTGCTTGAACACTTCAAGGCAGGCTTCCCGAGGACCATCAGAAGACCATAGATAACCTTCGACGTAACAACATTTTGACTGTCGAAGCAAATCGAAATCGATATCCGAAACTGACAGGCTGGTCGAAATCCCAAGATGCGTACACATTGTTCGCTCGGCATCAGGAGTCGTCAGAATGACACTGGACCCCGTCGGCTCGTGTCCCGTTTCCGCAGGTGGCACGTAAAACTTGACGCCCTCGGCTTCCATCCCTTTTTTGTAATACTCTCCGTTGGTATCGTCGGCGACCCGGCCAGAATAAACGCAGGTTCCACCGCTCTGAGCAACCGCAACCATCGAATTCGCCGCCGATCCGCCAGCCGCAAACGTCAGCGAGGGATCATGGATCTCCGTCAGGATGTCGCCCTGCTGCTCGGTCGTCATTAGAGCCATCGATCCCTTGTTGAGCGAAAGATCGGTGATCACGTGCTCCTCTACCTGAGCGAGGATGTCCACGATCGCATTGCCAACACCAAAGACGTCAAATTGTTTTTCGCTCACGAATATTCCCAGCTCAGTTCAAAATCTGCGGCCAGCAACAATCGACACTCAAAAAGAAAGCTCAACGCTGGCCCGAAGCGAACATTATGGTCGCCCGCAAGCAACTGGCAAGGACACCCAAGTTATCCAAACAACCTCTTGAGGCTGGACTTGCGATCCAAAAGACGAACGAAACTCAAAATGGCTACCGCGTTTGCCACGGCTGCGTCGAACCGTATCGGGGTGAATAATTCCCCGCAGGTGCCTGTCCAGGCTGGCTGGCAAATTGCTGCTGCAGTTGAGCGACTCGTTGAGCAACGTCTGTCTGATTGCGATCAATCTGAAGAACTCGCATGTAGTTATCCAACGCCAACAAAGTCTGCCCCTGAGTCTCTCGAACTCGTCCCATCGCTTTCAAGGCTCGCACATTGCTGCCATCAACCTTCAACGCATCTGCCAAAAGATCGGTCGCGTGTTGGTTGTCGCCGTATTCCTGATAGAGTCTCGCCAATTCAACAAGCGGCTCGGAAGAATTCGGATATCGCTGTTTCCATCCGTCCAACAAGTCGAACGCAAATTGCTCACGGCCCGTTTCGATCAACAAGGCAGCGAGCCCGCGGTGAGCTTCCGTGTGTTGCCCGTTGAGCGAAATTGCTTTCCGATAAAGCTGTTCTGCTTGCGAAAGATACTGGGCATTGTTCTGATTTTTGCCCATCGAGTAAAAACTTGCGGCGAGGTTATAGTTCGCGTCGGCGTTGTTTGGATTTTGCTGCAAGGCCGCCTGAAAACGACCAATGGCTTGCATATAGTTGCCGCTATCAAACGCTTGTCGCCCCGCAAGATTGTTCTGCTGTGCTCCAAGATTGCAGCCCGTCGCATAGCTGACCAAGAACAGCAGTCCGAGCGAAAGGCTCAAAAGGTGTCCGCTGGTCTGACTGGATGAATTGAGTTTTTGCTTCGACATCGCCACTTTTACCCGCGATTAAATACCGACAATCGAGGGACCGTAGCGAAATCCAAAAAACTGCTCAAGATCAGAAAAATTCCTTAAAGGCGTTGCGGGTGCATGAAGCCTAATGTTATCGGCGTGTCGGCTTGGATTTTTTTAGCAAGAAATTGGAAACTGATTCGGTTCCCAAAAGCATGAAGTTGGGCCATTTAGGGACACCTAGGACAGGAAGTAGCATCCCTGAAACTAATCAACCCGGATTATTCACGATGCGTGGGCGTCGACCCGGAGAAAGCTTATTTCATTGGGATATTGCTCGAGGTTTGTGGTTTCGACAGGTCACCCACGAAGTGAAATTGACCAATTTGCAAAACTTGCCTCCGCGTCCGGAGAATCCCTTCAATGGGGAAACCAGACGCCTGTCGTCGTGAATAATTCCGGATCAAATCGACTTGCAAGCTTCTGTCATCCAGCGGCAACATTCCCCCGGATTACTATCGTCCGTGTCCTGTTTTTGACGACGTAATCGTACCAAATACGCAACCATTAGCGCGTTGATGACACTGAAGACAAGGAATTGAAACCCGGCCCCTGCGGCCCACATGCTACCAAAGGCAACAGCATGAAAACCAAAGAGCGTGGTGATCAG